>JBKCJG010000074.1:0-73239 GCA_046301895.1 Flavobacteriia bacterium
GGTTTTAGTACTCGGAGCGGGACTTGAACCCGCACGGGCAAATGCCCACAGGATTTTAAGTCCGGCGTGTCTACCGATTCCACCATCCGAGCATCCTGTTTCGGAACAAAAAAGGAGCACAAGTGCTCCCAATCTGTTTGGAGCGAGAGACGGGATTCGAACCCGCGACCCCGACCTTGGCAAGGTCGTGCTCTACCAACTGAGCTACTCTCGCTTATTCAATTCAACGTTACATCGCTTTGCAACGGGCGACAAATGTAAAAAGTATTTCTAAAATTGCAACAAAGTTTTTTCGAATTTTTTCTGAAAAAATTATCCGCCTGTAAGCTTTTTTATCTCATTCAACTTCATAAGTGCTTCAACTGGCGTAAGGGTATTGATGTCGATCGATACCAACTCTTCTCGGATCTGCTCGAGCACCGGATCATTCAACTGGAAAAAACTCAACTGCATATTCGGAGAGGATGCGGCAGCCTTTACCTTGTCCTTTGTTTTGTCTCTTCCCTCCGACATGTTGTGAGTGGATTCAAGTTCCTTCAACATCATCTCTGCGCGCGACAGAACCTGCGGAGGCATTCCGGCTAATTTAGCCACATGGATCCCAAAGGAATGCTCGCTTCCTCCGGATACCAGTTTGCGCATGAACAGGATCTTCGTTCCAACCTCTTTCACCGATACATTAAAGTTCTTTATTCGGTCGAACTTATGGGTCATCTCGTTCAATTCATGATAATGTGTTGCAAAGAGTGTTTTGGCTTTTGACTTCGGATTTTCGTGAAGGTACTCCGCTATTGCCCATGCGATGGATATACCGTCATACGTGCTGGTCCCCCTGCCTATTTCATCCAGGAGGATCAGACTTCGGTCCGACAAGTTGTTCAGAATACTCGCTGTTTCATTCATTTCAACCATGAAAGTCGACTCACCCGATGAAATATTATCCGTTGCGCCAACTCTTGTAAATACCTTGTCAACCAGTCCGAGCTCCGCTTTGGATGCCGGCACGAAAGATCCTATCTGAGCCATTAGCGATATCAAAGCTGTTTGTCTCAGGATGGCACTCTTACCACTCATGTTTGGACCGGTGATCATAATGATCTGTTGACGCTCATTATCAAGGAAAACGTCATTTGCAATATATTCTTCACCATGTTTCATCTGGCGCTCTATCACCGGATGCCTTCCTTCTTCGATCTTCAAGGCATAGCCGGAATTGATCTCCGGTTTGTTGTAATTGTTCTCGTTGGCAACAACCGCAAATGAGCGCAAACAATCAAGCTGAGCAACCAGAAACGCATCATGTTGAATGAGCTGAATGTAATCCGCCATGCTGAATACAAGATCCTGGAACATTTTTGATTCTATGGCATGGATCTTTTCCTCAGCGCCAAGGATCTTTGATTCATATTCCTTTAATTCTTCGGTTATGTAACGCTCTGCATTCACCAGCGTTTGCTTACGGATCCACTCTGCAGGGACCTTTTCCTTGTGGGTGTTTCTCACTTCGAGGTAGTACCCGAAAACATTGTTGAATGCTACCTTCAAACTCGGTATGCCGGTCCGCTCCGATTCTCTGTTCTGAAGTTCCTCCAGGTAATCCTTGCCATTCATGGAGATGGCCCTCAGATCATCCAGATCGGGGTCACAGCCTCCGCGAATTACAAAACCTTTTCCGACCTGAACGGCAGGTTCATCAACCAATGTCGTTTCGATCAGGTCGATCAGTTTGTTGCAGGGATTTAATTGGTCAGCGATCTTTTTCAGCAACGCGCGGTCCGTATTTGATAAGAGTTCTTTTAAGGGCCCAACCTGACGCAGAGTCCTCTTCAGCTGGATTACTTCCTTCGGATTGACTTTACCCACTGCAACCTTTGAAATCAGTCGTTCAATATCGCCGATCTCTTTCAACCTTTCGCCGATCTCGTAGGCGATCACATCTTCTGTTTTTAGATAGCTGACTGCTTCCAGTCTTTCTGTGATCGGCTTTTCATCTTTGAGTGGGAGCACGATCCAGCGCTTCATCATTCGGCCTCCCATTGGCGTATAGGTTCTGTCCAGAACATCTGAAAGTGTCGTTGCGTTTTCATGCGGCGAGGAGATCAGTTCGAGATTGCGAACCGTAAACCGATCAAGCCAGACATAACGCTCTTCTTCTATGCGGGAAATCGAAGTTATATGTCCCAATCGGTTATGCTGATTCTCAGAAAGATAGTGCAGAATCGCGCCGGCAGCCACAACCCCAAGGTGCAGTCCGTCAACACCGAAACCTTTCAACGATTTTGTTTCAAAATGTCGGTTCAGTGAATCGTTTGCAAAATCAGCTGTGAAGACCCAATCCTCCAGGCGATAGGTGTAAAAACGATCGCCGAACAACTCACGGTATTCGGCGGAACGATTCTTTTGATACACAATCTCGGTAGGCTCGAAACCCTGCGTCAACTTATCGATGTAATCCCGGTTGCCTTGTGCAAGGAGAAATTCTCCCGTAGAAACATCCAGAAATGCGATCCCATGCTCGGTCTTATCAAAATGGATGGCGCACAGAAAATTATTCTTTTTCTGATCAAGGACCTGATCATTGAACGACACTCCGGGTGTAACCAGTTCAGTGACTCCCCTTTTGACAATGGTTTTTGTCAATTTAGGGTCTTCAAGCTGATCACAGATGGCAACACGTTGACCCGCACGAACCAATTTTGGTAAATAGGAGTCAAGTGAATGATGCGGAAAACCCGCCAGTTCTATTTCTGAGGAGGATCCGGCTCCGCGTTTGGTAAGAATGATGCCGAGGATCTTGGAGGCTTTGATCGCGTCTTCTCCAAAAGTTTCGTAAAAATCACCGACACGGAAGAGCAACAATGCCTGAGGATGCTTTGCCTTGATCTGATTGTATTGCTTCATCAACGGGGTCTCCGCTGCTGTTTTTTCTTCCTTTTTAGCCGCCAAATCGAATGATTTTGTGATTTTTGCACCATAAAGGTAAAAGCAACGTTGAAGTCATCAAAAAATCAGGGAACCTTATTTTCAACAATATGAATAAAAAACTGAAATTGTGGGAACTGGATCGCATATCTGAAGAGGCATTCAAGCTTCAAAAAAAATTTCCAATCATCGTTATTCTAAACGATATCAGAAGCCTGAACAATATCGGTTCCTTTTTCAGAACGGCGGATGCATTCAATGTTGAAAAGATTTACTTGTGTGGCATCACTGCGAATCCACCTCACCGGGACATTCAAAAAACAGCATTGGGTGCAACTGAAACGGTCAACTGGGAGTACCGCAGATCTATCGTCGAATTAATTAGTGAACTGAAAGTTCTGGGAACAATTGTTTGTTCGATCGAGCAAACGGAAAAAACAACGTTTCTTCAAAACACACAAGGATTGGAAGGCACCAGATTCGCACTGGTTTTCGGGAATGAAGTGGATGGCGTGGATCAGGAAGTTGTCGATATGTCCGATCATGTGATCGAGATTCCGCAGTTCGGCACAAAACACAGCCTGAACGTTTCAGTATGTGCAGGTGTTGTGATGTGGGAGTTCGCAAAGCGATATATCTGAATCGCCATGAATATACAAACCGGAATTCGGGCAATTCGTGCATGTCTGCATCTTTAATAAACAATCAGATAACTTCTCTGTTAGGTAACTAATCGTTAACTTTGCACCGTTTTTGAAACAAAAAAAATGATCCAAACAGATATTATCATCATCGGAGCAGGTCCTGTTGGGCTGTTTACCGTTTTTGAAGCCGGACTTTTAAAGCTTCGTTGCCACTTGATCGATTCACTTCCTCAACCCGGTGGACAGTGCTCCGAGATCTACCCGAAAAAACCGATCTACGATATCCCTGGTTTTCCAAGTATTCTTGCCGGAGAATTGATCGACAACCTGATGGAACAGGCTGCACCTTTCAAACCGGGATTCACGCTGGGGGAAGCAGCCATGACGATTGACAAAACGGATGATGGTAAATTCATTGTTACAACAGTGAAGGGAACGAAACACGAAGCTCCGATCGTTATAATCGCCGGGGGGTTGGGTGTCTTTGAACCGCGCAAGCCGCCGATCGATAATATTGTTGATTATGAAGACATGGGCGTTGAATACATCATCAAAGATCCTGAATTTTACAGGGGTAAGCGATGTGTGATCGCGGGAGGCGGTGACTCTGCACTTGACTGGTCCATCTTTCTGGCAGAAAAGAACATCGCAAAAGAAGTTGTGCTGGTCCACAGAAGCAGCTCCTTCCGAGGGCACCTCGACTCCGTTCAAAAAGTGATCGACATGGCAGGATCAGGGAAGATAAACCTGGTTACCGAAGCAGAAGTTACCGGAATTAATGGGGATGGAAAAGTTGAAAGCATTACCATTACACATCAGAAGGATGGTGAGTTGATTCGTGAAACAGACCATTTCATTCCGCTGTTTGGATTGAAACCAAGTCTTGGACCGATCGCTGACTGGGGACTTGAGATCGAAAAGAATGCGATCAAAGTGGATACACTTGACTATTCAACGAATATCCCGGGAATCTACGCTATCGGCGACGTCAATACGTATGAAAACAAACTCAAATTGATTCTTTGTGGTTTCCATGAAGGTACGTTGGCTGTCCAGTCCGCTTTCGCTCGTATTTATCCGGACAAGAAGAATATTCTCAAATACACGACCGTTAACGGAGTCCAGGGATTCTAAGTACACCGGGAACATTGTTTCATTTCAACCGTAGCAATTATGAAGTCAGTAAACGTGCACGAATTAAAGCAAATGATCGACAACTCGGAGGAATTCCAGTTGATCGATGTGAGAGAACCCTTTGAAGCTGAAATATGCACACTTGGAGCCGAGCTGATCCCACTGGCTGAGATTCCGAACAATATCGACGCCATTTCCAGAAACAAAAAAGTTGTTGTACATTGCCGTTCAGGGGCCCGAAGTGGAAATGCGATCGGTTTTCTGGAACAGAACTACGGATTCACAAATCTCTATAATCTGACAGGTGGGATTCTAGCCTGGGCAAATGAGATAGATCCATCGATGGATACCTACTAAGCATAAAGGATGAAACGCAAGAATATCAATGCCGTTGTGATCCTGGGGATCATATCCCTGGCAAGTATTCTTGTTGTGCAAATGGTCTGGATGCGAAAGACACTCGCAATGCAACAGACGAATATTGCGATCCAGGAAAAAGAAGATAGCCTCAACCTCAAACAATTCTCAGAACAAGCGCACATCGCTTTGAGGGATGTATTAGAGGAAATTTCCACTCAGAAAGAAGATAGCTCTGACCTCTACGGAGCAGTAAAACAGATCCGTTCGAATTACTTTTCCGTCGATATCAATGAGGAGCTACATCCGTTCTACCTTGAAACACTCCTCAAAAGGGAATTCTACGATCAAAACATTCACCAGGATTTTCAGTACGGCATCTACGACTGTTTCAGTGATTCAATTGTTTTTGGGAATTTGATCAAGTTCTCAGAAGCCACCGGATATGCTCCCGTTTCGGATACATCTCTTGGGATAACCTCGGCCAAACTCCCCTGGAAAAAGGATGGTCACTATTTTACGGTGGTGTTTCCAAATGTCGTCGCAAAGTCGATCGAAGAACCCGGTGAATTGATCTCTCCATGGATCTACGTATCGATAATCGTTGTGCTGGTGCTGATCTTTTTCGGATACACAATAACTGTGATTCTGCGGCAAAAACGCCTTTCTGAAGTGAAGACAGATTTCATCAATAACATGACGCATGAGCTCAAAACCCCGATCTCTACCATAGGCCTATCCAGTGAAATGTTACTGCGATCAGATTTTTCCGATGAACCGGAAAAACTGAAACGCTATGCGGGAATTATCTACAAAGAAAATAAGCGACTGGAAAATCAGGTAGAACGCGTACTCAACGTCGCTAAACTTGACGAGGAAGAATTGGTCCTCAAGAGGGAAACAATGAATATCCATGAATTATTGACCGAAGCAAAGGAGAATTTCGATATCAATCAACTGGAACAGGGAGGCAAAATACAGCTGGAATTGAATGCGGCCGATTTTCAGATCAAGGCGGATCCTGTTCATATCACCAATGTCGTCTATAATCTGCTGGATAATGCCGTGAAGTACTGTGAAAATACGCCAGATATCGCGGTTCGGACACGAAACGAAAAGCGACACCTGATCATAGAATTTGTGGACAACGGAATAGGAATGAAACGGGAGGACGTCAAAATGATCTTCGATAAGTTCTACCGTGTTCCCACAGGCAACCTGCACAATGTCAAAGGCTTTGGACTCGGCCTGTACTATGTGAAACTGATCGTCGATGCACATGGTGGAAAGATCGATGTAAAAAGCAAGGTGGGCGAAGGAACAACATTTACAGTGAGCCTGCCGAACTGATCAAGGCCTAGTTCTTTCTTTTGTATAAAAATGCATTTGGTTGCGGGTACAAACCATCTCTTGAGATCTTTTTACCCTTCTTGTAAACGACTATACGTTCACCGGCAAGCTGCCCATCCATGCGGCAGTCAAGAAGGAAATAGGTCTTCGCTTCGAACAGGACCGTGTACTTTCCTCTTAATAGGTTCTTGCCAATTGTGATGAATACGGTCGAATCTCCTATCTCAACAGATACACCTGTTGAATCGACCGAAACAAGGTCTTTCCCCGAATCAAGCTGAAATGAATTGATCTCTCCTTCATATGTGCCGAAATACTTCTTTTTGAGGCCGTCCACTTGTTTTTGTGCTAACAACAGCAGTGGCAAAAGGAAAACACCCAGAAGGATCGATCGTCTCATGAACACAAATTTAACGGATTTAACTTGAGAACTGAAAAAGGACTTCAATTTATGGGTCAACGCTCGTTGAAAAATGCATCAATGCGGTCCTGTCTCACCTCACTGCACTCATAGAAACGGTAAAAAGCCAAACCTTTTGACAAACCAAAAACCGAACATTTTGCATGGTGGAAGAAGTACTTCAGAACACCCTCGATATCTGCCGCAGTATTGACGTGTTCATAGCGCATGAGAACCTGATAGTCGAGCCCGTATTTCTTCTTGAACTCTGCTCCGGTAATCATGGTTCCCATTCTCCACATGATCGTGCCTTCATTGGGGATCGCAACCCTCAAACTACCGCCTTCCTGGAGATGTTTCGCTGCATGAGCAACTACAAATGGTAAGTCCATAATGTGCTCAAAAGTTGCTACAGTGGTGATCCTGTCATACTTTTTATCGAAGGGAATTTCTGAAATGTCGGCATAAATTTGGTCCACTCGGGACAAAAGAGGAGAACCCTCGTACAATTCTCTGAACGGTTCAACAATGTCATAATTCCCGACACGCTCTTCGAACTGCAACTGATTCAATGTTCCGGCACCAATCTCCAGTGTTGAACGCGGATCTGCTGAACCTTTTATATCAGCAGCCACCTTCTTGTGCATCCATGATTCCAGTTTCTGGGATAGGGAGGTCGTCTTGTATTTCCCTTCGCGATTACTAAGATAATGCTGTTCGTAGATCTTCTGGTAGGCTTCAGGCAATTCGATCCGCTCTTTCGGAAATTTAGTCAGGATGTTCATGGGTTTTTATGGAAAAGTACCTGTTTATGGTATGCTGTTAATTGTGTGGAAAGATACAAAAGATACCCGTGATGAAAATAAAAACAACACGAATAAATACCTGTTTCAGACAATAGATCCTACGCAACGGATTTCGACAGGATGTCTGCCGATAAAAATAACAGAATCTAATGAACGTCGGAAAGCGCTTGGTTCAGTTAATAATTCTTCCATTTTCTTGATAACTTCCAAATGGAACACGACATCAAATTTCGTAACTTCGACATCCGAAAACGTCAACGAACAATGAAACAATACCACGATCTTTTAAAGCACATTCTCGAGAAAGGAACCCGCAAAGAAGACCGTACCGGAACGGGAACGATCTCCACATTCGGTTACCAGATGCGCTTTGATCTTTCCGAAGGATTTCCGGTTGTCACAACCAAGAAACTTCACCTGAGGTCGATCATTATCGAATTGCTTTGGTTTCTTCAGGGTGATACAAATATCAAATACCTGAAAGACAACAACGTTTCGATCTGGGATGAGTGGGCGGATGAGAGCGGAAATCTGGGTCCGGTTTATGGGCATCAATGGAGAAGCTGGCCCGACGGTCATGGCGGAACGATCGATCAGATCACAAAATTGGTGCATTCATTGAAGCATAATCCGGATTCAAGAAGACACATTGTTTCGGCATGGAATGTGGCCGATGTAGACAACATGGCGCTTCCTCCTTGTCACACCTTGTTTCAGTTTTATGTGGCTAATGGTAAATTGAGTTGTCAACTGTACCAGCGAAGTGCCGATACGTTTCTCGGTGTCCCGTTCAATATTGCATCCTATGCGCTGTTAACGATGATGCTTGCGCAAGTGTGTGATCTCGAACCTGGTGATTTCGTTCACACCTTCGGCGATGCCCATATATACAGTAATCACCTGGAGCAGGTTGAACTGCAACTATCCAGGGAATGCCGACCGCTGCCAACGATGAAGATCAATCCGAACGTGAACGATATCTTTGGCTTTAGCTACGAAGATTTTGAGTTGGTGGGTTACGACCCGCACCCGCATATCAAGGGAGCGGTGGCTGTCTGACATGAAAAAGGAGAAAAGAACAACGAACACAGCGCATGTTTTATGAATGGTTAGTGATCCATTAGCGAAGCGGTCCTTGTTCTTTCTCATAACTTATATTTAAATCTAATTCTGAATGGCTATAAAACTGATCGTGGCAATGGATAAGGAACGAGGCATCGGGAAGAACAACGACCTGATGTGGCACTTGGCTGCTGATATGAAGTTCTTCAAGGAAACAACGTCCGGTCAAATAGTAGTGATGGGTCGCAAAAATTACGACTCCATCCCTGAACGTTTTCGCCCCTTGCCAAACAGAGAGAATGTCGTTCTGACAAGAAATACATCTTTTCAAGCTGAAGGCTGTCAGGTCTTTCATTCATTGGAAGATTGTCTCGCATTCTATGAAGGAGAGACGGAACGCACTGTTTTCATTATCGGTGGCGGTGAGATCTACCGACAGGCACTGGACCTGAAGTGTGTGGATGAAATGTACATCACCCACGTGGATGAAGTGTACGGTGCTGATACCTTCTTCCCCGAATTCGATGAAGACAAATGGACCGTACACGAGATCCTGAGCTGGCCAAAAGATGAAAAGAATGAAGCAGCTTTTACGGTCCGGCATTACATTAAAAAATGAATTGAGAGACGCAAAACACATAACTCCGTGTGCTCTGTGCCTCCGTGGTAATAAAAAAATATGATCCTCTGTATCGCCGAAAAACCGTCAGTAGCGAAAGACATCGCTGAGATCTTAGGAGCCAGGTCCAGAAAGGATGGCTACTGGGAAGGGAATGGCTATTGGGTCAGTTGGACCTTCGGTCACTTGTGCACGTTGAAAGAACCACATGATTACAAAGAGAACTGGAAATACTGGAAACTGGAAGACTTACCGATCATACCTCCAAACTTTGGGATCAAAGTAGTTGATGATAACGGAATCCAGAAACAATTCAAATGCATCGAAAATCTGGTGACCCAGTGCACTGAAGTGATCAACTGCGGGGATGCCGGGCAAGAAGGAGAATTAATTCAACGATGGGTTCTTCTGAAGGCAAAATGCAACAAACCGATCAAACGTTTGTGGATTTCCTCTCTTACCGAGGAGGCGATCAAAGAAGGTTTCAGGAAATTGAAAGATGCCAAACAATACGACAATCTTTACGCAGCAGGTTCCGCTCGTGCTATCGGTGACTGGCTGCTGGGGATCAATGCAACAAGAGCATTTACGAAAAAATTTGGTCAGGGAAAAGCAACGCTTTCGATCGGTCGGGTTCAAACCCCTACCCTGGCAATGATCGTCCAACGTCAAAAAGAGATCAACGCATTTACCTCTTCGGAATACTGGGAATTGAAGACCATTTACCGCGACACCGAATTCCTCTGCCAGATCGAACGACTCACCAACGAAGAAAAGGCAAACAAGGGACTGGAATACCTCAAGCAACATGAATTTGAGGTCACTTCCTTTGAGCAAAAAGAAGGGAAAGAAGGAAATCCCAGATTATTTGACCTTACCGGTTTACAAGTAGAAGCCAACAAAAAGTTTGGGTTTTCTGCCGATGATACTCTAAAGAATGTTCAAAGCCTCTACGAAAAAAAGATCGTGACCTATCCGCGTGTCGATACAACCTATCTGTCCGAAGACATTTACCCGAAAGTAGAAGGGATTCTTCGAAACATGCAATATTATAAGCGTTTCACAGATCCATTGCTTCAGAAACCGATCCCGAAATCAAAGGCAGTTTTCGATGATAAGAAAGTGACCGATCACCACGCGATCATCCCAACCGGTGTGAATCCAAGCGGGATCACGCCAGCCGAAAATCAAATCTATGATCTCATCGCAAAGCGATTCATTTCTGTATTCTATCCGGAGTGTAAGGTCAGTAATACGATGGTGCTGGGGCAAGTGGGCACACTCGTTTTCAAAGCAACCGGGAAGCAGATCCTGGAACCTGGATGGAGAGTAGTGTATGAAGAGAATAGAAAATCGAACATGGAACATGGACGGGATGCTATAAAAGAATCAAATCCAGGTTCTATGCTCCATGCTCAAGGTTCGAATGATGAGGAGCGCGTGCTTCCCTCATTCACAGAAGGAGAAAAAGGCCCGCATGCTCCCCTTGTCCACAAAGGCAAAACATCACCACCGAAACCATATACCGAAGCAACCTTGCTGCGTGCCATGGAAACGGCAGGAAAGCAAGTAGAGAACGAAGAAATGCGGGAACTGATGAAGGACAACGGTATCGGACGACCATCTACACGTGCTAATATCATCGAAACATTGTTCCGACGAAAATACATCGAGAAGAATCGCAAAAATATACTGGCAACGCAGACCGGCATGGATCTTATCGATACAATACAGAACGATCTGTTAAAGAGCCCCGAGCTGACCGGTAACTGGGAACGAAAACTTCGCCTGATCGAAAAGGGAGAATATGAGTTGGACACCTTTAAACAGGAGCTTTTCAAAATGGTACGCGATGTAACCGACGAAGTTATTTTCAATAATCATCGCAAGATTCAGGTCGAACCGGTCGCTGCGGTATCCGCGGGAGAAAAGAAAGCACGTGCACCAAAAGCTCCGAAGGAAAAACCTTCTCTAGAAACACTGGATTGCCCAAAATGCAAATCCGCCAAACTCATGAAAGGAAAAACGGCCATTGGTTGTGGCAATTTCAAGGAATGTGGTTTTAAGATCCCATTCGAACTACTCGGGAAAAAACTGACCGAAACGCAACTCCTCGACCTGATTCAAAAGGGAAAAACAGGAGTGATCAAAGGATTCACTGTCCCGGGATCCTCTGCAACAAGAGATGGCAGGCTGCTGCTCGATGGTAGTTTCAATGTGGGAATGAGCGCTTGAATCGAAAGATGCACAATCACTTCGGTCGTGCATACGCAAATCGCTCCAGTAATTGGGGTAAAGCATAACCATCTAAACCGGTTATTGCAACAACCTTCCCTTTATCAAGTTGGAGCCACTTATCGGAAGTCATCAGTTCCTCTTCGTAAAAAACAGCTTCTATGGATGCGACAACAAGAAGGCAACCGTTTTCTTGTATCATGTACTCATTTGCATACTTGCACAGCAATTTTACAGGACTCCCTTTCACAAAAGGCACTGGGCAATCACTGTGGTAAACGGGTTGTAAGTTCGTTTGGTCAAATTCACTGATCTCTTCCGGATAAGCAGCTGAAGTGTGATGGGCATCTGCAATTTGCTCCTCCGTTACATGATTGATCGAAAAATAACCGTATTCCTTGATATTCTGATAAGTGTGCCGCGGAACAGTAGTCGGCCGCAGTATAAAACTGATCAATGCGGGATCACTTCCCAAATGTGTTACACTCGAGAATACGGCAACATTGGTTCTTCCTTCGTTGGAAATCGTTGCGATGAGATTAGCGGATTTATATCCGGTACAACTATTCACCAAATTAAGCCGCTGAATACGGTCCATTTTTTCAATATCCGAGCGATCAATCCGTCGTAAAGCCATGGTTATTTTTTTAAAAGAACAAGCGTAGCATGGAAAGGTTTGAGAAAGACCTTTCTTTCGCTCGAAATGGGTAGCCGGAGAACCTCAATAGATTCCCTGAAAACGCACGTTCACCACGTTATTATAGATCGAACCGAAAGAATAATTGATCCCCATCGCAACAAAGAAGTTATAGGCTGATTTCAACTGAGTCTGCCCCGTTATGATCTCAGTAGACGTTGCATCATCGAGCTTCAGAAAATATTGATCGCGTACTATGGAATAGCTACCCTGAACATTGAAGTTCAATCCTTTAAAGATATTCCAGGAGATGGAGGGCGCAAAGTTCAGATTGTAGAAATGTTCCGTATCATACAAATGAAGTAAACCGACTCCCATGCCGATATTACCCCAGTTCTTTACGAGCCGGTATCGAATGTTGAAGAACTGTGAAAGAAATAAATCGGACATCTGGTTCCGGTAGCTCGGTTCCTCATAGGAAGACTGCCTTATACCAAGTTGATAATTGAAACGAAATTGTTTTTCCGTGGCTTCTGAATAGGGGAAAATATTATACTCTACTGTAGGAGCGATAATCAGGTTTGATCGGAGATTCGAGACCGTTGCAGCATAAATTCCTGAATTGTAACCAACTGCCCAGTGCTTCCCAAGTGAAATGGCATCCTGACTGTATATGCCGTATTCAAGAATGTCATACCTGATAGGATCCTGTCCTTCGATCTTGAAAACAGAACTGTTCTTGTTGTACCAGAATCCCGTTTCAAAGAGGTTCTTTTCTGAGGTTCGGTTTGCTGAAAAATTGGCTCCTAAAGAAAGATTACTGGTATATTCCTGTCCGCTTCCAAAAAGGTTCGTATTGATATTAAAGATCCAGAGGTTCCATTTATCACGGATAGAATCAGCCGGCTGTCCGTTGTTCAGTCCTTTTACTTCATATGCAATGTTGGGCGCAAGTGGACTGTGAATGAGATAATGCAACGATCCCCGATTAAGCGAAGCAAGCAGCCCTTCCCGAATAATGTTCTGTGACATGTTCGGTGTAGAATTGAATTTTTCCTGAACTGTTATGCCTTCATAACCATTTTTCCCACTGAACTCCAACGTATACTCATTGCCACCACTACCGGTGTTTATGACACGAAACAACACTGTAAAATCGGCCAATCGTTGATCCCGCACGAAAACAAGGTGTGCAATTTCGTTCTTGTAATAATCCATGTCACAGAAATCACAGATCATAAAGACTTTGGGTATAGTTGCATCGACGTGCATGGTATCACGTTCCTGTCCGAATGATATATGAACCGTTGCGATCAGCAATAAGAGGACATGGAGCACTTTTCTCATGGATCAAAAGTAATTCTTCCTTTAATAACAAATAGCTGTTTTGTTACATACTCAGTTTTTTTAACTTCTTTTAGATTTTAGGTTAATCGAGGGCAATCAAATTCTGATTCGCAGTTTGAATGGCCTTTTTGTTAATTCTCTCCTGCATTTCTCACTATTTATGATACCTCTTAAAAATAAAATATAAACATTACCTAATTTTCTTAGGTATATTTGTTACTTTTGTATAAATTGACATTATGTATTCATCAGAATTGATCAAAGGAACTTTAAAAACGATCATTTTAAAGTTGCTCTCGGAGAATGAACGGATGTACGGGTATGAACTAACGCAAAAAGTGAAGGACATGACCGGAGGGAAGATCCAACTGACAGAAGGCGCGTTGTATCCTACATTGCATGCACTGGAAGAACAGGGGATCCTGACCACTGAGCTGGTGAATGTAGGGAACCGCCTCAGAAAATACTACACGATCACTCCCGGCGGCCGCAAGATCGCTTCTGAAAAGGTGAACGAGTTCACAGATTTCATCGCTACGATGATCACGCTGCTGGATCTGAAACCAAAGCTTGGATAACATGATCGTTCTCAATGAAGAACAGGTACAGTATATCCTCGAAGACCTCGAACGGAAAGGGATCCTGCTGGAAGAACTTCGGTTTAACCTGCTCGACCATATCTGTTGTGTACTGGAAGAGGAACTGAATGACCCTGCAGATTTTCAAGGTCATTATAAAAAAATACTGCCCCGGTTCTTCAAACGTGAACTGCGCGAGATCCAGGAGGAAACTGAATTATTAACACGCTTTAAACATTATTACGCCATGAAAAGAACAATGATCATCAGCGCCGGAATTACGGCATTTACATTTATCACAGGAGCACTTTTCAAGATCATGCACTGGCCTGGAGCCGCTGCAATGATCCTTCTTTCTATCGTCACACTGTGTTTTATCTTCCTACCCATCCTCTTTATTTTTAAAACGAAAGAGACAAATTCTGTTCGGGAAAAGATCACATTGGGAGTAGCCACCGTTTTTGGAATTGTCATCTCTCTTGCTACGCTATTCAAGATCATGCATTGGCCGGGTGCAAACATCATGTGGCTATCCTCACTCGGATTCCTTTTCTTCGTTTTTCTTCCGCTTTTCTTTTTCAGTGGTATCCGTAAAAAAGAAACGAAACTGAACACGATCATTTCTTCTGTCTTGATCTTAGTTGCGATCGGTTTACTATTTGCGCTCACACAGCTGAGAAGCAGCAAATGGACGGATTATTCGGACAATATGGTGGATCTTCAACTTATTGAACTGACCGAACTGGCGACCATTACATCAGCGGATACACTGCCGGTTTCTGATGAATTAAGCGCAAAAGGGGGCGAATTGATCTCCCGGATCGGAGAACTCAAAAAAGAACTCATCCTACACATGAATAACGGTGAACCTTGTGAGGTTTCAGACCTTCTGAGAGACCTTGGCAAAGAGATCAATCAGACAAACAGTTTCTTTTTCTCGGAGAATGGACTTGCCAAACCCCAATTACAAAAATTGAGTGAAAGCATCACGGTTCTGAATGCGCTCCTCCCTGCTGCTATTCAGGAAAAAGCAACTTTACTGAATACCGAAAAAAGAAAGCGTTACGGAGAATCACACGAAGAAGTGATTACATGGGAAGAAGAAATGTTCTCTCATGTAACCTTTTCCAATGCATTGCGCAAACTGAATCAGTTACAAATGACCATTTATTGCGTTATCTCCGAATGAGAAGAAAGGGGTTGTCCATTAGAACAACCCCTTTGTTTTGGAAAAGGCAGGCTAAGTAGTTATCGCTTCACTACGACGGATCGGGCGAATACACTCTCGTTTGAAAGCAATTCAATTATATACTTTCCGGAAGCAAGTAATGAAAGATCGATCTGCTGATGAGGCGCGATAATGTGATTGAGATCAATAAGTATCCTACCGTCCATATCCGTCACACGAACTTGATCGTAATGGGTCGCATCCACCAGGAGTATTCCGTCCGTCGGATTTGGATAGATCCTGTAAACAACAGCCGATTCATTGAGTGCTGCAACATCGATGCTCATGCATTCACTGACCGCTGAACAACTACCAATTGTTAGTTCTACAGCATAATCCCCTGAAACAGACGGTGAAAAAGATTGATTCGTCTCACCCTGGATCGGACTTTGTGTTGCACAATCTATCCATTGATAGGAAGCATTTTGTTGGTCTGCCGTGAGGGTCAAATCGATCATGGTAACGGTTGTTGTGATTGGAGACTGAACATTAACAGTAGTTGTCACCGTACTGTCACAACCTGAAATGGCTGTAAAGATATCAGTGTAAGTCCCGGATGTACTGTAAACCGAGGATCCTATCTGGATAGATTCACCGGAACACAGATCTACATCTTGTGCACTGACAATGTTCTCCAAAACACTGAGAATGGTTGTTACAGTGCTGTCGCATCCCGAAGCTGCCTGGATGACAGTAGAATAGGTCCCTGGACTCGATAAAAGAGTAGTGCCTACTTGCAAGGTTTCGCCATAACAAAGTGTTACCGTTTGCTCAGAAGTAATTGGGGAAATAACATGAAGCTGGGTTGTTACTAGACTATCACAGCCACTTACTGATTGTAAAACAGTAGTGTATATACCCGTTTGGGTGTATGTTGATGTGCCAACTTGAAATGTTTCACCCGAGCAAATCGCTACTTCTTGACTGCTCGAATTTACCGACAATACATTTAAAGTTAAATTGATCAAACTATCGCATCCGGACGCCCTGGTGAGTGTTAGTTGGTAATTTCCGGAAACACTATACTCCTGACCTCCAATTTCATAAACATCTCCGCTGCAGATAGTGACCGTTTGATCTGTAGATACTGGAGAACACAATTGTTTAGCAATCAATTTATAATTCTGATAGAGATCAGTGTACGCAAGTACCGGATTTCCATACTGATTGAAAAGTAGATCATGCTCACCCCCGAGCCCAGGGCTAACATCGACCTGTTGCCAGCTTGATGACTCATAACGCATCAATTTGGTTGAACCGTTCTCCAGAGCAATATAAGGAACATTTGAATCATCAAATACCAAAGGACTGTAATCAACAGGATCGATCGTGAACCCCGGAGATCCGAGATAATCCCAGGTTGATCCATTCAAATACATCACGGAACCTGCATTATTGGATGCTAATACCGAAAATGTGACATAGGGTACATCGTTATTATCAATACTCAATCTGCCAAAATATGTTCCTGTCGGTGTGAATTGTGCATTGCCCACGGTTTGCCATCCGGTGCCATTGGATTTGAAAACCGACATCTGCCCGGTCGATTCGCGTCTGAAGGATACAACTGCATTGTCATTGGAATCGAATGCAATATCCGTATAACTTGATTGTAAGTTTTCAATATACTGAGAATGCAATGGGCCCCAACTTCCCCCTTCAAATTTGTACACGGAAGTTCCCCACGGAAACACTGCTCTATTATTGAAGACAACATGGATAACATTGGCACTGTTCACCGCTATTCTCGGATAATCCCCTTTCGCGAATGGTCCCGCACCAACTGTTTGCCAGGATGTCCCGTCGAATTTCCTGACCACAATACTGTCATTGTATTTTTTGTATACGACAACAGGTAAGCCATCTGCACCTAACACCATATTTCCTTCTGCAATTGGATCTGTTGATGCACTGCTCGCACCGACTTGAACCCAGCTTCCACCGGTATATCTTTTGACGTACAACTGATTATCGGTAAATGGTTTGAATGCCGCATAGATAGCCCCCGAGTTATCCATGTCCATGGAAATATTATCCGTGACGTCAGTGGTTAAATAGGAAGTTCCTAACTGTTGCCATTGTGCCAAAGAACAGTAATACAGCGACGCACAAAATATAAAAGCGATGGTTTTTTTCATCTTGACTATGTTTTAATTCTGTGCAAGATTACATCAGAGTCCTGTACGGCAAAATTAAATTGGGTGAATCAGGGACTTAATGAGGTGAAAGCTCCTTTTTTGTGGGTTAGAGTTCCAGAAGTCCTTTTAATCGCAACCTAGCAGACTCGTTGACCGGGATTTCATTGTTTCCCACGATAACATAATTGGACCCTACTCGTTGGATATGATCAATGTTCACAAGAAAAGACCGATTGGTTCTTAAAAAAGGTGGCGATGGTAATACGAGTTCCAGTGACTTCAATGTCATCGACAAAAGTTTTCTTCCATCCGAAAAGTACAGCGTAACATAATTGTCGTCTGCTTCTGCATATAGAATGTCATTGAGAACAACCTTAATCTGTTCATGTCCGGACCGGATAAAGATATGGTCCTTTATGGATGAGACAGGAGGGATCTGGAGCATCGATAATGACACTTTGATATCTTCAGCTTTGAATGGTTTAAGGAGATACCCATCAATCCTTAACTGCTTGGCTTTGTGCAGAATTCTTTCATCGGAAAGTGAGGTCAGGAATATGATCTGAGCAGTTGTCCGCTTTCTCAAAAGTTCAGCCACGTCCGTTCCATCGAATGAACTACTCAACTGTATGTCAATAAAGGCAAGGTCTGGTGCCTCACCGATATCGATAAATGTTACAACCTCCTCATAATTTTCGCAGCATGTCATGACCTCATGACCCAGGAATTCGAGCACCTCCCTGAGATCTTCCTGAACAAATACATCATCCTCTACAATAAGAATTTTCAACACAAGCTGTATTTCCTGATTTTCAATTCCGCAAAATAACCATTTCCTGTTCGCAAAGAAAGCTCACCCCCCAATTTCCGGCAGAGTGCCTTCAAAAACGTGCTTCCAAAAGAACGATCTGCCCGATCATGCTCTGTCAACCCTGACCCATTGTCCATATAGGTTAGCAAAAGATGATCTTTCTCCTGTGAAATAGTCACTTCAATTCTCGGATATTCTGAATCGTTGAATGCATGTTTGACTGAATTCGTCATCAATTCATTGATGAGTAACCCTATAGAAATCCCGGTATTCAAATCGATATGGATGTCCGGAGAATGCATTTCACACGAAAGATCGTTCCTCAGAGATTCACCCTGGGACTTCAGTGTTTCAAGTAATTCCCTGACTCCAAGGCTATCCCAACCATTTTCACCGTAAAGTGACTCATGAATTCGGGACATAATTTGCATCGCATTGATCACATTATTTATCCGATCCTGTGTCGCTGCATCCAGTTCTCGGGTTTCGATAGAGAGCATACTTGCAACCAACTGAAGATTATTCTTTATCCGGTGATGAAGTTCTTTCGAAAGCAGATCGATCTCTTCGATGTGTTTGCGATCCAGTTCATTTTTTTCCTTTCGCTGTTTCCATGCATAAGCGATCAACGCCACAAGGACCATCAGAAGGGCAATGGTTATCAAAGCACCTGTTAAATTTCGCCTGCTTGCAGTGAGTTTTTCCTGGACCTGCTTCCGCTGGAGTCTTTCTTTAGTTGTTTCAAGCTCTTTTTCTGAAAGTTCGAATTTTTTCTCATACTCGGCCATGAATTCGTTTCTGTCACGGTTGTACATTTCGTCGCGAAGAGAGTCGTAGATGGCAAGATAATCAAACGCCTCCGGTATCCTGTCCTGGGCACGTCGCAGTTCGGCAAGTGATTTGTAGAAATATTGCAGCCTTTCCAGATTTTTTGTCTTTACCGCCAGTTTTCTGCCAAGCTCAAATGCCGCTTCAGACGCCTCAAGGCTTCCCATTTTCATGAGGATCTCTCCTCTTGAAAACAAGATCGTGATCAATGTGTAATTATCATTCCTACCAACGGCCCCCTCACTGAGAAAATTATATTTCAACGCCTGCTCAAACTCATTTCTTTCAATATACAAACCGGAGATGCTGGCATATGCGATCGCAATTGTCATTGGGTCATTCAGCTCTTTCCCCAGTTTCAATGACTGGTAATACGTATCAAGTGCTTTCTCAGGTTGCTTGAGGTTCTTATAACAAATACCAATATTGTTCAATGCACGCGATGCTCCTCCCGGTTCATCCGACAACTTAAAATACTTGATCGCCTTTTTGTGTGCCCTTATCGCTGCATAATAATCAAACTGATAATAATAATGCGCACCAAGATTGTTGTAAGCATCACCCAACTCAGCATACGAATTGGTTTCTTTTAGAATTGAAATCCCTTGGAACAGGTACATGCGGGCTGAATCTGCATTCATCTGAATATCATGTACTATTCCGATTCTGTACAATGCGCCTCCTTCGCCCTTTTTATAACCAATTTTCCGCGAAATATTCAACGCTTTCATTGAAATCGCATAGGCCTCATCGATATCTTTGTCGTATCGCTCAAAGAATGTAACGTTCAATTTATCAATGTACGATCTGGACTGCGCAGCAGCAACTGTTGCACCAACTGAAAAAACTAGAAAACATACAATTGTCCGGATCATTTTATCTTTCTGTTGTGTGAAAATAAAGATTATATCCGAAACAATCAGCCAACGATTTTTGCTTTCATTTCGAATGTATCCTAACTCGATAGAACTGGGAATTGCAGCATCTTCAGCGAAAATTTGAAAGGACCTGATTATTGCCGGATATTCCGATTTAAGTTATCGCGAAAAAAAATGAGTAAATTGCAGATGGAAACGGTTGCTGACTCTTGTTACTTTTAAGCAATTCTGTATGCTGAATGAGCAGAAACCAAATCAAGAATCCTCATTTGTCATGTCAAATAATTACCGGGATAAGGTCATTCTAGAAAATTTGGATCTGCACTTCAGATCGATCGCAGGGAACATTCCTCAGATCTTTTCATTTATTGATCCTGAAACCTTCACGATAAAATACATCAACCGCGTAGAAGAAGGGTACGATCTGAAGGAAGTCATCGGAAAGGAGATTTTCAATTATTTGCTTCCCGATCAGTGTGAACCTTACAGGATCAAGATAGAACAGGTGAAAAGATCGGGCAAAACAGAACAAATTGAAGCTGGCTTTCAATCATTTGCTGCTGAAGGTGGGATTTCCTGGTTCCTCACAACGATTTCTCCTGTATGCAACGCTGAAGGAGAACTCGAAAGTATTCTCGTGCTGTCTGAAAATATTACAGAAAATAAACGACTCGAAATCGAAAATCAAAACCGCAGCGAGCGTTTAAAAGCCATTATAAACAACAACAACGATTTGATCTGTTCGATCGATACTGATTATTGCCTGATAGAATTTAACAATACCCTTGCTGATGCGATCAAAGCAGAAAAAAACATAGATCTTGGACAGGGAATGCTCCTACTGAACTTTCTTGCTCCCCATCAACGCAAACGCCATTTGGAGATCTATGAACGCGTAAAACAAGGTGAGATTTGTCACGATATTGAAGAATTTAGTGCATCCGGGAGCGAGAAGCGTTTCCTGGAAACCAGCTTCCATCCGATCTACGGGATAAACAATGAGTTTACCGGGATCAGCATCTTTTCAAGGAACATTACAGAACGGGTTAAAAATGAGAAGAAGATCCGGGATGCACTGCGTGAAAAGGAAACCATGCTCTCAGAGATTCACCACCGCATAAAGAACAATCTGGCAATGATCTCAAGTATGTTGCAACTTCAGGAACTGACCATTCCGAATGAAGGAGTGCGAGAAGCGCTTTCCGGAAGCAGAAAACGGATCAAAGCTACAGCACTTATCCATGAAATGCTCTACAAGGAGGATACATTCAATAAGATTTCACTGAAGGAGTTCATTAGCCAACTTTTTAACTTATTGAGGACCGGTGATGAATTCAGGATCGAAGTGAATGGAGAGGACCGCGTATTCAATTTAACCTCAGCTCTTCCTCTCGGCTTGATCTTAAACGAATTGATGACTAATTCTTTCAAATATTCGTACAATAATTCAAGCAAAGGCAAAACGGTTATTGTGATTCATTCCGATGGAGATCTGCTTACGATAATGTACAGAGACGAATTTGGTTCTTTCCCCTCGGAAGTCAATTTTAAGACATCGAACACCACCGGATTAACATTGATCCATACTTTTGCACAACAGTTATCCGGTTCGATCGATTTAATTTCAAGTGAACCCCCTGAATACAAGATTCAAATAAAAGTCAATGAAAACAATTAAAAAGATCCTGATCGTTGAAGACGAATTGCTCATAGCAAAGGTCTTACGGATGCAATTAGAAGAACAAGGGTTCCTGATAGATCATGTTGATGACGGGTATGAAGCGTATGATTTGATCACTCAATGGCAACCTGACCTGGTCATTATGGACAACTACCTGAGAAGTAATATGACCGGAATTGAGGTTGGTGCAAAAATGAGGAACAATCAGATCAAGACACCCATCATTTTTGTAACCGGCAACTCCTACGACAATACCAAACTGCTGGCGAAAGCAATTGGAAATTGTTCCGTGCTGGGAAAACCGATTCTTTTCGAAGAACTGATCCGGTTAATCGAGGAGTATGACAAGTAAATACTTACCTATCTGATAAAAACTGCACCTTTTAAACTCATCTACACGACTGTAGCTATTTTTCGTATTTTCAGACACTCAAATCGCACTATGAAATACATCATTTTCAATTTCCTGATTTGCCTTGAGCTGTTGTCATTCGCTCAGACGCAGGCAAACTTTCCAGTAGACTCACTCCTGCCCAATCATACAAATTTTCGTCAAATAGGGCCTTTCAGAGGAGGTCGGTCTGCAGCTGTTTGTGGGGATTTACACGACAAAAACCTGTTCTACATGGGTTCGACAGGCGGCGGTGTCTGGAAGACTGCCGACGGTGGAAGTAACTGGAAGAACATCTCCGATGGCTATTTTGGCGGATCGATCGGAGCGGTAGCTGTAGCGCCGTCGGATCCAACTGTGATCTATGTTGGTGAAGGTGAAAATACAGTGCGGGGCAATGTCAGTGAAGGTTTTGGCATCTGGCGCTCCGAAGATGCCGGTCGTTCATGGAAATTCATCGGGCTAAAGGAATCACGTCATATCGTGCGTATTGTCATTCATCCAAAGGACCCAAATACTGTTTGGGTAGCAGCGCTTGGACACCTTTTCGGTCCTCATGAAGAGCGCGGTGTATACAAGACCACCGACGGTGGAAAGACATGGAAAAGAGTTTTGTTCAGCGATAAGCAAAGTGGTGCAGTTGATCTGGTGATGGAACCCGGGAACCCGAACGTTCTGTATGCAAGTACCTGGACTGTGATTCGCACACCCTACAGCCTGGAAAGCGGAGGTTCGGGAAGCGCGTTGTGGAAAAGCACAGATGGCGGAGAAACATGGAAAAAGCTGAATGGAAATCAGGGCTTCCCTTCGAAATCCATAACAGGTATCATTGGTGTTGCTGTGGCCCCATCGAATACGGATAAAGTCTACGCCATGGTAGAAAATGCCGAAGGTGGATTGTTCATGAGTGAAGATGGAGGAAAAACATGGTCTCTGCAAAACAGTGAGAACAAGATCCGTCAAAGAGCCTGGTACTATTCAAAAGTGTTTGTCGATCCAAAGAACGAGAACATAGTATACGTGCTGAACGTCGACTTCCTGAAAAGCACGGACGGAGGCAAATCATTCAGAGACATCAATACACCCCATGGCGATCACCATGACCTCTGGATCGATCCGCAAGCACCTTCCCGAATGATCATTGCGGACGACGGTGGAGCACAGATCAGCTTTGATAGTGGGACGAATTGGAGTACCTATTACAATCAACCTACGGCGCAGATCTACAGGGTGAGCACCGACAATCACGTTCCTTACAGGATCCTTGGTGCCCAGCAGGACAACAGCACAATTCGAATACTCTCGCGGACAGACCATGGTGAGATCAATAGCTCCGACTGGAGTTCAACGGCAGGATTTGAAAGCGGTTACGTAGTCGCTGATCCGCTAAACCCCGACATTGTTTACGGGGGGAATTACGCAGGATTTTTATCCAGATACGACCATAGGACAGGAGAGAACAGACAGATTAGCGTTTGGCCCGATATTCCGATCGGAAGCGGTGCAGATGTTCAGAAATACCGGTTCCAATGGAATTTTCCGATCTTTTTCTCACCACATGATCCAAAACGGCTATATGCTGCAGGAAACGTACTTTTCGTGAGCGAAAATGAAGGGGCCTCGTGGACACCTCTGAGTCAGGACCTCACTACGAATGACAAATCAAAGCAAGGTCCAAGTGGAGGACCCATCACAAAAGATAACACAACAGTTGAATATTACTGTACCATTTTTACAGCCGCTGAATGTAAGTTGGAAAAAGGTGTGTTATGGACAGGGAGCGATGACGGTTTGATTCATGTATCGCGGGATGGAGGAAAATCGTGGACGAATGTAACCCCTCCCGCAGCAGGAAAATGGATGATGTGGAATACCATCGAAACGGATCCATTTAAAAAAGGCAAAGCGTATATTGTGGGAACGCGCTACAAACTGGATGATTTCAAACCATACATCTTCATTACTGAAGATTACGGTAAAACCTGGAGGATCGCGACGAAGGGGATCGAAGCGAATCATTTTACCCGCGTTGTTCGTGCGGATCAGAAGCGCGAAGGGCTGCTATACTGTGGAACGGAATACGGTTTGTATGCGAGCTATGACAGTGGCAGCACTTGGAAAAAACTTCAATTGAACTTGCCTCTTACACCCATCACCGATATGTGTATCAAGGATAACTCATTGATCGTTGCTACTCAGGGAAGATCGTTCTGGGTTCTTGATGATCTATTGCCGATCCAGAAATTCAATATCCAAGAGACAAAAAGCCCCTTGCACCTCTATGACGTTGCTGACACCTGGCGTCTTGATGGCTGGCAGAACAAAAAGGTACAAAATGCAGGTATGAATGCGCCAAACGGGGTTGTCATTCCATTCTGGTTAAAATTACCTGCAGATTCTATTTCTGTTAACCTAACAATTACGGATGAATTGGGACAGATGATTTCCGAGTTCTCAAGCAAATCGTCAGTAAATAACAAGAAGCTAATAGTGAAAGACGGGATGAACGAGTTCATCTGGGACACCTACCTCCCGGAGGTCGAACCGATCGAGGGAATGATCCTCTGGAACGGCTCAGTTTCGGGACCGAGAATCCCACCCGGCAATTATCAGGCAACATTAACTGTTGGGGGAGCAAGCCAAAGCAAAGGCTTTATTTTGAAAGCGAATCCTGTGTACCAATGTTCAAATGAGGACTACAGATCCCAGTACGATTTTCTGATGTCTGTAAAAGAAAAATTTTCGGAAGTCCAGAACTGTATCCGGGATATACGCTTATTAAAAGGACAGATAGAGCAGTTCAAAAATATAGCTGGGAAGGCCATACCGGCAGAAATTACTGCAAAATGCGATACGATCCTAAGAAAGATCGCTGAAACAGAAGGGGAACTCTATCAGGTGAAACTTCAAAGCAGTCAAGATATCCTGAATTTTCCAATGAAGATAAATGATCGCCTTTCAGGGCTTTACAATTATGCCTCAAGTGGTAATACTGCCCCAAATACACAGGTAAAGCAGGCCTTTTCCGAACTTACAACCATTGCAGACGCGTATTTAAAGTCATTTAAGACAGTAATGGAAAAGGATGTGAATGAGTTGAACATCTTGATCAGAACAAGTGAATCGCCCGTAATTGGTCTTCCAATTAAAGAAAAGAATGAATGACGAATAGTTGATCAACCACATTCCTACTAGGAACATCTTGTATCTCCTTTATACTTCGGCGTTGGTGATGTGTGCGTTTCTAATGACCAATCAGCAAAGGCATGCGAATGGAGAGCCGAATGAGGAGAATAAGTTATTGGCGAAATCATTGGTGAATTCTACAATAACAAGCAACCATTTTCTTATATTGCAGTCTTTTATTGTAAAAACAAGCGTATGAAGCTACTACTTGCCTCTTTGACCTTGCTAATAATGGCGTTCAAAGGAGTTGCTCAATCAAATTCACAAACCGTGGAGTGTTGTTCAGTGAAGCCTGCAGAATGGACAGAATATTACACGGACTCACTGATAACGATCGATTTTAAATTTGTTTCTTGTGATCCTCCGATCGGGTTCAACAATGAATCGGTGATCTTACGTTTTACAAATCGTACTTCCGGAAAACTGTCCGTAAAATGGCATAGTCACAATTACTACGACAAGAATTGTAATTCATGCAATTACCCCGATGAATATACGCAGGAGATTTCGATGGGCCCGGGACAAGTGCTCGTTGGAGATTGCGACATTTATTCGGATAAGAAATTGAAGATATTTTCTCGTTTCAACGACCCTAATTATTCCAAGGGATCCAATCTGACAAGTTTTAAACTGGATAACCTTACAATTACTGCATATTAAATCGAACAATAGTATTCAGCTATTATGAAGAAAATACTTTTACTGCTCTTATTGCCTCTGCTTACGCTCTCAACTGTTGCTCAGAACTATAACATGAGCAATACAACCATCACAACGTGCGGCGGAACCTTTTATGACCCTCAGGGAACGGGTAATTATATTAATAACCAGGGATTGATCACAATGACCATATGCTCCAACAATGGAGGGCCCGTTTCATTGAATTTTACTGGCTTGCCTTTTCAGGTAGAAACAGGTTTTGATTTTTTAAGGATCTACAATGGAACGGGTACCGGGGGTACAATGTTATGGAACTCACAAACTGCAGGAGGGGCAACAAACCCCGGTGTGATAACTTCAACGGGTTCATGTCTTACCATTACCTGGTCCTCTGACGGATCAGTCACATACACCGGTTGGCAGGCGCTGATTCAGTGTCCCTCTTGTACCAATGGAATTCAGGATGGTGCAGAAACCGGAATAGATTGTGGTGGACCAACGTGTCCAACATGCCCGAATTGCTTCAATGGGATTCAGGATGGTAGTGAGACCGGCATCGATTGCGGACCGGCATGTCCTGAACCATGTCATTGTAATAACGGTATTTTAGACGGAAACGAAACAGATGTCGACTGCGGTGGATCATGTAATCCTTGTCCTGAGCCATGCAACGTGACGTTGAATTACACGACACCAACCTATAACCCTCCACCAACAGGCGGGCCAGCTTACACAATGACGAGCGGAACCATCTCAACATGCGGCGGTACCTTCTACGATCCGGGTGGGCCAAGCGCTAACTACGGTAACAACAATTTCAACACCCAGACATTCTGTTCGAGCACTCCCGGAGGTCAGCTGCAGTTCGTATTCACGCAGTGGAACCTGGAAACTTGTTGTGACTACCTGACGGTTTACGACGGTCCAACTGCTTCGGGAGCACAATTATTCAACGGTAACGGATCTACGAATCCGGGAACAATAACATCAACAAACGGTTGCCTCACATTTGTCTGGGATTCGGATGGATCCGTAGTGGGGGCTGGATGGACTGCAATTATCAATTGCGTAAATGTCCCGATGCCCTTGGATTGCAATGGTGGTGACATCATTCTGACTGCTGAAGGACAAGGGGAATATGTGTTGGTGTTAAATAATGACTTTGATGGGGGAAATGCTGGAACAGGTTGGAGCACAAATATCACAGCCTCCTATTCCAATCCTTGCGACCCCTCTGTTGACGGTGGAACGTACATGTGGATGGGGAACTCTTCTCCACATCCGAGGATTATCTCCACGGTGCCATTGGATGTATCTTGTGGCGGTGAAGTTTGCTTCTATTTGGATTTTGCAACTCAAGGAAATCCATCCCCGTGCGAAGGCATCGATGAACCGGACGAAGGAGTTTATTTTGAATACAGTACGAACGGAGGTGCAACCTGGGTAACAATTGAATACTATGGACCTGCGGGTGTTGGAAATAGCACGGCGTCGGGTGGAAACAATGCACAAATGACAGCATGGAATCAATACTGTTTGACGATCCCTCCGGCAGCCATGACGAACAGTACCCTTTTCCATTGGGCGCAAACCGGATCATCAGGAAATAATAACGACCATTGGGGACTTGACAATGTCACGATCTCATCGTTGGCTAACTGCACACCATATTGGTACGATTACAGTTACTTGCCACCTTCCAGTGATAACCCGATTCAAAACACAACCGTAAGCGGAACAACAACGTACACAGTTACCTACACGAACGGAACGGATGCATGTAGTACATCCCTTACGATCAATTTACCTTCCGGTACAACTGCAGACGCAGGTCCTGATGTAACAATCTGCAGTGGAGGTCCTGCTGTGACGATCGGCGCCAATCCTGTTACAACGGACAACGGGGCAACTTATTCCTGGAACAACGGTGCAGGATCCGGAACGATTGATCTTACCGCACCGGGAATCACGAATGGTCAGGTAAGTGTCGCACCAGCCTTAACGACAACCTATACCCTCTCTGTAACGAATAATGGTTGCACCGACACAGACGACGTAACCGTCACAATCGATGCTCCCCCAACTGGATCCAATCCGGCCCCGATTAACGTCCAGTGTGCTGCAAACATTCCGGCTCCCGATCCGACTGTCGTAATAGATGAGGCTGACGCGATTACCAATCCGCCAACGGTTACGTGGATCAGTGATGTTTCGAACGGAGCAACTTGTCCTGAAATAATTACCCGAACCTACAGAATCACAGATGCTTGTGGCAACTTCATCAATGTCACCCAGACAATAACAGTGGATGACACGACTCCACCAACAGCATCCAACCCGGCACCGATCAATCTCCCGAGCGGATCAGCGCCTGCACCGGATGTTACAGTAGTCATTGATGAAGCTGATAACTGTTCAGCTCCGACGGTTGCATGGGTAAGTGATGTATCCGATGGTGGTGTCTGTCCAGAGATCGTAACCAGAACATACAGTGTTACGGATCTCTGTGGAAATCAGATCCAGGTTACCCAAACCATTACTCTGGGTGACGGTATTTTCCCTACCGGCTCTAATCCTGCACCTGTTACTGTTCAGTGTGCTGCGAATGTTCCTTCTCCGGATCCTACAGTTGTGACCGACGAGGCGGATAACGGAGCAACTCCTTCCGTTACATGGATCAGCGATGTTTCGGACGGTGGATCTTGCCCGGAGATTATCACCCGTACCTACAGGATCACGGATGCATGTGGAAATTTTATTGAGGTTGTTCAAACGATTACCATTGATGATACCACGCCACCAACTGCTTCTAACCCTACAGGTATTTCGGTTCCTGGAGGACCGGCACCTCTGCCGGACCCAACGGTCGTGAACAATGAAGCCGACAACTGTTCTGTACCTGTTGTCGCATGGGTAAGTGATGTGTCAGATGGTGGAAATTGCCCTGAAATCATTACCAGAACATATAGTGTCACAGATATTTGTGGTAATCAGATCCTGGTTACACAGCCGATAACAATAGGGGATCCTGTAATTCCAACGGCGTCAAATCCGGCAACAGTTACGGTTGAATGCATTGGTGATGTACCTGCACCGGATCCTATAGTCGTGATTGACGAAGCAGATAATGGCGCAACGCCGACAGTCGCTTGGGAAGATGATACTCCAAACGGTGCAAGTTGTCCCTTGACGATCGCAAGAAGATACCGCGTTACAGATGATTGCGGTAACTTTATCTTCGTTACACAATCGATAATCGTTGACGATATCACGGCACCTTCGGCAACTGCTCCTGCTCCGATAACTGTACTCTGCATTGCAGATGTTCCGGCGCCGGACGCGACACTGATCACGAATGAAACAGATAACTGTACGGCCGCACCCGTGGTTGCTTTTGTTGGAGACATCGCCGGCGGCACTACTTGCCCAATTACAATTACCAGGACTTACTCCGTTACGGATGCTTGTGGAAACCAAACTCTTGTTAATCAGACAATTGTTGTTAACGACATCGCTGCCCCTACAGGTACGGCACCATCTGGAATAAACGTGGAATGTTTCAGTGCTATACCGGCTGCGAATGTAGCATTAGTGACAAACGTTTCAGATAACTGTACCGCAAACCCTGTAATTGCATTCGTAGGAGATGTTTCGGATGGGAACTCTTGTCCTGAAACGATTACAAGAACTTATTCGGTGACGGATGATTGCGGTAACGAGACATTATTGACACAATCAATAATTGTAAATGATATAACTCCGCCAACAGCGTCGAACCTTCAGGCCGTCAATGTTGAATGTGTTGGTGACATTCCTGCAGTGAATATTGCGGATGTTAATGATGAATCAGACAACTGCAATCCTCCTGTTGTAGCATGGGTTGGAGATGTTTCGGATGGAAATACTTGCCCCGAAACGATCACGAGAACCTATTCCGTAACAGATGACTGCGGAAACACCATTAATGTCACCCAAACGATCGTTGTGAATGATATAACTCCACCGGTCGCATCGAATCCGGTAAATATTTCAGTTCCCGGAGTGAACGATGTTCCTGCACCCGACATTACTGATGTAGTGGGAGAAACTGATAACTGCACTGCAGCACCGCTTGTTACATGGATAAGCGACGTTTCGGATGGGAATACATGTAACCTCGAAGAGATCACAAGAACATACAGTATCACAGATGATTGCGGTAATCAGACGATTGTTACGCAGGTGATCACCATCCTTGCGGTATATCCACCGCTGGATGCAGGCGCTGACCAATCGGTGTGTGAGGGAGAAGACGTTGTACTCACAGCTCTGAATCCACTCAGCGCTCCAATCCAATGGACAAACAATGTGATCAACGGTGTCGCTTTTACACCTGCATCAACAGCCACTTATACGGTTACTGCGAACAACCTTGGCTGTATCAGTACGGATGACGTAACAGTTACTGTTAACCCGAATCCTGCTGTCAATTTTGTAGCTGACACGTCTGGTGGATGTATCCCACTGACGGTTAACTTCACAAATTTAACTGCTGGCGCTGTCGATTGTGTTTGGTCAATAAGTGATGGTAGTCTGCTTACAGGCTGTAACACGGTTACGAATGTATTTGACCAAGTCGGATGTTTCGATGTGACACTGACAACGACATCGGCAAATGGGTGCACAAGCACCTTGACAGCGGCGAACATGATCTGCACAGAGGGGCCACCGGATGCAGCTTTCGCACCATCTCAGAACAATGTTAGCTCCTTGGATGCCGAGATCGAATTCCTGAACAACACAACTGGAGCTGACTCCTATGTTTGGGATTTTGGAGATGGCTCGCCATTGACAACGGAAGAAGAACCATCACATACATACACAGAAACAGATGCCTACTTCCAGGTTATGCTGATTGCAACTTCTCCATTGGGATGCGTTGATACGACCTATTCTACGATCCACGTGTACGAGGAACTGATCTATTATATCCCAAATACGTTTACGCCGGATCAGGATCAGTTCAACAATACCTTCCAGCCTGTCTTTACCTCAGGATATGATCCCTTTGACTTCGAATTACTTATTTTCAATCGCTGGGGTGAACTGATATTCGAAAGCCATAACGCGGCGATCGGATGGGATGGTTCATATGGGGGGAAACTCGTTCAAGATGGAACGTATACATGGAGAATTGAATTCAAGATCTCTGCGAATGACAAGCGAGTGATTGATACAGGCCATGTAAATATGATCCGATAAATCATTGAATGAAATAGTTTTAAAGCAGCGGGCTTACCCGCTGCTTTTTTTGTAAAAAAATTGTTCTTTTGTCCATCTTTTCAATACCGTTTATGTCAGAAAATATTTTTATACACATCCCTAAAACCGGCGGAACAACATTGAATACCGCAATGAACAGTTCATTCTGGCAAACAAGACCTGATTTCAATTACAGGCACATCCTGAGCGATAAAACTTCGAATTCAGGTGACATTTTCGATAATGAGCAAAACGACCGCTATAAGGATAATACTGTTTTCATGATTGTAAGGGATCCGGCAGATAGATTATTGTCGGAATACTTTTTCATTCATCATCGCAAAGAATACACGGATCTTCTCAAACCCCGCATTCATTCTCTGGAAGACTATATCCAACATCCTCAAACCAGAAATTACATGACCGGTTTCCTCAGAGGAAAGCGGATGTATGATGAAATTCCGGTAACTAAAAAAGATCTGGAAGAGGTCATCCGTGCTATTGAAAAAATACCCGTTCATGTCGGAATATTTGAACGTTATGCTGACTCCCTTGCCTATTTTTCAAAGGTCACCGGCCTGGAGTGGCAGCAAGAATTAGAAATTAAAAGGGCAACGTTGAAACGGCCGAAATTAGCGGAAGTCTCTGAGGATATCCTAAAAATGATTGGTGAGATGAATGCGCTGGATGTTGAACTCTATAAGTTCTGTGTCGACCGGTTCAATGGTATGTCCGACGGATTAAAAGGGAACTATACTTTCAAAGGGGATAAATACAATCACTTGATCTCCTTTGCGGCTAGGGCGTGTTTATTTGAAATTTGTATGTCGGACAAAACATTCATAAAACAAAATCTATCCTACTTCCGGGATCTTACCATGTTCTTGCTCAACGATTTGAAGATCAGGGATGGCAGAGTGCTTGCTGAAACGTGGAATAATGCATTTCTAAACGCGTTTTTCGCGCACTTCCCAACTCATGAGCTATCGGATGAACTCAGATCTATGCCGGAACTGGGCGCTGAACCAATTGAAAAGATCTATTTCATTGGCGAAACCATCAACCAATATTACCGTGAAAATTACTCAAAGTGCTACAGATTTAAAGGAATGAAATTCAGCAAGGAACATGTGAAATTGATTGAAACTTAACACGTATGTTACTCCTGTAATAAACCAATCATACTGTTTGGGATCAAATTAAACAAAACACAATGACAGAAAACGAAGGAACGAGGATCAATAAATATTTGAGCGAAGCTGGTTATTGTTCCAGACGAAAAGCAGATAAGTTGATCGAAGAGGGAAAAATAACCATCAACGGAAAGGTGCCGGAAGTTGGAACCAAGATTTTTGAAGGAGATGAAGTCCGCGCAGAAGGAATACTCATCTCACCACCTCAGGAGGAATTTGTCTACATTGCATTCAATAAACCGGTTGGGATTGTCTGCACTACAGATGATCGGTTCGAGAAAAACAACATCATCGAATATATAGCTTACCCGAAACGCATCTTTCCGATCGGTCGACTTGATAAACCCAGTGAGGGTTTGATCTTTCTGACCAATGATGGGGATATCGTGAACAAGATTCTCAGAGCCCGAAACAATCACGAAAAAGAATACATCGTGACAGTCGACAAATCAATTAACCAGGAATTCATCCAACGAATGAGCAATGGTATACCTATCCTGGATACTGTAACCAGAAAATGTCAGGTTAGTCAGATAAGTCCGTATTCATTCTCTATTGTATTAACACAAGGTTTGAACAGACAGATCAGAAGAATGTGCGAATTCCTTGGTTACAATGTCGTCAAACTGAAACGGATCCGTATCATGAACGTGGTACTTGACTTACCGGTTGGAAAATGGCGTTACCTGAATAAAGAGGAAATGCAAGAGATCAATAGAATGGTAGCGGATTCCTCCAAAACATACGAAGACGTATCGATCGATGCTAACTCGGAAATGGACTAGTGTGTCAGACATCCCAAACATCCTTCCTGCCTTTGTCAAAAAAGAAAGCCTAACTTTACAGTTTTAAGATCGAATTTACATGCCCTTTTCTTCCCTGGGACTTTCACCCCGCATAACAAACAGACTTTCTGAATTAGACTTCACAAAACCTTATCCAATTCAAGAACTGGTCATCCCGGAGGTTCTCAATGGCAAGGATATTTTGGGAATTGCTCAGACCGGTTCCGGAAAAACAGCAAGTTACGTTCTACCTATCCTTTCCATGCTGGAAAAGAAGGAAGCAAAAAGAAATCGTGCGATCGAAGCGCTGATAGTTGTTCCTACAAGAGAATTGGCAATACAGGTCCAGGAAGTCATCGGATCGTTTGCTTCATCTCTTGAACCCCGTTTAAGATCCATGGCTGTTTTCGGAGGAGTTTCCATCAATCCTCAAATGAAGGCTTTAATGGGAGTTAGAGTCCTAGTCGCAACACCGGGGAGATTACTTGAACTTCTGGAATCGAACGCGTTAAGTTTATCCGAAGTACAAATATTGGTTTTAGATGAGGCAGATAAAATGCTGAATCTAGGATTCAAGGAAGAAATGGATCGGATCTTACAGCTTTTACCGAAAAAGCGACAGAATTTACTTTTTTCGGCAACACTGAGCGAAGATCTTGAATCCATCACGCAGCTTTTTTTGAAGGACCCTCTGGTTGTAAAGATCGAACCGGAAAAAGAAAACATCGACCTGATCTCGCAGACGGGATATTTTGTGTCCGAAGAGCGAAAAGGGCCTCTTCTTCGCTACCTGATCAAACAAAATGACATGCAGCAAGTGCTTGTCTTTACCTCATCGATCTATCAGGCTGAAAATGTTGCTGAAAAATTGAGAAAGAATGGGATCCAGGCAAATTCGATACACAGCAAGAAAAGCCAGGAAGCCAGAACGAAAGCGTTGAAAAGTTTTAAAGATGGACACATGCGCGTACTGGTGGCAACTGACCTCATAGCTCGCGGTATCGATATTCAATTCCTGCCATACGTTATCAACTATGAATTACCCCGTTCACCCAAGGATTATATTCATCGTATCGGTCGAACGGGACGTGCAGAAAATCCCGGTGAGGCCATCTCCCTGATCACACCTGAAGAACAACAGCATTTCAGAGTTATTCAAAAGAAAATGAAAAAGTGGGTCACAATGGTCAATAGTGACAGTTTTGATCTCAAAGGCTTTTAAAATACACTACTTCATCTCAAAACAAACGAATGAAAAGAATCATCGAATACAGAACATTGTTCAACGCAAACAAGGACACCACCCTCTCTGAATTAAAGAAAACGTATCGCAATCTGGTGAAAGAGTGGCATCCAGACAAGTTCCAGGAAGGCGATCCAAAACAGCCTGAAGCCGAGCGAAAAAGCAAGGAGATCATCGATGCCTATTCATTCCTCGTGAGTATTTCCCCTGAAACCCATGCTCAGAACTTGGAAGAATATACTCAAACAACCATGGTTTCCGGGATCGAAGATTACCTCTACAAGGGGGTTACCTTGAAAGTCACGTTTCAGAATGGCAGCGTGTACGAATATTTCGGGGTCCCACGTAATGTTTACAACAAATTGAACAGTACTCCTACAATGGATCGCTTTGCGCGACGACATATTTTCCATTCGCACCTGTATCGCAAGGTGATGAAGTCGAATGATTAAAACCCAATTGACAATTCCTTTCTGTTACCTATCTTTGTAACTCAATAAACAACAATGGCAGATACACGATATAATCTCCGAGGAGTTTCAGCAGGCAAGGAAGACGTTCACAATGCGATCAAGAACGTAGACAAAGGACTTTTTCCTCAGGCTTTTTGTAAGATCGTCCCGGATTATTTATCAGGAGACGATAATTATTGTATCGTGATGCATGCAGACGGCGCAGGAACAAAATCATCTCTTGCTTACATGTATTGGAAGCAGACAGGGGATATCTCTGTTTGGAAAGGGATCGCTCAGGATGCGCTCATTATGAATATCGATGATCTGCTATGTGTTGGAGCTACGGATAAAATCCTTCTTTCTTCAACGATCGGAAGGAACAAGAACCTGATACCTGGTGAAGTGATCTCTTCCATTATCAATGGAACGGAAGAACTCTTGGAAACACTCAGAGAACAGGGTATTGGTATTCACTCAACAGGGGGTGAAACTGCCGATGTCGGTGATCTTGTAAGAACCATCATTGTTGATTCAACCGTTGTTTGTCGCATGAAACGCTCGGATGTGATCTCTAACCACACTATTCAGGAAGGGGATGTCATCGTTGGTTTAGCATCATTTGGCCAGGCAAGTTATGAGACTGAATACAACGGCGGAATGGGATCGAATGGTCTTACATCTGCCAGACATGACGTATTTAATAAAACACTTGGACAGGAATTTCCTGAAAGCTTCGATCCACAGGTACCTGCTGATCTCGTATACTCAGGAACAAAAAATTTGACCGATCCAGTTGAAGGTTCTCCGATCGATGCCGGAAAACTGGTATTATCACCAACAAGGACTTATGCTCCGGTGATCAAAAAGATCCTGGATAATCACCGCTCGGAAATTCACGGAATGGTGCATTGCTCAGGAGGTGCTCAAACAAAAGTTCTGCACTTTGTCAGTGATGTACACATCATCAAGGATAACCTCTTCTCTATACCTCCATTATTCAAGTTGATCCAGGAAGAATCAGGAACAGAATGGAAGGAGATGTACAAAGTATTCAATATGGGGCACCGCATGGAAATTTATGTTTCTCCAGAAATAGCGGACTCAATCATTGCGATATCCAAATCGTTCAATATCGAAGCTCAGATCGTGGGTAGAGTTGAGAAAAATGAGGGCAAGAAATTGACGATCACTTCACCGTACGGAGTTTTTGAATATTGATTTTTAACACAGAAATAGGAGATCAGTAAGTCCATAGAGAAAACTCCTATTCATGCTGTAAATTTTCCGGGAAATTCTAAACTTCAGGTAAAACCTGCCTGAATGAACACTATAATCGATGAGCTAACTCTGCTCTAGCATGACATTATTGAATCATCTCTTGAAGTCCACAAGGGACCTGGACTCATGGAGTTATTCAAAGTACTTAAAGGATGGATTAAAATGCCGCATCAACGGATACGATATCTCAACAGCTTATTTCTGTGAACCTGGAATATCAGCATTATTCAAGGGGGAGGCCTCTTTTAAACTCAACACCTTCAACTTAATTCTCAGTGTACTCTTTTTGCTCATTCTCTCTGTGTTGAACAAGAAAAAGAGTAATTTCGCAATCCATAACATTCAAGTATGTCTGATCTTTTATCCAAACTAGAAGCAATTCATTTTCGATTCGTTGAAGTCGGTAAAATGATCGTCGATCCGGATATCATATCGGACATGGATCGCTATGTGAAATTAAACAAGGAATATAAGGACCTGGAAGAGATCGACCGGGTTTACAAAGAATTTAAGAACCTTCTTGATAATCTTAAAAGTTCCAGAGAACTACTGGAAGTGGAAACAGATGCTGAGATGCGTGAAATGGCCAAAGCAGAGATCGATGACCTCGAACAGCGGCGCCCTGAAATGGAGGAAGAAATAAAGTTTATGTTGATCCCTAAAGATCCGGAAGACGATAAGAATGCCATCATGGAATTGCGTGCAGGAACCGGTGGCGACGAAGCGTGCATTTTCGTGGAGGATTGCTTCCGCATGTATACAATGTTCTTTAAAGAAATGGGTTGGCAATATGACGTACTGAATTCCTCCGAAGGTTCCGTAAAAGGATACAAGGAAATTTCAATAGAGATTGCCGGAGCTGGTATCTATGGTATGTTGAAGTTCGAATCCGGTGTGCACCGCGTACAGCGTGTCCCGGAAACAGAGTCTCAGGGAAGAGTGCATACATCTGCAATCACGGTTGCAGTGCTCCCTGAAGCGGAAGAAGTAGACTTCGAACTGGATATGAACGACGTCCGAAAGGATACATTCCGTGCTTCTGGTGCGGGTGGTCAGCACATCAATAAAACGGAATCTGCGATCCGATTGACTCACATTCCTACAGGCACAGTGGTTGAATGTCAGGATGGCCGTTCGCAACACAAGAACCTGGAGAAAGCGATCTCCGTTTTGAGGTCAAGACTTTATCAGGCTGAGTTGGATCGTGTGCACAACGAACGTGCAGCGCAGCGCAAAACACTCGTTTCAACGGGTGATCGTTCTGCAAAGATCAGAACCTACAACTATCCTCAGGGTAGGATCACGGATCACCGCATCAACAAGACAATGTACAACCTGAATGTATTCATGAACGGTGACATCAAAGAAATGATCGATGCATTGAAACTCGCTGAAAACGCCGAAAAATTAAAAGGACAGGAAGTTAACGCATGACAAGACAAGAATTAATTGAGCAGATCCGCATCAAGCGGTCTTTCCTTTGTGTTGGGCTGGATACCGACCTTTCAAAGATTCCACCTTTCTTGTTAGAGACCGAGGACCCAATCTTTGAGTTCAACAAGGCGATCATTGATGCAACAAAGGATTATGCTGTTGCCTATAAACCCAATAGCGCATTTTACGAATGTTATGGGCCTCAGGGATGGAAATCACTTCAAAGAACCATCGACTATATTCCGGGGAATATTTTTACAATCGCCGACGCAAAAAGGGGAGACATCGGAAATACCTCCACATATTACGCGAAGACATTCTTTGAATACCTGAACTGTGATGCTGTAACAGTTGCTCCCTACATGGGTGAGGACAGCGTAAAACCATTCCTTGAATTTGAAAACAAATGGGTAATCCTGTTAGCGCTTACATCAAACAAAGGGGCGTTGGATTTCCAGATGATCAAAGACGATAACGGTGAAGAACTCTTTAAGAAAGTCCTCAAGCGATCCTGTGAATGGGGAACACCTGAAAACCTGATGTTTGTGGTTGGCGCTACTCGAGCAGAAGGCATTGGTGAAGTACGAAAAGTTGTCCCGGATCATTTCTTCCTTGTGCCGGGAGTCGGCGCTCAGGGCGGTTCGTTAAAGGAAGTAGCTGAGCATGGATGGAACAAGGACTGCGGCTTGCTCGTCAATTCATCACGAGGTATCATTTATGCCTCATCCGGCGATGACTTCGCAGAGAGGGCAGCTGTTGAAGCAAAAAAGCTTCAAGAGGAAATGGAAGAGATCTTGCTGGCGCAGAAATTCATTCTGTAAAGAATTGAACACTTTTTGTTACGAATTGTATGAACACGCATTCAATGTGTAAATGAATACAATATGCGGTATAGCTTTCTAATTTCACTGCTTTGGATAGTACTTGCATCCACTGCATGCAGTCAATCCCCAAGAATTACAGACGACAGCTTGCAGGCTGGAATGCATGAAGAAGACACACTGGCAATTCATGACCGGATGAGTAAAAAAGCGGAGGCTATTCAAACCTTCCTCAAGAAAAATCCGAACTACCACCAGCAGCATGCCGTTTTGATAGACATGCGTCAAAACTCAGGAAAATTTCGCCTCTTTGTATACGATCTCGATTCTATGAAGATCGTTAGTAAAGGATTGGTTGCTCATGGCAGCGGGTCTGAAACGGGCTACGAAGACAGCTTGATTTTCAGCAACATACCAAACTCTAACTGCACTTCCGTTGGAAGGTACAAGATCGGAAGTGCTTACATAGGTAATTTCGGAAGGTCCTACAAACTTCATGGTCTCGATCCTACAAATAACAAGGCCTTCGAGCGCTATGTGGTTCTGCATCGTTACAGCTGTGTTCCGGATGATGAGCAACCATTTGAAATTTGCAATAGTCTAGGTTGCCCGATGGTTTCCGAGAACTACTTTGAAGAACTGGATAAATTCATCCGCTCAGCCGAAAAGCCAATGATTCTTGAGATATTCTACTGATCATCGTGAACAAAAAATAGTTGTTTTTTAAAATATTTAATTATATTTATTCCAATCAACTCGCTCTGAATGAAAGGAATAAGGTGGTTTCAACGCTTCATGATAACAATGTTAATCGCTCTCAACGGATTTGTTTTTATGTCGATGCGTGATTACGCAATACAGGAAAATTTATTGTACACAGGAGGTCTCATTACCTCATCTGTTCTTGTGCTTACAGCAATCTCCGTGGTTCAGAAAAAGAAGAAGAAAACAGCTCAGGATCAGCTCTGATTTATCTGTTTTTTGTACCTTCATCGCCTCATAAATCATGAAAAATGAAGGTATTGTCATCCATTTTATTTGTTGCATTGTCCCTGACAACTTTTTCGCAGGGTGTCCTTACTCCGGAGTTACTCTGGAAACTGCGTCGACTTTCCGGAGGAACGGTTTCTCCTGACGGGTCAATGGTGCTCTTCAGCCAGCGTGTTTTCAGTATGGATGAAAACAAAGGAAATACAGACCTTTTTGTATTGGATGTGAAGACTTCCAGGATCACTCAGATCACCCAAACTTCTTTTTCAGAAATAGAGGCGCAGTGGGGAATCAACAATTCGATCTGGTACATGTCGACAGAAAAGGATGGTCTGCAGATCTGGAAGATAAAAGCTGACGGCTCTTCAAAGTTCCAGTGCAGCAATTTCAAAGGTATTGAATTGGAAGGATTTAAAGTTGCACCAAATGAAAGCTCCGTGATCACGATCGAAGCAGTCAAAATGATTCCAACTGTTCAAGAGAAATATCCTGATCTTCCGAAAGCCAATGCACGTGTCGAGGATGACCTAATGTACAGACACTGGGATCATTTTGATGACCACATGCGCCGTCACCTGTTCGTCCATTACGTCAAGACTGAAAACAGCAATACACGAGTGGATGCGCGTGGAGTGGATATTCTGAATGGTGAAATTTATGATGGTATTCTACCACCATTCGGCGGATCGGATCAATTCTGCTACTCGAACGATTCCAAGAAGATCATTTACACTTCCAAAAAACTACAGGGAAAAGAATTTGCTCTAAGCACCAATAGCGAATTGTACGAATATTCTATTGACAACAGAAAAACGCGCATCCTGACTGAGGGTAACAAAGGATATGATAACAATCCTGCATACTCATCGCTTGATCAGCTAGCCTGGCTTTCCATGGCGCGCGACGGATTTGAAGCGGACAAGAATTGCTTGAAAGTCATGGGGAAGGATGGAAAGATCGTAGATCTGACTGCTGGAATGGATATCACAGTTGGCAGTTTTTGCTGGCATCCATCCGGAAAAATGATCTATTTCATCGCACCTGTAAATGGTACTGAACAGATCTTTGAAACCGACATTGCGACGGGAAAGATCAGACAGATAACAAACGGACAATTCGACTATGTAAGCCTCTCCATCTTTGGTGATAATATTTTTGCAGGACGACAATCCATGGTAGAACCAACAGATCTTTATTCCGTTGGAATTAAGAAAGGAAAGGTAACCCGTCTTACGAATGTCAATGAAGACCTTCTGAAAGGCATCAGTATACCAAAAGTGGAAGAACGATGGGTTGAAACGACTGACGGGAAAAAGATGCTGGTTTGGATGGTTCTTCCTCCAAATTTTGATGCAGCAAAAAAATACCCGGCATTGCTGTATTGTCAGGGAGGACCTCAAAGTCAAGTCAGTCAGTTCTTCTCTTACCGTTGGAATCTTTCCGTAATGGCTTCTCAGGGATATGTAATTGTCGCACCGAACAGACGAGGGTTACCCGGTTTTGGACAGGAATGGAACGATGCCATCTCGAGGGATTGGGGAGGTCAGGCCATGAGAGATTATCTTTCAGCGATAGATAACGCTGCAAAAGAACCCTATGTTGATGAAACACGCCTCGGCGCCGTTGGTGCTTCCTATGGCGGATATTCGGTATATATGTTGGCAGGAATTCATGAGAACAGGTTCAAGACATTCATCTCACATTGCGGATTATTCAACCTCGAAAGCTGGTACGGAACAACCGAAGAGCTCTTCTTCGCAAACTGGGACCACGGAGGCCCTTACTGGTTGGAAGCAAACAAAGAGAATTACAAGAAGAACAGCCCTCACAACTATGTGGCAAACTGGAATACGCCAATTCTGGTGATTCATGGAGGAATTGATTTCAGAGTTCCTGAAAGTGAAGGAATGCAGGCATTTCAGGCTGCCCAATTAAAAGGGATCAAAAGCCGATACCTGTATTTCCCTGCAGAGGGTCACTGGGTACAGAGCCCACAGAACGGTTTGCTCTGGCAGCGTGAATTCTTTGAATGGTTAGCAGAGGACTTAAGGCCATAATTTGCCTTCTCCCTTATTTTCATTACTTTTGGCATCTTATTTCTTTAACCATTTTTTGAATGTGGAATAAAATAGCAAATTTCATTCTGAAGAACCGTTTCTTCGTGCTGGGATTGATCATTCTGGCTACGGTGTTCTTGGGGTATTATGCTATCACCAGTCTTAAAATGGAGAATAAGTATGGAATTGTGCTTCCAAAAGATTCTCCGACGACAAGAAACTATAACCTCTTCAAGGAAAAATTCGGTGAAGACGGAAGCACATTCGTAATTGCGATCAAAACCGATTCGCTCTACACAGAAAAGAATTTCCTCAAATGGAAAGAACTGGGAGATTCTATTCTTCAATTGGATGGTGTTGAATCTGTTATTTCAGAAGCGACGCTCTTCAATATAAAAAATATCAAGAACGAAAACCGCTTTGAGATACAGCGCATATTCTCTGACGTAACGTTCCAGGAAAAATCCATCGAACAGATCGAACAGGAAGTAAAACGAAACCCATTGTACCGACAGATCTTGTACAATGACTCTTCAACGGTTTCACTGATGATGGTCGGGATTGATGAACGCTATCTGATGGATATGAAGAAATCCAAGGTAGTTTTTGATATCCAGGAACTTGCCGTTGACAAAACAAAAGAATTCGGTGAAGTGCATTATGCCGGCCTCCCCTATCTTCGGGTAATTCTGGCAAAACGTATCCAAAAGGAAATGTACGTTTTCGTTGGACTTTCGATGCTCGTCAGTTCTTTGCTGATGTATTTCTTCTTCCGGTCGTTCAGAGCCGTTTTGATCTGCATGACAGTAGTCGGAATATGCGTGATTCAGGCCCTTGGAACCATCGGGATTCTGGGTTACAGCTTGTCCATCATGATGGCATTAATTCCGCCGCTGATGATCGTTATCGGGATACCAAACTGTATATATCTCTATAATAAATACCACCAGGAACTCGCTGCACATGGAAACAAGATGAAGGCCTTGAATCGTGTTGTGAGCAAAACAGGAATCGCCATGTTCCTGACAAACGTGACGACTGCACTTGGATTCGTAACCTTCTTATTCACAAACTCAGAAAAGTTTTACGAGTTTGGGATGATCTCAACGATCAATATAATGATGTGTTATGTGGTCTCACTTTGCTTGATTCCAATCCTGGCATCTTTCGTAAAGAACACCCCTGAAAGACATTTGAAGCACCTCGATCGTAAATTGGCCGTCGGGTTGCTGGATAAATTGGTCTACATCACCGCATACCGTCGTGGTTGGGTCTATATTATCACCCTGATTATAACCGTCATCAGTGGAATTGGCATGTTCAAAATGACGGTCACAGGGAATATCACCGGGGACCTTCCGGAAAATGATCCGATCTTAAAGGATATCCATTTCATGGAAAAGAACTTTGGAGGTGCAGTGCCGTTTGAAGTAATGATCAACTACAAAGAGAAAGGTCGACTCTTTGGTAAAAGTACACTTCAAAAACTGGAAGAAATACAGAATATGATGGCGAAAGACACCATGTTCTCCAAAACCATTTCAGTAGTTGATTTCGTGAAGGTGATCAATATGGCCTATTACGATAATAATCCGGCCAAGTATGAGATCATTTCGAACCGGGATAAAGCCCGCTTGAGTAAATACATCGATAATTTCAGTGTTACGAATAACAATTCGGCATTCTCGATCAAAGATCTTGTTGATACCACAAACCTGATCCTTCGTGTTCGCACACAAATGCGCGACGTAGGCTCTTATGAAGTATCCGATAAGGTTGCAGTGGTTCGACATAGGATCGACAGCATCATGAACCCGGATAAAAAAGACATTGAAAGACTTTATAAAAAGATCGAAGCAGGTAAGAAAGAGTACATTGATTCCTTGTTGGGCTCTTATACCAACATCTATAATGGTTTGACTGCAGAGATCTCGAACGGTAATGCAGACCTGCAGTTGAAATTCGATTCGGATTACGCGTTGATCAAAAACTATTATTCGAAACCAGAATTCAATGCGAATCTTAGAACGGCGATTGACAAGGAATACTTTGACATTACACTTACCGGTACGTCCGTTGTTGCATCTGAAGGAACACAATATCTCGTTTGGAACCTGATCTCCAGCATCCTTTTCGCCGTGATCTCGATCGCAGCGCTGATGAGCCTCTTGTTCACATCGATCAGAATGGTCGTTGTGTCTATGATACCAAATCTTATCCCTATGATTGTCACAGCAGGAATCATGGGTTGGTTCGGTATTCCTTTGAAGCCTTCTACCCTATTGATCTTCTCCATCGCTCTTGGTATTACAGTTGATAATACGATTCACTTCCTTGCGCGATACCGGCAGGAATTGAAATACAAACGTTGGGACCTCAAAGATTGCATAGCGATCTCAATTCAGGAAACTGGATTGAGCATCATCTACACATCGGTGATCTTGTTCTTCGGATTTATTGTTTTTGTATTCTCAGACTTCGGTGGCACGCAGGCCTTGGGTTATTTATCGGCTATCACATATTTTGTTGCCTTGTTCACAAACCTTGTGCTTCTGCCCTGTCTTCTCTTATCATTGGAAAGAAGATTAACCACTCGATCGTTTGAAGAACCCATGTTCGAGCTGTACGATGAGGAACTGGATTTCGATCTGTTCCAACTTGAAGTGAGATCAGAAGACAAAACTACTAATGAATAATCTATGAAAGGGATCATCCTTGCGGGTGGCTCAGGAACCCGACTGCATCCGCTGACTCTAGCCGTTTCAAAACAACTCATGCCGGTTTATGACAAACCGATGATCTATTATCCGCTCTCAATTCTCATGAGTGCCGGCATAAAGGAAATACTGATTATCTCTACACCACATGACCTGCCTCATTTTGAAAAGTTACTGGGATCAGGTGAAAATCTTGGATGTAAATTCTCATATGCTGTTCAGGAGGTCCCAAACGGTCTTGCTCAAGCCTTCGTGATCGGTGAAAAGTTCATCGGAAAGGATAAGGTAGCACTGATACTTGGTGACAATATTTTCTATGGAGTGGGGATGGATAGCCTGCTGAAGGAGAACAATAATCCTGACGGCGGAGTTGTTTATGCCTATCATGTCAGTGATCCTGAACGTTACGGGGTGGTAGAGTTTGATAAGAATATGAATGTTGTTTCAATCGAAGAGAAACCGCAATACCCCAAATCGAATTATGCTGTTCCCGGTTTGTATTTCTATGATAACTCAGTTATTGAGATCGCTAAAAACCTACAGCCCTCGGCACGCGGTGAATACGAGATCACAGATGTAAATGCGGAATATCTTCGAAGAGGAAAACTCAAAGTTGCCGTCCTGGATAGAGGCACCGCATGGCTGGATACAGGAACCTTTGCTTCACTTATGCAGGCCGGTCAATTTGTTCAGGTGATTGAAGAACGTCAGGGACTAAAGATCGGATGCATCGAAGAGGTTGCCTACAGAAATGGATTCGTGTCGAAAGATCAGTTAAAACAAATAGCCGAACCGCTTGTTAAAAGTGGATACGGCACCTATTTAATGAATTTGATCAAAGATTAATGCAACAACTCGAGGCATATTCTATCCTGGTTGAAAAAGCCGTAAATGGACTGGAGTTCCCGGTACAGCCAGCAAACCTGTACGATCCATTAAGGTACTTCATGACCCTGGGTGGTAAGCGGATGAGACCCATCTTGACTCTCATGGGATCAGAATTGTTTGGCGGCAAAATTGAACAAGCCGTACCAGCGGCAATGGCTGTTGAGGTATTCCATAATTTCACCTTGATCCATGACGACATCATGGATGAAGCACCGTTGAGAAGAGGTAAACAAACTGTTCATACGAAATGGGATCGAAACATCGCGATTCTCTCAGGGGATGTGCTTTTCGTAAAAGCATATCAGTTGCTCGCTGAACAAGATAAGTCACAACTTTACGATCTGCTGGAGCAATTCAACAAGACAGCCATTGAGGTATGTGAAGGCCAACAAATGGACATGGATTTCGAAACGCGTTCAGACGTTCAGGAATCGGAATACATTGAAATGATTCGCCTCAAGACATCCGTCCTTTTGGGTTGTGCGTTGGAGCTGGGAGCAATTGCAGCAAATGCAGATCTGAAAGACAGAAAACACCTGTATGATTTTGGCCAATACCTGGGAATTGCTTTCCAGATCCAGGACGATATTCTGGACCTATACGCAGACCCTGACAAATTCGGCAAGCAAGTGGGTGGAGATGTTATCTCAAACAAGAAAACACTGCTGAATTTAAAAGCATATGCGCTGGCGGATGAAACTGAAAAAGAGATCCTCAGACAATTGTCCACAGAAGCAGACCTCGTCCTCAAGGTAGAGCAAACACGGCAAATTTACACACTGATCGGCGCACGTGAAGCCTGTGAAAAGGCAATGAAAGAATACTACAGCAAAGCAATGAATGCTCTTAATGCAGTGAACGTTTCGGATACGGCAAGAAAGCCGTTGATCGCACTCGCAGATCTTCTAATGATTAGAAATTCGTAAACTTCTACCCATTTCTAACGCAAGTTTTTTAGTTTAAGGGTATCTTAACTTTAAACTTGATACATTGACCGAAATTCCGGAAATAAAGAACCTTGTGAAAGGAGATGAACGTGCTTTTCGGCAATTGATCGATTTATTCTCAGATAAAGTCTTCAACCTGAGTCTTGGAATCCTGCAGGATCAGCAAGATGCCCAAGATGTTACGCAAGAGATCTTCACAACCATTTTTTTGTCCATCGGTCAATTCAAAGGGGATTCCAAACTGTCAACTTGGATCTACCGCATCGCTGTCAATAAATGCCGGGAACATATCAGAAAACGATCAAGGAAAAAAAGGTTCGGCTTCCAGACCACTCTTGAAAATACAGAGATAGGATCAGCAGTTTCCCTAAAGGCGAATTTCTTCCATCCGGGTATCGAATTAGAAGAAAAAGAGCGTGCTGCGATTCTTTTCGCTGCGATAGACAAGCTGCCAGAAAATCAAAAAGTGGCCTTTTCAATGCACAAACTGGAGGGAATACCCTATGAAGAGATTGCCTCCATCATGGAGGTCTCTCTGTCATCTGTTGAATCTCTGATCTTCCGGGCAAGACAAAATCTCAGAAAACTACTGGAAGACTACTATGAAAAAAATGAGCGTTGACCGCAAGAAAAAAATCAATAGAACATCTGAAGCAATATGGAAACAAAAAAAGAACAATTGGTAAACAAAACGATGGAGAGCGCAGACTCGCTGAACCGTGTACCTGTTCCTGATGCATTGAAAGAACGTTTGTTCTCTATCCCTAATGAGATCAAAGTGTTGAACAGCACGATCCCAATGAGGGCCGTTTGGCTCGCAGCGGCAAGTGTTGCATTACTGATCCTCATGAATTTCGTCACCGTAAAAAGGGTACGTACTTCTGAACAACAAAAAGACACTTTATATACCGAATACTTTTCATACCTGGAACAACTATAATGAAAACGATACGCTTTTATAAAATATTGGTAGCAGCCTTGATCTTGATCAATCTGGTTACTTTGTTCTTTTTCTTTACGGCTCACAGGCATTCCGGAAAACCCAGAAAGACAGATCTGGTTGAACACATCGGCATCACCGGTGCAAACCGTGAAAAGATCATTCAATTGCAGGAAAAACACTTTGCAGATAAAGACGCATTAATCCAGAGATCCGGAGATCTTCACGAACAATTGTTCCGTTCATTCAATGATGCTGAAAAAGATAGCACCGATATCGCAAAGATCATTGATAATATTGTTGAGAACCAGCGTGAAACGGAACAGATGACCTTTGATCATTTCAAAGAGATCCATGCGCTTTGTACTCCTGAACAGCAAAAAGAACTTGAAAAGCTGATCCAGGAGGTACTCCGAAGAGCCGGCGGACCTCCACCACCGGTAAAATAGTATGCATAGACTAATCCTTCATATATTCTTACTTATCGTTTACCGGGGAACAGGTCAGACTCAACTGAACTTTGAGCCTGTAATGGGAGCGGAACGGATCACACTCAATGAAAGGATTGAGGACGAAGGAAATTGGATAGAGATCTCAACTTTGCGATTCTATATCTCTGATGTGAAGGTATACTCCGGAAGAACCAGCTGGCAATATCCTATCCGCTATTTATTGATCGATCTGGAAGAACCTTCCAGTCTCATACTTAAAAACCTGCCGCAAAAGATAGATTCATTGACCTTTACTATTGGTATCGACAGTACAACGAATATTTCAGGAATTCTGGACGGTGCTCTTGATCCGATCAACGGAATGTACTGGGCGTGGAACAGTGGCTACATCAATTTTAAACTTGAAGGCAAGACATCATTATCCACCAATACCAATAATGGTTTTGAATTCCATTTGGGCGGATATCTACCCCCCTTCCAAACGGCACAAAATAAAACGATCAAACCAAATTCAAATTCGGACCTGATCATACTTATCGATCTACGACCTTTTCTATCATCGATCGACTGGAGCCGGGAACCCAATATCATGATTCCTGGAGAACATGCAAAATTGCTGTCAGAAGTGTTACCTCACATGTTCAAACTAAAGTTGTGAAAGCAGCTATCTATACTTGGTTGATTGGTATATTCACACTGATACTTCTTTCCTTCGCTTGGAAGAACGAGCCGATCATTGAAGTGATAATTCCAAAGAAATGGCCTTACCCGGTTTATAATTTTAAAGATCAGCAAGTAACGGTAAGTGGTTTCGAACTGGGGCGCAAATTATTCTATGATCCGATCTTGTCGAGAGACAGTACTATCTCCTGTGCTTCCTGCCACCTGCAATATACCGGATTTACACATGTCGATCATGCCGTTTCACATGGAATTGATGGCAGGAAAGGGACCCGGAATGCACCGGCGCTGATCAACCTTGCATGGAACAAGTCCTTTCACTGGGATGGAGGTGTTAATCACATTGAAGCACAAGGTTTGAATCCAATAGAGCATCCATCGGAAATGGATAATTCGCTGGAGGAGGTTATACGTCGTCTGCATCGATCAGCATATTATCCCGAATTGTTCAAAAGAGCGTTTGGGACAGAGGAGGTCAATACATCACGCATCATGAAAGCACTTTCGATGTTCGAAATTTGTCTCATCTCATCCAATTCGAAATACGACAGGGTAACCAGAAAAGAAAAAGGGTTCACGTTCACCGAACAAGAGAAAAACGGTTTGAAGATCTTTCGACAACATTGTGCATCATGTCATTCAGAACCGCTGTTCTCAAATAACGGATTTGCATGCAACGGTATTCCGATCGATATGCTTTTCAACGATGTTGGCCGCTATGCCATAACACATCTTGGAAAAGATTCAATGCAATTCCGGATCCCAACACTGAGAAACATAGAATTTACCTTTCCATATATGCATGACGGCAGGTATAAAAAACTGAAGGACGTGATCAATTACTACAGTGAAGGTATAAAGATTGATGCTCCTTACCTTGATGACCGAATTAAAGGACCTTTCCTTTTCAACGAACATGAAAAGAAAGACCTGCTGGCATTTCTTCTCACCCTTACAGACAAAGAATTCCTATATGACAAGCGCTATTCATTTCCAAAAAATTGAAACATCGCGCAAGTTTATTTCAGGATCGGTCTCTAAAGCTTCTTAAACGAGAAAACCATGAAAAAATTAACCCTTGGAATAGCCATCGGAATCTCTTCCCTAAGCGCTGCTCAAACAAACCCTGCGATCCTTTCCTGGTTGCAGAACACAACTCAAACAGGCAGCTATTATCAATCCGGAAATCCTACTCCTATCAGCAATGGTATCGCTGTGAACTGTCAGTCGGTGCAATACTCAACGAATTGGGTATACGTCACAACCAACGGAATTCCATCCTATCCTACGGGGCCATTCCTGGACGGTAATCCATCACAGGCAACTGATCAGAATGCCATTTTTAAATTTCCTTTAAATCCAACTCAAAATACAGGCACACCAACTTCAACAACAGGTGGAAATATAGGTGTATTTATAAATGGTGTTGCGCTTTTTGATTATCGTGATGGAGTAGCTTGGAATACAACGGCAAACGCATTGTGCGGAGGTTTGCCCGGAATGTCACCTTGTCCAGGAGGTCCTGGGGCATCACAATCATGGAATAGGGATGCAGTTCCTGCCGAAAAATTAGGGTTTGATTGTTCTAAAGGTCATCCTGCAATGGGTAATTACCATCACCATCAAAATCCAAGTGCTTTCAATTTGGATTTAACTGTAATTTCCAACATTTGTGATATCTATGCTGCTGATGGTTTGTATGCTATTAATACCAATGAACATTCTCCATTAATTGGTTATGCTTATGACGGTTTTCCAATTTATGGGGCTTATGGTTATGCAAATGCAGATGGAACTGGTGGTATTGTAAGAATTAAATCAGGATATCAACTACGGAATATTTCAACCAGAACAGTTTGGGCTGATGGAACTGATGTACCCGACGGACCTGCCGTTAATACCACCTATCCATTAGGCTATTTTAGGGAAGATTATGAGTTCGTGAATCATCCCGGGCAAGAAGATTATTTGGATGTTCACAACGGTCGTTTCTGCATAACTCCCGAATACCCCAGCGGGATCTATTGTTACTTTACAACGGTTGATGCCAATCATAATTCAGCCTATCCATATGCCGTTGGTCCAACGTATTATGGGGTGAAATCGGCGACAATTGTTCCAAGTATTGGTGAGGCTGTAACAACCTACACATCAACAGCAGATGTAACGGAACTGGATAGTACAACCTTCAATATTTTTCCAAATCCATCTGCAGACATTCTGATCGTTCAATCGTCCGGTTTAATTGAAAAGAACATAATTGCTGAATTAGCAGATGCTACAGGTAATACCATCCAAACACAAACCATAAATCAAGGAAGTACAATCTGCTATTTCAATGTTAGTACCTTGTACAGCGGAACCTATTTTATCAAAATAAATACAGGAGCTCAAACGACATCATATACTGTGGTGATCGCTGATTAATCGTTCTGCAGGAAATGAAGATCCCGGACTATCAGTCAGGGATTTTCTCATTCTCCTACCCGGATCCAAAAGGATCCACCATGTTTTTCAACTCCCTGCAGATTGGGATGCTCCCACATGGGTGAGATAAGAGAAGACAATTCCGGATCTTCCGATATAAAATAATTCGGTAACAGGGTTTTATATTTTGACGGATTAGCCATTAAATACATCGCAAGCCCATACTGCTCAGAATAAAATCGGTCACACATGAATGGGGGGTAATCATAAGGCAGGTAGATATCATGCACATGAACGATGACTCCCTTTTTCAACTTGGGCAATACCTCCATAAAGAAAACAGTAGCATCTGAATTGGGTAAAATTCTGTGCGAATTATCAATAAAGAGAACATCGTTCTCTTTAAGATCGAGGATTTCTGAATAATCAATATCTTCAAAAGGTTTACGCACAACCCTGTCTGCAAGCTGGTCGATCTCTGCACGAGGCATAGGATCCATGGAAATGATCTCTGTCAAAAGGCGATTTTGCTGTTTCGCGAAATGTGCAACTTTGGTTGAGTTTCCCGATCCCACTTCCACATACTTGGAAGGTTTGAATTTTGAAAGGATCGTGTAAATACCTATGATGTCCAAACCAGGCAGAAAGTTATTATTCCAAACTGGAAGATTTGGATTTGTTTCATCATTACTTTTTTTGATCTGCTGCAGGATCTCCTTGTTTTCCAAAGCATATTGAAGGATCGTTTCATAGTCTGAACGATTTTCGTTTATTAACGCGTAAAGTAGATCATGTGGTGGTTTTCCAAAACCGTACCGAGGCTCCATTTTTACCCTGTATTCGGAGAAAAACGTTTGAAACCGAGGTGATAAAAAACGGTATAGCGATCTTATTTTTCCTTTCATCCTTTTCTTATTTCCATTCTGGGAACAGTCCCGTCAAACCTTCTTCCGATGCATTACAAATACCGCGTTCTGTAATGATCTTAGTGACCAATCTCGATGGTGTTACATCAAATCCATAGTTACTCGCAGGTGTTGTTTCAGGACAGATAAGAACCGGCTGTATCTTCCCGCTTGGTCCTTTCCCGATCATATAACGTACTTCATCCTGGTTGCGTTCCTCGATTGGAATCTCTTTCAATCCATCTCTGATCGTCATGTCCAAGGTGGTCGAAGGTAACGCAACATAGAACGGAATGTTGTTATCCTTCGCTGCCAATGCCTTCAGATAGGTGCCTATCTTGTTGGCAACATCACCTTTCCTGGTCGTGCGATCAGTACCAACGATCACCATATCAACCATTCCATGCTGCATCAAATGTCCTCCGGCATTGTCTACGATGAGTGTGTGAGGAACACCGTGACGGGTCAGCTCATATGCCGTGAGATTCGATCCCTGATTTCGAGGCCTTGTCTCATCCACCCACACATGTACTTTCAATCCCTTTTGCATCGCCTGATAGATCGGAGATGTGATAGTTCCCCATTCTACACAACCCAACATGCCGGCATTGCAATGTGTTAAAATATTGACAACATCACCATTCTTACTTTTGGCGATAGCCTCGATCAACGGTAAACCGTGAACCCCGATCAATCTGCAGGTTTCAACATCTTCTTCGACAATGGCACCTGCTGCTTCCCATGCACACGTTAAAAAATCCCCCTCACAGTTATCCAGTGCGTCACGCATTTTATCCAAAGCCCAGAATAAATTAACAGCAGTTGGACGTGATGCTCTCAGATCAGTAAAAGCCTGATCCAGAAAGGATCCATCCAACTCATCCTCGACCATTTCACGGACGGCTAGATAAATTCCATAGGCCGCTGTTGCTCCGATCAAAGGCGCACCCCTAACCGTCATGTCTTTGATGGCTTCCTCTGCATCCTCATATGTTTCAAGTTTAACCGTCACAAATTCGTGCGGTAACTTTCGCTGGTCAATAACCTCAACGAAACGATCCTCAGTTGTCCAGATGGTTCTGAATTTTGACATGCTTTAACTATTTATACGATTGATTTATGTTGATTTCGGTAAAATCCTTCACGGCAGATGGCCAATTAGCTGTTGTTCCCGGTCGAATTAACTGAATCGTTTGTAATCCGGACGAGTCAGCCGCCTGTAATTCTTCAACAATATCTGATAAGAACAGAATCTCTCCTGATGGAATCCCGATGACATCCGCAATCTTACGATAGGTTTCAATTTCACGCTTCCCCCCGGTAGTAGTATCAAAGTAATGCGAGAAAAAACGTGTCAGATCACCTGCTTCACTGTAACCAAAGATGAGTTTTTGTGCCGTTACAGAACCCGAAGAGAATACTCCGATCCCGACACCTTGCTCATGCCAGTCCTTCAAACAGCCGGAAACTTCCGGATAGACATGTCCCCGGATCTCACCATCTTCATATCCCTGCTTCCAAAGCATTCCCTGAAGTGTTTTCAATGGTGTGACCTTCCGGTCCTCCTGACTCCATCTGAATAAAGTATTAATGATATCATCCACTGAATTGAGCCGCTTATTCTCCAATGAAGCAGCAAGCTCTACTGTTTGCTTAAATGCCTTCTGGACTTCGGGATCAGTGGTCATTGTTCTTAATTCCCCAATGTGCTCCCTGAAATAGGGGAACAAAACGTCGTAAACGAACTTAACCGAAGTCGTCGTTCCCTCGATATCAGTTAGAATGTAACCTACATTATTGAAAGTCATGTTGCAAAGATAGCCTTACTAACCAAAAATGGGGAATGCATCGCTGGTTTATTACTCTCTGCCATCTATTTATTCAATTTTGTTAAGTATATTAAAGCCATCGCAAGAACGTTAGTAGCTTTACTGAATCATCTCAAGATTGCGAATGAATGTGCTTCAATAGTTCATGGTCAATGTTGCAAAAACCATTCATTTTTAGTACTCTTGTATACCAAAAGATAATCATGTTATCCAGATTATTTGCAAGCATTTTAGCGGTATCCCTGTTAATGACTAACACTTCCATCGCACAGGAAGACGATGACCCAAAAAGGGAAAGTCAATTCTCAATGCTGTTAAATATTGACTCACCTCTCAAAGGAACGATGCCGGAAATGCCAACAACCGGGTTGTTTGGAGTGGGTTTTGGACAGAGTCCTTTTTACGGATCTCCAATGTTCATTGAATTAAAGGTGTCCTGGGGAAATTACAGCAGTGAAACACAGAAGAATGTCTATTACGAAAAAGATGGCTGGCTTTATCCTGCTGAATCACAATATGTTAGTGGATATCAAAAATACTTGCTGGGTACGAAATTCATGGTGGGAAAAGATTTTAGAGCTGTCAGAGCATTTGGTACACCGCAGTTCGGTTTGTTAAGGATGCGTTCTAAAGTGACAATAAACTGGACTGAAGACGGCACACTGGATGAAAATGGGCAAGGTCCAAATGAAGCAAGAAGTACAATCGTAGCGGAAACAGGTTTTGTGTATGGCGCTGAGGCCGGAATAGAAATCGGGATCGATAAGCTCTTGAAATTAGCATCGGATAAAAATGTCTTCAGGCTAGTACTTTCGGGATCTCTCTTGATGAGTGATAATGAATATGAATATGCTGACGTGGATAGAATGGTCAGTAAAACTGCTCTAACGGATAATAACACGACTCATATTCAGGCAAGTCACCCAAAACAGTGGGAGGAATATTCAACAGAAGTTTACACTTCTACCCTTGCTCTTTGGGGTGTGAATATTGGACTGATCATTAATTTCTGATCATCTCGGTACCATAAAATCTGCAAATCTTTTTTCAAGCGCTGAGCCGGTGTAATGCGGTACCCAACCACTCATGTCAATGAAGATTCTGATCGCCTTTACAAAAGGATCGCTTTCGCCGGCATCGAACCAATGTTTGGTGCCTTCAGGAACCGAAATAAGGTCCCCCTTTTCGCACAATAGGTTGAAAACAGGTTCATTTTCCAGATTAAACCAAAACAATCCCCGTCCGTCTACAAAGAAACGGATCTCATCTTCTGAATGCGTGTGCTCTGCCAAAAACTTAGCTCTGATAGCATCGTAGTTCTCTGTCAGCTTATTGATGGAGATAACATCTGCTGTCAGATAACCACCTTGAATCATAAATGGTTTCAGGTCTTTGTCATAAGCCGCAAGTATTTCCTCCTGAGTCGCTCGGTCATCGAAGATAACATCACAGGACCATTGATCGAAAAAAATACCTCGAACATTGAAAAATTCACGGATCTCTTTTGGATCGCGCAATTCAATGTTTTTCTCCGGAATTGATAAAACTGCCATACTGATTACTTAAAGTTGAAATTTGTCTGATTAAAGAGCGGAATGATTCTTCAACATCCACTCACACTGACAAAGGTAATCCAGTGTTTCAAGGTGACGCTTCGCTTCGAAAAGGTCCTTACCCCAGGCATATGCTCCGTGTTTTCTCATAACGAATGAATGATGACAGATTCTGGAAACTTGGAATTTCAAGGTTTCCTTGAATTCAGTCATGTCCTGTGTATTATCAAAGATAGGAACACAGACATCCTTTTCGTGGGTTATCTCACCAGCAAATCCTTTTTGCACTTCATATCCTTTAAAGATGAGCTCATGGTCCATTAAAGCGGACATTAATACGGGATAAACGGAATGACTGTGAAGAATTACTTTTGTGTCTGGAAACAATTCATAGAGAACACAATGGATCAATGTCTCGGCTGAAGGTTTAATTCCTTCATACTGACCGATGGACAAACCTTCATTGTTGACGGTAATGAAGTCCTCAGCCTCGAAAAGTGATTTGTCGACGCCTGACCTTGATACCCAGATCACTCCATCCTGGTCTCTAAATGAATAATTGGTAGAAGTAGCCGGCGACCACCCCTTGGAGTTGTAATGGCGGATAGTTTCTGCCATTCGGATCCTCATCTCTGCTGCTGACATGGCAACAAAATTAGGAATAAACCATAACTAATGCTATAAAAAAACGCGAACCAACAAGTTGGATCGCGCTTACAACAATAACGGACCGTTTGATCCGAGGAGAAAACAATTTAGTTGCTCAGTGCTGCTTTTACTAGTGCCGCGATAAGTTTCCCATCAGCTTTTCCGGCTAATTTACTGGAAAGTATACCCATCACCTTACCCATATCCTGAGGTCCTGAAGCCCCGACCTGAGCAATGGCAGCTGCTACCTCAGCTTTCACTTCATCTTCTGTGAGCATTTTCGGAAGGTACTCTTCGATCACCTTCGCTTGAAACAATTCTTCATCGGCAAGATCTTCACGACCTTGCGTCTGATACAGTTCATATGTTTCCATACGCTGCTTGTGCAATTTCATGCAGATCTTCATGGCAGTCTCTTCCGAAACTTCACCGCTTCCGCCGGAAGTTGCTTCCAGTAATAATTTTGATTTGATATCGCGCAATGCAGCCAGCTTTTCCTTCTCCCTGGCAAGCATTGCGTTTTTGATATCCGTATTGATCTTATCTGTAAAGCTCATTAGTCTACGTTGTCGTGCAAAAAGTTATTATTCCGCAATGTAGTTCCATTCTCATCCTCTGAAAGTCCGAATCGGCTTAATGATTCCTCCGTACTTCTGCGCGAATTATCCAGCTGGATATTTCTTCTTACATAAGCAGGCTCATTTTCGAACTCCGTGATTCCGTCCGCTTTTTTCAATTTTGCAGTGTATTCCTGAATCTTTGATAATCGATCCTGTGTTCTTCTCTGCTGTTCTTCGGGAGAAAGGATTGTCTTTGGATTTGCACCTTCAAGACTGAGCTTTTCCTCAGAATCATCCTCCAGCATAAAACGCACAACCCCTTCTTTCTGAGAGTCAGAAGTAGATAAGTTTGCCGGATTCACTTCCCAGTCGAAATTCATTTCTTTTTGCTCTTCTACTTCAGATTTAAAGAACGTTTCTTCCAATAGCGTCTTCGAAGTTGTTGTTGCATCGATCGGCGTTTCTGTGGAAGGTTCAGATTTTAAAAATGGTTCTTCAACAGGTGACTTTACCTCAACAGCATTTGTAAACGTGTTCACCTGAGTTGGAGACGATAGAGGAGCCTTGATCTCATTTTTTGGTTCTTCATCCAACGTACGCACCGTCTTTTCAGGTGCTTTCTCAAAGCCCGTAATCGGATTTGATTTAAACCCTGTTGCAATCAATGTGACACTCAATTGATCTCCCAGTGTTGCATCGTAACCATGTCCCCAGATAACATCTGCAGTTGCGCCCGCTTCATCCTGGATAAAGTCAGTGATCTCTGTGATCTCATCCATCAATACTTCCTTGTCACCGTAGGTAATATTCAACAAGACATACTGCGCACCACTGATATCATTGTCGTTCAACAGTGGAGAAGATAGCGCCTGCTGTACCGCAATTGTTGCCCTGTTCTCGCCTTCTGCCGCAGCACTACCCATGATAGCAACGCCGCTGTCCTTCATAACTGTTTTAACATCATTAAAGTCTACGTTGATCGATCCGGTAACAGAGATTACCTCCGCAATACCCTTCGCCGCTGTAGTCAAAACATCGTCTGCCTGTGCAAATGCATTACCCAACGTCAGATTTCCGGTGATCTCGCGCAACCGCTCATTATTGATCACCAACAAGGTGTCCACGTTCTGGCGCATTTTATCCATCCCTTCTTCTGCCTGTTGTCTTCTTTTGCGACCCTCGAAATTAAAAGGAACTGTAACAATACCAACAGTGAGTATACCCATTTCTTTTGCGACCTGAGCAATAACCGGTGCAGCACCCGTTCCGGTACCACCACCCATTCCTGCAGTAACGAATACCATTTTCGTGTTCTTGCTCAGTACTTCTTTGATCTCATCAATGTTCTCGATCGCAGCATTCATTCCAATCTCAGGAATAGCTCCGGCTCCTCGCCCATCAGTCAATGAGGAACCCAATTGGATCTTGTATGGAACTGGTGAAATATCCAGCGCCTGACGATCCGTATTGCATACAATAAAGTCAACTCCGATAATTCCCTGTCCGTACATGTGGTTAACAGCATTGCTACCACCTCCACCAACACCGATCACTTTGATGATCGAACTCTTTTCTTTCGGTAAATCAAATTCCATATTCTCGCTTTTATTGTTGTTGTAAATTCTTTAATCTTCGTCTTCGAAAAGACCTTTAGCATTCTTCACAATCGCATCAAAAAAAGATCCTCTCTTTTTCTCGGAATGTGTCTTCACCTCTCCCGAACTTGCTGCCTCACTTGAAGCACCTTTCTTGTCAAGAGCCTCAAAACCTTTTAAAACAAGGCCAATACCTGTTGAGTACATTGGACTTGTAAGATTCTCGATTGAATTGTTAGAAGCAAGATGCTCGGTCGGATATCCAATGCGTGTATCCATTCCCGTGATGTATTCAAACAGTTGAGTGATGTGCTTCAATTGTGCTCCACCTCCTGTCACAACGATACCGCCGATCAGTTTCTTGCTGTACCCTGAATTGAGTATCTCATAATGAACAAGTTCAATGATCTCTTCCATACGAGCCTGAATGATGCTCGCCAGATTCCGCACCGTGATCTCCTTTGGATCGCGTCCACGGAGTCCAGGTATACAAACAATCTCGTTCTCCTGACTTTCAGAAGCCAACGCTGATCCGAATTTAGTCTTTAGCATTTCCGCCTGGCGCTTCATGATTGTGCAACCTTCCTTGATATCTTCCGTGATCACATTGCCCCCGAAAGGAATTACGGCAGTATGGCGTATGATCCCTTCATGGAAGATCGCAACATCCGTTGTTCCGCCACCAATATCAACCAGAACGACTCCCGCTTCTTTTTCCTCGTCAGAAAGAACGGCATCAGCCGAAGCAATTGGCTCAAGAATGATCTCTTTCACTTCAAGTCCCGCCTTTTGAACACATTTATGAATGTTCAACAGTGCACCAACATGTCCCGTAATGATGTGAAAGTTCGCCTCAAGTCGCCTTCCCAACATCCCGATCGGATCCTTGATCCCCTGCTCGTTGTCAATGATATATTCCTGAGGCAACACAGTGATGATCTCCTCACCCGGCTGCATTACCAGCTTGTACATGTCCTCAATGAGCGCATCGATGTCTTTTTGAGAGATCTCGTTATCGATCTGATCACGGGTGTGAATTCCCCGGTGCTGCAACGATTTGATGTGCTGACCGGCTATACCAACATTCACTACTCGGATAGATAATTCGCCATCCACACGGCGTTGAGCCTCTTCAACTGCCACCTTTATCGACTGGACCGTTTTTTCGATATTGGAAACCATTCCACGCATAACACCCAGGGATTCGCTTTTTCCCATGGATAAAATCTCGATCTTACCATGCTCATTCTTCTTCCCGACGAAACATGCGATCTTTGTAGTTCCAATATCCAGTCCAACAATAATCTTTGACATATCAATTTAATTTTTCTTCCGTGTAACCTTCGCTTTTCTTACAGACGATCTGCCTTTTGAATTTAAGGTTGATCTCCTCGTATTTGTCCCAACCTTCGTAAGGGATCGCTTCTCTGTAAAATATCTTCAGTTTCTCAAACTTCTCCCTCACTTCGTCATCGTCGTGTGCCGCGCCGAAAATGATCTTTTGACCTCCAACAAGCGGTATTAAAACGAAATCACCTTCTTTTTTCAAGTGAATCTGACCTATAAGAGATTGCAGTAGGGGATCGTTGCAAACATAATTGGAAATCCGATACACATCATCCAATTTTCGAATACTTTTCAAGGTATCGTTGTTAATAATTTCTTGCACAGGAATGGAGCTTATTCGGTCCTTCAAATAGCCTGTTACAACGACAACCCGGGCAGTATGGAGAGTCGATGCTTTCATGACTACACCGTCTTCATCAAGGTAAAAAGTTTCATCGTATTTATTGTAGATCCTGGCGATCGGTTTTCGTACCGTAACATCTATCATCCATCCCTTCCCGATCATGCTGTAAACATTCGCCTGCTTCACTTCTGTCATGGATCGGATGTACTCCTCGATAGCCGCAACATTCAACTGTTCTTTGGTCTGACCTTCGTAGATCAAACCCCTTCTTTTTAGACGGGTGTAAAGCTCATCTTCTGTAAGAAAGGCATTGGCGCCGTTCACGTGGATCAAGATCTCTGGTTCCGCAGCTTCATTGCTCCATTGAGAACCTTGTGCCATGAACAATAACACGATCACTCCAATGCCAAAAAGCCCCCAAGCTATTCGTTTGATCCAGACTTTCATACAAGGGATTTTCTTAATGGTTCGACAATACGATCGATGTCACCTGCACCGATCGTCAAAATAGCACCTTGTCTGTATTTCGACAAATGTGTCACAGCTTCGCTGGGCTGCATTAATTTCTTGTCCTTCACGGTGACCTTTTCAAGCAAATGCTCACTGGTTACTCCGGGTATAGGTTCTTCGCGAGCTGGGTAGATTGGTAAAAGGATCACTTCATCAAGTTTGGAGAGCTCTTCAGCAAAACCGTCATAGAAGTCCCTCGTCCTTGAGAAAAGATGCGGCTGAAAAACACCTGTTATCTTCTTATCCGGATAGAGCAACCGCACAGAGGAAACTAATGCGCGGATTTCTGTCGGATGATGGGCGTAATCGTCAATATAAACGAGATCTTTCGTTCTGATCTGGTATTCAAACCGACGCTTCACTCCTTTGAAGTTCTTAAGACCGATTCTGATCTCTTCATTCGTTACTCCAATGAATTGAGCAAGCGCGATACACGCCAGTGCATTTTCGGCATTGTGAATGCCCGGAATTCCTAATTCAACATCTGTCATCAGGCCACTTGGAGTTCGGACATCGAAAAGAAACCGGCCATCCTGAAAACGTAGTCCAAATGCAGAAAAATCAGCAGTCGGAGAATCTATCGCATAACTCACCGTTCGTGCGGTAGAATTTACTTGAAGCCCCTCTTTCTTGACAAGATAACCGTATGGGGCGATCAAAGCTGCATATTTTTGAAAACCTTCAAGGAAGATCTTTTCATCGCCATAAATATCCAGGTGATCAGGATCTGTGGATGTAATGATCGATGCATATGGGGTTAGCTTCAGAAAGGACCTGTCAAACTCATCGGCCTCAATAACGGTAAATTCTGATTCCTTACCGATAACCAGATTTGAGTTGAAGTTCGAAGCGATTCCACCGAGAAAAGCATTGCATTTGAGGTGCGAACTGTGTAGGATGTATGCAAGCATTGAACTGGTTGTCGTCTTACCATGCGTTCCTGCTACACCAAGGCCTTTTGACTGTCGGGTAAGCAGTCCAAGAACCTCTGATCGCTTGAATAAATATTCAGTTGAACCCTTGAAGAAATTAAGTTCTCCATGATCTTTTGGAATAGCTGGCGTGTAGATAACCAATGTCTTTTCGATGTCTTTGAACGGCGCAGGAATTTGATGACTAAGGTCTTCAAAATGGATATCAATTTCCTCTTTTTGAAGTTCTTCCGTCAAAGTAGTTGGTGTTTTGTCATAACCCGCTACTCTCCATCCGATCGATTTGAAATACCTGGCCAGTGCAGACATACCGATCCCACCGATGCCTATGAAATATGCCCGGTCAAATTGCGCTAATTGGATACTGTCCAGTCTTTCCATCAGATGGCTCTTGCTATATTCTCAAGTTCGTTCACAATATGCGAGGTTGCAGCCGGTTTTGCTAGTTTAGCGATTTCAACGGCTAATATTTTCCTCTTCTCCTCATTCTCAAAAAGCTCCAAGACCTCTGGTATCAGTTCTTCTTTGGCGACATTATCTCTAACTAGAATCGCCGCATTCTGCCTGACCAGGGCCATTGCGTTGTGCGTTTGATGATCCTCCGCAACATTCGGTGAAGGAACTAGGATCACCGGTTTGCCGATCAAACATAATTCAGAAACAGATATTGCACCGGCTCTGGAAATGATCACATCTGCCATGGCATAAGCAAGATCCATTCTGTCAATGAACTGAACAAGTTTTATTCCTGGCGCTTCTTTTCCTTTCAACTCCTTCTGCAACCCATCGAAGTATAGTTTTCCGCATTGCCACAGAACCTGTATATCCTTTTCTTTAAGAAGGTCATAATGGTTCAAAATGGATTGGTTAAGCGTTCTTGCTCCAAGACTTCCCCCGATCACAAGTATCGCTGGTTTTAGTGGATCCAGTCCGTAATAGCTGAATGCGTCTTCTCTTTTTCCGTCGATCTTAACCATGTCAGAGCGAACAGGGTTCCCTGTCAGAACGATCTTCTCTTTCGGAAAGAAGCGCTCCAATCCTTCATAGGCCGTACAAAGTGTGTTCACATTCTTTGAAAGCATTTTATTGGTCTTTCCGGGAAAGGAGTTCTGTTCCTGAACAAGTGTTGGAATTCGCAATAGCGTTGCCGCTTTCAGGGTTGGTCCACTTGCATAACCTCCGACACCCACAACTACCTGTGGTTTAAAGTTCTTTAGAATGCTTCTCGCCTTCAATAGACTCTTAATGATCTTGAAGGGCAGTAAAAAATTGGAGAAAGTAATCCTCCGCTGGAATCCTGCGATAGTCAATCCTTCGATCTTGTAACCGGCTGCCGGAACTTTTTCCATTTCCATTTTACCATTCGCACCGACGAACAGGAGTTCTGCATCCGGATTCCTCCTTTTTATCTCATCGGCTATAGCAATAGCTGGGAAGATATGCCCTCCCGTTCCACCGCCTGATATAACAACTCGTTCCAGTTTCATTCTGCTGCAAATGCATTAGATGATTCAACATTGTTCTTTTTTTCTCTTTCCTGACGATATGCTATACTCTGAACGATACCGATGGCAACACAGGTCATGATCAAAGCTGAACCTCCCATTGCTAAAAGCGGCATATTCTGACCTGTAACGGGAAATACCCCGGTACATACCAGCATATTGACAGATGCCTGACTCAACAGTAGTATGCCAATGCCCAAACAAGCATATGTCTCGAATAGCCGATCGGAGCGCAAGCCAATTCGGATGATCCTGAAAAGGAGTATCAGGTAAAGCATTACCAGCACGATGGCTGAGATCAGTCCGAACTCTTCAACAAAACTTGCATAGTAGAAATCGGCATAGGCTTCCGGAAGATATTCCTTCAACTTGCCATCGCCAACTCCCTGACCGATTATCGCTCCGTGATAGATGGCCAGTTCGGCATTCAGTGCCTGAGCATTGGAAAGCACGTCTGTCTCATTCTCCATTTTATTGAGGATCCTGTTCTCCCAGGTTTCATAACGGGGCAATATGTTTAAGTCCGGAGCTGCTTTGTGTAAACCAATGACCATCCCTAATAACACAACTCCACCTCCGATCACGAATAAGATCTTAGACAATGGAACCCTGCCGACGAAAAGCAATGACAAACTGATGGCGAAAAGTATCGCAGCCGTGGAGAAGTTATCTTTAACGATCAAAACACACATAAAAATTATGGGTAAGATAACTGGCCAGAAGCCCCCTTTCCATTCATTCAGTTGGTCTTTCTTTTTCACCAATAAACGGGAAACATAAAGAAGCAAAGCAAGTTTAGCAAAGTCAGAGGACTGGAATGTCAGTCCGACAAAAGGCACTTTGATCCACCGACCTGCTCCATTGACCTCTGCTCCAAAAAAGAAAGTAAATATCATGAGTCCGATGCCAAGAAAATAGCCGAATTTAGAGAGTTGTGATATGTATTTTGAATCCTTTTTGTGGATCCAGAACAATACCCCAAAACCAATGAGGACATAAATAAAGTGCTTGAACAAGTATTTGAAAGGTGTTCCACCTTCTATCTTCACCAGTATCGGCACAAAGCTGTACACGCTAACTAACGAAAACGCCAGCATAAGCAGAGTAATGATCCAGATCACTCCATCTCCTTTCAGATATTTAAGATATGCTCTCATTTAGCTCCTTACCAAATTCAAATAATGTTCAAATTCTTCTTTTAATTTATTCGCATGTTCTCCGGTGGCAGTAAACAGCAACACTGTACGAGAAGCCTTGAACAGTTCTAATAGATGAAACGAGTCGCTCAACATTGCAGTTCCGGCACAATTCTCGACCTTATTCAGCCATTCATCCCTGAAGGTGAATACATTGGAGTCATATGTAATCAGTGCATGAAGTTGGTCAAGCAACGATTTATCTTCCAATAATGCCAATTCAATGTCGCTTGCGTTTCCGATCCAGAATACCTTAAACGGGAACGCATGCAGTGTGTTGATCACCAGCGACGGATTCGGGTGTATCCATGAGAATACATCCATACCCCATAGTTTCCCATGGGGGCGCATGGAGGTCGTATTCATTTGCTGCAGGGATTCTCTGCGAGCTTCGAGCAAACGATCTCCGCTACGAGTGATATTCTTCTCGCTCATTAGCCTCTCTAAAGCGATCTTACTGCTTCCTTGAACTGATTTCCTCTGTCCTCGTAGTTCTCGAAAAGATCAAAACTAGCGCATGCCGGTGACAAAAGAACGGTCTCATCCTTTTTTGCCAATCGGTAACCGTATGCAACAGCTTCCATGGCTGAACGCGCCTCAACGATCGTCTCGATCGTGCCGGAGAAAGTTTCGATCAGTTTCTGGTTATCAACACCAAGACAAATGATCGCCTTCACTTTTTCCTTCACTAGGTCCAGCAGTTCAGAATAGTCGTTGCCTTTATCTACTCCTCCAACGATCCAGACTGTTGGTTTGTCCATACTTTCCAGTGCGAACCAGGTTGAATTTACGTTCGTAGCTTTTGAGTCATTTATGAACTCAATTCCATGAACTTTTGCGACGAACTCCAGACGGTGTTCAACATTGACAAAGTCCTCGAGACTTTCTCGTACAACTTCTTTCCTGATTTCCAGGATTCTTGACGCGATACCCGACGCCAGTGAATTTTGGGTGTTGTGCTTCCCTTTTAGTGCTAAATCGTGAATTGACATAGTGAATTGATCGTTTATGTTTATTGTTAGTTGTTTCTCGTTTGCAAAGCCCCCGATTTTTATTTCGCCTTTCAGGGAAAAGGGAGCAGTTTTCGCCTTGATGTTGCGTTTAGCAGCCTCTGAAGCAATGATCGGATCATCATAATTGTAGATAAACCAATCGTTCTCTGTTTGATTCTGCAGGATCCTGAACTTCGCGTTCACGTAGTTCTGCATGTCATAATTGTAGCGGTCCAGGTGATCCGGAGTGATGTTCGTCAGTATAGCAATGTCAGCTCTGAAATCGTACATGTCATCCAGCTGGAAGGAGCTTAATTCAAGCACGTAAACATCGTATTCTTCTTCGGCTACCTGTTTCGCAAAGCTTTGTCCCACGTTTCCGGCCAGCCCTACATTCAATCCGCCCTTCTTCAAAATATGATGGGTCAGCATCGTTGTCGTCGTCTTCCCATTACTTCCCGTAATGCAGACTGTTTTCGCAGTATTGTAATATCCGGCGAACTCGATCTCAGAAATGATCTTGATCCCTTCTGCTCGAAGCTTTGTGATCAATGGTGCTTTTTCTGGAATTCCAGGCGATTTAATAACGAGATCAGCATTCAGGATGCGCTGTTCTGTATGCATTCCTTCTTCCCATTCAAAACCTCTTGCGGTCAACTCTTGCTTGAATTCATCCTTGATGATTCCCATATCAGAAACAAACACATTCCACTCCATCTTCGCCGCAAGAATAGCTGCACCGACACCGCTTTCACCGGCCCCCAGAATGGCAATATGTTTCCTTCTCTGATCCACTGTTTATCTCAATTTCAACGTTACGATAGTGATCACCGCGAGCAATACCCCCACGATCCAGAAACGAGCAACGATCTTCGCTTCATGCAATCCAAGCTTTTGATAATGGTGATGCAGCGGTGCCATCCGGAAGATCCTTCGCCCCTCACCAAAACGCTTTTTCGTGTATTTGAAATAACCGACTTGAAGCATGACAGAGAGGTTCTCGATCAGGAAGATCCCGCAAAGAACTGGGATCAATAATTCCTTGCGAATGGAAATCGCGAAAACAGCGATGATACCTCCCAAAGCCAAACTTCCCGTGTCCCCCATGAAGACCTGAGCAGGGAATGCATTGTACCAGAGGAAGCCGATACATGCACCTACAAACGCTGCAATGAAGATCACCATCTCCTCCGCAAGCGGGATGTACATCACATCCAGATAATCCGCGAACTTGGCATGGGAACTGACATAGGCCAAAACAGCAAGGGCCAAACCAATGATCGCAGATGTACCAGTCGCTAAACCATCAAGTCCATCTGTCATATTTGCACCATTCGATACTGCAATTACAATGAAGATCACTATTGGGATGAAAAGCAACCAACCATATGACTTGTTCGAGTCACCGATCAACCAGTTATAGTTGAACTCATTATTCTTGATGAACGGGATAGTAGTGGTCATATCGTCTGTTTTGATCCATTTATAATCCTCATCAATCGCATGCTCATGCGTTACGTATGATTCATCTGCCTGCAATTGATAATCAGCCGGAACACGTTTATGAACAGTGACATCATCCGAGAAATAAAGGATGCAACCAACGATCAGCCCAACACCGATCTGACCAACAACTTTCGACTTACCAGCAAGACCTTCTTTATTTTTCCTAAACACTTTGATATAATCATCAAGGAATCCGATTACCCCTAACCAGATGGTTGCAACGATCATCGTGATCACATAAATATTATGCAGCTTCGCAAAAAGGATCGTGGGGATCAAAATCGCACTCAGGATTATGATCCCTCCCATCGTAGGCGTCCCTGATTTTTCGATCTGTCCTGCCAGACCCAGATCTCTCACTGTTTCACCGATCTGCTGCCTGCGAAGAAGATTAATGATACGTTTTCCAAAAAAGATAGATACGATCAGCGAAGTAATCAATGCCATCGCAGCACGGAACGAAATGAATCCGAACAGTCCTGCTCCGGGGAAATTGAATTTGTCGAGGTAATCAAATAAATAGTAAAGCATTATTTCTCGAGTTTTTGAAATAGTTCAATGGTTATCTGCATATCGTCAAAGTCGTGTTTGACGCCCTTGATCTCCTGATATTTTTCATGGCCTTTTCCGGCAATAAGGATGATATCCCCTTTTTCAGCCATTGCCACCGCCGTCTTAATCGCCTGAGCGCGATCAACGATCGAAAGTACTTTCTTGAAGTGCTGCCCTTCCACTCCCTCCATCATCTCATCAAGGATCACATTCGGGTCTTCTGAACGTGGATTGTCCGAGGTAAGAATGACCTTATCACTCATCTCGCATGCGATCGTTGCCATCTTCGGTCGCTTCGCCTTGTCACGATCACCTCCGCAACCGGCAACGGTAAAAACTGTTTCATTCTTTGTACGAATGTTAGCGATCGTTTTCAAGACATTCTCCAACGCATCCGGCGTATGCGCGTAATCAACAATAGCAGTGATGCCCGTATCACTCTTGAAGTACTGAAACCTGCCTTCTACCGACTCAAGGTTGCTCATGACGGTCAATACCTCTGTCGAATCTTCACCCAACAATTGACTCACACCATAAACAGCCAAGAGATTATATGCATTGAAATCACCGATCAGGCGGGTCCAGAGCTCTACTCCGTTGATACTTAACACCAGACCGGAAAACTGATTCTCGATCACTTTTGCTTTATAATGAGCCGGAGATTTCAAGGAATAAGAGTACCTCATAGCCCTCGTATTCTGTAACATAACCTGACCGTTCTTATCATCAATATTGGTCAAAGCGAATGCTTCTCTTGGCAGATTATCAAAGAAAGCTTTCTTAACGGAAATATATTCTGCGAACGTTTTGTGATAATCAAGGTGGTCATGTGTAATATTCGTGAAAACGCCTCCAGCAAACGTCAGCCCCGCTACCCTGTTCTGATGTACAGCGTGTGAGCTCACTTCCATAAAACAATGAGAACAACCATCTTCTACCATTTCTGATAGCAGTGCATTCAATGATACCGGATCCGGTGTTGTATGTGTGGAAGGAATGTTAGCGTTCCCGATCTTGTTCACGACAGTAGAAAGCAAGCCTGTATGGAACCCCAGCTTCATGTATAGATTAAAGAGCAGAGTTGTCGTCGTTGTTTTACCGTTTGTACCGGTAACACCAACCAACTTGAGTTTCTTCGACGGCTCATCAAAGAAAAGATTAGACATCAATGCCAGTGCGCGAGATGAATCGGGAACTTTTATCAGTGTCACATCCGCAGGAACTTCTATCATTGTTTCTGCTACAATAACTTTGCAACCTGCTTCAATTACCAACGGAACATAGGAATGTCCGTCTGTCGCCGTTCCTTTGATGGCAAAAAATACAGAACCGGGACATGCCTTGCGGGAATCGAATACAAGCTCAGACACTTCCGTTTTTAACTCGCCGGTATGCTCCAGGACTTGCACGTCCCGCAATAAATATGTAAGTTCTATCTTCATTAATCCATGATCAATTCTATAACTCCACCTTTAAAGATCGGCCTGCCCGGAGGGATCGACTGTTTTGTAACCTTGCCATAGCCTCTGATATGCGCAGACATTCCCTTTGATTCAATGAGATAGACTGCATCCCGAGCACTCAATCCGATGACATTCGGAACAGAATTCTTACTGACATTTCTTTTTTGCAACAGCACGCGGCTTGAATCCTTCTTCGTTAGCATCCACTCCCCATCCTCTTCAATCGAAAAATCCACCCCCAATAATTTGAAGGATCTTACAAGATCGTATCGGTTACCACTGATCGATACCGGAGCGATCTTCTTCTTTTTCCCACCTTCGTTTACAGCCTTATGATACTTGAGTGCTGTAGCATAAACCTTGTTAGCTACCGCCGTAAAAACAGTTCCTGACACAACTGCCCCATAATAATCTTTGGAAGGATCTGTAACGACAACAATACACGAATAAATCGGGTCCTCAGCAGGGAAATATCCCACAAAAGATGCCTGGTACTTCTCTTCACCTTTTGAACCGTAACCTTTACCGGCAGTCAGGATCCTGGCAGTTCCTGTCTTTCCAGCAATGGTAAACTGAGTAGAAGTAAGTTTGGCTCCGGTCCCCCCTTTCTGCATGACTCCTTCAAGACAAGATTTCATAATGTTAAGCGTACGATCAGAACAAATCTGTTCTCGCAATACAAACGGTTTAAAAGTTTTTATGACCTGTGCGCCTCTGCGTATTTCCTTTACGAATAGAGGTCGAACCATCGTGCCATTATTCGCTACTGCATTATAGAATGTTAAGGTTTGCAGCGGTGTTTGCAGCACCTCGTATCCGATAGCCATTGATGGTAAGGACAAACCAGACCAGTTCCTCGAACCAGGCCGATAGATGGTCGGTGCTGGTTCCCCTTCAATATCCACCCCCGTAGGTTCAGTAATGCCGAACTGTTCAAGACGTTCAATGAATGCCGTGGGCTCATCCCTGTAAGCTCGCTGAATTACCTGAGCAATAACGTTTGATGATTTCTCAAATGCTCTCTTTATTGTAATCTTTCCGTATCCTCCTTCATGGGCATCTTTGTATGTCTTGCTGTAGAAACGATAGAAGCCATATGCGTTGACCGTATCCCGAATATCGATCTTCTCATCTTCGACGGCAGCCATGATCGATGCCAGTTTGAATGTTGAGCCCGGAACTTCAGCAATACCTACTGCAATATTGTATGTCTCATGGTACGTGCCATCCTCTGATTGAGTCAGGTTGGAGATTGCCTTGACAAAACCGGTCTTTACTTCCATAACCACAACACATCCGCTTTTTGCCCCCTGATTTTCCAGTTGCCGCAGTAGTTCTGAATGCGCAACCTCTTGGATTCCCTTATCAATAGAGGTAACAATATCTGCCCCCTCCACCGCTTCTTTAACTATCTGACCTGTTTTCTTCCAGCCTGTGGTAATCTTCTGTTCGATCTCTTCTCCCGGTTCACCACTCAACCATTCATTGTAGGCACCTTCTATTCCTACACGCAGCTCTTGACCATTGTCGTTTTTATAATATCCCAGAGTTCTGCGCATCATCTCACCATTCGGTGCTTTTCGCACAATGGTCTCCTCTGTGTCGATCAAACCACCTTTCAATCTGCCCAACTTGAAAATCGGAAGCGTTCGAAGTTTCTTACGTTCCTCTCCTGTAACCTTTCTTCGAATCAATAGATAGCGACTCTTTTGCTCGCGCCCCCTGCGGATAGCATTCTCGTATTCACGGGAAGTTTTTTCAGGATACATCTTCGCTAATGCACTTGACAGATCCGTTACCTCCGCGTCGAAAGTTTTTTGATCAACCACTGTTGGATCCATATGCACATCGTAAAATGAAACAGATGTAATGAGTGGTGTATAATTAATGTCCAGAATCTCTCCTCTCCTCGGGATTCTTTCGACAGTTTTGATTGGCATTTTTTGTTCGGATGAGGAAAAAACATTACTTCTTCCTTCGAACTGGATTGAAATTGTCTTAAAAAGAACAATCAACATAATGACAACAAACCCGAAATAAATAAGGTATGCTCTCAAGAATATGTCTTTCTTTTCTTCCATTGATCACTCTGCCTTTTTAAGTCGGATTACCTTTGTAGAATCCTCGGATTCTACAAGGCCTCTCGGTGCCAGTTCCTCAACAAGTTTGTACCTTCGGGTTTCTTCTTCCATGCCTGCTTTAGCCTCAACGTAATCGGCTGTCATCTCATCAAGTTCCTTTTGGGCATCTTCCACATCCTTTGAAAGTTGCTTGCCATAATAGCCCTTACCTACAATTAAGAGCAACAGAAAGATGATGAAGAAAATGAAGTTCAGATTGTTTAACACAAACTCCCTTGTCAGAAAATCCCCATTCAAAATTTGTGAAAAGGCGCTCGGTTTAGAACTTTTCGACGCAGGCTTAACCTTCGACTTCTTTTCCTTTTGCTCAGCCTTCTTTGTCTCTTCAGCGGCCCTCTCCTTATCGATGTATTCGTTCTCAGCCATTTCGTTCCGCTATTCGTAATTTGGCACTGCGTGCCCTGCTGTTTTGCTCGATCTCCTCTTCATTCGGTGATATCGGGTGTCTATTTATCTCACTGAACGGCTTGATTACATTTCCAAAAAAGTCTTTTGTTATTTCTCCATGTATTGAACCGCGTTTCATATAGTTCTTGACCAATCTGTCTTCCAGCGAATGGTAGGACATTACAACTAGTCGCCCGCCCGCTTTGACACATTCTTCCGTTTGCAACAGGAATTTTTCAAGAACATCGAGTTCCTGGTTGACTTCAATTCTTATCGCCTGAAACACCTGGGCAAAGAATTTATGATCTTTGAACTTTGGAGCACACGGACTGAGTAATTCAATGAGTTCAGCGGTTGCTTTGATCTTTCGGGAGGATCTTTTTTTCACAATCTCGGCTGCAATTCGCCTGGCGTTTGGAAGCTCTCCGTAGTTTCTGAAAATATTGATCAATTCTTGCTCACCGTATTCATTGACAACCGTCGCTGCACTCATCTCACCGGACCTATTCATGCGCATATCCAGAGGTGCGTTTGCACGAATCGAGAAACCGCGCTCATCGGCATCAAACTGGTGGGAAGAGACACCTAGGTCCGCTAGGATCCCGTCCACTTGCTTGATACCCAGTAACCGAAGGTGATTTGAAAGAAAGGCAAAATTTGCCGCTACAAAGTAGAAGTTTTCTGCCTCCCAGGTATTAGCTCTAGAATCAGGATCCTGATCAAAAACGATCAGTTTTCCTTTCGAACTTAATTTCTTATAGATCTCGCGGGAATGACCACCCCCACCAAAAGTAACATCCACATAAACGCCATCCGGATCGATATTCAATCCGTCGATGCACTGATGCAGCATTACAGGTATGTGATAAGCAGTGCTATTCTCCATCATCCAAGTCACCCATTACTTCATCCGCCAGATCAGCGAAATCCGCCATGTTGCCTTCAATCATATCGAAGTACTTAGACTTGTCCCAGATTTCAATTCGGTCGTTGTACGCGATCAGCATAACGTCCTGATCCAATCCCACACGCTCCATAAGAGCAGTTGGAACCAGGATACGACCGGCATTATCCAAAGAAACCAGTTTTGCCGCCTGATGAAACAGTCGGTAGAACATTCGGTTCTTTTCTTTGAACAGGTTCATTTTAGAAAGTTTAGCGCTAATCTTTTCCCATTCGTTCAATGGATAGAGCGTCAAACAATCTTCAAATCCCTTATTCAACATGAAATCTCGTTGGGTTGCAGAAGAGAGCTGCTTCCGTAAACCGGAAGGAAAGAGGAAACGCCCTTTAGCGTCCAATTTAACCTCGAATTCTCCTACTAAGCCTGCCATGACGAAAATAATGGGTAAAATTAATGGATTTTTACCACTTTTTACCACCAGTTTTCTAATTGTTAATAAATTCTAACGATACAAAGCTATTAAAGTTTCACTTATGCACAAATAATGTTTTTCAAAATCCACGTTTTTATGAGCTTTTAATTTACTGGTGGGATTTTGTGGGGACAATTTTACCCTTTTCGAAACCTTTTGGTTATTAACAATGTTTTGACACGTTATCAACAACTTTAAAAATTCTTTTTGATGCGAGTGCAGCAGGATTAAAGGATTACTTTTGTCTCATGTCAAAAGAACTTAAGAGCTGGGGACTTCTGTTGTTTCTTGCCTGTATATGGGGGAGCTCCTTTATTCTCATGAAAAGAGGGATGCACACTGTTGATGGCTTGCCAATCTTTTCCGATCTGCAGGTCGGAGCTATGCGCATGCTCATAGCAGGACTAGTGCTGGCTCCTTTTGCTGTCAGACACGTTAAGAAGATCAAGACCTGGCAGCAATTCATTTCATTGTCCATTGTAGGTTTTTCAGGTAATTTTTTTCCAGCCTTCCTTTTTACATATGCTGAAACGGGGCTATCATCCGGATTTGCAGGAATGCTGAACAGCTTTACGCCGATCTTCACGATCATCATTGGATTCTTTGTCTTTAAAGTAAAACTTTCAAGCGTCCAGCTCCTAGGAATAGCGATCGGTACAACTGGTATTGTTCTGCTTATGTTCGCCGGTAAAAGTATTTCCATGACAGGCACCTGGTTTCATATTCTGGCGATCGTTCTTGCAACTTTGATGTATGGAATAAGCTTGAACACGATCAAACACACTTTACAAATGTTTAAGGCGATAGAGATCACATCACTCGCTTTTTTCATTGTACTTATCCCTGCAGCAATAGCAAACCTAACCTTTGGAACAGCACTGACATTTCAACAAAACCCCCACGCTATGGAGGGCCTGGGTTATATCACCATCCTATCCGTCGTAGGAACGGCACTTGCCGTGATCCTATTCAATAAGATCATCAGTATTTCGTCAGCACTTTTTGCAAGCAGCGTAACCTATTTCATTCCCATTGTTGCAGTTCTCATCGGTTTGTACTTTGGAGAACAAATCAGTTGGGGGCAGGTCGGTTCGATGTGTATCGTTTTGCTGGGTGTCTTTATCTTAAATTCAGGCAACATTTTAAAATTATCATCTAAAGAAAATGTCACAGAATAATAAATATTTCACGGCGTACTGCGAAATTTTGGAGATGCATGAAGTATGTTAAAAACTTTTTCCTATCTTTGCCATCCTATTTTAGAAATTTAATTTAAAAACAAGCTATATGTACGCAATTGTAGAGATAGCAGGGCAGCAGTTCAAAGTGCAAAAAGACCAGAAGATCTTTGTGCATCGTTTAGCAGCCGAGACGGGATCGAAAGTAGAGTTCGACCGCGTTCTTTTGGTTGAAAATGGTGGTAAGATCAATGTAGGCGCCCCAGCTATAGCAGGAGCC
>JBKCJG010000075.1:0-21817 GCA_046301895.1 Flavobacteriia bacterium
GGCACAATAGATATCCATGGTGTTGAGGTATCAGTAGGGACATCCCTGCGGGATTGTTTTCTTTCTTTAAACACATAGGGCACATAGGCACAGTAGCTATAGAATGTGTTGAGAGAACAGTAGTCCTGTATACCTGCGGGATTAGGCTTATTTTTCACAATAACTTCCTGTTAGGTATTGGTTTGTTTTGGGATTTTGACTAACTTCAAGTAACCTAACCTTTTACTTATGAATTATTCAAAGTCGGATCTGAACGACCTTACCTTTTCGATCATTGGAGCTGCGATTGAAGTACATCGAAATCTGGGACCCGGTCTTTTAGAAAGCGTTTATCATACTTGTATAAAAGAGGAATTGGAACATCGAAAGTTACTTTTCCGATCAGAACATTCAGTACCGGTAATTTACCGCGACAAAACCCTTTCAACCGAGCTAAGATGTGATCTTCTTGTTGAAAATAAGATCGTTGTTGAATTAAAATCCATCGAAAAACTCCTGTCCATCCACGATGCTCAATTAATGACCTACATGAGGTTGTTAGAAGTCCCGAAAGGAATCCTGATCAACTTCAATTGCATAAACATTTATAAAGAAGGACAGCGCACGTTTGTCAATGAGCTATTCAGAAATCTGCGCGATTGAAATCCAGATTCCGCAGGAATCTATACTATGTTTGCTTTCCGGGAAAAACCCTACTGTGCCTATGTACCCTATGTGTAGGGTTAAAAACAAAAAAGCCGGCATATGCCGGCTCTTCATCTATCGTATTTCGATTATTACAATTCGAACTTGATACCCTGTGCCAATGGAAGGCTGTCAGAATAGTTGATCGTGTTGGTCTGTCGGCGCATGTAGACTTTCCATGCATCAGAACCGGATTCACGTCCGCCACCTGTTTCTTTTTCACCACCACATGCACCACCGATCTCAGCACCTGAAGTACCGATATTCACGTTTGCGATACCGCAATCAGAACCGGCATACGAAAGGAATGCTTCAGATTCTTTCAGGCTATTCGTCATGATCGCGGAAGAAAGACCCTGAGGAACTCCATTCTGCAACTTGATCGCATTTTCGACACCACCTGCATACTTCATAATATACAGGATCGGTGCAAATGTTTCGTGCTGAACGATCTGGAAATGATTTTCTGCCTCTACGATCGCGGGCTTCACATAGCACCCAGAATCGTATCCTTCTCCCGACAGAACACCTCCTTCAACCAAGATCTTCCCACCTTCCTTCACTGCATTCTCCAATGCCGCAAGGTACATATCCACTGCCATTTTATCGATCAATGGACCAACGTGATTGTTCTGATCCAATGGATTGCCGATACGCAGCTGCGCATAGGCCTTTGTCAAGGATTCTTTCACTTTATCGTAGATCTCTTCGTGAATGATCAGGCGACGCGTAGACGTGCAACGCTGACCTGCCGTTCCAACCGCGCCAAATACCGCACCAGGAACAACCATTTTAAGATCTGCAGAAGGTGTAATAATGATGGCATTGTTACCCCCCAATTCCAATAGAGAACGTCCAAGACGAGCCCCAACCGCTGCCCCAACCGATTTCCCCATGCGGGTAGATCCTGTTGCAGAAACAAGCGGAACACGTGTATCTTCAGCCATTAATTTTCCAAGATCTGCACCCCCGATGATCAAGCTGGATACGCCCTCCGGAACATCGTTCGCATCAAATACTTCTTTCGTTATCTGCTGACATGCAATTGCAGTAATCGGCGTCTTTTCAGATGGTTTCCAAACACATACATCACCACATACCCAGGCCAAGGCCGTGTTCCAATTCCAAACCGCAACCGGGAAATTGAACGCAGAGATGATCCCGACGATCCCTAGTGGGTGGTACTGCTCGTACATTCTGTGTCCAGGGCGCTCAGAGTGCATGGTCAATCCATACAATTGACGGGAAAGACCTACAGCGAAATCACAGATATCGATCATTTCCTGCACTTCTCCCAAACCTTCCTGAAGGGATTTCCCCATTTCATAGGAAACAAGTTTTCCAAGCGGCTCCTTGTAAAACCGAATGCGTTCAGCCAATTGACGAACCACCTCACCCCTCTTTGGTGCAGGTACCTGACGCCATGCCTTGAATGCTTCCTGCGCCTTCAGGATCACCGCCTCGTAATCTGCTTCAGACGCAGAATTCACCGATGCGATCAATTTTCCGTCAACAGGAGAGATCGAATCTATTCGCTCCCCTCTGGTTCTGAACCATTTTCCGCCCGTTGAGGCTCCACTATTTACTTCTTCGATTCCTAATTGAGCAAGGATCTCCTGAATTCCAAGATCTGTCATTACTTCAGCCATTCGGTATTGTGTTTTAGATTTAAACGTTCCGCAAAATTAAGCTAAAAAATGGGTTTGATGCAACTTAAGTTTCTTTTAAGGAGGCTATAAACCGCAAATTCTGTAATCCCCGGCAACCATTTTAATTCCAACTGTACGTTCAAAAACAACATTTCGTATCTTCGAGGGTGAACTAAAATGCCATTATCGTGAAACTTCTCCTTTTTCCGCTTCTTCTTCTTGCTTCCGCTTGCGGCATGTTGACCACTGCAGATAGTCAGCAACCAACCCTGAAGACGGTACAACTCTCCGGGTCCGTTCACAAGCCTTATTGCGGCGGAGCAAAACCACATCCCGATGTTGCATCAGGATACAATGAGGCTCTGAGTTTCGAAAAAGTCGCCATTCTCAGGGGGACCAGCTACACCGATGGAATGCCTGTTTTTAAAGAGGTCCAGCTGGATGAAAGCGGCAAAATCACCCTTCAGCTTGAAAAAGGGAATTACATGCTCATGCTTTCCGATAAATTCCTTTCTCTGGAGGATTTTATGAACGAAAACGGATCTATCGAAAACGAGCATTACCGTTTGAAAGACCCTGACTGTTTCAAACAGTGGAAAACAACCGTTGATCTCTATTTTACGGTTGAAAGCGACACCCTGATCGCGTTTCAGCAGAAAGCGAAATGCTGGGTAGGAACAAACCCTTGTCTGGAGTATGTGGGCCCTCCTGCACCATGACAATTGTCAATTGTCAGTTGTCAATTTTCAATTTTTAAAAGAGGGACCACACTTCTTTGCCCAGAAAAACACCATTCTCATCTATCCTGAGTTCAAACTTTTCGAGGTATAACCCGTGTCCCCGACCTGTTTCGGTGGAAAAATGATACTGATGATAGGGACATACAATGTGCTCCTTTTCCAGACGGCACTCGTTTAATGGCTTTCCCTGATGCGGACATTTGTTTCTGAATGCCAGATAGGTCCCCTCTTGTTTCACTAAGAGCGCTTCCCCGAACATCGTTTTATGAACAAGCGTCTGCTTTCCCATGAAACGATCATCCATTTCCTGAACGGATCCAAACAAGGGGTACCATTTCATCTTCATTCCGAACATCCTCGGTTTATTTTTCCCAGAAAACAGTCAACTTACCGGTTGTACTTCCGCTCTCGAGTGCAGCATGAGCTTCCGCGATCTTATCCGCCGGGTATACCCCTCCAACCTGCGGTTTCAATTCACCCGCGGCATGCAATTCAACCACCGCCTTCAGGCATTCAGCAAGAACCATCGGCCTGTTGTCAGCGATCTTGAGCATATTGACCCCTAAGATGTTCTTGGATCGCATCATTAGGCCAACCGGAAGTATCAACCCCATTTTTCTTAAGAAATTCAGCGTTGAGATCAGGCCCCATTTTCCGGAAACCATTTCCGAACCGCCAAAAAGAATGATCCTCCCGCCTGATCCCAGCAGGGAGAAATCCTTTTTAAACGTTGACCCTGCAACAGGATTGAACGACACGTCCAATCGGTCTCCTTTTGTGATCTGCAGGATCTGTTCCGCATAATCACCACGGTTGTAGTTGATCACGTGATCCGCACCGAGGGAACGCACCAACTGCATTTTATCGTCATTTCCGATCTTGGCAAATACTTCAGCACCTTTTCGTTTCGCTAATTGGATCAAAACGGTTCCGACACCACCAGCTGCAGCATGGATCAGCACCTTTTCTCCCTTGCGAACAGGAGTAAGGTATTCGGCCATGTAGTAGGCTGTTACAGCCTGGGTACACAAGACCATTGCTTCTTCTGCGGGAGTTTCACCGATCGGAACAACAGCATAATCCCATGTAATGATGTGCCTTGCATAGCCCCCAAAGCGACAAAATGCCACTACGCGTTTCCCTTTCAACCCATCATCAACCTTTGAACCGGTTTCAATTATCGTTCCCACTACTTCGTAGCCCACAACACAAGGGAAAGGCGGAGCTTCGCGGTAGAGCCCCCTTCGGGCCATGACATCCGCATAGTTCAACCCAAAAGCTTCTACTTCAATGATAACCTCTCCGTCAGTTATCTGTCTTAATGTATTCGGTCTTCGCTCAAAAGCTTTGTCAGCCGAACCTTTTTTTATCAGGAATATTGCTTCCGATCTCATAATTAGTCTTGTTTTCCCTCTACGATGATCACGATCTCACCCTTCGGCGGGTTTTTTTCGTAATACTGCTTTACTTCAACTGTCGTCCCTCTTTTGTATTCTTCGAACATTTTGGAGATTTCGCGCACGACACACACCTTCCGATCCGGTCCAAAGAATTCCTCCAACTGTCCGAGGCATTTAACCAGGCGATGGGGTGATTCATACAATATAACCGTTCGATCCTCTTCTGAAAGTTTGATCAGCCTTGTTTGGCGTCCTTTTTTGTGGGGAAGAAAGCCTTCAAACACGAATTTATCGCATGGAAAACCACTCGCTACCAAAGCCGGAACAAAGGCAGTTGGACCCGGAAGACATTCCAGATCGATCCCCGCATTGACACATTCTCTGGCGAGCAGGAACCCTGGATCAGATATCCCCGGTGTACCGGCATCCGACACCAGAACTGTTAAATTGTTCCCCTTGATCCTGTCGATTGCAGATGACAATGCCTTGTGCTCGTTGTGCGCGTGAAACGGTAAGACCTGCTTCGTGATCTCAAAATGATTGAGTAATTTTTTTGTAACGCGAGTGTCCTCAGCAAAGATCAGGTCACATTCTTTGAACATTCGGATGGCCCGAAGCGTGATGTCTTCAAGATTACCGATGGGGGTAGGTACTATACAAAGTTTGGGCATAGGCGCTAATTCGGGATTTCTTATTCAGGGTTTTGAGTTCTCTATTTTCTTTCTTCGAAATCTTAAGACAAATTGAAGCAAACTGAAAAAACAACTCAATTTGTCAACGTTAATTTTGGGAAATGACATTTGCCACCTCCCCATGTTCCCTCCTCCAAGGGTGAAGAATTCAACGGGTAAGGACCACATAATCCTGCAACAACGTTTGTAAAAATTCCATTCGTTTGGGAGGAGTCTCCTGCAATCCGAGCAGGCGGGCCGTTTCATCCGCAAGTTCGACAGCAAATTTTTTAGTTTCCGGATTGGGATACTTGTGTACACGCTGGATCGTGTTTTTGATCAGGAGCATATCTTCGTCTGTAAACCGGGTTACCTGAGGATAGATCGGAGTATGGTTTTCCAAACTTTTGATCGACAAGACATCTCTCAGCGAATAGTTTACACTCGACTTATTTTTAATAACAACTGTGTTTGCCATCACATCACCCAAACGCTGCTTTCGCTCAGCAGTGGCAGAAAAGATGATCCCAAGAATCCCAAAGCCCAACCACAGCAAGACAAAGAAATCAGCACTTATCCACAGGAAATCACCCTTAAAAAGCCATCTGGTAAAAACTTCACGCAAGCCCGGACGTTCTCCGGTTATCGTCACTACTCGAATTCCCAGCGCATATTTGCCCAAACTTTGACCGTGGGTCAGGTACTCAATGAGCGGGTTGTAGAAGATCCACGGTAATTTTATCAGGAATAAGGTCGCGAAAAGTTCGGTTCCAAACTCTGCGAAAATATTCGACAAATTCATCACAAGTGACAGAATCACGAAATAGATGATGAACGTCATCAGATCGATCAATGCAGCAGCTGTTCTTTGCATGGTTGATGCCAACTCATACTCTACCTTCACGTGCTGAGCAGATTCAAATTCGATCGTTTTCATGTGGACTAAAAGTAATGAAATTTACGTTTTAAACCATAGCAGGCGGCGAAGGAAGAATTTAATCGCTGCACCACCCTACAACAGGCTCTTGTCATCGCATCAACAAGGATCCTTTCAATGCCGTATTTAAACAGATTCTAAATAAGTGTTCATGACAATTTTATGACACAAGAAGAAGAAAGTAGTTGCAAATTTGTAATCCCTTAGAAAACTCAGGTGACAGAGAACTTTCATATCATCGCATTTACGCATCGAAACCTTGATATTCGGGATATTGGTCTTTTGACCATCGAAGAAGATAAACAGGAGGCTCGTTTGACAGACCTGAAGTCAAAACTTGGACTGGATGAGTTGATGTTCCTTTCCACGTGCAATCGGGTTGAATTCGTTTTCTGCACGGAAAAAGCTATTGACTTCCAGTTCCTGATTGAATTCTTTAACACACTGTATCCGCAATTCACGCGGGATGAAATCGGTCATTTTGCGCATCGCGGTGACATATTCAACGGAATCAATGCCATCGAACACATGCTAGCCGTTGCTTCTTCGATCGATTCTATGGTTGTCGGAGAACGTGAAATCATCACTCAGGTGCGGCATGCCTTCGAAACCTCCAAGAAGTTTGATCTAACAGGAGACTTCATTCGTCTGGTCATGCGTCATACGATCGAAACAGCCAAACGGGTTTATACCGAAACAAGTATTGCCACCAAGCCTGTATCCGTTGTTTCATTAGCTTACCATAAGCTTCGCGACATGAACATCCCACTGGATGCACGTATTATGATCATTGGTGCCGGGGTAACCAATACGAACATGAGCCGGTTCCTGAAAAAGCACGGGTTCAAAAAGTTCGTGGTTTTCAACAGGACCCTTTCCAAGGCAGAAGCCCTCGCGAAAGATCTGAGCGGCACAGCCCTTCCCCTTCAGGAACTTTCAACCTATCAAGGCGGTTTTGATGTGATCATTGCATGTACCGGTGCAGATACCCATCTTATCACACCTGAGATATACGCTACCTTACTGGGTGGTGACGAGGGACGAAAAGTGGTGATCGATATTGCCTTGCCTCAAGACTTAGATCCGCAGATCGTAACAGATCACAACGTCACCCATATTTCAGTAGATGTGCTTCAGAAGATCTCAAACGAGAATCTCAAGGAGCGCTCCAAGGAGATTCAGCACGTGGAAGAGATCATTGCCGAGGCATTGTTTGAATTCAAACACATCCAGAAGGTTCGCTCCGTGGAATTAGCCATGCGCGATGTGCCGGAAAAAGTGAAGGAGATCAAGACGACAGCCATGAATGAGGTCTTTAAAAATGATCTTGCCTCGTTGGATGATCATTCCAAGGAAGTCCTTGAGAAAATTATCGGTTACATGGAAAAGAAGTACATGAGCATGCCGATGCTTATGGCAAAAGAGATACTGCTTAAACAATAATACATGCAACACATTCGTATCGGTTCGAGAGGCAGTGACCTGGCATTGTGGCAGGCCAATCATGTGAAACGACAGCTGGAAGAACTGGGTTGTACGGTCGATATCACCATCATAAAAACACAGGGAGATACCATTCAGCATCTGAGCTTTGACAAACTGGAAGGAAAGGGATTTTTCACGAAGGAGATCGAACAAGCCCTTCTTGACAACGCGGTGGATCTTGCAGTACATTCGCACAAAGATCTTGAGACCAATCAACCTGACGGCTTGATGATCGCCTGCGTTTCAGAACGTGAAGATCCTGCCGATCTGCTCCTGGTCGCGAAGACTTCGGTGCAGGAAGGGCATCTTTGGAATCTTAAAGAACATGCACTTATCGGAACATCTTCAGCGCGGAGGAAATCGCAGGTTTTGCGTTTCAGAGATGATGTGGAGATTAAAGACTTGCGTGGAAATGTTCCGACGCGTATTCAGAAATTACGAGATGGGGATTACGATGCTATTCTGCTTGCAAAAGCAGGTGTTGATCGTCTTCAGATCGATCTATCGGAGTTTCACGTCGTTGTGTTGGATCCAACTGAATTCGTTCCTGCTCCGGCTCAAGGAGTCCTTGCCCTTCAGATCCGGGAGAACGATCGTTCACTTTTTACCATTTTGCAGCGAATGAATCACGTTGATGTGCAGGAGCGCATTGCTGTTGAACGGAGAGTATTGAACCTGATGCAGGGAGGCTGTCAATTGCCGCTTGGCGTCTACTGTGATGAGCATCATGTCGTGTATGTTTCTCACTCCAACAATTGGGAAGAGGGCTCCAACTGGTATGAATACAGTTCGGATGATCTGTCGAACCTGGCTGAGATCATTGTAGAAGATCTCACTGCCACCACGGAAGAATAATTTGATCCGATCGCTCTTTATATCCAGGGATCCCGAAGAAGTAACAGAACTATCTGCCTATTGCCAGGATCATTCGATCGATCTGATCGCACATTCCCAAATTCGTTTTGAAGCACTTGCTTTCACTGTCACCACTGCGTATGACGTGGTTTTTTTCGCCAGTATCCGAGCAGCAGCATACTTTTTAAAGGAGGTGACGCCACCTTCCACAACCCTTTATGCTTGTATTGGCAGACGAACAGCTGAAAAACTGAAAACGTTCGGTATCCATTGCCATTTTGTCGGGGATCAGTCCGGAAAACCCGAAAAAGTAGCCGCGGAATTCAAAAACTGGGTTTGGGACCGGACTGTGCTCTTTCCACAATCCTCACGCTCCAATCGTTCCATCTCGTCAATACTGGATCCGGTTCAGTGCACAGAAGTTGCGGTTTATGCAACACTTTCTGACTGCAAACCGGTTCGTTTGTGTGACGCCTATGTGTTTAGCAGCCCCTCCAATCTAGAGAGTTTCTTGTCCTGTAATGCGGCACCAGCCGGAAAGATCATTGCCTGGGGTGAGACCACACGCAAAGCGGCAGAAAAAAAAGGGCTGAACATTCATTCAACCCTTTCCCATTCCGAATATGCTGAACTGATCAGCATCTTACCTTTTATTTAATCATTTTACAACAAACTGCAGCGTTGATGTTGCAGTACCCGCCTGTATCGTTACAAAATAGCTTCCAGCAGCAAGATCGGCAGTATTCAACATGACCAGATTGGCTCCTTCATTTGCCTTTATTTCATACTTTCCGCTTATTCTTCCGGCAACATCACGGATCTGTAGAATCGTGTTCTCTGCCTGGCTCAGTGCAAAACGAATGTTCACTTCGTCTGATGCCGGATTCGGATACAGTGACAACTCACCGATCTCTCCTTCCTCTGCCAATCCGATCACAAGGTCTTCCGTAGGAGAACCCTCATATAAATTGATGTCATCCAGGTAGAAATTATTACCGCCGTTTCCTTCAAATTCGAACTTGAAACGGAAATTCTCCACAAAATAGTTGTCCAGGATATTGATCACGTGAACAGTTGTCCAATCCTGCGGTCCTGCCGGCGTCCAAGAAGTTGAAACCACCTGCGTACTCAATTGATCCCCATGGATCGTTTTTCGCTGGGCCCAGTTAATATTGCAATCCTTTGTAATGAAGAGCTTAAGCCACTCATCATTGTTTGAAGCTCGCTTCCTGTAGGCATATCGAAACGTCAGCGTGACAATATCCCCTGCTGTTCCATCAAACGAGGAAAGGTCGATCGGTGCTGATAATAATTCATCCGAATTGTTGGTCCCCTGGCCAAAATTGGCAAGTTTTGCTGAATGCACACCGGTTCTTCCCTGGCTAAGGTCGACCTGGAATCCGGCATTGTTACCAGGATTGTACACATACCAGTTGTTTGCCGTATTGAGGTCCCAAATGTATTCGAATCCCTCATAATATGGCATCGACTGAGCCCCGGGCAGCACGCGGACAAACTGGTCTTTTATTTCCGTATCCGCGTTTGTTCCATCCGTTGCCGTGAGGGAGATCTGATAGTTACCTGGCGTAAAGAAACGAATGTATGGCTCCTGAGATGACGCGGTTGATGCATTCACAAAAGCAAAGTCAACATTTTCAACTCCCGGGCTAACAGTCCAGGTCCAACCGATTGGTGCATGGAAGCTGCGATCAATGAAACCGACAGAATCACCGACACAAGCCTCGTTGCTCGTAGCTTCGAATTCAGCCTTACACAGTGTTTCAGGCAGATTGATTCCAGTGAAAGCAACATTCTGCGGAGTCACACATGATGCCAGAAAATTGATGTCGACAAAATTATTTTGCATGATCGAAGCCTGATCCGCAGAGAACATGTTTTGACATGCATTATAGCTCATATAGTTTTCGATCTGATCGAGTGCATCAAAACCGAAAGCATCATTCGTTGGGACATCCGGACAACTGTTCCATGAAGAAGAGCAGCTCCAGTTCGCTTCAGCCTGGGGAGGGGTATCACAGCAGTAATCACCGTTGCCAAAACAATCATCGGTATGACATCCGGAGGCTCCCGACCAACCGGCATCAAAAATGTGTTGCAAACCGAGTAAATGCCCCATTTCATGTGTAAGCGTTCCACCATCGGTTCCCAATGCCGTTTCGATCGTTCCGAAAGAATCATTCCGAATGAGGATCCCGTAATTCGTTCCATTGGGCCAATACGGCAGGTAAGCATAGCCAAGCGTCGTCCCTGCACCGTCACTTTCTATGGAATTTACTACCCAGATGTTCAGGTATTGGTCCATGGGCCATTGATCAGAGCCACCATTGGAGGTGTATTTACAATCGTCATTTGCACCATAGGTAAGAGTCGGTGCATTGACTCGAACAATGCCATTTGTACAATTCCCCGCTGGATCGATCTTTGCCAGTATGAATTCGATATCCATCGAACTTGCTACCTGTTTGAAGGGCGCCGTTGCAGTGTTTCGTGTTTGAGTAGTATCCGGATTTTGGCGATTATAATCCCTGTTAAGGATGAAAAGTGCATTTTCAACCTGATCATCGCTGATATTTCCCACACCATTATCATGGATGATATGAACCACTACAGGCACTTGTAATGTTGCCTTCTGCTGCGCCCAGGATGCGCCGGATGCAGCCTTCATCATACTCTTGTGCAAGTGTTCCTGAAAGCCAGGATTTGCAGCTTTCAGTTCCTGAATTTTTTTATCTGTTCCGCACCACTCGCCCTGAGCCATTACCTGAAACCCTGCTGCCAGGATCAGCACTGAAATAACGATCTTTTTCATTTTTATCAATCACTAAAAAAGGCCTTCAGGAGAAGGCCTTCAAGGGAAATAGTATTCGATTATTTTATTACGAACTGGAGTACTTTTTGTGCATCCCCAGCTTTGATACTGGCGTAATACGTACCGGCCGCAAGTTTCTGTGTATCCATCAGAACCAGGTTCGATCCCGGAGCCGCCTGAATCGCATGTGTTTCAGCAACTTTACCGGAAACATCCTGGATTTGGACAACAACCTCCTGAGCAGTATTCACGGAGAAACGCAAATTCAGTTCATTATCAGCGGGGTTTGGATACAGGGACAACTCATCGATGTCACCATTCTCTGCCAAGCCAAGTACGATATTGTCAGAGGGAGCGCCAAGGTAAATGTTGATATCATCAAGGTAGAAGTTATTCCCTCCATTCCCTTCGAATTCGAACTTATACCTGAAATTATCCACCCAATATTCAGTTGTTACGTTGATCATGTGCACAGTGGTCCAGTCAGCCACACTCGATGGCGTCCATGTCGTTGATACGGCTAAAGGAGACAGCTGGCTACCGCTCAATGTCTTACGCTGTGCCCATGAATCGCCACAATCTGAAGTAATGAACACTTTGAGGAACTCCATGTCTGCAGTTGTTCTTTTACGGTAAGCATAACGGAAACTCAAGGTAACAACGCCACCATTTGCAGCTACCGAAGAAAGGTCAACAGGTGATGCAATCAATTCATCCGAATTCGATCCCGTTTGCCCAAAGTTTGCCAACTTCACTGACTTCGAACCGCTATGAGCAGCAGTCGTTGTGATCGCATACGCTGCGTTGTTATTCGGATTGTATACTTCCCAGTTCGGGAGACCTGACAGCGTGGTATAATTTTCAAATCCTTCATGGAAAGGTATTGTTCCCGATGCCGGCAGCACGCGCACGTAGTTTGTTTTCGTTTCAGCGTCCTGAGTTGATCCATCAGTAGCCGTTAACGTTACACTATACACTCCCGGTGTATTGTAAATAACCACAGGGTTCGGATCTGTTGAAGTTGCCGGTGTACCACCCGGAAAATTCCATGTCCACCCCGAAACAAGGTTATAGGAATCGTCTGTGAACTGAATAGAATCGCCCACACACACCGCTGTTTTGTTAGAGATGAATTCCGCTTTGCACAGGAAAAGTGAACCTGTTGCGCCTGTTGCCGTGAGGTTTGCAGGTTGCCATAAATTCTTTCTTCCGGTAGAAGTCACTTCCAAAGCTGCTCGCATTCTTGCAACCTGACCTGCCGTATACATTTTAGAACAGTACGAATAATCCATGTAATTCTCTACGTTGTCTTCAACATCGAAAGACCAATATGAATTAACGGAATTACAGGTATTTGCGTTCAAAAGACAAGCTGTAACCCCAATACAATTCGGTGTATCAGTCACGTTATCATCCGTAGAACAAGAGGATGCATTTCCCGGGTTGTTATTTGATCCCCATGTATGATCCAAATTCAACCAGTGACCCACTTCATGTGTTAAGGCCCTACTTGATCCTACAGAACTTGTACCAATTGAACCCACATAATCATGTAAGATCCAAATACCGTTCGTCATGTCATTGTTGGACCAGGTTGAAGGATTGGTCGTATATCCCGCAGCTCCACCGGCTTCACCGACGATAAACACATTCAGGTAATCGTCCCCGGGCCATGAATTCTGATAAACATCGTTTCCATTTCGAATTGCTGCAACCTGATCATATCCATCAGCCCCATTGTATGAAAGCGAGGACATTGTGCGAGTAATCCCTTTGAAGCAAGTGCCATTCGGCGCTTTCGTTGCCAAAACAAATTCGATCTCAGCATCCGTTGGCATCCCAACAAAATCGATCTGGACGTTATTCGCATCGTTGTTTTGTAATCTGAAGTCACGGTTCAAAATGTCGAGTGCATCATAGATCTGTTCATCACTGATATTTTCAACACCACCATTATGAAGCACGTGGAACACTACCGGAATTTGATAGATAAATCCTTTTTCTGTTCCGGCTTTCAGTGCCTCATTATTTTTCGCTTGATCTTTTTCCCACGAAGCAAGAAAGGCAGGATCTTTTTTAAGTTCTGCCATTTTTTTGTGCGTGATACAGTACTCTACATTCTCACCTTCTCTACAATTTGAATGATCGATCTGACGTTGAGCAAGTCCCGTGAAAGCGGAGAGCAGAAAGGAACCAGCAAGAATAAGCGTCGTTTTTTCCATAGTTATAACAGTTTGTGCATGTTTTAAAACGTTCCAAATTACAAAAAGGTTTGCGAACCAAAAACTTTATTTTTGGTTGAACGGCTTAATTAAAGGTCGAAAGGCTCTGTTGTAAACAATAATCAATTGTCGGTTTTCACTTCCCTCAGGGAGCGGACAACGCGACCATCAAATGGCAAGGAAAGAAGTTCCATTATCTTTCGGGCAACCGCTTCAGGTGTTTCAAGTTCATTTTTTTCCTTGAGGTCCTTGAATGTCTGCAAACTGGAAAAATCCTTTTTTTCGGAAGACCGAATGGTTTCTTGCATCTCCGAATCAATAACGCCGGGGGCGAGTGAATAGATGATAACATTCCTTTCCTTCTCCTGTTCTTCCATGAAAAGCGTGTCTGAAAAACGGTCCAGTGCTGCCTTAGAAGCGCAATAGGCAGCCCATCCGGGAATAGCGCGTGAAGCAGCCCCTGAGCTAATATTCAGAATCGTAACAGACCCGGCAGTCGGAATGTCTTTCAAAAATTGCTGACACAGGATCATTGGTGCTATTGCGTTGATGTCCATGACTTCTTGCAATGCGCCGGCATCCAAATCACTCACACGTTTGACAGATCCAATAATCCCTGCATTGTTGATCAGCATACAGCTCATTCCGTCTGATTCGAAACGGATCCGTTTTACCGCTTCAAGGTCGTTCAGGTCACACCGCACAAATTCATAGTTCGGATGTTCGATCACATTCCTTCTGCCGATACCCACTACTTGATGACCACGGTCAAGATATCCTTCTGCCAATGCCCTTCCGAGGCCCTTTGATGTGCCTGTAATGTAAATTTTCATTGAGATTGGCGGTTTTGGAGTGCCGGAAAAGAGTGTATTATCCATTCACCGATACCCTGGTCAACATTAAGCGAGGGCTTGTTCAAGATCCGCGATAAGATCTTCAACATCCTCTACACCCACACTCAAACGCAAGAGGTTATCAACGACACCAGCCTTTTCCCGTTCTTCTTTCGGGATGGATGCGTGCGTCATTGTTGCAGGATGATTGATCAACGATTCAACTCCGCCTAACGATTCTGCAAGGGAGAAGACCTTGAACGAGGATGCAACTTTAAAGGTGTTTTCGATTGCCTTATCCTTGAGGACGATAGAGATCATACCGCCAAAATCACGCATCTGTTTCTTTGCCACTTCGTGGTTCGGATGTTCCGGAAAGCCCGGCCAATATACCTTCTCGATCTTTGGATGGTTCTTGAGAAACTCTGCGATCTTACGGCCATTAAAGCAATGGCGCTCCATTCTCAAATGCAATGTTTTGATCCCCCGGAGAACAAGGAATGAATCCATCGGTCCGGGATTCGCACCTGAACTATTCAGGATGAAGTACAACTGTTCATGCAGTTTTGGATCGTTCGTGATCAAAGCGCCCATTACCACGTCGGAGTGTCCACCGAGGTATTTGGTCACTGAATGCATGACGATATCTGCCCCCAGATCAAGGGGATTCTGAAGATAGGGAGAGGCAAAGGTATTGTCTGCCACCATTATGATACCCTGTTCTTTCGCGATCGAAGCAACTGCGGCAATATCGATGATCTGCATGGTTGGGTTTGTCGGAGTTTCGGCCCAGATCAATTTTGTATTACTGTTGATGTAATTTCTAACATTTTCAGCATTCGTTAAATCAATGAAATGGAATTTGATCCCAAATTTCTCATAGATCTTTGTGAATAAGCGATAGGTCCCTCCATAAAGATCGTCACCTGTGATCACCTCATCACCCGGGGCAAGCAGTTTCAACACCGCATCGGTTGCCGCTACGCCGCTACTGAATGCCACACAATGTTTCCCGTTCTCCAATGCTGCCAGGGCATCCTGAAGCGCTTCGCGTGTCGGATTCTTCCCTCGGGCATAGCCGTATCCTTTGTTAACACCCGGTGCCTCCTGAACATAGGTTGACGTTTGGTAGATCGGTGTCATGATGGCTCCTGTTGTTGGATCCGCATGAACACCTGCGTGGATTGCTTTCGTTCCGAATTTCATTTTTATCCTTTTTTAATCTTTATTTCTTATCCCCCTGAATGATCTTAATGTCTACACGACGATCCATTCGCTTCTGTTCTGCCGAGTAACTGCCTTTGTGCAGCGATTTCCCTTCTCCGTAGTAATACACTTCGATCTTATCTTCGTCAAAACCGGCATCAATCAATTTTCGTTTTATCGTTTCTGCCCGTTTCTTAGAAAGGATCAGGTTATATTCCAGTGTACCATCCCGATCCGTGTTTCCAATCACCATGAAAGAGACGGTTTCATCCTTTTTGTAATCAGCCAGGAATTTGTCGAACGCTTTCTGTTCAGATTCATTGACCATTGCCTGATCGACATCAAAGAAGATACTATGTTCCTTCATGACCCTCTTCGATGCTACGATCTTATTTAATTGCTCTTTCGACGTGATCAGATTTCGGATAGTGTCGTTATTTGCCAGAACCTTGATCTGCTCACCCGTATGGTTTGCATCAAGCTTCGCTTTTTCTTCCTGCAATTTGATCTTGTTGATGTTCGACTCATCGATCGGACAACCATCATTGTATACCGATCCTGCATAATCCGGGCACTTATCCGCATTGTTGGAGACGCCGTCGCCATCGTTGTCCATGCAGCAACCCGGATTTTCGAAAGGACATCCATTGTTCAATTCTATACCCGGGATATCAGGGCACTTGTCCGCTGCGTCGATAACACCATCAAAATCACGGTCGGGACATCCGTAATGGACTCCAAGTCCTTTTTCATCGGGACACATGTCATTCATGTCAATAATCCCATCTCCATCTGTATCAGGACAACCTCTTGTCGTTCGCGGACCTTGCTCGTAGATGCAGAAATCTTCCTTATCCGGGATTCCATCACCGTCGGTATCAGGACAGCCCTGCAATTCCCAAATTCCCGGATCACTCGGGCAATCGTCAAGGTCGTCGGAAACCTTATCGCGATCTTTATCCGATGGGATATCGTACAATATGTTATAGCTCACTCCAAAAAAGAAGCTACGGGTGAGAGAAGCCTTTTGCCCGAACAACAACGCAAGGTTGTTGGATCCGGAATAAACAGACAAGGTTTTCCAATTGAACCGCCCGGCCATGCCGACGTAAACCCTTCCTGTGCCCATTTGAGAGACCGGCAACAGGATAGCGTATTTCTCTTTTTCCAGTCGTGGTGTTACGGTATGGATAAATACCTGATTCACACGCGTTCGGTCCCAATTCCCTATCAACGGAAGAGACATGTTATAACTAACGTAGAGATTATTTGGGAAAAAGCGGAAATTCTCAATCAGGTAATCAACATTGACATGCAGGGTCGTTGGAAGTGTCATTCGGAAGAAATCCTTTGGGTCTTCCGACACCGTTGAGAACGGTTTAATCGTATTTTGAACGGTGGAGTATGGTGAGGCCCCCATGCCGAAAATGTCACTCCCAACATCGTAAAAATCTCCGGCACTGTTCTGAATTCCTGAATAAGCACTCACATTTCCAAAAGTGGTGTCTTCCATGAACTTGATCGAACCAATATCGGTGACAGATGCTCCGATCTTCAGTTTGTATTTGTTCATGTCATAGCGCGCAATGCGCTTTTCACCGTCCATATCGTAGTACTGTCGTTCATGATTGGGGCGGTATTCATACGTTGCGCCCAGATCAATTCCTACCCCCCTGTTCTTGTATTTCAACTGGGCCTCAGAAACATTCTCTCCATAATCGACTGCAAGGTCCTTTACCTCCACCATCGGAGCGTTATCGAACATAAACTTCATGGTGCCGCTTTCAAAATACATGTATCGTGCATTTATTCCATTCATGATCTTCAAGGACGCACCAACTTTCAAGAAACGTTCTCCTCTGTCATAGACCGTTCGGGCATACGAAAACACATGTTCGTTGTAGTCCAATTGCGCGAGTGAGAAGCCCGTTACATCAAAAGTTGTCACCGTATCATTCTCTGCATACAACAGCGCCGCACTTTCGTTCCAAACTTCAGAAATCCCTCGTTGATTGTTCAATGTCCTTGTGCGAAACGTATAAGCAACAGCATTCCTGTGATCCAATTCATACTTCAGGTATAGATTATCCGAACTAAACTCGCTATTTTGATACCCCCTCTTTTTACCGTCAATTAACTTTCCTTCATTCCCAAACAGATCACGTTTGTAGAAATTACTGTGACTCGTGAAATTCAGGCCCGATGAGATCGCCAAGCGCGACTTGGAATCTACGATTGATGATGGATTGAATGTTACACTATTTGAGCTAAAATAGTTATCCATTACCAAGCCGGTATTGACTTGCTGTGCCATTGCCAGGGCTGCCCATAAAATGATCAGAAGGGTTGATATGAACTTCATCCGGTTATTTTTTGTCAAATATAGGATTCTTTTACGTGTAGTTCAGCCCTTATCGTTCCATAAGACGGCGAAAGTTTTGCTATTTTTATCCCGTTGAGCAGTATTAAAGATACAATCGAGCAATTGCTGCAGGATGCCAGCAGGTTCAATTCCAACGATGTTCTTGTGGATATCGGGAATGGCTGTGAATTTGCCATTGGTTCAGGGGAGAATTTGCCTCTCGAAGGCACGGTGAAAGCGATCATCGAAACTGCCAGAAAAACCGAAAAGGAACTTGGCATTAATCCATTGTGCTCAGCACAAGGTACAATCATTTGGGAATACAAGCAATCTTCAGTCCGATCACCATTATTTCTGACCCCTTGCACAGTGGCTATCAACAAGGTACACAAGACTGTCAGAATTGTTGAAGACAGCGAGCGCTCGTTCATTAACCCTTTTGTAATCAATCGCCTTCAACGGGATTTTGACCTTCAACTGCCGGCAGAGATTCAGACACCGGAACAACTTGCTCACTATCTCGGAGCAACAGGGTTTCAGGATGTTGATCCGGTAACAGGATATATCGGCAACTTTCACCACCACCGTTTTGAGATCATCAAAGAACTTGAGGAGCTCAGATCCAGTCCGCTTACAGAAACAATACAACAGCTCTTAGGTGATGCAACCGAAAACAATTCCGTTGAATTAAAACTTGGTTCTGCGTTGATCTTTCCAACGGATGTCGACCAATTGAATGTGTTTAAAGCGGTTGAGATAGGACATACAGTTGTACAGGGCCCACCGGGAACCGGTAAGTCCCAGGTTCTTTCAAATTTACTCGGGAAGTTACTACTCTCCGGAAGATCCGCAATTGTTGTTTCTGAAAAGCGGGTCGCACTGGAAGTGCTTAAAAAGAAATTGAACCAATATGGTTTGGGTCACCTGTGTTTCATCGCCAGCTCAGAAACAATTACCAGAGATGCACTAAGCGAACTGAAAGAAAGCTGGAATTTCATCGAAAATTACACCGCAGATCATCCCGTTAATCTTCAACTTTCTGAACAATATATCGATCAATTGCAGCTTCATCTGGACCTGCTTCATCGCGATTCATTGATCGGCGGGATCAGCTATTCGGAATTCATCAGAACTTGTGGATCGCACCATCTGGAAAGTTCCGAATACAACAGTGACTTACCAGAAATGAAAGAGTGGTTGTTGAGTCGTGCTGCCGTCAAACAATTATTCGATCTTGACCTGCATTATTATGTGAGTGGCATTGCTCCCGGTTTATTAAAACAAGATTCTTTCAAGCAGTTGGACCGATCTATCAGATTATGGCTGAATGAATTAGCTCGGTTAAAAAAGATCTTTGTACTCAACACGTGCGCTGAACTTCGTGCAGCAATGAAACGGGCAGCCTTGTGTCAACATTACCGCTCGGAAACTTTTTTTAAATATGAAAAAATCCTGACCACCGCCTCCAGAGAACAGGAGCGTTTTCTTAAATTAAGGAAGAAATACCTGCAACTTCAGATTCTTCATGGAAGCCTTCAAAACGAAAAGAGCAATTGGAAGATCCAACCTTCGTTGACAGAAACAGAAGGACTCATCGAACAACAGAAGAACAACTCATTTCTGGGTAAACTTACCTTCAAAAAACAGTGGTCCCGTGTTTCTGCCCTACCTGTATCAAGTGCTTTTGACGCATTGAGCAGGTGGAAGCATTATATGGTAAATTCGCACGCTATTTCTCAATTAGAAATTGATTTTTGCGAAATAGGAGTTGATGATGTCAAAAATGAACTCGAATACATCCATCAACAGATCCATCATTTCAATCCGGAAAACAAGAAACTCTGGACTGAAATTCCCAATAGCGACCGTCAATTATATGCCGATGAGAATCAGGCTTTACATCAGCTATATAGCCAATTCAACACCCATTTCAGATGGGAAGATCATGTTCAACCTGAATTGTTCCTGTCCAAACTCTTATCGGAATTCGCCACGTTGATTCGCCTTCATGATTCGGTGCGGGACCTGAGTGACCCTCTGGTGCGCAATTTAAGACACTATTCAACTTTTGCTGCAATGGAGGCAGCAGTCTGCAAAAGCAATTACACGCGGTTCACAGCACAATTCCCCCAGTTCTCACGATTCACCGTTTCTCAGTTGCTTGAAAAATGTCATACCATTCTCTCAGAGCAGAACGTGGAATCAACATTGCTTGCTAACGAGATCATTGAGAAGCAACAATCGCGCTTCCGGTATTATCATAAGATCCTGCAAACTCCCGCTGCAAAACTGAGTCCTTCTGAAAAAGAATTAAAAGGAACACTCAAGAAAGGAAAAGCCATACTCGTTAAGGAATTCGCTAAATCGCGGAATTTCCCGGCATTGAGGGAACTTTATGCCTCAGAGGCGCGGATCTGGATTCAATTACTAAAACCTGTATGGCTGAGTAATCCTGCGCAAGTCGCGAAATGTTTCCCAATGGAACAGGGACTCTTCGACCTCGCCATCTTTGATGAAGCCAGCCAGATACCCTTACAGCATGCGCTGGGAACCATCCAGCGTTCAAAAAGGATCCTCGTTGCAGGAGATCAACAGCAAATGGGACCGGGCAACTATTTTAAGGCACAGGCTGAGGAAGTGACAGACCTTTTACACCAGGCTTCTTTTTACTGGAGGAATGTTTCTCTGAAACATCATTACCGCAGTGAACATCCTGAGCTTATTCGATTCTCAAACAAGCATTTTTACAACAATGAACTGATTGCTTTTCCTACATCCGAACAGAACGAAAATCCGATCCGATTTCATTTTGTTGACAACGGGATCTTTGATGAACGCATCAATCAGGAAGAAGCGGAACAAGCTGCAACCTTTATAAAGGCCCATATTGATTCGGCAGAACACCTCGGTATCGTGGCGTTTTCTGAGACACAATTGAAGGCAATTCTATCCAAACTTCCTGCTGCATGTCTTGAGAAACTGGAGAACAGGATCGAAGAGGACTCGGCATTTTGCAAAGCACTGGAAAACGTGCAGGGAGAAGAGTGTGATCACCTCATCATCAGTCTTGGTTACGGGAAAGATCCGGAAGGTACTTTTCACATGCGTTTCGGGCCATTGAACAAGCAGAACGGTGCAAAACGACTGAATGTCCTTTTTACGCGTGCAAAAAAGCGAATTGATCTGTTTGCCTCCGTAAAGGGTAACGACTTCAAAATCAGTTCGAACGAAGCTGTTGATCTGCTCCGTCTATACCTGCTGCACATTGAGAATGCTCCGGAACACTCCAATGAGCTCGCATTTCCCCTGGGTTTGCAACCATTCGTAAACGACAAATCACTTGTATTCAGTGAGATCTATTCCACGATTCGTTCAGCGCAAGAATTGGTGACACTTGTGAGCGTATTGGAAGGGAGGGGTTGGGACCTGGAATTCAGATAGGTTTTTATTTTTTAACACATAGGCACATAGTGCATGGAGAAATGCATTATGTTGAGAACACATAGTAATTTCGCTGTGCTAATAATTTGAACCACATAAGACACATAAGAGGTAAAGGTGGTCGCGTTGCTCACCCTTATGTTTTGAACCAAAAAGTCACAAAAGAACACAAAAGATGATACTCATTTGTTCGCGACGCTCACAGGGATTGAAAACCAACCTTCAATTATTATATTAAAATAAACCTATGTGAAGCCTATGTTTCTATTGTGCCTATGTGGTGAAAGGAAAATTAATGGGCATCCAGCCAGTTCTCCCCTACTCCAACTTCTACATCGATCGGCACGCCAACTTCCAGCGCGTGTTCCATGCATTCCTTGACAAGGGCTTTCATCACATCGACCTCGTCTTTTGGAACATCGAACACTAATTCATCGTGCACCTGCAGGATCATTTTAGACTTCAGGTGGTGCAGTTCCAAGGTGTGGTGCAGTTTGATCAT
>JBKCJG010000076.1:0-31553 GCA_046301895.1 Flavobacteriia bacterium
CCGTTTGATGCAGTTCGTGATCTATTTCATTCCTCCCATTCGAAGGTTCTTTCCGGAAACGGACCTGGTCTCATCGATCTCCATTTTCTTGCTAAAGATGAAGATTCCTCCTTTTACCTTTCCTTTGATCCGAACAGACACATTCTCCTTGTTGGCGTAACGCATTGCTGTGATCATCGCTCCGTCTTCGAGTTCAGCCCGTAGTTTGAATTTCAGATCACTTTCTCGTTTGGCTTTCATCTTTACCTTTTTTTCGAGGTAAACATTTCCCATTAGCTGACCTTCGACGTAAACTTCAACGTGAGAAGGTTTGATCTTGATCCCGAACCAGTTTGGATTGTGCACTTTGGCACCTGCAGAAAAAGAGATGACCTTACCGTCCATCTTTTCCAGTTTGAAACCTTCAGAACTTATGAATTCAGGTTCCTTGAAGTTTGCGCAGGAAGAGAGTAAAAGAAAAAGAATACCGAAAAAGAACCAATTCTTCATAGTTGAAATTGTCGAGTGCTTTGAACGAACTGTTGCCCAGATACACAGATAAAAAAGTAAGTTGATCTATGATCGAAACGCTCAATAAGATCAATTATAATCAAAAAGCTATCTGTGCATCTGTGGCTAAATTCCCTCTATTATTTATTCATTTCAGTAAAGTTCTTATAGAAGTAGGGTATTGTCTCAATCCCCCTGTAGTAATTGAACAATCCGTAGTGCTCGTTCGGCGAGTGGATCGCATCACTGTCCAGACCAAAGCCCATCAGCATCGTCTTCAACCCAAGTATTTTCTCGAACATTGCAACGATCGGGATACTTCCTCCGCTTCTTACAGGAATAGCCTTCTTGCCGAAAGTTGTTTCGTAAGCCAATGATGCCGCCTTGTAAGCGATCGAATCGATCGGTGTCACTGCTGCCTCGCCCCCGTGATGTGGTGTTACTTTCACCTTAACTCCTTTGGGAGCGATAGATTCAAAATGCTTCATGAACAACTCAGTGATCTCGCTTGAAATTTGGTTCGGAACCAAACGCATGGATATTTTAGCAAAGGCTTTAGAAGCGATCACTGTTTTTGCGCCTTCACCGGTATACCCACCCCAGATCCCGTTCACGTCTAGAGTCGGTCTGATCGATCCTCTTTCAGGAGTTGTATACCCTTTTTCTCCGTAAACATCCTCCATATCCAGTGCTTCACAATATTTTTCGTGAGAGAATGGGGCTTTCGCCATTTCTGCGCGCTCTTCCTGCGAAAGTTCAACTACCTTGTCATAGAATCCAGGTATTGTGATATGATTGTTTTCATCGTGCATTGAAGCGATCATTTTCGCTAAAACATTGATCGGGTTGGCTACACAACCGCCATAAAGACCTGAATGCAGGTCTCGGTTTGGCCCTGTCACCTCCACTTCCAGATAACTCAATCCACGTAATCCGGTTGTAATTGATGGTACATCGTTTGCAAGCATTCCGGTATCTGAGACCAAAATGATATCTGCCTTCAATCGATCGATGTTATTTTGCACGAAAATCCCGAGGTTCTCGCTACCCACTTCTTCCTCACCCTCGATCATGAACTTTACATTGCATGGTAGTTCACCAGCTTTGATCATGGCTTCCACTGCCTTGAGGTGCATGAACATCTGACCTTTGTCATCACATGCACCACGTGCAAAGATCGCCCCATCAGGATGGATCGAAGTTGCTTTTACAACAGGTTCGAAAGGAGGACTTGTCCATAGTTCCAATGGATCTGCCGGTTGAACATCGTAATGTCCGTAAACGAGAACAGTCGGTTTCGAAGTATCGATGATCTTTTCACCGTAAACCACAGGATATCCTGCTGTTTGACATATCTCAACCGCATCAATACCGATCTTTTGGAGGTGGTCCGCGATCGATGTGGCAGTTGCATGCACATCCTTGGAAAATGAAGGGTCGGCTGAAACCGAAGGAATTTTTAGTAAATCCAATAATTCATTCAGAAAACGTTCTTTGTTCTCTTTAATGTATTTCTGAGTATTGTTCATGCTTGAAATGATTATTCTACAAATATAGAGTTTTCAGTTTCTGTTCCTTTTCATTTTAATTTCCTTCTCTGAAAATCCTTGCCTATATTTGTTTACTTGCATTGTTGGATGCAACTATTTATCCTTTATTTGAGTCTGAAAGTTATGATCAGAAAAATTTCGCTTTTATTTTTGGCCTTTGTCATTGCGGGAGGTATCTCTTGTTTTGCGCAGATGACGACAACTACCGGGATGTCACCTGCAAATTACGTTCAAAACGTTCTGCTTGGAGGTGGAGTTACGGTATCCAATGTGTCTTACACCGGATATGCCAATGCAATTGGTGAGTTCAGTATAACGGGAGCGAACAACCTTGGTATGTCCAATGGTTTGGTAATGACAACCGGCACTGCTATGCTGAACGACCCCACTTATGGACCCAATATGGGACCTCATGGGCCAAACAATACATCCGGCGCTGGTACTGACAATGCCGCTCCCGGAGACCCTTATCTTACAGCGTTGGCTGGTATAACAACCTACAATGCTGCGATTCTGGAGTTTGATTTTGTTCCGAATGGTGATACTATCAGTTTTAATTATGTTTTTGGAACAGAAGAATACATGGAGTGGATTACAGGAGGATTTGCGGATGTATTCGCCTTTGTTCTTTCTGGTGTTTCTGTGCCTTTAGCTCCAGTCAATATTGCCACCCTGCCGGGCACGGGACAGCCTGTTACGGCTTTGAATGTGAATTTAAATGTCAATCCAGCATACTATGTAGATAATGGTGATGGTTTTGGCTCAGGCACTGCACCGGATGGTCCCACTGTGCAGTATGATGGTTTTACAACAGTACTTGAAGCAAAACATGCTGTTGAATGTGGTGAGACATACCACATTAAATTAATGATTGCAGACGCGATCGATGGAGCAGTAGATGCAGGTGTATTTCTTGAGGCAGGAAGTTTAACGTCATCCGGTGTGGAGGTAGCAGTTGCAACTGTGACTGGAGACACATCGATTTACGAGGGATGCACGACTGCGAACTTTATCTTCTCAAGACCGGCCTCTCAAACAACGACTACCCTCGAGATAGACTATGATATTACTGGAACAGCTATTGAAGGAACAGACTACAATAATTTCCCGAACCCACTTCAGTTCTTACCCGGAGAAGATACGATTATCGTGAGCTTGACACCAACCAACGACGGTGTTCAGGAAGGGCCAGAATTTATTACTATTACTGCGTATACACTCAATTCCTGCGGTGATACTATTTCATCTACCGGTACCGTCTGGATACTGGATGAACCAATTCTATCCATTGGCCTCGTAGATACAACGATACAATGTAAAGACGATTCGGTACTTGTTAATGCAATACCTGCAGGAGGTTTGCCGCCTTATTCCTTGACTTGGAGTAATGGTGCTGTAGGAAGTCCTGTTTACGTGTCGGGAGACCTGTATGGTGATGTGGATTACCTCGTAACAATGACCGATGCTTGCGGAAACACATTCACTGATACCTTGACCATAACAGTCGCTCAGACTTTGGCGATCGACACGCTGATTTCAGGTCCTTCAACATGTGATCCAACTGGTTGGGTATCCGCAGTAGCCAGTGGATTTTCGGGCACACCACTTTACAATTGGGCGGGACCAAATGACACCACTGCGTTTGTGGTAGATGGTACCGTAGCAGAAAACCTTGCTTCAGGCTGGTATTATTTTACAGTCATCGACAATATTTGTAGGGAGACAGATAGTGTTTTCGTTGATATTTTAAATCCACCGAATGCGGAGTTCACAGCTTCGCCGGTTACGGGTTGTATGCCTTTGAATGTCTCATTTTCGAACTCAAGCGAGAACTTTGATAATCTAGAGTGGGATTTTGGAAATGGGCAAATATTGACAACAACTTCAACCGCCGTTCAGCCCCAGACATACAACCAGAGTACCATCGTTCGATTAATTGCAACCCAGGGATCGAATTGTGCAGATACGGCTTATGCAGTGATCACGGTTAATCCATGTGGTTGTACAGACCCAAATGCTTTAAACTACAACCCGATGGCAACGTCGGATGACGGTTCCTGTATCTATCCTGTTCCTACAGTCATTGCTCCGAATATTTTCTCTCCGAACAATGACGGGGATAATGATCTGTTTTTCCTGACGACAACAAATACCACAGAGATAGAATTGGTCATTCTGAACCGTTGGGGTGGAGTGATGTATGAAAATACTGGCTTAAATCCAGCCTGGAACGGAAAAACCCAAAATGGATCCCTGGCAGATGACGGGGTGTATTTCTACCGATATACTGTGAAAGGTTATGACGACGCATTGTTGGAAGGACATGGCTTCTTCCACCTGGTTCGATAAGCGACCATTTGATATAAAATAATAGAGGGGGGAATACCTCCCTCTATCAGTATAGAAAATTATTGTACGGATAGCGAACTTTAAAGATCCGGTGCACCTCTTCGTAAATAACCTGTTTCAATTCTTCGATGTTCTCCTTGTTTTGAGCAGAAATGAAAACACATTTCGTGTTATTCAATTTCGACATCCAGGTTCTTTTCAATTCATCGAGTGAATACTGAATCTCATTTCCTTCCTCATCGATCGGATGATAAGCATCGATCTTATTGAATACAAGAATCACCGGTTTTTCGGTTTTGTCCAGTTCGGTTAGTGTTTCGTTCACCACCCTGTAATGGTCTTCAAAATTAGGATGCGAAATGTCAATCACATGAACCAACAGATCTGCTTCCCGCACCTCGTCCAAGGTTGACTTAAAGGATTCAACCAGCTGATGTGGTAATTTACGGATGAATCCTACAGTATCTGTTAGAAGGAATGGCAGGTTCTCTATCACTACTTTTCGAACGGTTGTGTCAAGCGTCGCAAACAATTTATTCTCCGCGAAAACATCCGATTTAGAAAGCAGGTTCATTAAGGTACTTTTACCAACGTTCGTGTAACCTACCAATGCCACTCTGACCAATTGCCCGCGATTACTTCTTTGGACAGCCATTTGTTTGTCTATCTCACGCAATTTTTCTTTCATGAGCGCAATTCGTGTCTGTATGATTCGACGGTCGGTCTCGATCTGGGATTCACCCGGACCGCGAAGTCCTATACCTCCTTTTTGACGTTCAAGGTGCGTCCACATTCGGGTCAGTCGAGGAAGCATGTACTGAAGTTGTGCTAGTTCTACCTGTGTTTTTGCGTGTGAAGTTCTTGCCCGGCTCGCAAAAATGTCCAGGATCAGTATATTTCTGTCGAGGATCTTGCACTCCAGTTCCCGTTCAATATTCCTGAGCTGTGAAGGTGAAAGTTCATCGTCGAAGATCACAAGCTCTATCGAATGTTCCTTGATGTATTCCTTTATTTCATCCAATTTTCCCGATCCTACAAAGGTTCTGGGGTTGGGCATCGGTAATTTCTGAAGAAACTTCCTCTGGGTCGTCGCTCCGGCAGTTTCAGCCAAGAATTCCAATTCATCCAAATACTCGTTGGCCGTATCCTCCTTGATCTCCGGCGTGATCACACCGACAAGCACACATGTTTCCTCAACAGCATCTACCGTTACATGTCCTTCTTGCGTACTCATTTATTCATTGATTTTACGTAGTCTGTGACTGACTTAATGTTCTCATCCGAGCCCAATAAACTTTTCATCGGAGGCATCCCATTCTTCCCGTCACGGATGATCTTTTCGATCTGCTCTTCGTTCATGGTGGAAGTCGTCAGATCTTTAGCACCGGAAACACCCAACTTACCGTCGCTACCATGACAAGCAGCACAGTTCTGTTCGAAAAGGGTTTTACCGGAGTCTAAAGGAGTCCCTTCGTTATTTCCTGGTGCTACAGTGTCATTGTTACCCGAACAGGAAACAAATGAGAAGGCAAACGAGAAAAAGAAAACTGTTCTTAGAACCATCCTTCTACGCGCAATGCTTCTCTGAACGGCCAAGGAATTGCTGCAAGTATAATTAACAAACCAATGGAATACCACAATACGATCTTTCCGTGCTTTGCAGAAGCTTCAGTTTGAGATTCTGCTTTTTTACGACCGATCGTGATCACTACGATCGCGATGATCATCATTAGCAAGTGCTCAAGATTAAAGAAACGGTACATTCCTCCTTCAGTCTCGCTGGACATCCATTTATCAACGAATTGAACCTTTGGGGAAATGAAATAAAGTCCCAATCCGATCAGCAACTGCGTGTGCATGGTGATCATTGCGAACAGGTTGATCATCTTGTCCTTCTTCTCATAGGTATTCTTACCCTTTGAAGCTAGTGCATTGAAGACAGCTACTAATAACAAGATCAGTGCAACCCAACGTAATCCGGAGTGTGTATGCAATAAAGCGTCGTACATAGAATTTTATTTTGGACAAAAATACACAAAAAAGAAACGAGTAGGAAAACCATAGAATGATGGCTTTTGTTTAAATTCACGTTTTCAAATTTTCAATGCAATCATGAGGTATTTATTTCTTTTTCTCTGTTTGTTGAACCTATCGGTACTTGCTCAGTTCGAACCAATAAACGGTACACGTGATTCCAAACCGAAAATGATCGCTTTTAAAAATGCACGTATTCTTGTTTCTCCGGATAAAACAATCGAACAGGGTACACTGCTCATCAAAGGTGACAGGATTATGGATGTCGGAATGCTTGTGATCGTTCCGGAGGAGGCAATTGTTGTTGATTGTAAAGGTAGGACGATCGTTCCCGCATTCATTGAGACGAATACAATGATCGGTTTGACAAAACCTGTTTCCGGTAATCAGTCATCAAGACCTCAGCTGGAGTCATCCAAAGAAGGAGCCTATTACTGGAATGAATCCATCCATCCAGAAGTGAATTCAGGGTCAATGTATCAATCAGATCAGAAAGCAAGTGATGAGCTGATCAAAATGGGATTTGGTCTTGCGGTTACGCATGTTCAGGATGGTATTTCAAGAGGCACAGGAGCGTTGGTGTCATTAGGCGGTGCGGAAGAGAAGAAGCATTTGATCAAAGCAGAAGCAGCTCAATTCTATTCTTTTAACAAGGGAATTTCGAAGCAGACCTATCCTTCCTCACAAATGGGGTCGATAGCGCTTTTGCGTCAGACGTTCTACGATTTGAAATGGTATATTGAGTCCAAGCCAAAAGAATTGAACCTCTCACTGGAGAGCATGAGAGACGATATTGGACTTCCCTTCTTATTTAAAACAGCTGACAAATGGGAAATCCTCCGAGCGTCAAAGATCGCAAAAGAATTCAACTACCGTTTCAATTACATTGGATCTGGGAATGAATATATGGCGGTCAGGCAATTGAAGTATTCTCTTGATCAAATTATCATCCCCGTGAATTTCCCTGAAGCTTACGATGTGAATGATCCTTATGTGTCAAGACAGATTCCTTTGAGTGATCTTAAGCACTGGGAAATGGCACCGTCAAATCCTTTCATTCTTCTTCAGAATCAAGTTCCGATCTGTATAACATCAGAAGGGAATAAGAATGCTGATGGATTCTGGAAGAACATTAAAAAGGCCATGGAACGAGGGTTGACGGAGAAGGACGTATTGAATGCATTAACTCTGCAACCTGCAAAAATGCTAAAGATTGAGGATGAATTTGGTACCCTTGAGAAGGGCAAAAGAGCTTGTTTCATGATCTACTCGTCCAATCCGTTCAATAGTGCTGCAAAACTTTATGAAGCCTGGTTGTTAGGTGAGCAAAAGGTGATGAGTATGTCTCCGAAACATGAGGTTGCGGGTCGTTACAATATCCTTCTGGATGGAAAACAATACCCGATCGAGATCACAGGTGAAGGAGATAAACTGAGTGCCAAGATACAGTCGGTTAAACAGTCCAAGGATACTAAAAAGGGAACGGTATCGTATGACACGCTATCTCCAAAAGTGAACATTCAGCTGATCGGTGATGACATCACATTGCAATTCAACCTCGACGATGAAAATTGGAAGGGTAGTGTTAATTTGCATGGAAAGGTAAGCAGTAAGTTTGGTGTTTTTGAAGGAGATGGGATGCTTCCTACCGGGAAATGGATCCAATGGTCGGCAATAAGGAATGATAAGGTAGAAGGTGATAAGGAGAAAGATTTTCTTTCAACAGTAGACACTTCATTTTCATCAAAACTTTGGTTTCCTCACATGGCTTACGGGTTTGAAAAGGTCCCCGAAGCAGAAACCATTGTGTTCGAGAATGCAACAGTTTGGACAAATGAGCAGCAGGGAATTCTTAAAGGAGGAACCGTGATCGTTCAGAATGGCAAGATCAGTTTTGTCGGGACCGGAAACTACATGGTTCCGGGAGGAGCAAGGGTGATCGATGCCAAAGGAAAGCACATTACATGCGGTATCATTGATGAACATTCTCATATTGCTATTTCAAAGGGTGTAAATGAAGGCGGCCAGGCTGTTACTGCAGAAGTGAGTATTGCTGACGTGGTAACGTCGGATGATATTAATATTTATCGTCAGTTATCGGGTGGTGTAACAGCTGCGCAGTTACTGCACGGATCGGCAAATCCTATAGGTGGGCAGTCTGCTCTCATCAAACTAAAGTGGGGACATTCTCCGGAGGAAATGCTGATACAGAATGCACCCAAGTTCATCAAATGTGCATTGGGAGAGAACGTGAAACAAGCGAATTGGGGAGATAACAATTCCGTTCGATTCCCTCAGACTAGAATGGGTGTTGAGCAGGTATTCTTTGATGGTTTCCATCGAGCGAAATGCTATGAAAAAGAATGGAAAACCTACAATACTTCAACCGCTGTTGATAAAATCGCACCGAGAAAAGACCTTGAACTCGAAGTGTTATCCGAGATCCTGAGATCTGAACGTTTCATTACGTGCCACTCTTATGTACAGTCTGAGATCAATATGCTAATGCACGTGGCAGATTCAATGGGATTCAAGATCAATACCTTCACCCATATCCTGGAAGGCTATAAGTTAGCAGATAAAATGCTGAAGCATGGAGTGGGAGCCTCTTCCTTCTCGGATTGGTGGGCTTATAAGTTCGAAGTGAATGACGCAATCCCATACAATGCTTCTCTTATGCAAGAAATGGGATTGACAGTCGCGATCAATTCGGATGATGCTGAGATGGGTAGACGATTAAATCAAGAAGCTGCAAAAAGTGTAAAATATGGCAGAATGTCTGAAGAAGATGCATGGAAGATGGTGACACTGAATCCTGCAAAACTGCTTCATTTGGATGATAGAATGGGTAGTTTAAAAGCAGGAAAGGATGCGGATATTGTGCTTTGGACAAATAATCCGCTGAGTATTGACGCCAAAGTAGAGATGACGGTGGTGGATGGAAAGGTTCTTTTCGACAGTAAGCGCGACTACCTCATGCGACTGCAGAATCAGGCTGAAAAAGCGCGGATCATTTCCAAAATGCTCGAGTCCAATGAAAAGGGAGAAGGTTCGAAGCCTTTTGTTAAGAAGCGCAGCCGCCATTTCCATTGCGATACCATAGGAGAAGAGGGCTCCGAAAGCGAAAACACACATTAATGAAGAGAATTATGAAATACCTAATCATTCTGCTTATTGGCAGTTCGTTCGGTGTACTGGCGATTGCTCAGCAATCCCGCAGTATATTGTTGCTGAATGGTTACCTTCACGTAGGTAACGGTGAAGTGTTGGAAAGTGCACTGATCGGAATAAAGGATAATAAGATCAGTCTTATCAAAAATTCACTGGCCTACACGTATGAACGATCGGACTGGGATACGATCATAGATCTTCAGGGAAAGCATGTTTATCCTGGATTTATAGCTCCCAATTCAACGTTGGGTCTTACAGAGATAGATGCAGTAAGGGCTACCCGCGATTTTAATGAGGTTGGGATCTATAATCCCCATGTTCGTTCTCAGATCGCCTATAATGTTGAATCAAAAGTGATTGCGACAGTTCGAACGAATGGAGTTTTAATGACTCAGGCCACTCCCCGCGGGGGTGATATCTCTGGGACCTCTTCTGTGATGGCACTTTCAGGATGGAATTGGGAAGATGCAACGGTTCTCAAGGATGATGGAATTCATGTGAATTGGCCGGAAAGCATGCAGGGAGGTGGCTGGTGGGCAGAGCCTGAAGATAAGAAGCGCAATGAAAAATACGACGAGCAAAAGCAAGCCTTGTATAATTTCTTCGAAATGGCCAAAACGTACTCAGGATTGGATGAAAAAGAACGAAATGATCTGCGTTTAGATGCAATGATCACTTGTTTCAGGGGAACAAAGCGGGTTTATTTCCACGCCAATGATCTGCAACAGCTTCAGGATATTATCGATTTCACGAATCATTTTGACATTAAATTCCCGGTCATCATTGGGGGTTACGACAGTTACCTAATTACGCGCAAGTTAAAGGATGAGAATATCCCTGTAATGCTTTTAAGAACCCACAGTTTGCCCGAAAATGAAGAGGATCCTATCGATCTTCCGTTCCGACTTGCGGCATTGTTACAGGAAGGCGGTGTAAAATTTTGTCTTCAGAACGAGGGTGAGATGGAGGCAATGAATGCCAGGAATCTTCCTTTTCAGGCAGGAACAGCAATGGCCTATGGGTTGACGGAAGAACAGGCAGTCCGGAGTATCTCGTTGAGCACCTGCGAAATTCTTGGGATAGATGAAGATTTTGGAAGTATTGAGCGCGGAAAATCAGCAACGTTATTCGTTTCTGAAGGAAATGCACTTGACATGAGGACCAATAATGTTACGCTTATTCTGTACAAAGGTGAATTTCAAGATACCGGTAATTTTCAGAAAGACCTTTATGAAAAGTATTCAGAAAAGTATGGTAAATAGGGCCTCGAACAAAGCCTCGAATTAACTTGTTAATCGGTTGAATATTTCTAATTTTGAGACAATAATATAACACATTAATTAATTTTTAAAACAACGGAATATGGCTTTCGAACTACCAAATTTACCATATGCACATGATGCTTTGGAGCCTCATATAGATGCAAGAACGATGGAGATCCATCACACAAAACACCACAATGCGTATATCACTAATTTGAATGCTGCGATCGCGGGTACAGACCTGGAAGGGAAATCGATCGAAGAGATCCTAAAAGTATGCAAGGACAAACCTGCCGTGCGCAATAACGGTGGCGGGTATTGGAACCACAACATGTTCTGGGAGATCATGGGGCCAAATGGTGGAGGAGAGCCGACAGGTGAGTTGGCAGATGCAATCAATGACACATTCGGATCATTCGCGGCATTCAAGGAAGAATTCTCAAAAGCGGGTATCACACGCTTCGGATCGGGTTGGGCATGGTTGTGTGTTGAAGCGGGTAAACTTGTGATTTGTTCTACTGCAAATCAGGACAACCCATTAATGGGTGAAGGATGTTCAGGAACTCCAATTCTTTGCCTGGATGTATGGGAGCATGCATATTACCTGCATTATCAGAATCGCCGTCCTGATTATGTGAATGCATTTTTCAATGTGATCAATTGGGATGAGGTAGCAAAAAGATATGCTGCTGCTAAATAATTGTGAACATTATCGTAATGTAGAGGCGGAATATTCCGCCTTTTTTATTTTTTAGCGGGGAGGATTTCGTTAAGTGAAATTGACAGGAATGCGATCAACAGCGGCAAATAGGGGGTTAAGTAACGTTCCTCATTGAAGCGTTGAACGAAACAGAGGTAACACACTGAAACAAGCACCGAAAGCGCTGTCAATCTTATGATATAAGTGGGCTGAAAGAGTATTATATAGAGCATTGCCAGCATTCCTGTCATGATCAAACCGAATGAAAGGAATTTTAATAGAACGACAAGAAGCGTATTCCGCCAGGCATCCTGATATACGTTCAAGTTCATCATTGAAGTGCCGATTAATTTTTTAGCACTTTTCACGGGAGTGCCAAGGTAGTGATCAACAGGGAATTTCACGATCAAATCACTTCTTGTTCGATTGATCTGTTGAACCAATTCTCTCTCTCCTGGAAAATAATCGGATACTATTTTACCAGAAAACTGTTCTCGTTGTATTAACCTGAACTCCTGGAATTTTTTGAGCACAGGATCAAGAGCAACATGGAACTTTACGGGAATGGTACGAAGGACCTCCTCGCGCGTTGTTGTTAGGGTGTCACGGGATAATAGTGCCATATTCCCGTGGAAAACATCACCTCTGTAATCCCAGATTCTGAAAAGGTTTGTCATTGCCTCATGCGGTGGTCGATAAAGAGAATTATTCGAAACGGAATAGATTGGATGAAAGTTGGTTATTTCCCCTTCTATGGAATAGGTGCGTATTTGCCATAAACTGAGAGGTAAGAAACTAATTAGCACTGCAAGAGCTGTTTTCCGTTGATCCTTGAACAAGAATAACAGTAGAAAAAAAAGAGGGAGAACAACCAATTGAGGACGGATCAACGTTAACAGAGACAGGGAAAAGACTGTTTCCCATGAAAATTCCCGCTTCCGGGATGCGTCAAGGACACAGTAAAGAGACCATGTTACAAAAAAAGGGATCACTGATTCACTTAATGTATAATATACAAAGCCAGAAAAGCAAGGCATCAAACCATAAATCGCAGTGAAGAGAAGTATCAGGTTATTACGAACTTTAAAGAATTGAAGAATCTTTGAAAGCAATAGAATACTTCCTGTAAACAGGAGTATTTGGATGATCTTAAGAACTAAAAACGCATGGCCACCGCCGATTAATCGTGCAAGCAGATAAATCAGTCCATAGCCGGGAGTCCGCACAAAGGCCTCTCGTCCATCAGGTGATTCTGCCCACCTGAAATGTTCTAGGAAGTTGTCAGCTGGTGCGAAGTAACTGTATTCATCAGCTGTTGTGATCAGTCCGTCTTTATAGGGAAATCCTCCATGAAGGTATGAGAGATTTATTTCGTTAATAATAACGAGCAGAACAAGTGATAGTAGAGCAACAAGGTATATTTTACCCTTCAGGGTCACTGATCAGGCGAATGATGGAAGATTCACCGCTTCCACAGCAAGGATCTCCGGAGCTACTTTTTTTACAGCTTCTTCGAGTCCTGCCTTGAGGGTCATCATGCTCATCGAACAGTCGCTGCAGGCTCCCATCAATCGCACTCGAACAATGGCCTCATCTGTGATCTCAACCAATTCCATATCTCCACCATCTGCAACAAGGAACGGTCTCAATTGCTCAAGTGCTCCATTGATCTTTTCAGTCAATTCTTCCTTATTCAATGCCATGATATTAAACCTTTAGTTCCGAGCGTGTTTTAACCGCCTTTACATTTTCTACAAAAGTACGAACTAATTCTTCAAATGCCTGCGCAGTTGGAGTATTTTCTTGGAACACAGCAGGCCTTCCAGCGTCTCCTGCCTCTCGCACACTTTGTACCAGCGGTATATGGCCGAGGAATGGAACATCCATCCCAGCAGCAAGGTTCTTCGCACCATCACGGCCAAAGATGAAGTATTTGTTTTCAGGAAGTTCGGCAGGCGTAAACCATGCCATATTTTCAACAATGCCAATAACTGGAACATTGATGCTATCCATCTGGAACATGTTCACTCCGCGTCTTGCATCAGCCAGTGCAACTTCTTGAGGAGTTGATACGATAACTGCTCCATCGAGAGGCACTGTCTGCACCAATGACAAATGTATGTCACCCGTGCCCGGAGGAAGATCGATCAACAAAAAGTCCATTTCACCCCAATATGCATCCGTAAACATTTGTGTAAGTGCCTTCGCAGCCATTGGTCCTCGCCAAACGACAGCATTATCCTGATCTGTAAAGAATCCGATGGACAGCATTTTAATTCCGTAGCTCATGACAGGATTTATCATTGACGTTCCTTCGACATCGATCATGGTTGGACGTTCACTAACCACGTCAAACATTGTTGGCATGGAAGGGCCGTAGATATCGGCGTCGACGACACCAACTTTATAACCTGCTTTTGTAAGTCCACCGGCAAGGTTCGCTGTAACGGTAGATTTACCAACACCGCCTTTACCGGAAGCAATAGCAACAATGTATTTTACATCAGGAAGGATCTTTCTTCGGGCCTGTCTTGCCTCGGCAGAAATACCTTTCACTGTGCAGTTGATTGTGATCTCCGAGCCGAAGACTCTTTTAAGGTTGAATTCAACGGCCTCTTGCATGCGCTTGCGGGCATGCAGGGCTGGATTAGATACGTTTACGACAAGGTTGATTTGTTTTTCCTCGAACAGTAGGTCTTCGACCAGGTTCAAGGATATAATATCTTTTTTCAGGTCCGGTTCCATTACGGAGCTCAGCACCTCCAGTATATTTTCGCGATTGATCTCCATGGTGCAAAATTAGTCAAAAAAAAGGCCGCCAATCTGACAACCATCTTCTCGCTATATTGTTCTGTTATTTGATCTGTTTGAACGATTTTATTGATTTAGCCATAAGTTCTATGATCATTTTTTCATAACCTTCATCGCGGCTTCTAAGTTCATAGGTGATCCCATTGATGATCTTTTGGCCATAAACATGATAAGAGGCATGCTTCACACCAACTAATGGAGAGGCCTTCTTGGAGCCTTTAACGACCAATGTTCTTTCATAAACGATCAGGTCTTTTTCATTCACAAGGTACCGAATCTTAAAGATATCTTGCTCCTTCAACTCCTTCTTCTTGGATTCTACCATATCGGTATAATCGCCATAGTCTTCGATATGCAATTCATAGTTTGGACCGACCAGAATGTTCCAGATAAAATCACCATCAGCATGCATAATTTCCGGTTTTGTAGATGCCCCGATATTGGCCGTCTCATCCGGAAGCATGATCATAGCAGGAATTCCGTAATCTTTCAGACTTATTCCTTTGAATTCATAATAATCTCCGTCCAGCGTCAACTCTTCTTTTTCTTTTACAGAATCATCCGTGCTTTTGCCACCGCAGGAAGCAACAAGCGAAGCGGTTCCGAAAAAAAGTATGAAAGCAAAAATTTTGATCTGAAAATAGGACAAGTGCTTCATTTTTTATTCTTCTTATAGCAGAAAAGAATGTATTCAACCACACAAATATAAAAGTTTTATTCCCACTCAGAAACAATTTGAAATTAACTTTGTTAAGTTGTAGTGAAACCGAATCTGTCTGAATGGCAGGGCAAGTTATCGATTGAGAAGCTATGGCAGAATACAAGATCAAAGACTTAGAAACGCTTACCGGTATTAAAGCCCATACCATCAGGATATGGGAAAAACGATATGGCCTGATTTCACCTGAAAGAACAGAGACTCAGATTCGAACTTATGATGATTCTGATCTGACAATGCTTCTGAATATTGCCCTTCTGAACAAAAAAGGAGTAAAGATTTCCAAGATCGCATCCATGTCACCGGGACAAATTTCGGACAAGGTTGGAGAAGTCCTCGAAAATACCTCGGATGACATATGTTCAGAAAAATTAATACTTGCTTTAATTGAGCTGGACGAGCATTTGTTCAAATCAACTCTTCAGGAACAAATAGATCATCACGGTGTTGAGCACACTTTTGTTAATGTTTTGGTTCCTTTTCTTGACAGGATTGGTGTAATGTGGTTAGTCGGGACGATCAATCCTGCACAGGAACATTTTATATCAAACCTGATACGACAGAAAGTTATTTCGGAGATAGACAAATTGACGGTCCCGAAAAGGACGAAACATGCTGTTATGCTGTTTCTTCCTGAACATGAATGGCACGAGATTAGTTTGCTGTTTTATCAATACGTATTGCGCAAAAATGGAATAGACACCATTTATTTGGGTCAAAGTCTTCCGTATGATTCTCTCATACAAACGATCGACAAATTCAAGCCTTCTGCAGTTGTCACTTCATGGTTAACTTCGGTTGACCCCAAGTTCATGCAAAATTACTTCAAGCGCTTGTCAAAGGACACTGAAGGAATAAAAATATTGGGAAGTGGTTATCAGATAAATTCGAACTATGCAGAATTAGGTCTTGAAAACTATTTTTCACAGTTCAAGGATTCAGTCGAGCTCCTCAAGCACGTCAGCTGATCATAATTCCTTTTACCCCGAGCAAAGGAATCATTTTCATTTTTGAAGGTGAAATTGTTTCGGGGAGGAAAACGAATTTTTTATCATACATGATCTCATTTACCCAAAAACTTACCCAGTACTCATTTGCCAAACCGAAAACTTCTTCCATGATCGGTTCTATTTTAGCAGCCTCATTGGGTAAAAGCACTTCCAGAGAATGACGCAAGGTTGAGGTGCGGATGCGTTCACCTGTATTTACATGCTCTCCATATCCCGTGCTGGTAATAATGATCCCTTCCATAATATCATCCCGGAGGTTCAGGAGATATACGTAGTACATGACTTCATTGTTTTCATTTTTTTCCTCCACTACCGCAAAGGCAACGTTCTCGACTTTTGGTCCTAACAGTCCTTCCTTCATCTGTTTGCTTTAAAATGATGCCCCGATCTTTCTTCCTAATTTCAGGAATTCGAAAAAGTCTGTCGGATGACCGATCTTTTCTGCATTATCCTTCAAGAATTCCTTGTCTCCGATCTTGTCTTCGGGCACTGCAAAGTTATCGTTTCGTTCCATTCCCAAACGAACAATTACTAAATTTTGGTCCGGCACTGCTATGAGATATTGACCCTTGATACCCCTGCAATAATAGATGGGTTTACCATCATCATTATAGGTCCAAATGTGCAACCCATAGCGGTAATTCGGCAGATTTTCTTCTGTCCACATTTTAACGGGTTGAATCATTTCGTTCATGTACCAAAGTGGTACGATCTGGTCATTTCCCCATTTCCCACGATTCAGGATCAATTTCCCAAGTCGCCCGAAATCCCTTGCACTGGCATACATGCAGCAAAAAGCTTTTTCATCGCCATTCACTTCATCTAAACTCCAATAGGCATCGTGTTCGGTACCTATCCGCTTCCAGATCTTTTCCTGAGTGTATTCAGCAACACTTTTTCCCGTTGCTTTTTCGACAATATATCCCAAAAGTTGAGAGTTTCCACTTTGATATTTAAAGGTTTTTCCTGGTGTTGAAACTACTTTCTGCCCGGTAACAAGATTGCGCAGATTCGTTCCATAATAGGATTCTGCGTTCTCCGAAAGAGGGTTCGACGCACTCTCCTCCCAATCAAGTCCCGATGCCATCATCAGTAAGTGACGAATAGTGATCTTCTCTTTTCCCTGAGAATTGAATTCAGGGAGGTAATTCCCAACCGGTTCATCCAGACTTTTGATGTTACCATCCTCAATGGCAATCCCAATCAGCAAGGCAACTACGGTTTTTGCAGCCGAAAATGAATTGGAAACTGAATTCACATCGTGATCATCGTAGTATTGCTCGAAGATGAGAGTATCATTTTTGAAAACCAATATGGCCTTGGTATCAAGGCTTCTTACAAAATGAGCCTCTTCTTCTGTCATTTGGTATTTACGGTCAGTTCTTGCCCAAACTTCTGTTTTAACGGACTTTTGAAGTGTCGTGTACGGAAAGATATCTCGGTCATAAATAGTAGGTCCCGTGTTCCCTTTGAGGTAAGTATGACGAATACCGGTGTATATATAGAACCTTCCTGAAAGAACAATGAACAAATTGATGAGAACGATCAAGGCCAATGAAAAGAACAAGACGAATCGGGCAACCTTCTTCAGTGACTTAATGAGTTTATTCATTGTTGTGGATATAGGTGAAGTGGAATTGATCAGCTAATTTTTGTTTAAGAACTGAAGCCACAATTGCAATATCAACGGGATGCCCAAGTTCCTCTTGCATGGAAGTTACGGCTTTATCATCAATTCCACAAGGGATGATATGAGAAAAGTAGGTGAGATCGGAATTAACATTGAATCCAATTCCATGCATGGTTACCCAACGCGAGCTTTTAACTCCCATTGCACAGATTTTCCTGGCTTTTGGAGTATCTCCAGCTATCCAAACTCCGGTAAGGCCTTCGACTCTTCCACTTGCAATCCCGAACTCGCTCAATGTTAGAATAACGGCCTCTTCCAGGAACCGCATGTATTTGTGAATATCCGTAAAGAATTGATCAAGATCGAAAATCGGATAAGCCACTAGCTGTCCAGGTCCATGATAAGTGATGTCTCCCCCTCGGTTGATCTTGTAGTAAACAGCATGATGTTCTTGAAGGCCTTTTTCATCCAACAAGAGGTTTTCCTCGCTGCCACTTTTTCCCAGCGTAAAAACATGCGGATGTTCACAAAAGAGGAGGTAATTTTTCGTCTCGATACCGGTTTCGCCGTTTCGGATCTTGATCTTGTCCTGAATACTAGTGTTAAAAAGAGATTCTTGCAAGTCCCAAGCCTTTTTGTAATCGATCAACCCCAATTCAATGAACTCAACCTCAGGCATCATCGATCAGTCAAAATTTGCCAGTTCAGCTTTCAGGTAATCTATCACAGATATGTCCATTGGATCTACCTTGTTCAGTTCAGACAAAAAGAAAGATGCCCAGTCCACAAGGTGTATGAGATATATGGAACGTTCTATACGAGAATTTCCAATTGCGCTGATCTCAGTCACTGATCCGCATTTGTTGGAGACCAGTTCTTTTGTGATCTCATACCGTTTCTGATTGCGCGGGATAAGATCACCGGTGTTGATGAACACTACTGAAAACCGATCATCTCCACCTCCCCAACCAACGAGTTCATTGTGGTTCATTTCGGGAATGACATGATGCCAGCACAAAAGTTTGGAGTTTTCATTGAATTGTTGTCTTGCTCTGATAGCTACCCCCTCGTATTTCGGACCGGCATATATAATACCGACCTTGCCCTTGAGCATGTGCGCTAGGCGCTCTGCCTCCGATAGTATCGTAGACCGTTCTGTTGTGATCAAGTCATAAGATCTGCGGATCTCTTCAAGTTTAGATGATTGGATTAATTCAAGTTTGACGAGAATATTCATCAACTGGATCATGGAAAAGGCGAGTTGAGACCTTGGAGGATTGCCTCCAGGAACGACGACACAGTCAAAACCATTCGCCATACAGAATTCGTTCAATTCACCTCCTGAACAGATACCAATAATGTGTGCCCCTCTTTTGTGCGCTTCATGAATTCCCTCAAGTGTTTCCTCTGTATTTCCGGAGTAGGATGAACCAATCACCAAGGACTGCTTATCGACGAATGCAGGCAGACTGTAATCGTTAAGAATATACACGGGTACTTTCAGATCGTCCTGCACCCATTGTGATACAATTTTCCCCCCGATACCGGAACCTCCCATTCCACAGATAATAACTGAACGAATTTCGTTAGTAGGTTTACCAAAGTTGCTTCTTGACGCAATTTCCAGAGCATCCAGAATATTCTGAGGGAATGCAGCGATCAGTTTATCCATCATAGTCTTATAAAAATCCGTTATAAAGATAGTAATTGCACGTGAATGGAAGCTTATTCTTCGGTTCTTTCGTAAAATCAGAAAGAATGTTACAAAAGCACTGATAGATTCATGCTATTGTGGATTGAAGTCGTAATTTTGTCAAAAAAAACAATGAAAGCACGAAAGGCATCTGAAACACTGTCCATTACAACAAAGGTGGTACTTCCAAACGACACGAATACGTTAGGCAATTTATTCGGTGGACAATTGTTGGCTTGGATGGATGTCATTGCCAGTGTTTCTGCTCACCGCCATTCCAAGCGTGTCGTTGTTACCGCCTCAGTGAACAATGTAGCATTTAACAAACCGATCAATCATGCATCGATCGTTACCCTTGAGGCGAAGGTATCGAGAGCCTTTAGTTCATCGATGGAGGTTTTCGTCGATGTTTATGTTGAAGATCATGTCACCGGACAACGAGAAAAATGCAACGAGGCTATCTATACCTTCGTAGCTGTAGATCAGAATGGCGGACCAATTCAGGTTCCGGAACTGATCCCGGAAACTGATGAAGAAAAAGATCGGTATGAAGGGGCTCTCCGAAGAAAGCAGCTTAGTTTGATACTTGCCGGTAAAATGAAAGCCACCGAAGCGACTGAATTGAAAAAATTATTCCTGGAGGATTAAACCCACACGGGCATTTAGATCCGCTGCAATTTTGGAGGTATTCTGAAGGTTCATGCAGTCAAAGTGCTTTTTCGGACATTCCTGAAAACCGATCTTTGAACAAGGTCTGCATTTCAATCCTTCTACCTCGTGAATTGAGTAAAGCTCAAGTTGCCCGGGATAATAAGGAAACATTCCAAGCGCAGGGACGGTGTTACCCCAAACACTTACAACAGGCAAACCAAAACAAGCAGCAATATGCATCATACCCGTATCGTTTGAAAGCAGACATGCGGATTGTTTGACAATGCTCGCTGATTTACCAAGGGAGTATTTTCCACATGCGGAAAAAACAGCTTTTTTGTCCGTAAAATGGTTGGTAATTTGTTGAGCAATCTCAACATCGGTTACACCGCCGACGAGTATAATCGGGAACTCTGTTAATTCGATAATTTCGATTAGCTTATGAAATGGCATGCGCTTCGTCCCAAACTGAGCGCCGATAGCAATGGAAATGAACTGCCGGGGAGCCAATCCGAATTCATTTCGGATATCCACATGGTCATCAGTTGAAAGATAGAATTCGCAAGGGAGATGATCGTTTTTTACGCCAAGAGCATTTACGGCTTCGAAATAGCGATCCACCACGTGCTTCTCAGGCAATCTGTTCCATTTGAAGTTCACCAGCAGCCATTTTTCAAGATTAAGCTTTGGGAATGAATTAGAAGGGCTTTTTAGTTGACGTTTAAGGGACAGTGTTCGAATGTTATTGTGAAGGTCAACGATATGATCGTATTGCTCTGTTTTCAGATCTGTAATTACTTCCCGGATGTCGTTTTTAATGTAAAAAAGTCTATCAATGTATGGATTGTTCTCAAGTATCGCCTTGAATGTTTGCTTTGTAAGATAGTGTATCTCAACATCCCTTAATTGCATTTTCAAAGCTCTTACAACGGGTGTTGTAAGCACGATATCTCCAATGGAACTGAACCGAATGATTAGGATCTTCACGCACTAAAAATAGGAAAACTTAATCAGTTGAGTTGGTTTTCCAGATCTCGATGTACTCATTTGCATTTCTCGGATTGAGTTCTCGCAGCATAACATCTATGGCACTTGGGTAACTCTTTTTACTCAATTTCATGTTCGGATAGATCGCTTTGTAAGCCTCGATCCTTTTATCTAAATCCTTTTCATCAAAGAAGAAGATGTAGTCAAATTTCATCTGGGTATTGTTTGTAAGGTCCTGGGAAGTATCTGTGCGCTCAACGAAAACTGTATACCAGTCTTTTGAATAGAACTTTGGCATCATTGATACTTTGTTGCTAGCCGTACCTTCCAATAAAATTCTGTCTGATTTTATTGTATTGTCGTAAAGATGATACATTGCTTCCACTCTTGATTTTTTGCTGTACATGGTTGTGGCGAACAAAAGAAAAGGAATATTGAAGATCCAGAATAGAATCCATGAAACTTTCCAAAGACGATCTTTCCAGCGGAAATTTGTCAGTTGTTGAAAGCCAATTACACCAAGAATGATAAAGAAAGGAAGGACGGATAGAATAAAGCGTTCCTGGCGGTTAGGATAAAGGGTATGGAACAGGATGAAGGCGAGTGTAGGCAAGAATAGTAAAGTATATCGGCGATAGGAACGAAAGAAACCGTAACCAACCAATAAGCCGAGCGGAATGAACAAAGAGCCAATCAGTACAATGAAATACATGAAATAATTCTGATTGGGCAGATAGGTCGTCCCCTCGCTCATATTGTACGTTAAATAACTGATCATTTCAGCGAACGGATACCCCCAGATGAAATAGTCGACGACACCTTGTGTAATACAAAATGTGATCAGAACGCCCGCTGAGAAGAAACTAAACAACTTGAACTGCCATTTGAAGAAATAGAAAGCCGCGACACCCATTGCAAAAACACCGATCTGATAACGAAAGGATACCGAAAGGCCGATCAACAATCCTGAGATCAGAAAATTACGTGCGGTTTCTTTCTTTAATAGTAGCCACATTCCATAGATGAGCATTGGCAAAGCAGCCACTTCGACCAGATTTCGAACCGAAACGAAAGGCATTATCCAGAGAAGTGCCAGTAACCATCCAACCATGCCTGCCGTTTTTCGATCAGACAAACGCTCGGTGATCTTCATGCCATAATAAACAACAATCATAGAAAAGGCTGCATGGACCAGGCGATTGATGAGCATCAGAATTTTAGGGTTCACGACTCCAATGAGTTTCATTACCCAGAAATACATAAAATTTAAACCGACATACGTAAAACTGTGACCTTCCGGTTTACCTCGGTTACCATCTGTCCAGGGCAGCCATCCATTGTAATCATAGCCATCTACCCAAGATGCAGAGGATTCTATGATGAGGAAATGATCATCATGCATACCATAACCCTGGGAGAAAATTGCAGCAATGAGGCGCACCAAGATTGCAACAAAAAGGATCCATTTGAATGAGTAAATCTCCCTCTGGGCAAAAAGATTAAAGTTCTTTATATTCATCGTATATCAGTGACATGTATGAATGGCAGATGTTTCGCTGTGTTCTCAATTCAGGCAATTTATAGGTGTTCTCCGGATAACTGTTGGCATCCATATTGATCGAGAAATTCCCTTTTTCTGTCACCCAACCGTACCCTCTATTGATAGTATGCAGCGCGAACTGAGGACAGTTGGGGTTCAATAGATCTTTACTCCAGCGGTATTTTCGGTATTCTCCCCCCATTTGATACAGAAGAGTGCGTGCAATATCCGCCTGAGAACCGAGGGTTTCGATTCGTTTTCCTTTGAATTCCTTTTTTAGAGGCTCACCGAAGATCAACATTGGTATATGGAAGTAACCGGCAAGATTTGGATTTTCAAGCTTCGGTGATCCATGCCCATGGTCTGCCACGATAATGAAGATCGTATTCTCGTACCATGGCTTTTTTCGACATTTAAGCAGGAAATCATTGAGGCATTTGTCTGCGTAACCCATGGATGTCATGAAATCTGCTTCTCGACCATACCATTTCTTTATACCGTTTTTTGGATGATCGTACGGTGAATGTGTGCTTCCTGTGAATGCGCAGTGCATGAACGGACCTTTTGTTTTATCTATCTTTTTGATCAGAATGTCATATAGGTCCTCATCGAAGTAATTAAGCTTACCCTTGCGAAGGTTCTTAGGAAAATCATCTTCGTCCTCCACAACATCGAAGCCGTGATCCATGAAATAACCGCCAATATTTCCGTATTTGAGATCCCCGCTGAAAAGATAATGAGAACTGTATCCCAATTTTTTCAAGTCCTGATTGAGAGAGGGTAATTTACGGTGTTTGTCCGGTTGCATGGATATCGAAATTTCGGGAAGAGCGGGATACCCACTGAAGATGCTTGAGTTACCGATCTCGGAGGTCCCTCCCGTCGCGTACAACCGTGTAAAAAGTAGTCCTTGTTTCGTCAATTGATCAAACAGAGGCGTATTCCCTCCTTCTCCTGTTATGCTGACAATAGCATTGGCTGTCCAGCTCTCCATGATCAGAAAGACAATGTTGGGTCTGGTGTTGCTTAGAATGAAATTATTGTGCTTTTCAGGATAATTGTAAAAATCGTGTAGGAATTTTTTACATTTTGTCTCAGGGATCAAGGGAAACATTGCTCCGATCTCGCTTCGGTTATACAGCATGAAGCTCTTGGCAAAAAAGTACACCGAATTGACTGAAAGGTCATTGGCAACGTAGTCCTTTGTGTAGTATGCCGAATCGATATTGATCGGGATCTGCTGAGTTCCGCCCCTGCCGATAACAATAAAGCTCAAACCACTTATTGCAAGGATTGCAATTCCGGCAGGAACACGAAGAAACCATTTCCACTCGTGTTGTTCCGTACCAGGTTTAAACAACAGCTTCATCAATTTATAACCGAGATAAAGTTCGATGGATGCGTACACAATGAACCATACTGTCATGCTCAAATCAGCGGTTCGAACTACTTCATCCGGATTCAGCAAATGAGTGAAAACGCGAGTTGTAAGTTTATGGTTCCATTCGGGATACGCATTTATTTCTCCTCCGTGAACGAATGCACAAAGCATTACTTCAAGGAATACAACCGTGTAGAAGCCTGCCTTGCTCCATTTAGAAGGCTTGAGATAATGAATGATCAATAATAGCAGTGGTAAGAAACTTAAAAGTGCACCGGTAGCAAGATCGAGTCGAATACTGTGGACGAAAGCTCCCATCCATTCCAACATGGAAATGCTTTCCAGTTTCTCCCAATTGTGAATTGAAAAGAGAATCCGCTGAAGATCGAAAACCAGCAACCAGAAAAGAAGCAGTTTCGGAATCATGAGTAAGGTCCGTCTCAAATGGATCATGGCACAAAGATAGGGCAGAATTGGGAAAAGGGAAGTTTTCATCGGGATCATGATATAAATCAGTTTTTAACTCGATGATTAATTGTTAATTAGCAGCATGAAAGGACTCTTATTTTTCGGTATACTGGGAATTTCATGCTGGTCAAATTCACAGGACACACTCATATACAGAGATGGTCTAAAGGAAGCTGTAAAAATCCTCAGTGTTCAGAGGACATACGTTGAATATATTGGCATCAATACCGCTGAAAACCGGATTGTCATATCTAAATCTTCCGAACTCATTCAGTCAGTGAAATATGAAGATGGAAGATTGGTTCATCTTGTTTACCATACGGATCGGGAATTACCCAAACCAAGGGATCTCATGCGAAACTGGGTTGCAATTGATCTTTTGGATCCCTTTTTTGGTCAGATGACAATAAGTTATCAGCACACGTTCAGAAATACGAATTTAACATTGAGAGTGCCACTTTCAACATCTTTCAGAGCTTTATCGGAGAATTATATTCTCTATTCGAGACAGGCATATTACAGTCAAAACAAGGTGGTCTCTACCGGATTGGATCTCATGTTCTTCTTTAACCCAAAGGAAGTTGATGGATTTTTAGCAGGCATATCCTATGAAGGAGGTGTATTTCAGTACGGTTATGAAAACTACAATGTTTATCCGGATAATAATACTGTTGTGAAATTCAAAGATGCAAGTTTCAATGGTATTTATCTGAGGGGAGGATATTACCACAATTCATTTAAACACATCGCTTTCGGTATCTATGTTGATTTGGGTACCTGTACGCAGTTCTATATGCATCAGGACTATAGTAATCCGGAACCCCAGACATGGATCCAAACGAAATCGTACCAATTAGCTGGACGGGCAAAATTTGGCTTGGGCTACACTTTTTAATTCATTAAAATGAAAAACTTTTTCAAAAACAAAACTGCGGTAAAGATCTCGTCCTTCGTGCTGATTCTTGCCATGCTGAATGTGAGTGTTGGATGTAATTACTACAAGGTTTCCACAGCCGATACCGTTTCTAATGGGCTTAAGGAGATCGATGAAGACCGATTTTTGGTTGTGCATTTTCAGGTTGAAAGCTATGGTCTACACGCATTGAAGTTTGATCAGGAGAATCAGCGATTGACAGGATTCAAAAGGTCTATTCCGGTCGAACATCAGGGGCATGATCAACCTCAGGCAGCCGGTAATAGGTTCAAGCCAAGACTTGAATCACCAACGAATGAGATCCACATTTACATTACTGATTACCGGACGCTGGAAGATGGTACGATCTCCATTCCTGTGGAATCGATCAAACGCGTGGATATCTACGATTACCAGGTCGGAGCAACCATAGCGTCTTATGTGTTTACGACAATAGGGATTTTGGCGGGTTTATACCTCATTGTTCTGATAATTGTTCTGTTAACGAAAAGCAGTTGTCCGTTCGTTTATACATTTGATGGTGATATGTATCGCTTTCAAGGTGAAATGTTTGGTGGCGCTATCTCTGAGAATATGCAACGTGACGATTACATGCCGCTTCCTGGTTTTTCGCAGTATGAGGGTCAGTTTCGGATTAAAATAACGAATGAACTAAAGGAACGGCAATATACGGATGTTGCAGAGTTATATTACTTCGAGCACATGCCGGGTATTCAGATACTTTTTGATCAGAAAGGTTCCTTATATACAGTCCGAAATCCTGAGGTTCCAATTCGGGCAAGAACGGATGAGGGAACCGACCTCCTCGATATGGTAACCATGAAGGACTCACTAACCTACGATTTCCGCGGGGAATCATCTGAAGCGAATGATTTAGGAGCTGTTCAAATGAGTTTTTCAAAACCAGATAAGACTAAAACTGCGAAACTGCTCCTCACACTGAAGAATTCACTTTGGTTGGATTATATCTATGGGAAATTCATTGAGCAGTTCGGCGAAAAGTACGAAGTTTTTGCAGAGAAGCAAAAGAACGTTCCTGCAGAGAAGAAGCGTCAATGGATGATCGACCAATCGATGTTGCTTTCGGTGAAAGTGAGAACGAAGATAGGATGGAAACAGGTAGATAATTTGAACGTTATCGGGCCGCTTGCCCAAAGAGACGTTATTGTACCAATAGATCTTGATGGCTTGGACGAGGAAGTTTTGGAAATAAGACTGGAGAGTGGTTATCATTTCTGGGAGATCGATTATGCAGCGATCGACTTTAGTGAAAATGAAAATGTCAGTCAAGCAATTATCAAAGCGAATACTGCAAGTGATGAAAATGACATTGACATCGTTCAGGCACTCTTGAATTCAGATGGCAATTTTCTTTCTCAACTCAATGTAGGAAATGAAGCTTACATTTCCTTTGCGGCACCGAAATTAAAAAACAAGGCAAAGGAATTCTCCGTAATACTGCATACTAAAGGCTATTACGAGTATATTCGGGAGTTCAAGGGGAAACCGAATATCGAGGAATTGAAGAGTTTCCGGAAAAAAGGAGCCTTCCCCAAATTTGCGAAAAGCAAGTTCGTAGAAATCTCTCCGGCCCTTTGATCATGGATTCTACTCAGCGGAGAATTGATGTTTCTTTAAGGTCAGATCAGAGCCTGCGTTCTGATTTGAAACAAAAACCACTAAAGGGATTTTGGAGGTTTTGTATTGTAAACAGACAAAAATGGCGCAACCTAGTCGCACTTTTTAAGATCTACCGGTCCTTTTTTCAAGTAATTGACCTTCTGAAAGTTGTCAGGAACATCCGAAAGGGATTTTCAGGTGACCAAAAGATCCGAAAGGTTATCAAAGTAGACGGGATGTATTATTGGAGGCTGAACATTCCCGGTTGGAATAGTCCGCATTTTAAAGGGTTCCTATATGCCGAGTTGAACAGGTTAAAGCCTCACTCGGAATCTACCAATAGACTGCTGAATGCCTACGTAGCAATAACGAAGAAATGCCCCTTAAAATGCGAACATTGTTTTGAATGGAATAATCTTAATAAGCCCGAAGTGTTGCATGATGAGCAGCTGGATCAGATTATCAGCAAACTTCAACAGATTGGCACCTCGATCATTTCTTTTTCGGGAGGCGAACCACTTTTGCGGGTAGCAGAAATGGAAAGGTTAATGAACAAGTTTGGCAAGGGCTCGGCTTTCTGGGTGCTGACTTCCGGGTTTAACTTTTCCGACAAGCATGCAAAGCGACTGAAGAATGCAGGACTGACCGGTGTTGTGGTGAGTCTCGATCACTGGGATTCAGTTGAACACGATAGGTTCAGAGGGCATGATAATGCATTTTCGGATGCAATAAAAGCGGTTAAATACAGTCTGGATTACAAGTTAGTGACAGCATTATCGGTCTGTTTAACGAAACAAACGGCCAATGAAGATTTTTTAATGCGCTATATGGCACTCGCCAAAGACCTCGGTGTCGGTTTTGTTCAGTTACTTGAGCCAAAGCCGGTCGGGCATTATGCTGGAATGGATATTTCTCTGAATCGGGCGCAACTTGAATGCATGGATCAATTTTATGAGAAAATGAATAGTCGTGAATATGAGGAATTTCCAATCCTTATTTCACATAGCTACTATCAACGAAGGTTCGGATGCATGGCGGCGGGTAACAGATCGGTCTATATTGATACTGATGGTGATCTGCAGGGATGTCCATTTTGCCAACGAAAGGAGGGCAGCATGTTGGATGAGGATTACCTTAAGACAATAGATCGTATGGCAAAAACCGGATGCGGATCGTATGAATCAGCTCCTTTTTAGACCCGTAACAATGGTTACATTTCTTTATAGTGTTGATCATTATCTTTGCAACAAAACAGTTTACCATGGGCAAATTCAATGAGATAGTTAAGTCAGAAGTTCCTACACTGGTAGATTTTTATGCTACTTGGTGCGGACCTTGTAAAATGATGCATCCTGTGCTTGATCGCCTGAAAAGTGAGATGGGAGCGCAAGTCCGCATCCTCAAGATCGACGTAGACAAGAATCAGGATGTGGCTGACAAATTCAAGATTCGGGGGGTTCCAACCTTCATACTATTCAAAGGAGGAGAGATCTTGTGGCGACAATCCGGTGGTATGGACATTCATGCATTAAAGGCCAAAATTAAACAGGCGATCTAGGCTGTCTCACTAAAATCGGTTTAGTGAAGGACTTAAAAAGTTTATGTAACCCTTCCGTCTTTTTTGCGTAAGAGGCGTTTATGAATAATTGCGGTGCAAATTTGCAGAAGTACAACTAATCTTCTACTTTTGCCCCCTGTTTTAAATAAACAACTAATTACACATGGAATCTAATTTAATTTTTGTACCTATTGGATTGGCGATCATCGGATTGATCTTCATGCTGATCAAGATGGCTTGGGTGAAGAAGCAAAACCCGGGTAACGAAAAAATGCAGGGCATTTCGAAAAGTATCAAAGAAGGAGCGATGGCGTTCTTAAGTGCTGAATATCGTTTGCTTGCAATTTTTGTAGTGATCGCTTCCGGAGCGTTATTTGGAATATCAATGGTCGTTCCTACGACAAGTTGGATGATTGTTCCGGCTTTTGTTGTAGGTGCTGTATTTTCTGCTGTTGCAGGGAATATTGGTATGCGCATTGCAACGGATGCCAACTCCCGCACAACTGAAGCCGCACGAACAAGTCTTCCACAAGCCCTGAAAGTGTCTTTCGGTGGTGGGACAGTAATGGGACTTGGAGTTGCCGGTTTAGCTGTGTTGGGTCTGAGCTTATTCTTCATGGTATTCACCATGCAGTTCATGAAAAAAGACGGTAATTTCTACGATGATATGACAATGGTGCTTGAGGCATTGGCCGGATTCTCACTTGGAGCAGAATCGATTGCACTGTTCGCACGCGTAGGTGGCGGTATCTATACAAAAGCTGCTGACGTTGGCGCTGACCTTGTAGGTAAAGTTGAAGCTGGAATTCCGGAGGATGACCCGCGTAATCCTGCAACGATTGCGGATAACGTTGGCGATAACGTTGGTGACGTTGCTGGTATGGGTGCTGACTTGTTTGGTTCTTATGTGGCTACAGTATTGGCATCAATGGTACTTGGTAATTATATTATCAAGGATATGTCAGATGAAGCGGGTAAGCAATTCGAGGATGCGTTTGGAGGGATGGGTCCGATTCTCTTGCCGATAATGATCGCAGGGGTTGGTATCATCGCTTCGATCATCGGTACTTTCCTTGTAAGAATCTCAAATAATGATGCAAAAGAAGCTGAAGTGCAGCGTGCTTTGAACATTGGAAATATTACTTCCATCATACTCTCTGCAATTGCAGGATGGTTCCTTGTAGATTGGATGCTACCTGAGAAGATTAACATGAACTTCTTTGGAGAGGGAATAAAGGAAATTCCAAGCCGACATGTTTTCTATGCTACATTGGTTGGTCTTGGTGTTGGTTATTTGATCTCTGCATTTACAGAATATTACACGGCGCTTGGTAAGAAGCCGGTATTGGATATCGTTAAAAACTCATCAACAGGTGCTGCAACGAACATCATCGCCGGTCTAGCTACAGGGATGATCTCTACGTTCTCTTCAGTAATTCTTTTCGCTGCTGCGATATGGGGTTCTTATGCACTTGCAGGATTCTACGGAGTTGCTATCGCTGCCTCTGCGATGATGGCTACTACGGCTATGCAGTTGGCGATCGATGCGTTCGGACCGATTGCGGATAACGCAGGTGGTGTGGCAGAAATGTCTGAATTACCTAAAGAGGTTCGTCAGCGTACCGACGTTCTGGATTCGGTAGGAAACACAACTGCAGCTGTTGGTAAAGGTTTTGCTATCGCTTCGGCTGCTCTTACGGCATTGGCTTTATTTGCTGCTTACGTTACTTTCACGGGTATTGACGGTATCAACATCTTCAAGGCAGATGTACTTGCAGCGTTGTTTATCGGAGGTATGATCCCGGTAGTTTTCTCTGCATTGGCGATGAAGTCGGTAGGAAAAGCTGCAATGGATATGGTAATGGAAGTGCGTCGTCAGTTCCGTGAGATCCCTGGAATCATGGAAGGTACAGGAACTCCAGAATACGGTAAGTGCGTTGAGATCTCTACAAAGGCTGCTCTTCGTGAGATGATGTTGCCGGGAGCGATCACGATTATTTCTCCAATTATCATTGGATTTGCAATGGGTGCTGAAGCGCTTGGTGCATATATGGCAGGTGTTGCAGTTTCAGGTGTTCTTTGGGCGATCTTCCAGAACAACGCAGGAGGTGCTTGGGACAACGCGAAGAAATCATTCGAAGCAGGTGTAATGATCAACGGTGAAATGACCTACAAAGGTTCTGATGCTCATAAGGCTGCAGTAACCGGAGATACCGTGGGGGATCCATTCAAAGACACATCGGGTCCTTCTATGAACATACTTATTAAACTTACGTGCCTTGTTGGGCTTGTGATCGCTCCGATCCTTGGAAATGGCCACGGTGCTGAAGAAAAAGGAAATGGAAAGTGTGGAATGGAACAATGTCATGGAAAGATGGATTGCCACGCTGACATGAACGCATGCGATCCTCACATGAACGGTGAGTATATGATCGGAAAGTGTGATATGCGCGAATGTGCTAAAATGTCAAAAGATGAGTGTGCTGCAATGTGCGATTCTTTGAAGTGTACACCTGAAGAGAAAGAAATGTGTCTTGCACATTACGATCAGAATGGTAAGTTCATGGGGGGTGCCGGACATTGTGAAAAGAAAGGAACATGTTGTGCTGACATGAAGGAATGCAAAGATCCTTCAAAATGCAAAGACAAAAAGGAATGTAAAGGTGCATGCAAGCACTGATTTCAAATATGATCGTTAAAAGGGATGTCGAAGGGCATCCCTTTTTCATTTGAACCAATGCGTGTTCCTGTTCACAAGCTGGTCGGTGCGAGGAACTATTTGAAACAGGAGATTAGAATGTCATTTTTCAGAAGAATGAACTGAGAACGTGGCGCTTAAAATTCTAGTGTCAAAATAGTGCCGGAGCCTATTTCACTCTGCAGATCAAAGGAAGCACCGATCAAATTGGCTCTTTTTTCCATGTTACTTAGGCCAAATCCTCTTTTTGCGCTCTTAAGATCAAATCCTGCACCGTCATCAGAGAGTACCAGTTGTAT
>JBKCJG010000077.1:0-3452 GCA_046301895.1 Flavobacteriia bacterium
GCGGTATGCAGTTTCCAAAGGCGAAGTGATCCTGCCGGAATCTAAAAGAGCGGTGACAACCTGGGCGATGTGGGTGCCTCACAACACATACACGTGGCAGTTCGCAGACGAATACCTGCGCGATGGAACATATTATTACTCACTTTGGAACGGCGATTATCCATACAATCAGGTCACTGCAGTAGATGGAACGATCTCAGCCGGTGGCGGAATGGAATATCCGAATGTTACGGTGATCGGAAATGCCAGCAGCAAAGAGGAACTGGAAGTTGTGATCGTTCATGAGGTTGGACACAATTGGTTCTACGGTATTCTCGGATCAAACGAACGAGTGCACGGATGGATGGATGAAGGAATGAACACTTTGAACGAAGTGCGCTATGTTCAGACTAAATACCCGAACAATACACGGATGTCAGACATGGTTCTTGACGGGAATTTCCATTTCAATGATCTCGACCACCATGACATGGCGGATGTCGCCTACAGAATGACTGCTGTACTCGGCGAAGACCAACCGATCGAAACGCATTCAGCCGATTTCACCTCCACGAATTACGGTACGATCATGTACATGAAAACCGGCTTGGTCTTCTATTATCTGAAGGACTATCTCGGAGATGAAGAATTTGATAAGTGTATGCACGCTTACTTCGAAGAGTGGAAGTTCAAACACCCTCAGCCGGAAGATATGAGAGCTACCTTGGAACGCGTGTCCGGAAAGGATCTTAGTTGGCTCTTTGTTGATCTGATCCAAACCACCAACCATGTTGACTACAAGATCGCAAGTGTAAAAATGGGTAAAACCGGGAAGTTGGTAAAAGTGAAAAATGTTGGCCAGGTCGACGGACCGATCGAAGTGAACGCCTACAAGGATGGACAATTGATCGACACGAAATGGGCCGAACCCGGTCAAAAGAAAACCACCCTGGAATTGAAATCAGAAGCAACAGAGATCAGGATCGACGGATCACTCGACATCCCGGAGATCTACCGGGGTAATAACAATTGGCGTCAGCAGGGACTTTTCGGGAAGGTTGAAAAACCGAAATTCGAATTCCTCATCGGAGACAATGAAGCCACCAAAAATGAGATCTTCTGGACGCCTGTAATTGCAGGGAATTACTATGATAAGTTTATGATCGGTGCGGCCTTTCATAACATGGGAGTTCCATTCACTAAATTCCAGTATTTGGTGGCCCCAATGTACTCTTTTGGAAGAGGAAATGTCTCAGGAATTGGTGAATTCTCTTATACCATGCTACCGAAGACTACCTTCAAACTGAGCAGATTGGGACTTTCCCTTAAATCCTTTAAAATGGATGAGACGACGGGAGACAACAAAGATAACGGAGCTTACCTTGCTCTTTCACCCTACTGGTATTCGAAGCTGGGCAACCGAAGCAATTCACCTTTCAAACATTCCTTTCTAGTACAAGGGATCATTAAGAAGGACTTTTATAATGATTGGTTGAATGATTACACAGGTGCTTTCGCAAAGTATTCGTTCAATTACGATCTTCCTGATCATAAGTTGAATGTTAATGTTCGAACTGATTGCATTGTTTCAACTGATGCAGAGATGGCAAGAGTGATAATCGAATCCACCTATAAATACAGGTACCTCAAAAACACAATGAAAAGATGGGTGGAGATCCGTGGTTTTATAGGAAACACTTATCACTACAGAAATTTGACATTCTCCGGTACTGAATATAAAGAATACAGATTGGGCATGTCCTTGAGCGGCAGCGACGGTGCTCAGGATCTTTTCTTCGAAGATTATTACTTTGGAAGAGGTCAGATCGATGGGATCTGGTCGCAGCAGCGCGATGAAAACATGGGTGGATTCAAGAGTACATCCTGGTACGGAACAACTGCCAACTGGATGGCAACTTCCAACCTGTACTTCCAGTTACCGATCCCGAAGGTTGGGATCTTCGGATTGTTTGCAGATGCGGGAGTATTCAGTAACGGAGTTTCTGTCAATTCAGTCCTGAATACAGGAGTTGGAGTACGGATCGCAAAAGTGTTCGGTTTGTATTTCCCAGTCTATATGAGTAAGGAGTTGGATGATTCCTTCGGGAATTCAAAATATGCAGAGAAGATCCGATTCACGTTGAAGATGAATATCGTTAACAAGGGACTCAGTCTAAATTCGCTGCTGTGATATAGGGAATCCGGTTCGACCGTTTGCTCTGCATTAAACCTTGGGGTATCACAATTGATCCAACAGATCAGATCCATCTGCCTGAGTCTTCTTGCGGTAAACTAAATGATAATAACCAAAGATTCCTGGAAGATAATAACACAAAAAATGAATGTAATTTTCTAAATGGGCTTTTCCAATTAGTAAGATCAAAAGTATTGTCATCGGAAACAAGAAATGGATCAACAAGGTAAATCTTCTTCTTATATTTTCAACAAACCATGTGATCAATAGAATGAGGAATGAAGATGCAAATGAAAGTATCACAGAAAAAATGAAGATCCCCAGATACCAGCTAAAATCCTGATTCCACGATAGACTGGGGTCATTGATCACTTGCTCATTGATGTACCAATAAAACACATTGAACAGGGATCCTATGGAGCTGATTAGTAGAACGGTCAATAAATATCCTTTAAACCTCATTCATTAAGCATACTCTGATAACTCCAACCAACGGTCCGTTATCTCCTCGAGTTTAGCAACAACTTCCGACAAACGGTTTCCCGATCTCATAATGTCCTCATTCGAAATAGATGGATCCGAAAGCTTTTGGGTCAATACTTCTTTTTCGGCCTCCAGATTTTCCATGTCTTTTTCGATCTGTTTGAATTCCTCTTTTTCCTTGAAAGACAATTTTTTCTTCTCAACCGGCTTTTCGACTGAAGCTGAAAGTTGGGTCACCTTCACGGTTTCCGCCGAACCTCCATCTTTTGCTTCCTGCTTTTCTTTCTTGTAATCAGCAGCCGTTTGTTTTCTGTATTCGGTGTAATTTCCGATTATATCTTTAATAGCACCATTCCCTTCGAATACGAACAAGTGGTCCACCATTTTATCCATGAAGTAACGGTCGTGCGAAACAACGATAAGGCAGCCTTCGAATGTACGGAGGTAATCCTCCAAAACACTCATCACGAAGATATCCAGGTCATTTGTCGGCTCATCCAGGATCAGGAAATTCGGATTAGCCATCAGAACGGTCATTAGCTTTAAACGTCGCTTCTCTCCCCCGCTCAACTTGTGAACGAAATTGTAGTGCATGTTTCGGTCGAACAGGAACTTTTCGAGAAACTGTGCTGCTGACATCTGACGTCCTTTTTCCAGCGGAATGAACTCTGCTATATCGCGGATCACATCGATAACCTTTTTGTCCTCATCGACCTGGATCAATTCCTGACTGTAATATCCGAAAACAACGGTATCACCGGTGACAACTTTCCCTTTGTCAACTTCTTCCCTACCC
>JBKCJG010000078.1:0-26263 GCA_046301895.1 Flavobacteriia bacterium
AAGCACAAAGCCATCAAGAATGACGACTTCTTTTTTATTGATAAGGCTTTCGTAGAAGCTGATCAATGCAGCTGGTCCAAGCATTTGTCGGATCAGATCGATCACCATTGAACCTTTCTGCGCAGCATCTTTGTCATTGTTGCCTAAGCTGATCGCAGTTTTGTTGAGGTACGTGATCTTGCAGGCGCTATCAACGAGTATGACCGCACTTTTAAGTTCGCCAAAAAAGGCATCGAGCTCTACCTCAGAATTGAGAATGCCGGCTCCCTTCACCAATTTATTCAACTGGTAAAGGTCGTGAGTGAATTCGTTCTCATTTCGCAGAGCTTTGAGCATAGCCTTTTTATTGCTTCTAACTTAACGTCTAAATTCAAGCCAAAAATAATAATCACTTGTTAATCAACAAGATAGAAAATTAAATCGTGTAAGTTAATTCCCAGAAAGGGAAAGAGATTCCGATTAGTGAACTAATTTTTCAGCGATTTTTAGTGACAAACACCTTGTCTCGGTCAATCTGTTGTTCCAGGATTTCGAAAAATTCATCCTTCTTTGAAGGCGGTATACAATCCATTGGAAATGAAAGTTGTAACCCTTTGATATAATCGAAATAGATCGAGTCTTGCTGGATCGATACTTTACGCAACCCACTGAAGTAAATCAACGAAACATCCCTGTCAGCAATGATCACGGCTTTTGAAGTGATGCCGCCGCGAAAACGATTTCCGGTTGAACCAACTATTAGAAAAACGAGATTGTCTGCTGTGCCGAACCAAAAGGCACTTGATGGTATAAAAGCTTCTTGAGCAACCTGATACAGAGCTGTTCCTGCACACCCCATGACAAGAGCTTCCATTAACGTATACACCACAACACGTTTTTTACGTTCCGAACTCATGGGCTCGTTCCATTTGAACTTATTTACCTGGTTTGTTAACCGCAATCCCATCCATCGCCGAACACTTCTGCGCACATTGATCACAAGCAGGATGATACCCAATGCCATGAATGCTTCTGCGCGGTATGGAAGTTGGCTTCCGGATGTTTTAAGGAACTCGATCGGAAGGTCGAAACCTACAAAGATCGTTAGCAACATAGTAGGAAAAAGAACGAACAGTAAAAGTGCGTTGATGAACTTATTCATTCGGGATCATCTTAAGTTTCTTGATCAATCCTTCGATCTTCACTTTTGATGCATTGATCTTGATTTCCACATCCTTCCGCAGGGCATCGGCTCCCTTTGAGCGGGCAAAGAAACCTAAATTGTTCTCATACTGCAGAATGTCACTCTTCAGTGCCTCTATCTGCTGTCTGATCTCGGCTTTTTCGCGCGCATATGCTCTTGAGGCGTCGGGACTTCCCGATAATGTGTCCAGACGAGCCTGGAACATGATCTTATCTTTTTCGGCACCTTCAAGTTTCAGTTGGGCATAGTGCTTGTCTATAGCCGTTTTATATCCAAGGTAAATCGTGTCCTTTTCCTTCATAGGCACTTTACCTGCAGCATTGAATGACATTGTAAAATCCTTCAAGTCATTGAGCGCTAGTTTTTTGTCAGCTCCCAACGAGTATGCTTCTATCTGACGAATAATCTCTTTCTTTTTTGTCAGGTTTCCGTCAAGTTCTTTGTCCTGTTCTTCGAAATATTTTTGACGCGCATTGAAAAATGAATCACAGGCACCTCTGAAGTCTGACCAAAGTTTTTGCTCAAGCTTTTGACCGGCATTACCTGTATTTTTCCATTGCTTTTGAAGTTGCACAAGCTTATCTGCAGTAATTTTCCAATCTGTGGAATCTTTGAGAGAAATAGCTTCAGCGATCAATTTTCGTTTGGACTCAGCCGTCTTGCTGTATTGTTCCTGGATAGTTCCGAAAAAGACCTTTTTCTGAGCGAAGAAGTCATCACACATTTTCCGGAATTCTTGCCAAACTTCTTCATTCTCTTTTCGTTGTCCAAATCCGACTCCTTTCCATCGGTCCTGAATGTTCAGTAGTTTTTCGGTGGCTTCATCCCAGGATTTTGTCGTATTCAAAGTAGAGGTTTCCGCCAGTAAGGCAGCTGCTTCAGTTAGCAGTTCACGCTTTTTAATGATGTTTTCCTGAAGTGAAGTGCGACGCTCATCATAGAATGCGTTGATTCGTTCATAGAGGTTACGAACATGTTCCCAGTACTTTGCTTTAAGATTCTCCCATTCTTCATTCACCACCGGACCGATCTCTTCCCATTCATTCTGAAGTGCTTTCAAAGCGGCCTCAACCTCTTTTAAAGAGGCATTATTCTTCAGAGACTCCAGCTGGTCTACTACCGCCTGCTTCAATTGCAGGTTTCGCTTCAAGTCATGATCCTTCAGTTCACGATAGATCTTCATGTTGTAGAAGAAATCTTCCAACAATTTTGAATATTCCTTCTGAATCTCGTCTCGTTTTTCTCTTGCGATATCTCCTACATTCTTCCATGTTTCGTGGATCTCCTTGTAGGCATTGTAGGCTACGCCTATATTCTCCTCTTTTTCAATAACCTCCTTCAAACGCGTCAAAAGGTCTTTTTTCTGCTTGAGGTTTTGTGATTCTAGCGCATTTTTCGCTTCAGCTTGCTCTTTACGTCGCTCCCGATAGATGTTGTAAAGTTCATAGAATGCGTTCTTGATTGGTTTAAGGTCCTTTGGTTCATATTCCTCACCTTTGACCTCCGCATCCAGCGCAGCTACCTGTTCTTTACGTTCCTCTTCGAGCATAAAGTCATCAAATCGCGCTTTCAGTTCATTCACCTCACGGCTTACCGCTAAAGCATCTTCGTTCTGTGCGATTGTTTTAAGTTCTTCGATCAATGCATTCGTTTCCATAGAGCAGAAAAATAAGGATATTATCCTACAGTTTGTACCATTTCAAAATTTGCAAGCGCAACGAATTCTTCAATGCGTGTGTCAACGTCATTTCGGCTGATCTCAAGCAGTCGTTCAGTCCCGAACTTCTCTACGCTGAAAGAGGCGAGTGCTGAACCAGCGATGATCGCGCGTTTCATGTTTTCAAATGAAGTATCATCAGAAGCAGCAATGTATCCCATGAACCCACCGGCAAAGGTATCTCCTGCTCCTGTGGGATCAAAAACATCTTCTAACGGCAGAGCTGGGGCAAAGAAAACCTTGTCGCCATGGAACAGTAATGCACCATGTTCACCTTTTTTGATGATCAGGTATTTTGGCCCCATTGCACGAATCACTTTCGATGCCTTAACAAGGGAATATTCCTTGGATAGCTGACGCGCCTCCTCATCGTTGATGATCAACACATCTACCATCGAAAGCGTTTTCTTTAGTTCGTCCAAAGCGATATCCATCCAGAAATTCATGGTGTCCATTGCGATAAGTTTCGGTCGCTTTTCAAGGCGCTCAATAACAGCTCTCTGCACCTGTGGACTCAAGTTACCCAACATCACGTAGTCAACTCCCTGATAATTTTCAGGTATGATCGGATCGAAATGTTCGAGCACATTTAGCTCTGTTACAAGGGTATCTCTTGAATTCATGTCGTTGTGGTACCTACCCGACCAAAAGAAGGTTTTTTCTCCCTTCTTGATTTGAAGTCCTTCAAGATCGACACCTTTGGAAGCAAGAATGTCCAGCATGGACTGAGGAAAATCATCACCGACGACAGCAACGATCTTCTGATCTTTTGTGTAGAAGGATGATGATAGTGCGATGTATGTTCCGGCACCTCCAATTATTTTGTCTGTTTTGCCAAAAGGTGTTTCGATCGCATCAAAGGCAACACTGCCCACTGTAAGTAAACTCATTCGATGAATATTAGAGAAACAAAGATAGCACAAAGTAGAAGGAACATCGAAGAAGGTGTAAGTTTTTCATGGAAAAATTTTGGTTTCGTCATCCCCTGAAACTTCTTTTCACGTTGATCCGAATCCAATGTAACAAATCGAGGTTAATAAGTTTACTTTTTGTGCGTTGTTAATGGCTGGAAAGCTGGTTAATTTTGTTAAAAAGGATGAGGAAACGCTTGTTGAAAATAACGTATTGGTTCTTCGGGATCCTTTTGGGCATTTGTCTGCTGATAACGGGTTGTCTGTACTTGTTTAAAGATGAAATCTGCGGATATGTCGTTGTAGGGGTTAATAAGCACTTGAAAGCGCAAGTTACCGTGTCGGAAGTTGACCTGACTTTCTGGGGTTCTTTCCCAAACTTATCGGTAGATTTTAATAATGTATTCATACGTGATTCATATGGAACGGCTACATCACGCGATACGCTCTTGTACAGTGAACGTATCCGACTGAAATTTAATCCGGTGGATATCTGGCATGAAGATTACAATGTGAAGTCAATAGAGGTTGAGCCGGGAACGATCCAGCTGAAGGTTAACCGGAAAGGCGAGGTCAATTATGATATTTTAAAGCCATCGGAAGATACCACAACTACCAGGTTCGAACTCAAACTGGAAGATGTGTCAATGGAAGATGTTCGCTTTTCCTACATCAATAAATTAACCGGTCAAACGTATAAAACAGGTATCAACGAACTGGAGTTGAAAGGTGCCTTCACTGAAAAGAAATATACCTTGCGTGCAAAAAGTGAGGTTCAGGTACACAAGGCTCGAAGCGGCAATGTTACCCTCCTATCGAACAAACCTGTACGTTTTGATTTCGGAATCCTTGTGGATAATCAAAAGGATCGATTGGAGATCAGCAATGCCTTGGTCTACCTGTCCAATTTACCATTTCAGGTAAAAGGTGTCGTGGACGCTCAGATGATCGATTTTGAAGTGCATTCCAAGGATATAGAACTCGCTGACCTGGTAAATAATCTGAGTGTCGCCCAGGTTGAAGACATCAAGAAATTCGATGGAACAGGTTTGGTCTACCTCGATCTTTTCATCAAAGGAAAAAACGACCGAACCTCTGTCACTGCTGTTAATTGTGACTTTGGAGTGAACAACGGGTCATTAAAGGAACCAATTAAAAACCTTAAGATTAATAATATTAATCTGAACGGTAAATACAGCAATGAGGGCGGAGCAGAGAAGGAATTCCTGCGCTTATCGGAAATTCGCTTTTCAACTCCCGGAGGACCCTTTAAAGGGAATCTGTTACTCACCAATTTTGAACGACCAAACTATGAAGGCAATGCTTATGGAAATATAAGTTTGAAAATGCTACATGCACTTTTCCATTTGCCCTATGTAGAAAATGTGAATGGGAATCTTGGATTGAAAACAAATTTTGAAGTTCAAAGTTTCATTCAACCGAATGAGTCAATGGATTATTCTATCCGAAAGTGCGAAGGAGAAGTCGATCTTAAGAATGTCAACTTAAAACTGAAGGATGATAAGCGCACCTTCAGATCGGTAAATGGAATCTTGTACCTGCGGAATGATGAGGCAGGGATTGATCATGTATCCATGAAGGTTGGATCTTCAGATCTTGCTTTTGATGGCGTTTTCAGGAATATTGTCAGCTATTTTAAAAACGATGGTAATCTGAATGCGGATGTGGAGATCAAGGGTTCTTTCATTGATGTGCAGGACCTTGGAACGACAAGCAAAGAGGAAAAAATTCAGGATGGTCGCGATTTTGTGCTTCCGGATGATGTCGAAGGATCGGTCTTCATGGAGGTGGGAGAGATCAAATATGAAGAGCATCGTTTTCGCAAACTTTTGGGAAAAATGTTGGTAAAAGATCGACGAATTGAATTCCCTGGTGTGTCATTGCGTAATGCAGATGCAGATGTTCAGGGGAAATTGATCATTGAGGAGCGGTCTCCGGAGATCTTTCACATTACTACCCAGGTCCAAGCTGACAATTTGCAATTTAAATCCCTCTTTCGAGAGTGGAATAATTTTCACCAGGATGTTATCGGCGAGAATAATATTTTTGGTAAGGCGCAGGCTAGAGTCTATTTTGAGGCGCCGTTCGATCTTCGTTCCGGAGTGATATCAAGGTCAATCAAATCCCAGGTATACCTCAAGATCACGGATGGAAGGTTAAAGGATGTCGATGCGTTCAAATCCATCACTGAAAGTTTGCAAACGAATTCTGCAAGAATGGTGATCGGAAAGGATAATATTGCAGGCTTGGAAAAGAAGCTGCTTGACCTCCGATTCGAGACACTGGAAAACACCTTTACCATTGAGAATAGTCAGCTGGTGATACCTGCAATGCTCATCCATACCTCCGCGCTGGATATTGAGACATCGGGTACCCACACGTTCGATAATCGGATTGATTACCGTTTCGCATTCCGTTTCAGAGACCTCAAGGACAACGCTCAAATGACGGAATTTGGTGAGGAAGTCGATGATGGTACTGGTATGCGTGTTTACATGCGGATGCACGGAACGATAGACGACCCTGTCATCGTTTGGGATAAAACTTCAAGAAAACAACAAGCAAAGGAGAATCGAGCGGCAGAAAAGGAAACGGTAAAATCAATGCTTAAAACCGAATTCGGCATGTTCAAAGGAGATTCTACCGTCAAGACTTATCAGCAAAAAGAAGCACCAAAAGAATCACTTAAGATCGAATTTGGTCCGGCAAAGACGGAAGATCCAGTTGAACAGCAAAAGAAACCGAAGAAAGATTCCAAGATCAAGAATACGCTTAAGAATTGGAAAGAAGAATCTGAAAAATCAAAACAGGAGGAGGTAGAATTCAATTAGGTTTCCTGCTTACTTTTGTACGATGGAAAAATATACCAATGCACTTATCCATGAGTCCTCACCATATTTGTTGCAACATGCATATAATCCGGTAAACTGGGTTCCCTGGTCTGAAACTGTCTTTGAACAAGCACAGCGAGAGGACAAGCTAGTGCTGATCAGTATCGGATATTCTGCATGTCATTGGTGTCACGTAATGGAGCATGAATGTTTCGAGGATACTGAGGTCGCAGCGCTCATGAACAAGTTCTTTATCAATGTAAAGGTTGACCGCGAAGAACGTCCTGATGTTGATCAGGTCTATATGACTGCCGTTCAATTAATGACGCAACGAGGAGGGTGGCCATTGAATTGTTTCACTCTTCCTGATGGACGCCCTGTGTACGGAGGCACTTATTTTCCAAAAGAACAATGGATGCACATCCTGAGGTCCCTGGAACATACCTATCGCAATGATCGTGCGAGGGCAGTTGATTACGCTGATAATTTACACGAGGGAATCATCCGAAGCGAATTGATCGATGCACCGGCAAAGGTTGAGGCTTTTTCTGAAGAGAAGCTGCATGAAATGGTAATGAGATGGTCCAGATCATTTGATTCAATGGAGGGTGGTGACTCCAAAGCACCGAAATTCCCCTTGCCGAATAATTTTGAATTCATGCTTCATTATGGTGTGAGATACGAGAATCACAAGGTGTTGAAGCATGTGGAGTTAACGCTCGATAAAATGGCTATGGGTGGGATCTATGATCAGATCGGAGGTGGTTTTACCCGTTATTCGGTGGATATGCTCTGGAAAGTGCCCCATTTTGAAAAGATGCTCTATGACAATGGTCAGCTAATAAGTCTGTATTCCAAGGCGTACAAGCATTTCAAAAAACCACTTTATCGACGAATTGTATCGCAGACGATTGAATGGCTGGAGCGTGAAATGCTGACTAAAGAAGGTGCATTCTATTCTGCTTTGGATGCCGACAGCGAAGGGGAAGAAGGAAAGTTCTATTGCTGGGAATCCAAAGAGATGGAGGCTACTTTGGATACCGACTTCCATTGGGTGAAGGATTTTTATAACCTCAACAACAGGGGTTTTTGGGAGGAGAATAAATACATCCCATTAAGAACTGAGTCCGATGTCGTTTTCGCAAAGAAAATGGGTTGGACCTTGGATGAATTTGAATATAAAGTTGCGGTGATCAATCAAAAACTACTGGATGACCGTTCCCATCGAACCCGTCCCGGTACCGATGATAAATGTTTGACATCATGGAACGCCATGGCATTGACTGGATTGTGTGACGCTTACGCAGCTTTCGGGGATGAAGGATATTTGTTACTTGCACTTAAGAATGCAAGATGGATTAGAGATAATCAGCTTCAGCCCGATGGAAGATTATGGAGAAATTATAAAAGCGGACGTTCTAATATCGATGGATTTCTTGAAGATTATGCCCATGTAATAAGAGCGTATAGTGCTTTATATCAGGTCACGTTTGATAAGGAATGGATGGATCTTGCTAGGAAGATAAACGACTGTGCTTTGAGGTACTTTCATGACGAGGTGAGCCAAATGTTCTTTTTCACTGCCGAAGACACCAAACTTATCGCCCGCAAAATGGAGCTTAATGACAATGTGATTCCGGCAAGCAACTCGGTAATGGCAAACAACCTGTTTTTTCTTAGCAACATTTACTTTGACAAGAACCTTCGTTCGATCGCCGAACAGATGCTCGCCAACATGTACGATGGAATGGAAATGTATGGCTCCGGCTATTCGAATTGGGGAAACTTGTTGCTTCAACTTACCGAAACTCCTTTTCAAGTTGTTATTTTGGGGAAGGAGTACAAAGGGATGTTGACAGATTTGCAAGAGCACTATCTGCCAAATACAGTGTTTGCAGGAGGACCGGAATTAGGTTTGCCAATAACCGCCGACAAAAAAATCGCTGAAGATACGGTCGCCTACATTTGTTATGAAGGAACATGCAAAATGCCTACTTCGGATATTCATGAAGTGTTGAAGCAGGTTAGATTGTAAAAGTAGTTTATTCAACATTGAATATGGATAACATCTTAAGTTGCGATGCGTTAACTGGCCGGCTTTTTACGTTTTTTGTATCGTGAAAAATCTCTTGGTCTATTGTGTATTGATGCAGCAAGTTGTTTTCGGGCAAATGCTTGATAACAGAGAGGGGTCTGCATTTACTGACCGACCATTCTTCAATCAGGAATTCATTCGGGATAATGGAATCCATAAGTTAAATGGGATATTTACGTATAAAAAACCGGGGGAGGTCATGCGTCAAACGGACTATAAATATGTTTATGAATTTGATACCCTTGGCCGATTAACAGCTTCATTTGAAACAAGAAAGGATGATGGAACAATGGATACTACCTGGAACAAATATGTTTACTCGGAAAAAGGAGAGCTGATCGAGCATAAAAAGGGGGATGGAAAAGGGTTTACTGCCACCACATTCGAATTTGACACAAACAGTAGGGTTATTCGTAAAAGTAATGTCAGGGAATACCTTGATTCACTGGGTCAAATGCAACGAACGGTATTGAACTCCGAATCAATGACATATCAGCTCTACGAGAACCAATTCAAGAAAATAGTCTTCAATAGTTACGGACTTCCATATATGGAGGAGATCTTCCGTTATAACGAATTGGGTTATCTGATCGAGCGTGAAGAACGATTGATCATGACCTCAACGATCACAACCTATAAATACGACTACACCAACAACGGTTACATTTCGTCAATAGCGGGATACCGATACGGAGATGAGATACCTGTTGAAGAAACTAAGTTCACCTATGATGACCACGGAAATTTGCTGGATAAGCACATTTACAGAGCAGGTCAGTACATTACGGAATTCGAGATGCTCTACAATGAAAAGAGTAAACTCCTGACGTATGTATTGACACGCGATGCTGCCACAAATTTCATAATGATACTGGGCTTCAAGGATTACGAATTCTTCAAGTAATGGTCAACTGGTTTTCCTGAAGATGTATTTGGCTCTGAAATACTCATAAATTGCCGCAATTGGGAGCAGCATACAGTAATTATAGAACAGGTCTTCTACTGGGATCGTAATGATCCGCGGCCCCATAATGTGCGCAGGACTGTACCAAACAATCGGTTCATCTGTTGCTGCACCGGTCAGAATTCCGTTAACAATAATGAAGGGAATCAAGGCAACAAGATACGTTAGAACGAATTGACCATACCATTCTACGCGCCGTACGAAATAAATTCCGATGGTAAGAATAGCACTGATAAGACAAGCACTGGCCGTGTACCAGTTTTCCATATTGAATAGCCCGAAAATGAGTCCCGCTAGGGTAAATGCAAATGCAAATAAATGTCCGATTTTTTGCGTTTTGACATTTGGGAAGTATGCTTTTAAAACTTCATAAATAAAGAAACAGGCATAGGGAACGACAAGAAAGAATGTTACTTCTTCTACTGGTAGTCTGCCAATGTAAATTCGCATAAGATACTTCGGATTGAAACCCCAGATCTCGTTTTGAGTGAAGTATTCATCCCAGATGAGAAATAGGAGTCCGATGATCAGAATGGCTGGAATCAGGATCTTCCAGTAAGTGTAAAAATGAACCTTCTTGTCGAAACTAAGAAGGAAAGGACCTGCGATGGTTCCGAGAATGATCCATCCGTACAAACTCATGCTATCCGCTGTTTTTGTTGGAAAGCCTTTTTAGCTTCAATGTAGTATTTTCGCGGAACCCACAACATACCAAAACATTCTCCGTCGAACTTGCCGCGGTGTTTGTGATGGACCTTATGGGCTTTACGGATTGCCATGAAATAAGGGGTATCAATATCTCGCAACCATTTGAATCGTCTGTGGATGTAGACGTCGTGAATAAGGAAGTATGCAAAACCATATGCAGCTATTCCATATCCTATCCAAACGGCGATGTAGTTATTGCTCATCATTCCCAACATGATACAAAGCCAGGAAGGGATGGCATAGATTAAAAAGAATACATCGTTGCGTTCGAAAAAACCAGGTTCCTCAACATGATGGTCGGCATGAAAATACCACATCAACCCATGCATGACAAATTTGTGTGTTGCCCAGGCCATGAACTCCATCACGCAAAAAGTTGCAATTAAAACGAATGGTCCCCACCAATACATATTAAAAGATGTTAAGCAGTGTAAAAAACAGTATCATTATTATGAACAAGGTATCATGTACTTTGTTCGGTTCCGAAAGTTTAAATTTAAAATAAATTAGATGCAATGGCAAGGAGATGATGAACCAGCAAAAAAAATTGTAGAAGGGAATGTTTCCATCTGTCCAGCTCCAGAAGTCACTTTTCATGGCGACAGGCTCAAGGAGCACATCCAGCAAGGTCATTAATAGCGATGAAAGGACCGCTGAGGGAACAGCCGGCAATGTTGACCTGCTTACAAGCGACGCAGAGGCTGCCGCTAATATTCCCCAGTTTAATCCTATGACAACTGGAACACCGCTCCATTGAATACCGAGGTTCTCCCCGTATGAGTAATCTCCAAAAAGAAGTCCGGTCTTGGTTCCGATCCATTCAGCAGTCATTCCCGTGAAATAACAAATAACGAGGAAAATAATAAAGTTGAATTTTGAGGTCCTTCTGGCGAGGACCAGGATAGAAAAGGAGAGCAACAAATTGAAAAAAGACAAGGAAAGGAAGTATTCCCGAGTTTCAGACATCAGGATCCCTATTGTTCCAACAGTGTAAAATATGATCAGGATCGCTATCAGAATGCGATCTTTGTGCGGTTTCAGTAGAGTTGATATGTTTCGATTCATTGATTCGTAAAACAAAACCAGTTCTAAATGGTTCGATCTAACCGACCTTTGATCGCATTAGATATGGTATCTTCGGGTGTTCTGAAATGGATATTTAGTCTATCAAGGACTTTTGAGGGATCATAGATTGTATTGGTAAATGCGGTCCTTGCAGTTGCTTTGGTAATGACGGGGTCTTGGTTACGAAGCTTGGCGCTCACCCATGACAATCGCCATACCAGCCCCATTAACCACTTTGGAGCACTGATCGAAGGAACTTTTTTACCCAGTTGATCCGCGATCATGGTAGTCATTTTTTTGAAAGTCACGTTCGTCCCTGTGCAAAGGAAGCGTTCGTTTTTTGCGTCACTTTCCATCAGTCTCACCATGATCTCTGCCAAATCCCTACCATCGACGAAGGCGTTCGAACCAGATGTGTAAAAGTGAAGTCCGTTATTCACTGTTCGGAATATCGCCAATGAACTTTCATCCCAGAATCCTGAACCGAAAACAACGGATGGATTTACGATGACTGCATTTAATCCTTCTTCAACCCCTCTCCAGATCTCCTTTTCCGCTGAATATTTTGACAGCGAATACCCGCTGGTCTCAGGGGATTGTTTCCACTTCAATTCTTCAGTTACGGTCTCGCCGCTATTTGCACCGAGAGCTGCAGTAGAACTGACGTGGCAGATCTTCTCTACGCCTTCTTTGAGACAGGCATTTACAACGTTTGCAGTTCCCTCTCTGTTGATCTTCATCAATTGATGAAAATGCTTTTCAGCGAACGACACAAAACCTGCACAGTGATACACTTTTTTCACACTTTTCATAGCATCTTCCAAAGAGACGATATCCAAGATGTCTCCATCTAACCATTCTATCTGTTGAAATTTTTCAGCACCGTGTTCGGGATCATAGAATACAAAGAGACGTTTCACCCTTTCGGACCTTGAAGTGTTTCTGGAAATGGCACGAACAGGGATTCTGTCCTGACAAAGACGATAAAGCAGATGACTGCCCACTAAGCCTGTTCCGCCCGTTACAAGGATCATTTGATCAAAGGTACAATGTTTCTGTTACACCTCAATTTTTAAGATGGATTAATAGGTGAAATTATATTCTGAAAATTGAGGGCACCTGCGCGATTAAAGGAGTTAAAATGAACGACGAAAGATTACTCAAAAGAACGTTTCTTGAGGAGGATTAAGGTTGACCGAGTTCCGTAGCAGGGTCCCAAAACAATTCCTTGAAATGAAGGACTTGATCATTTTTGACATCAATTCCTTCTTCCTCCAATCGTTTCTGCATATCGCCGGGGGGTGAAAAATGCATTTTACCTGAAAGGAGCCCATTTCTGTTGACGACTCTATGTGCCGGAATTCCGGGTATTTTATGGGAAGCATTCATTGCCCAACCTACCATGCGGCTAGAGCGCGCACTACCGAGATATTTCGCGATCGCTCCGTATGATGTCACCCTTCCTTGCGGGATGAGTCGAACTACCTCGAAAACGGATTCGAAGAAGTCTTTGTGTTTGTCATTGAGAGGGGTGATCAGAGACACTGCGAAAATTTTGTTTAATATAGATAAAATGAAAGGAATATTCAGTTTTCGTTATTACTTCCGAACAATGCTTTGAAACCAATAACCTCTAAATATGCAGTCTGTGTGTTTAATCAGTTTTCAGAAAAACAAGAGATCGTGAACGTTCCAGGTTGGGGTCCTTGACCTTTAAACCGCATTTTTTTCGATTCTAAATTTGTTTTGCTATCTTGTTCCTCTAAACAATGCAAACTATGAAAATGAAACTGAGCTATGCCTTTATGGTTGTGCTATTTGCAGCTATGAGCTTCTCCTCTCATGGGCAAGAATGGGTACAGATGATGCGTGACCCTAATGTTAACTTTTACGATGTACAAACATATTTCAATCAGTATTGGGAGGGTAGGACGATCGAAAAAGGAAAAGGATACAAAGCATTTCGAAGATGGGAAGCCTACATGGCTCCAAGGGTATATCCTTCTGGAGATATGACACTGCCAACCAAGACCTACGAGAATTTTATTCAGTGGGAACAGGAACAATCTCAAGCAGGTGTCATAAAGTCTGTTGCAGGTAACTGGACCATTCTCGGACCTGTAGGTAAACCATCCGGCGGGGGTGCAGGGCGATTGAATTTTGTCCGTTTTGACCCGAATAATTCAACAATAATGTATGTAGGAGCTCCTGATGGAGGACTTTGGAAAACGACGAATGGCGGGTCCAGCTGGTCAACAAATACGGATCAGCTGACAGTTATTGGAGTAACGGACATAGCGATAAATCCTGCTAATACACAGACCATGTACATTGCTACCGGTGACGGTGAGGCCGGCGATTCATTCAGCACAGGTGTGCTGAAGTCAACGGATGGAGGTGTAACATGGAATACAACAGGTCTTAACTGGACAGCTAGCCAGGGTAGGACGATCAGCCGTCTGTTGATCAATCCGACAAATCCTCAGATCCTGATGGCATTTGGCTCTAACGGCATCTGGAGAACAAGTGATGGTGGAGCTACATGGACGCAGCCTACAGGCACATTCAACGGAGTGATGGACGCAGAATTTAAACCCGGCGATCCAAATACCGTGTATGCTGCTGGTACGGTTTTCAAAAGGTCAACCGACGGTGGATTAAATTGGAGTACGATTTCAACCGGACTTACGGGAATTGGTCGTTTGTCGATAGCAGTTACCCCTGCAAATTCGGCATATGTCTATGTTCTTGCGGCTAGAGGTTCGGATTCCGGTTTCCTTGGTTTGATCCGCTCAACGAACAGTGGCACTTCCTTCACTACCCGTATGGCTTCAAATGCAACGAATAACATTTTAGGCTGGGATAATGGCGGTGACGCCGGGGGACAGGGTTGGTATGATCTTGCACTTGCTGTTTCTCCGACCAATGCCGATGAAGTCTTTACTGGTGGAATTAACATGTGGCGAAGTACGAACGGCGGAACATCATTTACGCTGAACAGCCATTGGACAGGTAGCTACAGTAAACCATATGTGCATGCTGATATTCATGATATTCAATTCTTGCCTGGATCAGGCACCACCCTTTTTTCATGCAATGATGGCGGGATAAACAGGTCAACGAATAACGGAACAGGTTGGTCCGATATCAGCGCAAACCTTGCGATTGCTCAGCAATACAGGATTGGTCAATCAACATCCAATGCTTCTTTGATAATTGCAGGTCATCAGGACAATGGCACGAACCGTTTCAACGGAACATGGACGGAAGTCTATGGCGGTGACGGCATGGACTGTTTCATAGACAGGACAAACAATAACATTATGGTTGGATCATACGTTTACGGCGATTATTACCGTTCAACGAATGGAGGCGGAACATTCACTCCAATTAATACAGGATTGCCTGCAGGAACTGAATGGTTAAGTGTCATTCACCAAGATCCAGTTACCGCCACCACATATTACGCAGGTGGTAGAAACGCATTGTATCGGACAACCAATTCGGGTACCTCATGGTCTGCGCTCGGAACACCCACGGGAACCGGCGCAATTCTGGAGTTTGCAATTGCACCGAGTAATAATCAGATAATTTATGCTCTGAAATCAGGAACGAATGGTGTTTCCAAATCGACGAATGGAGGGACTAACTTCACCGCCGTATCGACAGGTTTACCGACAACAGTGCAGCCCTCCGGAATTGCGATTTCAAATACCGATCCAAATCTTGCATTTGTAACGTATTCAGGATATGGGGTTTCTACAAAGGTATTTAAGACAACAAACGGCGGAACAAGCTGGACGAATATATCAACGGGTCTTCCGAATATTCCTGTTAATTGCGTGGTGTATTCCAATGGATCAACGGATGCCGCAATTTATGTTGGAACAGATATGGGTGTTTACTACAAGAACAATACAAGTGCATGGATCGCATTCAACACGGGCTTACCGAATTGCGCTGTTACTGATCTTGAGATCTATTACTCAACCGGACGTTTGAGGGCTGCAACTTTTGGAAGAGGTACTTGGGACAGTGATCTTTACACGGCAGTACCGGCAGTACCTGCGGCCAGTTTCACAGCATCATCCACTACCATCTGTGTTGGTCAGTCGGTAACTTTCACAAACACCTCAAGTGGCTTACCCGATACGTATGCTTGGTCCTTTCAGGGGGGCTCACCGATTAATTCAATAGCAACAAATCCGACAGTGACGTATAACACTGCCGGAGTATATGATGTCACATTGACCGCTACAAATTCCAGTGGATCCAATACCAACACGCAAACAGCCTACATAACTGTCCTTGGTGGTACAGGTGGTTCTCTTCCGTTAACAGAAGGGTTTACCACCGCGACTTTTCCGCCAACAGGTTGGACGATCATAAATTTGGACCTGGGTGATACAACCTGGAGGAGAGAGGCAACCGTGGGTAATGCACCTACCGGTGGTAACAGCATGTGGTTTGACAATTTCAATTTTAATGATGCCGGCAACACAGATGAAATGAGAACCCCGCGTTTGAATTTCAGTGGTTACACCAGTGCACAAGTTACTTTTGATGTGGCATACGCGGCCTACAGTGCGACATATGTCGATGGTTTGGAGGTAGCAGTTTCAACCGATTGCGGCGCATCATGGGCGAATGAGTATAGTAAAACTGGTTCAACCATAGGGGCGGGTAACCTGCCTACAGTAAACCCTATGACCGCACTTTTCGTCCCAACATCTGCCTCTCAATGGCGAACGGAAACAGTAAGCTTGAATAGTTACATTGGTCAAAGTAATGTGATCATTGCATTCAGAAATCTCGCCGGTTACGGAAATGCTTTATATGTTGACAATATTAATATTACAGGAGTTGCTGCTCCGACACCCCCAACCGCAAGTTTTACTTCTGCACCATCAGGAACAGCATGTATTGGACAAACTGTTCAATATACAAGCACTTCTGCTGGTAGCCCAACAAGCTACAACTGGACTTTCCAGGGAGGTACACCTGCAACGAGTACAGCTCAGAATCCAACTGTAACATATGCCTCGACTGGTGCTTACAACGTTTCATTGACAGTGACGAATGCTTCGGGTTCTAACACCTCGAATCAAACAGCATATATAAATGTGATCAATACGCCAGCTACACCTGGTGCCATTACAGGTACAGCTTCTGTGTGTTCTGGAACAACCGGTCTGACCTATTCAATTGCAGCAGTAGCAGGTGCTACCAGTTACACCTGGACAGTTCCTTCAGGATCAACCATCTCTAGTGGTCAAGGAACAACATCCATCACTGTGGCAGCGGGAACAACTTCGGGTAACGTGACGGTAACTGCTACAAACGGTTGTGGAACGTCTGCAGCACAGGCCTTCGCTCTTTCTGTGAACGCTGCACCTGTAACACCCGGCACGATCTCAGGAACGTCGGCAGTGTGTTCTGGCTCAACCGGAAATACCTACTCAATTTCAGCGGTAGCCGGAGCTACAAGTTACACATGGACTGTACCGGCAGGTTCAACGATTACAGCTGGACAGGGCACAACATCAATCACAGTGATTTCTGGAGCAACGGCTGGTAACATAACGGTTACAGCGACGAATGGATGTGGTACCTCAGCGGCACAAACGTTCACATTGTCAGTGAATACTGTTCCGGCAATACCGGGAACGATCAATGGAACAGCAGCTATCTGTTCCGGATCAACAGGTAACACTTATTCAATTGCTGCAGTTTCCGGTGCAACAAGTTATGCATGGTCTGTACCGACAGGTTCAACAATCACCGCTGGACAGGGAACAACAAGTATCACGGTTACGGCTGGATCAACTACCGGAAACATTACAGTTACGGCATCAAATGGATGTGGAACTTCTTCCGCTGCTACATTTGTAATGTCCGTGAATACTGCACCTGCAGCACCTGGAACTGTTTCCGGATCTGCGACAGTTTGCGCAGGTGCTGGGGGAATTACCTATTCTGTCACCTCTGTTTCCGGAGCAACAGGTTACACGTGGTCTGTTCCTGCAGGGACGACAATAACTGCAGGTCAAGGAACAACAAGTATTACAGTTACAGCCGGATCAACTTCAGGTAATATTTCTGTAACCTCGAACAATGGTTGTGGTTCCTCTACCGCAACTCTCAAACCGATCATTATAAATACGGCGCCGTCAACCCCTGGAACGATCACAGGATCGGCAGCGGTTTGTTCGGGTACAACTGGTAATACATATTCGATAGCAGCGGTTAGTGGTGCATCGAGCTACACCTGGTCTGTTCCAACAGGCGCTACCATCACTTCAGGTCAGGGAACAACATCTGTAAACCTAACTTCCGGAACAACATCCGGAACAATAAATGTTACGGCAACAAACAGTTGTGGAACCTCTACCGCTGCAGCATTTGCATTAATTGTAAATGCTGTACCTGCTGCGCCGGGAACAATTTCCGGATCAGCAACAGCGTGTAGCACATCACCGGGTAATGTTTATTCAATTGCAGCAGTGACGGGTGCAACGACCTACAACTGGACGGTTCCAACCGGATCGACGATAACAGCAGGACAGGGTACTACGAGTGCAACCATAACGTTTGGTTCGACATCAGGAAATATTACAGTAACTACCAGCAACGGTTGTGGTGCTTCATCAGGGACGGTAATACTTGTAACATTGAGCAGTGCTGCTCCGGCAACTCCGGGAGCTATCAGTGGTTCATCGAATGTTTGTCAGTCTGCAACCGGAAACACCTATTCAATTGCTGCGGTTACCGGAGCAACGAATTATACCTGGACAGTACCCGTCGGTTCAACGATCACTTCCGGACAGGGTACCACTTCGATCGCAGTGGATGCCGGTTCAGTTGGTGGAACAATCTCGGTGGTTGCTTCCAGTACCTGTGGCACATCAGGTTCCAGTACTTTCACACTGACGATAGACCCACTTCCCACTGTAACCGATCCAATTGATCAAAACGTTTGTGAAGGGGGTGTCACTAACCTTGTTCAGTTCTCAGGAAGTGGTTCAACTTACACTTGGACCAATGATAACACCGCGGTTGGACTTGTCGGTTCAGGCAGTGGTGATATTGCTTCATTTACAGCAACGGATTTGGGAGTTGCCACCATTAGTGTTATTCCTGATCTAAATGGTTGTTTGGGAACACCCCAGACATTTACGATCACTGTGAATGCATTGCCTGTAGTTTCTCAATCAAACTATTCAACGGTTTGCGAGAACTGGAGTCCGGTAAGTTTAATGAATGGTTCACCTTCCGGTGGGTTTTACTCGGGTACTGGAGTTGCAGGAAGTACATTTGATCCTGTAGTTTCCGGAGTGGGTACATTTACAATTACCTATTCATTGACGGAAAATGGTTGTTCTAACAGTGCAGACGCGATCATCACGGTAGATGCGTGCGCTGGAATTGGAGAGTCAGAGGAAATCGCTATTCAGATATATCCAAATCCCACAAAAGCAATCGTGAATGTTACCGGAGATGATTTGATGAAGTTCGACATTCTTGAATTGACTGATGCGGCAGGTAGATTAATTCGAAAGTATGATGTGAAATCAACGACATTGACAATAGATTTCACAAGTTGCGCAACAGGAGTCTACTCACTCAGATTTAGAGGAAACGACGTCCTCCTCATTAAAAGGATCACAATTGAATGATCAATCAGAATAAAAAAAGCGGTGATCTTATGATCACCGCTTTTTTTATGAATTGTGTTAACAGTATTTACTCTACCGTAACAGACTTAGCCAGATTTCGTGGTTGGTCCACGTTACATCCTCTCATTACTGCAATGTGGTATGAAAGCAACTGTAGAGGTATCGTCGCCAACAAAGGAACCAAGTGTTCGTCTGTATCAGGGATCTCAATCACATGGTCTGCTATCTCTTTCACATGAACATCTCCTTCTGTCACAATCGCGATGATCTGTCCTTTACGCGCTTTAACCTCTTGAATGTTGGACACAACCTTTTCATAGGAGGTCCCTTGTGTTGCAATTACGAAAACCGGCATCTCTTCATCAATCAATGCGATTGGTCCGTGTTTCATCTCAGCTGCAGGATAACCTTCCGCGTGGATGTAGGAGATCTCTTTCAATTTCAAAGCTCCTTCCAGTGCAACAGGAAAAGAACTGCCTCTACCTAGATATAGAGCATTAGACGCATTCTTATAAATATCCGCGATCTTTTCGATCTGAGAATTCTGTTCCAGTACCTTCTTCACTTTTTCAGGAATAGCTTCCAGCTCTGCAAGCATTGTATGGAACTTGCTCTCACTGATAGTGCCTTTTTTCTGTGCAAGAGATAATGCCATAAGCGTTAGAACGGTAACCTGCGCAGTGAAGGCCTTTGTTGAGGCTACACCAATCTCAGGGCCCGCGTGAGTGTATGATCCTGCATCCGTGATGCGCGAGATGGAAGATCCCACTACATTGCAAACTCCAAGGATCGTTGCACCCTTTGATTTAGCCAATTCCAGTGCTGCCAATGTGTCAGCAGTTTCTCCCGATTGCGAAACAGCGACCACCACATCATTTTCATTGATGATGGGATTTCGGTATCGGAATTCACTGGCGTATTCCACCTCAACATTTATGCGGGCCAGGTCTTCGAAAAGATATTCGCCAACCAGGCAAGCATGCCATGAAGTACCACATGCGACCATCACGATCCGCTGTGCATGGATCATTTTTTGCTCATATTCCTTGATTCCACCCAATGAAACCCATCCTTCCTCGGCATTCAGACGACCGCGGAAACAATCATTGATCGATCGGGGTTGTTCGTGGATCTCTTTTAGCATAAAATGCTCGTAACCACCTTTCTCAAGTGCTTCCAGCTCGAGTTGAAGTTGCTGAATATATGGTGTGATCTCCTGATTTCCAATATTCAATATCTTGAGCCCATCCTGAAGATCAACGATCGCGATCTCTTCATCTTCAAGATAGACCACTCTTTTCGTATATTCCACGATCGGTGTAGCATCTGAAGCAAGGTAGAAATCACCTTCTGTGCCGATACCCACAACAAGTGGACTACTTTTTCTTGCTGCTACAAGTTGATTAGGATTGTCTTTTGAAAGCACTACGATAGCATAGGCACCTACAACATTTTGCAAGGCCAGGCGAACAGCTTCCGAAAGTGAAACGTTTTCATTCTTCCGAATATCATCGATCAGGTGAACCAATACTTCCGTATCTGTTTCGCTTTTAAATACATATCCATGATTGATCAATTCTTTTCGCAATGAATCATAGTTTTCAATGATACCGTTATGTATCAGTGCGATTGAACCGTCGGTTGAATAATGAGGATGTGCGTTGACGTCATTCGGCGCACCATGTGTCGCCCAGCGTGTATGACCTATTCCGGCATGACCAATCAGGTCTTTATCTGCAGCAAATTCCTCAAGGTTGGAAACTTTACCTTGTCTCTTGTATAAATTGATCTGTCCGCTGTTCAACAATGCGATTCCGGCACTGTCGTAACCACGATACTCGAGCCTTTTCAACCCTTTCAGAATGATTGGATAGGCTTGCTTCTTACCAATATAGGCTACAATTCCACACATGATTAAAATTCGGTATAGGTAACGATTAACTTAGGTTTCATCTTATTAATGGTTTCAGGACCATTGAAGATCACGCGCTCTGCCGATGTTATAAATAATCGTGGAGACAGGATCAATTCGTCGGATATCACCTCATTCGCAACGAATGCCTGAACATAATTCCTTACATCGACGGTATATTGCTTGAATGAATAGTCATAGAATCCAAATACTCCGATCCCTGACAATGAGCCATTAAAAAACACAGAGACTGAAAGCTCATCTGCTGGTTGGTATTTTGCACCATTTTGATACTGGATCGGGAGGACAAGCTGAGCCTTATGGATCACCGCTTTTTCAGGTAGATTCTGCAATCCCGGTATTCTTACCACGGCTCTGCTTTTGAATGCCTGCGCATAGAATTCTTTTTGTCCACTGATCGTATCATTAATGACACTTTGAACAGGTTTTCCTGTGTTATTAATCGCAACATGATTGAAGTCAGCACACTCCGAATTAATTAGGAAGTCGAACCGTTTTTTTGTTCCATCCTGTTCATAATAAATGGTCATCTTAGAAAGCGGATCATTGAGATTGAAATAGAAGATCCCACCTCTGCCACTGGCTTGAGCACCATTATTGACACGCACATTCAGACCCTTAAAATAGGAAACAAAGTTTTCATTGGTTGTAAAGTTGGCACCTCCGGAACTTGCTTCAGCGATCAGCGCTTGCGCTAAGGAATTCTTTAAACGGATTCTTAGTTGTGTGTCAACGGTGTCTTCGCCGATTATTGTTATACCATCAGGATCCGGAGTAAATGTTCCGTAGCCAGGTTCAACAAGGTCAATACCGTTATTTGCCTTTGTCGTGAATGCATAATAGGTGGAGTCAAGATCGATATCTTCGGTCATTTGATAAACCTCAACAGTTTGACTGGACAGATCTCCGTAATAGTTGACATATTCCAAGCCAAGGACAATTGAATCGATCGAGATCGGAGCAGTTCCGAAGTTGGGATTTACCCCTGAAAGACGAAACTGTGTGTAAAAGCCTGCATCGACGGTTCCGAATTTAGGATCGTTATAGGAACCAAGAACAGCATACGCCGGGTTGTCTGTGATAGCCGAATCTTCAAGGATGGTATAGGTCGTCAGTGAAAAAGTATCAACTTGCGCTGAGTTTAGAAGATCGTTCTGGTTCAGCACACTGTTTCCAATGGAAGAATCCTTCTTCTTGCAGGAGATCAGCGCAGCAAATACTATTAAAAAAGTAGCGGAAAGTCTGAAAACCCTCCGCCACATTCTGGAATATTCGTTTGTCATGTTATATGAGAACAGATTCTTCAATTACTCTATTAAAAAACTCTGACATTGTTTTCGTTTGCATCTCTTCGGGAACGAATTCTTGTTTCAAACAAGTGGCCTCCTCAAAAATGACTTTCAATTCAGGACTTAGTTCCTCACTGGCAACGTTAATACCATCCGCATATTTTGTAATAACACGGGTGATGTTCCCGAAGCTGGTATCTCTCAGCTGATTTACAACATCATCGTCGAATCCATCAAATTTAAGTTTATCCCCAAACCTTGGGTCCCAATTTTTGTTAAACCCTTCGTTGTAGATACTGTAAACAACTTTGGTATCTGAAAAATGTGGGTCTTTGTTGTAAAGCTTTTTGATGTAAAGTGCCATTGGTGCAGTCATCCAACCATGACAATGGATAACATCAGGTTGCCAACCCAACTTTTTAACTGTTTCGAGAACACCGCGACAGAAGAACATCGAACGTTCATCATTATCCTCGTAATCGATACCCTTGTCATCGGCTACATTGTTCTTGCGCTTGAAATATTCATCATTATCGATAAAATATACCTGCATCCTCGCTGCAGCAATCGATGCAACCTTGATGATCAGCGGATGATCCGTATCATCAATTATCAGATTCATGCCGGATAAACGGATCACTTCGTGAAGTTGATGACGTCTTTCATTGATACTTCCGAAACGTGGTGTAAAAACACGGATTTCCTTTCCTGCCTCCTGAATTCCCTGAGGAAGTCGTCGGGCAGTACTTGAAATTTCAGATTTTGGTAAAAAGGGAGCGATCTCTTGAGAGACGAAAAGTATTTTCTTTTTCTCCATGAATGATTGATTCGTAAAAACAGATACAAAAATATAGAAAAAAAAGCGGAACTTCAACAAAAAGGAATAGTTTTGTCGCCTTGCGTATTCAGGGCATTCAGAGAGCAATGAACGTTTTTCATACAAGGACTGCAATTTCGGAAGAGGTCGAGAAGCTCAGAGCTGATGGGAAAACTATCGGTTTTGTGCCTACTATGGGAGCTTTGCATGAAGGACACCTGACACTGGTAAGACGCGCTTTTCAGCAGTCGGATGCAGTGATTGTCAGTATTTTCGTAAATCCTACGCAGTTCAATAACCTTTCGGATCTTGAAAAATATCCCCGAATGCTTGAAAAAGATGTTGCACTTTTAGGTTCGGTTGGCAATATTATCGTCTTTGCACCATCATACGAAGAAGTTTATCCTGCAGAGGATCAATATTTACCCATCGATCTTGATGGTCTGGATGAGGTCATGGAGGGAAAATTCAGACCGGGGCATTTTCAAGGGGTGGTTCATGTTGTCAGAAACTTGTTCAATATCGTGAGGCCGGACAAGGCTTTTTTTGGTTTAAAGGATTTTCAGCAGTTGGCGATCATCCAAAAAATGGTCCGTGTATTAAAAATTCCGGTAGATATAGTCCCATGCCCAACCACAAGGGAGAACAATGGTTTGGCCTTGAGCAGCCGGAATTTAAGATTGACTGATTCTGAGAGACAAGACGCACTGATTCTGTTTAATACACTTCAATTCGTCTCCGGTCTCAAGAAAGACTGTACTCCTGCCAAAGCAAAAGAAAAAGCGATCGAATTTTTTGCGAAAGGTAAATTGAAGCTGGAATATCTGGAGGTAGTTGACAGTGAAACGCTGCAGACATTGACAGAACACTGGGGGGAAAGTTCCGCTTGTTGTATCGCCGCTTTTTGTGGAGATGTTCGTTTGATCGATAATGTTCAATTATGAGTTCTTACTCATTTCAAGTACTATGAACTTGTATCAGGAAACATTCTTCACTATTTAAAATTCATTTACCTTTGTCCCCGAATTGTTAAGAGGATGTTGATACAAGTTGTAAAATCCAAGATCCATAGGGTAAAGGTTACACAAGCGGATCTGAACTATATCGGAAGCATTACCATCGATGAAGATTTGATGGAGGCTTCTAACCTGATCGAAGGTGAGCGCGTACAGATCGTGAACATCAATAACGGTGAGCGCTTTGAAACCTATGTCATAAAAGGGGATAGAAAGTCTGGCACGATCTGTTTGAATGGTCCTGCTGCACGCAGAGTCGCAATGGGCGATATGATCATTATAATCGGTTACGCATTCATGGATTTTGAAGAAGCAAAGAACTTTAAACCAAGTTTGGTATTCCCGAATGAAGAAACCAATCGCATCGACTGATGACTAAAAAGACGATCCTGACATTTGTTAAAACGGTATTGCCGCTGATGTTGGGCGTCTATCTGATCTGGGTCTTTTTCTCAAACATGTCCGATGACTCCAGAAAATCGTTTTACAAGGCGATCTACGAGGCCAACTATTTCTGGATTGGACTGTCGTTGATGCTAGGTGTGATCGCTTATTTTTCACGCGCTTACCGCTGGAAATATGTCCTTGAACCGCTGGGTTACAAGACTAGTTTTTGGAACCGATACCATGCTGTTATGATCGGTTATATTGTTAACCTTACCATTCCCCGGGCAGGAGAAGCTTCGAGATCTGCTATGCTCTATCGATCGGACGGTGTACCTTTCTCTTCCTCCTTCGGAACCATTATCGCTGAGAGAGCTGTTGATCTTGTAATGCTTGGTTCTGTCGCTTTGTTGACGGCTGTATTGGGCTTTGACGATTTTATGGAGATCAAAGCAAGGATTGAGATGGAGTTCGGTGGGAGCAGCGCTAATGCTGCAGGGGGCTTTCCATGGAGGATCGTGATCTATTCTGTTATTGTTTTTCTGGGTGTTACATTTGCCTATCTGTTTGTTTTCAGACCTTCTTTCAGACAAAAGTTCATCGGTTTTGCAAAGGATGTGTTAGCTGGATTATTATCAATTTTTCGCTCCAAGCAGCCATTGGGTTATCTCTTTCACACCCTCGTGATCTGGGGATGTTACGTAGCAATGTTTGCTATTCCTTTCCAGGCACTTGAACAAACTTCTCAGATTGAATTTCAGGGAATTCTCCTAGGTTTTATTGCTGGTTCTCTGGGCATCACATTTACTAACGGTGGTATCGGAACATATCCCTTATTGGTTGGATTGGTGGTGGCGTTCTACATCGGAAAGGACTACCCACAAGATGCACAGGCGATTGGCAATGCGCTGGGCATGTTGGTTTGGGTTACACAAACCTTATTAATGATCTTACTTGGACTTATTTCTCTGATATTGTTGCCAAAGAATTATACAAAAGAAAATGAGCCGATTAACCTACCTTCAGAGTAAGATCGTTCCGTTGGACGAAGCAAAAAGACGCGTTGCTATGTGGCAGATGAAAGGCGACCGTGTTGTCTTTACGAATGGTTGTTTTGATATTCTGCACAAAGGTCATGTCACGTATCTTGCAGAGGCTGCTGAGCGGGGTGATCGTCTGATCGTAGCACTGAATACGGATTCATCGGTAAAAATGCAGGGTAAAGGAGATGATCGACCGGTTAATGATCAGGATGCGAGAGGAATCGTGCTTGCAGCGCTCGGTTTTGTCGATTTGATCGTTTATTTTGAGGATCAGACTCCTATCGATGTGATTCGGGAACTTCTTCCTGATATTCTCGTGAAGGGTGCAGATTATGATCCGAATGAAACCGATCCGGCTTCAAAAAGATACATCGTAGGCTCAGATATCGTTCGAAAAAATGGTGGAGATGTTTTCACGATCGATCTGGTTGATGGTTTCTCCACGACTTCAATCCTGAAAAGATTGGAAAAATAAAAAAACCACCCGCTTCGAATGAACGGGTGGTTAGAGATTGAAGGTGGTCTAGATCTGCGTTCTCTTATCGGATTGTTAAATGGCTTCTTGAAGTATTATTGTCAGTATCAACGCTTATCACGGTGTATTTTCCTG
>JBKCJG010000079.1:0-2188 GCA_046301895.1 Flavobacteriia bacterium
AATAAACTATCTGAATCCAAGAAGATCCCCTCGGACACTGCATTCAACATTTTCAGAATTGTACAAGAATTCGTGTCCAATTCTCAAAAATATTCGAACTGTAAAAATGTTTACTGTCTCATTAAATCCAAAGGACTGAACATACAACTGGTACTCTCTGATGACGGTGCAGGATTTGATCTTAAGAGCGCAAAAAGAGGATTTGGCCTAAGTAACATGGAAAAAAGAGCCAATTTGATCGGTGCTTCCTTTGATCTGCAGAGTGAAATAGGCTCCGGTACTATTTTGACACTAGAATTTTAAGCACCACGTTCTCAGTTCATTCTTCTGAAAGATGACATTCTAATCTCCTGTTTCAAATTGTTCTGCGCATCGACTAGCTTGTGAACAGGAACATAGCGACCGCCTCCCACTTCTGCCGCTTCACGCATTTCTTTTTCATCAACTTCCTTATTCATAATGCCTACCACTGACATACTTATTCCTTTTTTACGGTACTTTTTTACAAACTTCTTATAATCTGTAGAATTTCGGTTAAATGCTCCGTCTGTGATCACAATGATCTGATTGGCACCGTCCGGTAACTTTCCTTTTAAAGCCTGTTTATACCCCAGTTTGATTCCCTCTCCACCAGCAGTCATACCTCCGGCTTTTAATGCTGTAACTTCCGCATTGATGCGTTCTTTTTCCGATCCTGAAGTTGGTTTTAAAAGTATTTGCGCATCAGTAGCATAGGTCACGATTGCCATTTTATCCTGAGGACGAAGCATTCCGACCAGCTGAAATAATGAGTACTTCATGAGTTCCATCTTGTCTCCCTGGTTCATTGAAGCAGAAATGTCCAGTACGAACACAACATTGACCGGTTTGAAATTTTCATCTGAAAAGTCTTCTTTATCTAACGACGTAAAGGCAACAGGTACCTCATCGAGGATTGGTTCGGCCTGCTCATTTTTCAGATCATCTTCCAGTTTATCATTGATCGCGATCACACTCTCCTGTTTTTGCATGGTATCGACAGGTACAGGCATATACTCCTGAGGAACAGGTAAACACATGGCCGGATCCATTTGAAGCTCAAGAACAATGTAGTTACGCTGAAAATTGATATATGCCCCCAGCTCTGCAGGAAAGTACAAATCATGTGTTGCATAGAAATAACTAAACCCCACTATTGATTCTTCTTTGATCTTACCTTGTTTATCCGTGGCTCTCGCCCATACAGGCTGACCATTCTGGATCAAGGTCACCTTTGAATTGCTGAGGGGCTTCTTGGTTTCTTTGTCAATTGTCACAACAGTAAGGTCAAAATTATTCGCTCGGCCACCAGGTCTCGATGAAAAATCAGGGCATGATGTGAAGGCCGACATGTTATCTGAAGGGAGGTTCTTCATTGAACCAGTCAATTTGATCTTCATAGGAATATCCTTATCGCTCGTATAGATATCCACTTCATAGTTAAATCGCCCTTTCAATTTTGGATTGACTTGCAAGCGGACGATAAGGGAGCTGTCTTTCTCAATGAACTGACCATTCACCAAGTAGACGACATCAAGCGGTTTTTTGACACTCAGCAGATATTCTCTCTTCGATCCTTTGTTCGTTACTCTAATATCGACAAATCGGTCATCATAGGCTTCAAGATCACCAAAATCATACTTGACTTTGTCAAAAATGATCTGCGCCCTCGAGTGTTCTGCAAAAATGAATACGAATAAAATTAGAAAGGAACGCATGGATTTAAATATATCAAAAAACGCGCCCTGAATTCTTTGGTTACACATCATTATGCATTGGTTCAAATGAAAAAGGGATGAATTTAGACATTAAGTTCGCAGTAATAAAAAAGGCTATGCTCAAAACTGTGCGGAATGAGAACGAATTCACCCACGACCTTTACCAGTTGAATAAATTGGTGAAGGGATCCGGCATTCTCAATTCTGAGGTAGAGCTCGATGCCTTTTTTGGTGAACTTAAAAGTGCGGTCATACTCGTTGATAGCGCCTGCAAGATCACGTACCTCAACAAAACTGCGATCAGCTTAAGTAACAATGACAAAGATGCTGCGCAGAAAGGTTCAATGGTGATCGATCTGATCCGACAAATGCTTGGACCAGCTGCATTGATCAGCTTCTACGAAAGCCTTATCAATAAAAAAGAAGTCGTCATTCTTGATGGCTTTGTGCTT
>JBKCJG010000080.1:0-3532 GCA_046301895.1 Flavobacteriia bacterium
CGGTATAGACAATAACAGACTATCTGAATATGCAAAACAGATTAAAGAGATCCATGATCTTGGAGTTGAGATCGCGATCGTTATCGGCGGAGGGAATATTTTCCGCGGCGTTCAAGCCGAAGAAGGAGGTATGGACCGTACCCATGGAGATTATATGGGGATGTTGGCAACAATGATCAACTCAATGGCCTTGCAGTCAGCACTGGAGTCTGCAGGTATCAAGACACGTTTACAATCTGCAATTGAAATGAAAGAGATCGCCGAACCTTATGTGCGTCGTCGAGCGGTGAGACACCTTGAAAAGGGACGTGTAGTGATCTTCGGCGCAGGAACGGGTAATCCATTCTTTACAACAGATTCAGCTGCGTCATTGAGAGCAATTGAGATCAATGCAGATGTGATCCTGAAAGGAACTCGTGTTGATGGAATATACACTGCAGATCCATTCAAGGATCCGAATGCAACGAAGTATGATATGATCAGTTTTGATGATGCCTACAATAATGGATTGAAGGTCATGGATATGACTGCCTTCACGCTTTGTAAAGAGAACGATCTACCGATTATTGTTTTCGATATGGACACACCGGGTAACTTAAAGAAATTAATGGAAGGTGAACAGGTGGGAACGATCGTTCGAAACTAGAAAATACTATTTTTGTCAAAATCTTTATTCATGACGGAAGAATTACAGATGATCTATGAGGAGTTCAAGTCTGCAAATAGCAAGTCGTTGAACCATTTAGACAATGAATTGACAAAGATCCGCGCCGGTAAAGCCACTCCATCGATGTTGAATGGAGTAATGGTGGATTATTACGGATCACCAACACCGCTTCAGCAGGTTGCTAACGTGGGTACTGTCGATGCGCGCACGATCACTGTTCAACCATGGGAAAAAACCATGTTGAATGAGATTTCGAAAGGGATCATCAATTCAAATCTAGGCTTTGCTCCGCAGAACAATGGTGAGATCCTTATCATTTCAGTGCCCCCCTTAACGGAGGAGCGTCGTCGCGAACTTGTTAAGAAATCTAAAGCGGAAGGTGAGCATGCCAAGGTCGGTATCCGCAATAACCGCAAGGACGCTTTGGATATGGTTAAGGACCTTAAAAATGAAGGCCTGTCCGAAGATATGGCAAAGGATGCCGAAAATGAGATACAGAACATAACCAATGGTTTTGTGAAGAAGGTGGATGATCTTCTTGATGCTAAAGAGAAAGAAATAATGACAATATAATGAAGGGCCTCAACAGTGGCCCTTTTTCATTGGACTAGATAAGAAGACGATTCGCGTCAAAAAACAATGTGTTTTATTGTTAAGTTTCGATTAACAGTGTGCGATTGAACGAAATAAGTATTCAGGTGAAAATAGTATTGGATAAATAGATCCCGTGATCATTTCACCAATATCTCAACTCTTCGATTAGCCTGCTCTTCATAGGCTAGTTTCGCATCCGGATAGATAGGTTTGGAATTACCATACCCAACAGCAGTCATGCGTTCCCTGGAAATTCCATGTTCTGTTAGATAAATCATCACGCGTTTTGCTCGGGCTTCAGAGAGCTTTTGTGATGCAAAATGGTTGTCATCTGTCTTATCTGTATGGACATGGCCTTGTATCTCAATCTGGATATCTGCATTCAATGCCATAAAATCTTTCAAACGCCTGAGTTTTCCATCCGAACCTGGCATGAATTCACTCGTTCCGGGTTTGAACTCGATCTCTTCGATCTGCATGCTCTTTCCTACAGAGATACGTTCCATTTTCAGCAGAATTTCCTGGTTAGAAGTTGCTATAAGGTTTTCTTCCGAATCAATGAAAAAGTATCCCTCAGCATCACACTTGATAGCAACTTTACATGGTCTTGAAACATTGCAAAAGACATCACTTCCCTTGTAAAGTGCGGCCAGGTCTTTAGGACCTTCGATTGTTATATTTGCAATAATTGGCTCATCCGACTCAGCATCGCGCACCATTATGGACAGTGATGGAGCAAATTCATCATCCCTGTTGTCGATTATCTTCGTTTCATTCAATGCTTTGGCAGCATTTTCGTTTTCCTGGAATTTGAAATTTAATTTTATAAATGCTTTACTCTTTGGCAATGTCGAGAAACAGATAACAACCTTTTGCCCAGCCATCAATTCTATGGGGTACAAGAATCCTGCCGATGTAGTCCTGTTTAAACCAACAGCAGACTGTCCTTTCTGCTGATGAATACGCTTGATTTCAGCAATTCCTCTGGGTAATTCAACACAAATGTTAGAGGTCATCTCCTGAAATACAACCATTTGAAGATAGTCCTGTCCAATTGTTGCATCAAAACTTAAAACTCCATCATCTTCGGCGATGTATGAAATCCAAATGAGATTTTCGTCACCCAACTCTTTCAATGAAGGATAGTTCTCCAGCTCCCGATTGTTTCCCGTTGATCCTGTAAATTGTAAGGTGTAAGATCCAGACTTAAAAATATTCAAGGCACCTGAACAATCCGCAATGGTTCCTTCAGCAGACTTTTTGGACTGTGCATATAGCAGAGTGGTCAGAAAGGTCAAAAAAATGGTTAGTATTACCTTTGTCATCCTTATGGAACCAAATTTACAGATTAATTCACCTTTAAAAAAATATTAAAACACTAAAAATCAATCTATGCGTACACTTTATACAGAGTTGGGGCCAAATATGCTGAGACAACTTGTTGATTCATTTTATGATCGTGTTTTTGTATCAGAAAAAATCGGACCACTTTTTAAGAATGACAAGGAAGGGATCAAACAGAAACAATTTATGTTCCTCACTCAATTTCTTGGTGGCCCCGATCTTTACGCACAACAGTTTGGTCATCCAAGGATGCGTCTTCGTCATTTACCGCATAAGATTACGGAAGAAGCCCGTCAGGAATGGTTGAGATGTATGATGGAAGCGATCGAAACGCTGCCTATCACTAATGATCTCAAAAGGAGATTATTCAGTGTATTCCCAAAAGTCGCGCAGCATATGGTCATCTCCTGATCACATAGACAATTTCATTTCTCCGGTGGAATGTGCGCGAATAATAAGGTTATGATGGTTAGGGAAGATGTTTATGATTTCAAGACCTTCTATTTTACCGCTTAAGCGCACACCTTCTGTTAATTCCCTGTTCATCTCCTTCTGAACGCTCTTTTTCATTTCTACGAGATGCGGATTCAGATCGAATACAGCGCTTGCCCTCATCATATCCGTTATCTTTTCGCTGAACAGCCATTTTGCAGATTTCAATAATGCATTCTTCGTTTGAATATCAAATGAAAGGTCCGGAAAAGAAATGACCTGTTTCAATGAATCAAATATCGGTGTTCCCACAAGATACAAAGTTCCCTTTTTACTTCCTTCAAAGCCCACCTTGATTGTTAGTTGTTTATCCGAAGCACCTTCAATTCCAATCGTTTTAAAGATTATTTCGTTCTTTTTGATTTCAACTCTTTTTCCGGAAAGTTCTTTCGTCAAGATCGAAGTGAGGGAATCATAGGATGCAATAATGTCAAG
>JBKCJG010000081.1:0-17923 GCA_046301895.1 Flavobacteriia bacterium
AATACTGCTCAAATCTGGATAATCCTTAAAACGGTCTACGGCAGTACCGATATCCTGCGTCATGTAGACAGCTGTTCCATCTGAACGCAAAACAAGTTTCTCATCCAGACCTTCCGATGTCAGATCGATCCATACAGAGCCGTCATCCTTTCGGTAGAAGATCTCTTTTTGCAAGCCTTCAAGAACGATATCCTTTCCTAAAAGGAATGTATCTGACTCGTAGTATAACTTGTCAAAATCAACCCCCATGGCCTTGTAGGTAACATCAAATCCCTGATACACCCAATTATTCATGGTGGTCCAAAGGAGATAAACCTGTGGATCACGTGCTTCCCATTTCACCAGCATATCCTTTGCTTCACGAAGGATCGAAGTCTGATTTTTTGCGAGGTCCTTGATCTTGTCATCCAATCCTTTTACCGCCTTCTCATCTTTCCCTTCTTTGGCTGCAGTCAATCGTTTGAACTCATCAGTAACCTCAGACGGATAACCGTCAAATTTGCCCGCTTCCCATTCAGCGATGATCGCTTTTGCTTCTGCATTGAAATGCTTATCAAACTCGACATAATATTTACCAACGAGCTTATCTCCTTTCAGCCCAGTATTTTCAGGAGTTTCGCGCTCCCCTTTTTCATTCAGCGGAGAAAATTTCTCCCACGCCAGCATGCTTTTGCAAATATGGATCCCTCGATCGTTGATGACCTGGGTCTTGATCACTTTATGTCCATTCGCCTTCAGGATCTCAGAAACAGAATATCCCAAGAAGTTATTTCTTAAGTGCCCAAGGTGAAGGGGCTTGTTCGTATTTGGAGAGGAATACTCCACCATGACCAGCTTTTTTGAATTCGCCGGAGCATATCCGAAAGTCGGCTGACCATTCAATTCATTCAACTGTTCGATCCAGTAAGGTGGAGAGATCACCAGGTTCAGGAAACCACTTACCACCTCATATTTCTGGATGAAATCAAGTTTTTCGACCAAAAAATTCCCGATCTTCTCCCCTGCTTCCTGCGGAGAACAGCGCAACATCTTCACGAACGGGAAGATCACCAACGTTAGGTCACCCTCAACGTCCTTCCTTGTTTTCTGAAACTGAATAAGTGATCCGTTGACCTCAGTTCCAAAAAGTTCGTCAGCATGCTTCAACAGCAGCTCCTTGATATGTTGCTCCATTTCCAATTTATTTCTTGATTGTATTCACAAGGCTTTCGATCAATTCAAAGGTGACCTCCGCCATTCTGTTCATTTTTTCATCGAGACACGGATTAACCTCAACGATCTCCATACATACCGTCTTTGGTGATGCTCCTAAACCATTCAGGATCTCACGAGCTTGTTTCGGCATCAAACCGTTTTTAACAGGTGTACCCGTCCCGTAGGATGTCGCTTTAGGATCCATTGAATCCACATCGAACGAAATATAAATGATGTCGCAGGCTTCCAATCTTTTCAGAACCTTTTCAACGATCTGAGCAGTTCCCTGCATGTTGACTTCATCCACCGTATAATTCTTGATATTCAAACGCTTTATGATGGCATCCTCCTGGGGTTCTGTGTCACGCACCGCAATAAAAACAAGATCTTCCGACTTTAATTTAGCCCCTTCGTATCCCACTGCCTTCAACTGTTTCCACAGTTCCGCTGTTTCCTCCGGAACGTCATTGATCTTACATTCCAGGTTATCATCATTCAATGCGGTTGACAGTGGCATTCCGTGCATATTCCCGGAAGGAGTTGTATATGGGGTATGCAAATCTCCGTGCGCATCGATCCAGACAACACCCAATCGCTTATCAGGATATGCCACTTTGATCCCTGCTATCGTTCCTCCTGCAGAACCGTGATCAGCTGCCAGAACGATCGGAAAATGTCCGTCTTTCAATTCATTACTAAGTTCATCTGCGACCTGCTCAAAGACTCCGATCAACCCATCAATACGTTTAGCATACTTGTGTTCTGTCGGAAGGTCCAGCAAATAGTTATTGTTTGGCAACTCCGTCACATCAAAGTTTGAGAAAAACGCACTGTTCTTGGATCTCGCAGCAGTAAAAATGGCATCCGGACCCAATGAGGCACCTCTTGTACCAGCAGTAATCTCGGAACGATTGATGATAAATTTGATCTCTTTGCTCATAAAATTCGATGTGAGGTAAAATTAGCATTATTCATCGGAATAGAAAGTCCGCAGAAGAAATGTAACCGATGAATAAAAACTTCGTTTGAAGCTTTAAATGGAGGTCGAACCACAAATCTTGATTAACTTCGAACTTAAATTTTTCACATGAGACAGATCCTCTTTCTGCTTATTTTCTTCCCAATCGTAAGTCTTTCCCAAAAACAGGAAGGATTTAACGGAAAGCTTGTATACACTATCTCTATCTGCGATTCAAGTCTAGCAAAGTATCTCCCTCCAAAACAAATGGTTATCTATACTAACGACACACTTATTCGCATAGAGAATGAAACAGACCAATTGGGCAAGCAAGTGATCATAAAACACATGACATTGAACAAATCTTATCTGCTGTTAGATCTGCCTGTTGGATCCTTTGCTGTGCAAACAGATCACAATGTCGAAAAACAAGATTCCTTTCCCTACACTTTCAAAAAAAGATGGGGAAAAAGGGAGATCGGCGGCTTAAAAGCAAACCGATTGAAGGTTACCCATTCTGTTTTTCCTGAACCTCTTGAATTCCTTTACATCAAGAAATACAGTAATAAATACATCAATACTTTAGAGAATTTCCCGGGATTACCAGTTCGTTACTACATCGCAACCGTGGACGGTATCTATCGTTACGAACTTACATCCATCGAATTCAGCAAACCGGAAAAAGACCGTTTCGGAATCCCATCCAACTACAAACGGATGACATTCGATCAATTCATGGACGAGTTGTTCAAAATGCAGGAACAAGCTGAAGGACCTCAGGAAAAATAACGACTCCATAACTAACATACTGCTGTTTATAGATAATCGAACAGACGCTCTTTTAGCGACTTCATACTATTTATCTTCGTAGGATATTGTGTAACAATGGCAGACAACGAATATAAACCGAAAGAAGAAAGATCCCCGGAACCTGAGGTCAAACCGACTGAGAAAAAAGCCGAAAAAGCCAAGTCAGGCGAGAAGATAAAGATCAAGAATCCTGTTGAAGGATTGACCGGTCGCTTCGATAAAAAGAAGGTCAAAACGACTGTTGGAGCTATGCTGATTCTCCTTTCTTTCTACCTGTTCCTTTCCTGCTTGTCTTATATTTTCACCTGTACCGAAGACCAGGACCGCGTGTTAAATAAAGGATTATTCGAATTCCTTTTCGACGGGAGCGAAGAACCTGTATCGAACTGGCTCGGGAAATTCGGAGCATGGGCCTCTCACTTGTTGATCTATCGTTGGTTTGGACTTTCTTCTTTCGGATTTACCGTTCTGCTTTTCATTTCAGGCGTCAAAATTCTCTTTAATGTAACACTTTTTCCAATCCAGAAATCCTATGCGAGAGTGCTATTGCTTGCCGTTTGGACTTCTATTTTCCTAGGATACTTTGCTGGCACTGTAAATTACCTGGGCGGATCCTTTGGTTACTATGTAAATGAATGGCTGGCCTTGTCATTAGGTCGTTTTGGAGCATTGGTATTAATCGGTGTACTTGGATACATTGTTACTGTGATCCTTTTCAATCCCAATTTCAGAGCATTATTGGATAGATTTACCGGCAGTAGGGGCACGGAAACCGACGACACAGATGATAATCAGCTGAAATCAGCAGGTGTTAATGATCTACGCGTGGTCAACACGATCCGGGATGAAGAAATAGAGCGTGACAATGTAGCTGAGACCATCACATTTGATGAGGAAGATGAAGATGAAGACGAAGATTTCGATGAGTCAGAACTGATCATTACAGTAAAACAGCCTGAACCGGAAATCGATGAAGAGTTTGAAGTGGAAGTGCCGGAATTAGAGCCCAATCCGGCAGCTGACCTTCCCGAGATCGATCTGGATGATCTGAACACGGATGATTTCTCCGTAGATGTCGCGCAGTCTGATGAAGCTCTAAACGATGATGACCTTGACAAGTTGCGCAAAGAATATGGCGAATACGATCCAAAACTTGATCTTGCGAGTTACACCCTTCCTCCGATCGACCTGTTGAAGGATTATGGCCCAGGAGGTGTGAATGTGAACAAACAGGAGCTCGAGGACAACAAGAACAAGATCGTTGAAACACTCTCCCACTATAAGATCGACATTGCCAAGATTAAGGCAACAGTTGGTCCTACCGTAACTTTGTACGAGATCATTCCTGCCCCTGGTGTACGTATTTCAAAGATCAAGAACCTGGAGGACGATATCGCATTGAGTTTGAGTGCACTGGGAATTCGTATCATAGCTCCTATTCCCGGGAAAGGAACGATCGGTATTGAAGTGCCGAACTCCAAACCTGAAATGGTGAGCATGCGTTCACTGATCGCTTCGGAGAAATTCCAGAACTCAGATGCCGAATTGCCAATCGTAATGGGTAAAACGATCACGAACGAAACTTATACCTTCGACCTCACCAAGATGCCGCACTTACTAGTGGCCGGTGCAACAGGACAGGGTAAATCCGTTGGTTTGAACGCAATCCTCATCTCGCTCTTGTACAAGAAGCACCCTGCACAGGTAAAGTTCGTTCTGGTTGACCCTAAAAAGGTTGAATTGACACTATACAACAAGATCGAGCGTCACTTCCTGGCAAAACTTCCGGGAGAAGAGGATGCGATCATTACCGATACGTCCAAGGTTGTCAATACACTGAACTCCTTGTGTATCGAAATGGACGACCGTTATCAGTTACTCAAAGAAGCAGGTTGCCGTACGATCAAGGAATACAACGCTAAGTTCATCGCAAGAAGACTGAATCCTGAAAAGGGACACCGCTATTTACCTTACATCGTGGTATTGATCGACGAGTTTGCAGATCTGATTATGACAGCAGGCAAAGAAGTGGAACATCCGATCGCGCGTATCGCTCAGCTTGCCCGTGCAGTGGGTATCCATCTCATCGTTGCTACTCAGCGTCCTTCTGTGAACGTGATCACCGGTATGATCAAGGCGAACTTCCCGGCGCGTATCGCCTTCCGTGTACTTTCGAAGATCGATTCACGCACCATTCTTGATGCATCCGGTGCAGATCAGTTGATCGGTCGAGGTGATATGCTCGTTTCCACAGGTCAGGACCTTACCCGTTTGCAGTGTGGATTCGTTGATACACCTGAAGTCGAAGAGATCTGTCAGTTCATCGGGGATCAGCGCGCGTATCCGGAGGCCTTCCTATTGCCTGAATACGTTGGTGAAGGAGGCGAAGGGAACGGTGATCTTGATATGAGTGAGATTGATCCAATGTTTGCTGAGGCTGCGCGAATTGTCATAATCAACCAGCAAGGCTCAGCAAGTTTGTTACAGCGTAAGTTGAAGCTGGGATATAACCGCGCAGGGAGAATTGTCGATCAACTTGAAGGAATGGGGATCATAGGTTCTTTCCAAGGCAGTAAGGCACGAGAAGTACTGTTCGGTGATATTGAGTCTTTGGATGAATTCATGAGGACGAAAGGAATAATTTAATACACCATACGTATCAATCGTATTTTGAATTGAGGCAGTGCGCAGCGATATTTTCAAAGACCATAATCTCTATCCCTTCTCCGGATCGATCAAAGAGCATTTTCAAGCGCATTTTGATGCAGCGTTCATTGCATTGATGCCTTTTACTGACAAGCATCTTGTTGAATTAGACATGACCGTTCAGGAAAGCCTGAAGAGTGTTAAACCGATCGGATGGAGCCAAGTCATTGAAGCCGTTGAATTCTTTGGAACAAAAGAAGTTGCGAAAGCATTGAAATCACTGAACTCAGTGTATGAACCTGCTCTCGAACGTGAGGCCCTGGCAGATCGTTTATACGATCTGCGCGAGGAAAAGAGGATCTTCCCGCCAATGGAGGGAGAATACGATGCCTTTTCAAAAGTTGCTATCTACAAGGGATTGAAACTTCTGGGTAAAAGACACGTGGTTCTCATGGACGAATTCTATGAAGGAACTTCAAAGATCGATCTTGAAAAGTTATCAGAGATCGAATTCACAGAAATGATCCTTCCTGAAACCTATTACATCTTCTCTGAAGACAAAGAGATCCTGTTCACTTTGGATTGGGAAAGTTGTTTCTTCCTGATCGCAAGTTCAGACAAGCAGTTGAATTTACTCATTGCTGCTGATCTCTTTGAAGGATTCCTGTGCAGCGATGAAACAACCCATCATTGGGAGTTCGAAGCTGATGAATTGGTTCAGATTGCAAAACGATCGGTTGTTGCCGGTTTTCTGAACAAAGTCGTTACGGGTTTACTGATCTATTCATTTTCAGTAGTTACTGCTACGCTGGTCTATTGGTCCTACTACCAATTAGGAGAGGATGTGATGTCTGAGGAACATTCTTCCTTTCAGAAGTTCATTTATTTTTATGGGATCAGAGAGATCATTCTTTTTACACAATTCATAACCATCATTTTAGGTGTGGTCACCTCCCTGGTTGACAAACGGTGGAAAAAAGCCTATCTATTGGCAGGTTTATTTATATTGGAATTGATTCTGGTCGGACAGCTGCACATTTATAAGGGACCTTAACGTTCGATGCGCAGCGTCCATCGAAAGGACTAGATAGTTTCAAAGAAATATCCTTAAATTTGGGATTCTAAAAAAATGAATATGCTAAGACTCGCGGCACTTGCGTCATCATTGTTCTTTATCGTCACAGTTCTGGGACAGAACGTACAATCTCCAAAAGAATTCCTGAGCTATGAATTGGGGACCTATTTTACCCGTCATCATCAGGTAGTTGATTACTTCAAACAGCTGGAAAAGAACGCTCCTGGCAATCTGAAGTTGATCAAATACGGTTCAACGAATGAGAACCGCGATCTTGTTGTAGCTTATATTTCAAGCGCAGAGAACCTGAAGAATCTGGAAGCGATCCGTCAGTCACATACTTCTCTGAACAAGGATGAAAAAACCGCGATCGTCTGGCTGAGTTACAACGTACACGGTAATGAAAGTGCCGGAACGGAAGCAGCAATGCAGACAGCTTACGAACTGATCACGCAAAAACAAGAGTGGCTGAAGAATACTGTTGTTATACTTGATCCATGTATCAACCCTGACGGTCGTGACCGCTATGTGAACTGGTACAACCAGGTGAATACAGGAAATGTTCTCTACGATGCGGCAGAGCACAACGAACCGTGGCCAAGCGGACGCCCGAACCATTACCTGTTCGATCTTAACCGTGACTGGGCGTGGCTAACACAAAAGGAATCACAACAGCGAATCGCCTTGTACAACGAGTGGCTTCCTCATGTACACGTCGATTTCCACGAACAAGGAATGGATGCCCCATATTATTTTGCTCCCGCTGCTGAACCGTATCATGAAGTGATCACTAACTGGCAGCGTGAATTTCAAACGGGAGTTGGACGCAACAATGCCGACTATTTCGATCAATACGGTTGGTTTTATTTCACTAAGGAGATCTTCGACTTGTTATACCCAAGTTACGGCGACACCTACCCTACCTATAACGGAGCGATCGGGATGACATACGAGCAAGGAGGAAGTGGAACTGCGGGACTTGGTGTGATCAATTCCGACGGAGATACGATCACGCTTGTTGATCGTGTGCGACACCACCACATCACAGGTCTTTCAACGGTTGAATATTCAAGTCTCCAAGCTTCAAAATTGGTTCAGGAATTCCAGTCCTTTGCAAAGAATAAGAAATATAAGTACAAGAGTTTCATTCTTGGCGGAAATGAAGATAATCTGGTGGCACTTCGCAAGCTATTGGATGCTCACAAGATCGCATACTCATTCGGGGGTAACCTTACTGTGAAAGGCTTCGATTACAAATTGAACGGTCCAGGCACCATGAAAGCGACAGAAAAACATCTGATCGTCAGTACTGATCAGTTCAAAGGAACGTTGGTCAATGTATTGTTCGAACCAAGAACCAAACTAACGGATTCACTAACCTATGATATCACTGCCTGGTCACTTCCTTACGCTTACGGATTGGATGCGATCGCTTCTGAATCCCTTGTGAGCGGTTTTGCAGAAAAGACATCGCCTCTTTCAAATCAGGCGGTTGCTGGAAGTTATGCCTACCTGGCTGACTGGAACAGTATGACTGATGCACGTTTTCTTGCTGACCTGTTGAAGCACGGCATTCGCGTTCGTACATCAGAAGATCCGTTCACTCTGAAAGGGAAGAACTACCAACGAGGAACACTCATCATTACAAAAGGTGACAATGATGCGAATTACGAATCAAAACTGATCAAGATAGCCAACGAACACAAGGTGGTTTTAACGGCTACACCTACCGGAATGGTTGATAAAGGGCGTGACTTTGGAGCTGACGCTGTTAAACTGATCAAACCAAGAAAGATCGCTTTGATCACTGATGCCAGTGCTTCATCACTAAATGTAGGTGAAGTGTGGCATTTCTTTGAGGAACAATTGGATTATCCGTTGAGCGTTGTCCAACTGTCGGACCTAACTCGAAGCGTCCTCGATAAATACGATGTATTGATCGTCCCGGAAGGATGGTATTCAGAGCTAAGCACTGATGATGTGAAAAATGCTTTGAAGGAATGGATCTACAATGGTGGTAAAGTGATCGCCATCGGTGGAGCTGTTAACTATTTCACGGATGCTTCCGGTTACTCGCTGAAAGCTAAAACCGAAGAAGGAGAAGAAAAGGAAGAAGAAGCGAAACCGACCGGGGAGCGTCACGAACACGCGCATTTGCCATATGAAGCACAAGAACGAGAAGCGATCAAGAATATGATCACCGGAGCGATCTTCCGTTGCAAAGTAGAAACAACTCACCCATTGGCATTTGGGTACGGGGACACCTACTTCACATTGAAATTGAGTGTAGATGCTTACAATTGGCTAGAGAATGGGTCGAACGTAGTTTACCTGGAGGAGAAACCCGAACTGATCGCAGGATTTGCAGGCAGTAAAGCTCTTCCTAAACAGCCTAAGACCCTTGTATTTGGCCAGGAGAATGTTGGAAATGGAAGTGTTATCTATATGATAGACAATCCGCTCTTCAGAGGTTTCTGGGAGAATGGAAAGCTCTTCTTCGTCAATGCACTGTTCATGACAAACAATTGATCGGGGTAAGAAAAAACTATTCCTCTATTTTCTATTTTCAGAAAGGCAGTTAAGAAATTCTTTGCGCACTTTGTGGCCCTTGGGGTAAATATTCACTAAAAGATAAAAATAGTGCACTCCCTCTACCGATAGCACTTCAACTCCATGAAATCGATCGATGCTTTTGAATCAGTATGCCCGTTCCACACGTACAGACTATAAGCGCGTTTTTCCTCATCAGGAACCTGAAAGTAAAACTCCATTTGTTGCGTCTCGGGAAAGATGAAATCCGCCAAAAAGAATGCTTGATAGACCTTACCATCACTGCCGGATAAAATTAACCGCAGGTTCTGATCTTTTTCTTTCCCACTAATTTTCACGCGAGCCAACAGATGGTTTACCCCCCTCAAGGTATCCGAATTTACTGCTGAAGAATATGGGTGTTGCTTGTCTATATACCCCATCTTATCAAATGAATAGCTATCCACCAATTCCCAGGATAGATCGATCTTTACAGACGGAGGATCTCTCCTCAACTGCAAGAAATGTGTCCAATAATCAGCCTTTGTTGTCGACCCACCGGACAATATACTATTCCTGACCTGATAACCCTGTATGAGTGACAATAATGAAAGGGGTAACACGATCAAATATCCCCTTCTATATGACCTTAGTCTGTCCACGAAAAAGGCCGTGCCTATCAAAATGAAAGGGATATATTCGATCATCGGTCGCTGCCCGAATCCATCTCCATACGTCCAGCACCACCATGATGACAATACATAAATGATCAGACCGATCGGCAGAATGAACAGAAGCAGATCCAGTACAGATCTTTTTACCCAGTGCGCAATACTGTATACAAGACCAAAGATCAGCACCGGAGACCATAACAGCCATCCCTTCTGGTACGAAAACAAGAACTCCAGTGTGTAGGGATGCTTAAAATCAAACCCTTCATCTTTGTAGGAATAGACCAGCCACATGTCGGTCTGCCATTTCCAGAGTAGGAAAGGTACACTCAGAACTATCAGACCGATAGCGAGATAAGGCAATAATTGTTTGATGTTCCATGCCATCTTCGAGAATAAAGGTTTCAACTGATCAGGGCTGAACCTGTGCTCTGAGGAACGAATACTCGTTATAAGCGGTAAAAAAAGAAGCATTATCGCATTCGTAGGTCTGGTTATTACCAACAACGCCAAGGTCACCCCCATCCAGCCCAGGGCTTTTGAATTCCTTGTCCTGACCCACTCCGACATTATCCAGATCAATACAGATGAGAGGAAGAAATTATGAATATGACCTACTGAATGGTCATAGATAATATAGTACCAGGAATTCGAGCCAAAGATAACTGCCGTAAACAGCATATATGAAATCCCATCCTTTACCCGAAAGGACCGGAGAAATCCGAGCAAGAACCGCAATCCAATGAAAAAATATGCAACATGTGAAAATGCTATGGCTAATTGAAAAGGCATCGAATACCCGTCAACCGGAAATCCTCCGATCCATGCGATTCCCATTGCAACAAAAAAGAACGGTGCATACAGGATACTCAATCCCGGAAATGTCTTATTGACGGATCGACCATTCTTTTGCTCATTCATGAAATCCTTGAACTGTGAACCGTCTCTGGGATAATAAGTATTTTCAACCTCATTTATAAAGGTAAAAGTGGGGTCCTGATAGATGAAAATTGCAGGTAGGTATGCATAATAGGCTTTTGCATCACCGTTTATCGGATTGCTGTAACGTGAGTCCCAATCCCTGGAAAAAAGAATACCGACCAGTACCAATGTGATCGAAATGATCCAAAAACTGTTTTTTTTCATAGCCTTCATCAGAGTACCAAGATATTTCATTTCTCCCGATTGACATTCAGAAGAAACAAGAAATACCCGCAAACATCTTGGAATTAAACTCTATATTTGACTCACTAATTTCATCTTGAGTGGATACATCCAGGACAATAAACGTTCAAAAGCTGTCGATCATCATTCCCGCATACAACGAGGAACAAACGATCTCTGCTGTCCTGAAGAACGTTCTGGATCTTCAGCTCTACGGAAATATTGAGAAAGAGATGATCGTCATAAACGATTGTTCTAAAGATTCTACAGCGCAGCAGATCGATGATTTTGCATATGCCAATCCCGATAAGAACATTATTTCTTTTCACCAACCTGTAAATATGGGCAAAGGCGCTGCAATACACAGAGGGATCGACCTTGCATCTGGAGACTATATTGTGATCCAGGATGCCGATCTGGAACTTGAACCTTCGGATATTAACCTATTATTGGAAGGACTAACCAAAGACAATGCTCAGGTAATATACGGTTCTCGCTTTTTACGAAACGATCATCAGAATACCAAATTCGTATGGCACATCATGGGGAATGGCTTTCTGACAAAGCTCTCCAATATTTTTAGTGGTTTTCGTCTTACCGACATGATGACCTGCTATAAGTTGGTTCCGGCAGACATCCTGAAAAAGATCGAGTTGAAAGAGAACCGTTTTGGTTTTGAACCGGAAGTGACATTAAAACTTTCCAAGATCAAAGGATTAAAGATCAAAGAGGTACCGATCTCCTATATTGCCCGTAACAAAGAAGAAGGGAAGAAGATCAGTTCGAAGGATGGAATGCGCGTGATCTATTGCATTTTGAAATATTTCTTCCGCAAATAACTTCAGTAAGTCTGCCCCTACTTTTTCTTCGAATTGATCTGAAACCCAAGTCCGGCGGAAAGTATCAACTCATCTGCTTTTCTGGAACCTCCCGGTATTCCTCGAGCGCTGGAATTCACATACGTCAGGTTGGCAAAGAAATGAAAGTACTTCCAAACGAAAAACGATGTTCCTGCTGTCAGGGCAAATGAAGGGGTCACAGAAACTTTGGGAGAGATCGCTGCAAATCTTAACAAAGAGATCCCGGATTGAAATCCGAGGTAATTATCCCAATTGTTCTTATTCAAATGATAGAACAGCCCAAAATAAGTACGGGATGCATTTGACAAAGTCTCATCCGTTGCTTTCAGAGCGTTTCCGTCAACAAACCAATAGGTATCTCCTCTCAAACTCAGTCGTTTGTCAAGGTGATATTCCAGGAAACCTGACAAATAAATATTATCGACAGACCTGTTTAGCATTTTTGAAGGAGCAATTGTCGCTGATGCCTTTATGAGTCCAGGCTGAATATAGCTATCCTGAGCAAGCACCTGGAGTCCAAACAGCAGGATGATTGCACTAAAAACTACCCTTACCATAAGTCTGCAATTTTATAGTTAATACCAACATGGAACAGTAAATGTCCTTCAAGGCTCGCACCCTTTTCTTCGTGGAAATGGACTTCTCCATCATGAACATCGGCATGAACATCCGTTCCCAGGTGGACCATGTATTGACCTACCACGGAAAGATCCAATCGTGGCGAGAGATTGAAATGAACCCCTGCTCCACCCTGCACGGCCGAACTCCATCTTTCCATATAATTATTCCTGTCAGTGTTGTCTACAACACGTGTATAATCGAAGCAGTGACCGGCCAGAATATAGGGACGCACAGGTACTTCAAACTTCCTGGTAGGATAAAAGATCACACTCCAACCAATGTGATAATCTGTTCGAAAAGCAACATCCTCCAAATCCGACTGAATGTAATCGAAAAACCAGTCGGAATTGACCTGATCCGCGAACTGTAGGCGAAACTGACCGCCAAGACCGAGACCTGTATTATCGAATTCTCCGTGACTAAATGTACTGATGGTGGTTCTTCCTCCCAGACTGATAAGTCCTCCCTGATCTTTCTTGATCGTGAGTGATTGTGCAGTGGCCAAACCTGAAATGATCAGGAAGATGACAGTCAATAGTTTCATGACATTCGTTTTTGGTTTTACTAAAGTAACGCTAAAAAAATGAACATAGTATGTATATGCAACCTTCAACGAAAGGAAGTGCCTGCGAAATGATTTTTCATAAAAAAACCGCAGACTCACAAACGTATGTTTCTCGAATGTGGATCTGCGGCTGTTTAAATACCGGTATTGTTTATTTTCCGAATTTCTCGATAACTGAGGTTGTAACTCCTGTATTGGAGAATCCTCCGTCGTGGAAAAGGTTCTGCATCGTCACGTATCGTGTAAGATCAGAGAACAGAGTGATGCAATAATCTGCACATGCATTGGCATCAGCGTTACCAAGCGGTGACATCATATCAGAGAAGCTGATGAACTCGCTGAATCCTTTTACTCCGCTTCCTGCTGTGGTCATCGTTGGAGACTGGGAGATCGTGTTAACGCGCACTTTCTTTGCTACACCATAGTGGTAGCCAAAGCTTCGTGCGATCGACTCAAGATAAGCCTTATTATCAGCCATGTCGTTGTAGTCAGGGAATACACGCTGTGCAGCAATGTATGTTAACGCTACGATCGAACCCCAGTCGTTCATAGCATCCAGCTTCATTGCCGTCTGCATTACTTTATGGAAAGAAAGAGCCGAAACATCGAGACCTTTCATGGTGTAGTCATAATTCTCGTCAGTATAGTGGTTTCCTTTACGCACGTTGACAGACATTCCAATCGAGTGAAGAATAAAATCAATCTTTCCTCCAAGGATCTCCATGGATTCAGCGATCAGTTTTTCAAGATCCTCCACACTTGTTGCATCAGCCGGAATCACTTTCGAACCGGTCTTGTTCGCCAGTTCGTTGATCTCACCCATTCTCATTGCGATCGGCGCATTCGTCAAAACGAACTGTGCTCCTTGCTCATGTGCCTTCTCAGCAACGTGCCATGCGATGGACTGACTGTTCAACGCTCCAAAGATGATTCCTCTTTTTCCGTTCAATAAATTGTTCGCCATTTTTGTCTAATTTGAGGACAAAGATATAAGATTTCATCATTCTGCATTCTTCGATGAATGATCTATTGAAGTAAAAAGACAAAACTAACTTCGGTTAAAAAATGGGACTTATAAATTAATTCTAAAAATTTAGAGAAAGTCCATCGTAAGCAAGGAACACATTTGGAGGAAGTTTATGCTCAATCTCATCGTGTCTTCCAAAAAGATGAGAAATGTGCGTCAAATAAGCTATATCCGGTTGCACCTTGTCAATGAAATCGAGTGCCTGATCCAGGTTAAAATGAGAAATATGTTCAGATCGATGCAATGCATTTACCATCAATACTTTCGATCCTTTAACTTTCGCAGTTTCTGTATCGGAGATGGTCTTAGCATCTGTGATGTATGTGAAATCACCGATCCTGTAACCGAATACGGGCATTTTATAATGCATGACCTCAATTGGTGTAAGTACAGGCCCATCCGGCAGTTCAAAAGGACTGTTTACAATGCGATTCAAGTTCAATGTTGGTATTCCCGGATAACGCGCACCGGAAAAAACATAGTGATACTCCCTTCTTAAAGCCTCCTCTACAGCCTCCGTGCAAAAGACCTCCATATCACGCTGTTCACGATAGTTGAAGGCTCTTACATCGTCCAAACCGGCGAGATGATCCTTGTGTTCATGCGTAAAAACAACTGCTCTCAGCGTTTTTACTTCATGTCTTAGCATCTGCTGACGAAAATCGGGTCCGGCATCGATCACAAAATTCTGGTCGTTCCATGTGATCATAATTGACGCCCTCAGGCGCTTATCCTTTTCATCGGCTGAAACACATGTATGACAGTCGCATGCGATAACCGGCACGCCCTGTGATGTTCCTGAACCGAGTACTGTGACCTTCACTTTCTGCTTATTGAACTGCACTAATGCATCATTTTTTTTGTCGGATGATATTCCACAGGAACAGTGACCATCCGATGACCATCAGTAATCCACCGATAGGCGTAACAGGCCCCAGAAATTTGAGGTTCATTCCCAGCACCTCCTGAATTGCCAGGAAATAGATAGATACCGAGAACATTAGCGTCCCAAGGATTAGCAGACTCCAGACTGCTTTCATAGAAATAGTGAATTTATCTGAATTCAGTCCCAAAAAAAGTAATCCCAAGCCCTGATAGAACTGATATTTAACGCCAACTTCGAATGTTTGTAATCGCTCGGGTGAAACCAATTCTTTCAGTCCGTGTGCTCCAAACGCTCCCAAAATGATTGCCATAATCAACAAGGAAGTTGCTACTATTACAATTTTTCTATTCATGTTTTTTATGGTTTGACAAGTCAAGTGTAAACTCCAGAAGATCTTTCCAACCGACCCATTTGCCGTAATTACCTATGGTTTCATTGTGCCAGATGAAAACGAAATCACCGCCATATTGTTTAACCTCTTTATACAGTTTTTCAATCATCAGTTTGGAACTCAGAACATCCAGTGCTAGATACTCGTTGAGCGTCCCATCCATATAGACAAAAGGATGAATAGTCAATTGAGTAACTCTGTTGCGCTGTAGGTCGAACCATTTATGAGGACGCGCAGTTCCTGAGCGGAACCCAACATGTTCGGCATAACCCATTGTGTAATCGTGACGGATCTCCGCATCCTCTAAGTGCTGATAGGTAACTGGTAACTTCAGCTTTAAAAAATGTTGTCTGGAATGATCTACGGGTCGATTCAGAATCTCTTCCAATCGCTCCTTTTCAGCATTCAGGTAGTATTCGTAACTGTTTGATTTATAACTCGGATGAATGCCAACGTGAGCAACTCTATCCATATTTCGAATCAGCCGTTGATGACGCGGGTCCTTGTGAGAAATATTCCTGTCAAACTTGGAGTAATCCCCCAAAAGCCAGAACATTTTCACGTTAAAACCTCTTTCTGCCAAAGAACCAATATACTCGTACGTATCATACGGGTCACGGGCGGCACCTTTACGCACCTGTTCGCGCTCATTCAATCGCAATCTGTCTCCTTTCAATACATCTCTAGCGGTCGAAAGTAAAGCCCTGACTCCACTCTTGTCCTTGTAAGCATAGGTGTTATCGATGTCGAACGTTGGAAAAAATGCTACATTGAACTTCGGTTTTTTGTATTCGATAAGACTATTTTCAGTCAGGAATTTCAAGAAAGCTTCCGCCCATCTGTCACAAATCACTTTCTCGAGCCAACCGAATCTATACAACACACTGTTCCTGGCAGGAAAACGCCCGTGTTCATCCTCGATCGAAGACGTATATTCTTCCATCCGCGAGATCACATAGAAGATAGCTGCCAGAGGATCTAGAACCTTATTGAAGCTCAGGCAGTCCTCACCTGCAAAAGTGCCTGAATGGATCCCGTACACAATGATCTCCTCGTCAAAGAGTATCGAAGAAGGCAACAGCTGAACGATCGCATCAAAATAGCGCTCTGAGTAGTTGAGCTTGTTATAAGGCGAGTCTATGAATGAGTGGTAATCATTGGTCAGCACATATTCCAAACCCCGCTCTTTAAAAACGAAATCTAGCGTATAGATCAAACGCTCTGAAACCTGTTCAACAAAGATCTGTACCATTTATAAATCCTCTATGATCCTTTCACAAATGAATTTTGCAGCTTGTCCGTCACCATAAAGTGGAGGATAGGAAAGATCCGTTTTATTCATTAACAGTTCAAATCCTGCCAGAATCTTTTCTTTAGATGCATCCGCCAATACCGCATTGCCATTTTCAACGATCTCGATCCACTCTGTTTGAGGACGAAGAACCACACATGGCTTTTCGAAAAAGAATGCCTCTTTCTGCAAGCCTCCACTATCCGTAATAATAAGACATGCATTTTTTTCCAATGCAATAATATCGAGGAACCCTGCTGGAGGAACGATCTTGAACTCAGGATCATTCGTAATAAGATCATAGAGTTCAACTGTGAGCTGTTCCTTCAATTTACTTTTTGTTCTTGGATGGATCGGCAGAACTATACTCAAACCCGACATTCTTTTAATCTCAAAAAGAGCACTGAAAATATTTTCCAGGTTCTTAGCAATATCTGTATTTGAATCACGATGGATCGTAGTGAGGATGAATTTATTCTTTTGAAGTCGGAGATCGCTGAGGATAACAGACCGCTCATCAGACAATTTGGAAAAATAAACACTGTTATCGAACATGACATCACCGCAATGATACACTTTCGGATGATTTGCAGTCGCTTTGTGACTGTCGTGCAGTCTAAACCCCTCTCGCTTCAAATTTTCAAGTCCGGAGATAGAGGGTGTGAACAGCAAGGTAGACATGTGATCTGAAGCGATCCTGTTCACTTCTTCCGGCATTGCTTTATTGAAGCTACGAAGTCCTGCTTCAACATGAATAATGGGGATATGGATCTTAATTGCTGCCAATGCACCTGCAATGGTCGAATTGGTGTCACCGTACACAAGCACAGCATCTGGCTTTTCGCTCAGGAACACCGCTTCTAGCCCCTCGATCATTTTAGCAGTTTGCAAACCGTGCGAACCACTCCCGACATGCAGGTTGTAATGAGGCTCAGGAATTCCAAGTTCTTTAAAGAACACGTGTGACATGTTCTCATCATAATGTTGACCGGTATGAACAATGATCTCTTCCAGATGATCACTGAAATGATCTGCAATTGCTCTATTTATTGCGGATGACTTTATGATCTGTGGTCTTGCTCCCACGATTGTCACAATTCTTTTCTTCAAGATTATCCAAATTAGGAGATCATGCCGTTATCGGCGAAGCTAAAATAACCATAATCCGTAAATATGACATGATCAAGAACAGGCAAATCGATGTACTTGCCAAATTCAACCATTTTTTTTGTGAG
>JBKCJG010000082.1:0-41433 GCA_046301895.1 Flavobacteriia bacterium
CTTTTTTCATGTTTGATGAGTTAAATGAAAAATCTAAACGTTCCTTGAGATGTACTATGGATAAGCTCGTTAATCGTGATTGATCTCAACCTTCTTTTCTTCAACCACCTTTTTGTTTGTGGGCTGTTTTGTTTTCGGAGATGTTAAACGCATTTCTTTTAGCCGATTCTCAGCATCTTCTCCTGTCAGCACTTCGGTTGTTGTATTGCCATTTTGGGTTCTTGTTATCGTTAGTCTAATTTCACCGTTCAGATCTTCAACTTGTATTTCTTCTTTGATCTCATCATCCATTTGACCGGTTTGAAGCTCTGCTAATTTCTTATCCGCTGCTTCCCCCCTATAGACCTCTTCCGTTTCCTGGCCATTGAATTTGGTTTTAATGGTCAGGATCTTTTCCCCATTTTCCTCTTTCATTTCCACTTCTTTGACAATCTGCTGTTCCTCGTTGCTGTTTTGGGAAAATACACCGTTGCTGATAAGCGATGTTAAAAAAATTGTTGCTCCGACTATTTTTAATTTCATGGTGTTTAACTGAATTATTCAACAATAATAATCAATAAACAAATGAGTCTATCTTAAAAGGTGATTAAATCCTAGAGAGGCCATTTTTCGTTGAGATCTTCCATAAAGACCACTTTCTTTTTACATTTATATCAAATTTACGAACATGTCAAAATTGCCTCAAGTTGGAACTACGATCTTCACCGTCATGTCCAAACTTGCTGTTGAACACAACGCCATCAACCTTTCGCAAGGTTTTCCGAACTTTCCTGTGGATGAGAAATTAACAAACATTCTTGGAAGAATTGCCGCAGAACCAATTCATCAGTATGCTCCCATGGTAGGAAACCCTGCATTGCTTGCGAAGATCGGTAACCTTATCGAGCGAAATTATGGTAGAAGAAATGATCCGGGAACAGAACTTCTGGTTACGGCTGGGGCCACTCAGGCTATATTTACCGCTATACAAGCTCTTGTCAATGCCGGGGAGGAGGTGATCATTCTCGACCCGAGTTATGACTGTTATGAGCCTCCTGTAATCCTTGCCGGTGCAAAACCGGTGCGTATTCCATTAATGGATGATTTTAATCCGGACTGGGATCGCATTGAATCAGCCATGAACTCTAGAACCCGCATGCTCATAATGAATAATCCTCACAATCCTTCGGGGAGGATTCTCAGTGAAGCAGATCTTTCGCGTCTCGAGCAACTATTGGGTAAATTCCCGAGCGTGGTACTATTGTCTGATGAAGTTTATGAGTTCATCACTTTTGAAGAAAAACATATCTCCGTTAATACCCGTAGAACGTTGCAAGATCGAAGCGTTATCGTCTCTTCTTTCGGGAAGACCTTCCACATAACCGGCTGGAAGATCGGTTACATGATTGCTCCTGAAAAAATAATGAACGAAATTAAAAAAGTTCATCAGTTCATGGTCTTTAGTGTCAACAGTGTTGCTCAAGTAGCCTTGGCTGAATATCTGGATCATATTGCCGTAGGGCAACTCGGAGCATTTTACAAAGAAAAAAGGGATTTCTTTCAGGAACTAATGAAAAACGGTCGATTTGAACTTCTGCCATCACAGGGGTCTTATTTTCAAGTGGCCTCCTACCGGTCGATATCTGATGAAAGGGACACTGATTTCTGTAAAAGGCTCGTGCTAGAACATGGAGTTGCTGCTATCCCTCTATCAGTTTTCAATGCGGACGGAAAGGATCAAAAACTGATTCGATTCTGCTTTGCCAAAGATGAAGAAACGCTCACCAAAGCAGCAGAAAGACTATGCAAGATATGAAGATAGCAATAGTCCAGGCTGATCAGGTCTGGGAGAACAAACAAGCGAACCTTGACAACTATACACTTTTGTTAAATGCCATTACGGAAGTCGATCTGATCGTATTTCCGGAAATGTTTCAATCCGGGTTTTCTATGGCCGCGACTTCCCTCTCGGAGAAAATGGACGGCCCTTCGATTCTTTGGCTGAAAGCACTTGCAAATTCAAAAAATTGTGCAGTGTATACTTCTTTAATAATTGAAGAAGACGGAGCCTATTTCAATCGAGGTGTTTTCGTTGAACCCAGCGGGATATTACACCAATATGACAAGCGCAAAACGTTTGGCCTAGCGGGTGAGGACAAAACGTATTCTTGCGGTACACAGGAAGTGATCGTTGAATTCAGAGGGTTCAAGTTCCAACTTCAGATTTGTTACGACCTACGATTTCCGGAAATTGTCAGAAACCGAATTGATCCCAGCGGTGTTGCAGCCTATGACGTAATTCTGTATGTTGCCAATTGGCCCAAGCGCCGGAGCCTCCACTGGAAAACCCTATTGAGGGCAAGAGCTATTGAAAATCAATCTTATGCAATTGGAGTGAATCGGGTGGGTGAAGATGGAAAAGGACTAATTTATTCTGGTGATTCTGCTTTTATTGATGCACTGGGAGATGTTGTGGAATGCGAGCAAGGACAAGAAACCGTTCTTGTTGTCACAGCTTCAAAGTCAGTATTGGAGGACATTCGCAAAACTCTTCCGTTTTTGAGGGATCGATAGTGGTTAATTATTTAACCGGGTGTGGATTCTAGATGTAATTGATTTATATTTGCTAATCAAAAATAATCGTGATATGAAAAAAATCTACTTAAGTTTTTTCCTGGCAGGGATAGGATACAGTGTTTCTGCACAGTTCGCTCAAAAGCCAATAACTGCAAATGATGTTGTTAGAACTGCGCCCAAAGAGGCTGCTAAAGTTCCTGCTGCAAAGGCACTTGGTACCGTTATCTGGTCTAATGATTTCTCAACGACCACAGATTGGGTGATTGACAATGATGGCCAAACAGGCGCAACATATGGTTGGTCGATTGATGCTGTTAGAGATGGTTGGTGGGCTCCCTCATCGGCAATCGCTTCTGTTTCTGAGGGGAATTTTGCTGAGTTAACCAATGGGATTTACGCAAACGGTGTATGGACCGTGCCGCAGGCATTGGATGTTGTCTATACCATGACTACTGCTGCTCCGATTCCACTTTCTTCAACAAATGTCACCTTGGAATTCCTTCAATTTGGTGCTCGTTTTAATGACCTCCAAGAAATTCAAGTTTCAACGGATGGAACAACCTTCTTTACGGTTGGTGACAACCTGGACAAAGAAGTTCTTTCCGCTGCGGGTGGTGCTGCTTATTCAAATCCTGATCTCAAGTCCATCAACCTTGCCACATTGATCCCGGGGGCTACACAGCTATGGTTGCGTTTTCGTTGGACAACGAACTTTCCGTCGGCCGCAACAAACCCGAACGTGTGGGTAACATACGGATGGTATATCGATGATGTAACGTTGACAACAAATCCTGATTACGATCTGGATGTTGTTTCTTCTTACTGGGGGACAGCTTATTTGAACTATTACCAGATCCCACTAACGCAAGTTGCACCGATCGACTTCTCTGCAAATGTATTCAACGGTGGAACACAGACGATGGGCAATGCGCAGTTGAACGTCAACATCAATTCAGGTACATGGATTGGTACAAGCGCGACTGGGGTAAATGTTCCTTCATTATCTGATGACAGTCTTTTCACAACGACACAGTTTACCCCTTCAGGAACAGCTACAGCAACATACAGTGTAACACGATCAATTACCACTACAGAAGTTGATGATGTTCCTGCGAACAACACTTTCCCTACCTTGTCTTTCAGTACAACAAACTACATCTATGCCCGAGACAATAATACAGTAGCCGGAAACACCAGTAATGGTACTGACGGGTTTGAAGTTGGTAACCTTTTCGATATCTGGGCGGATCAAACTGTAAAGGCAATCAACGTTCGTTTGTTAGGGGGGGCTCAGGGAACAACTGTTGGAACTGAGATTTACGCCACAATCTATTCGATTGATCCAAATACCGGTGATTTTGTATACGAAGGCGCTTCTAACCCACTAACAGTTGCTTCAGGTAACCTCAACACAAACCTGGTAATGCAATTGATGGATCCTGTGAACCTTCTAGCGAATAACACCTACCTGGCAGTGGTTGGATCATACGGTGAAGGATTGAAGGTTGCGAATGCAGGTGCATCTGAACCACAAACTTCTTTCTTCCTTGATGGAGCAGATCAAACTTGGTATTACACGACTTCTACTCCATACGTTCGTTTGAACTTCGATCCGACTGTTGGGATTGAGGAAACAGAAGGAAGTGTTCGTATCAGCACTGTTTACCCAAACCCAACTTCCGGAGCAACAACACTTGATTACTCTTTGCTCAACGCCTCTGACGTAAAGGTTGAGGTAGTTGATATTACAGGAAAAATTGTTTACACCGCTAATTATGGAACGCAGGTTGCAGGTAACTACAATGTATCTTTCGATGCCTCCGGTTACTCAAACGGTGTTTACTACGTGAACATCACAAGCAACGAGTCTACAGTAACGACGAAATTCATCAAGAAGTAATTCTATCTGAATTTATACCTTTGAAGGGCCGGCTTAGTCGGCCCTTTTTTTATGGATCTCATTTCGCTCGGATACTTCGGTCTTTTTCTTGCTGCATTCCTTTCAGCGACGATCCTTCCTATGAGTTCAGAAGGAATCCTACTTCTGATGCTCAGCCAGGGTTTTGAACCATGGTCATGTTTGCTGACAGCAACCATCGGAAACTCAATTGGCGGGATGACGAATTATGGTATCGGTATGATGGGCGATCCTAAATGGTTCAAGCGTTTCGGGTTCAATAGTGCCAAATTGATCCTGTTAGAAACAAGAATCCAACGCTATGGTTTCTGGCTGGCTTTCTTTTCATGGGTCCCGTTTATCGGTGATCCGCTTGCAATTGCTCTTGGTTTCTTCAGGGTTTCCTTCAAAAAGGTTGCGGTACTGCTGGTGCTCGGTAAATTCATTCGTTATTTCATCTTGATTCTTCCCTGGACTTAACAGCAATAAAAGAAATTACCGATATTTGCAGGAAATTTTATTCCATGTCAAAAGTTGTGACCCTCAATGAGTTCATCATGGACCGACAGGCGGACTTTCCTTTCGCTACAGGTGAACTTTCACGAATCCTTAATGATATCGCTGTTGCCTCCAAGATTGTCAGCAGAGATGTTCGTAAGGCAGGATTGGTAGACCACATTCTGGGGGCCCACGGTAACACGAACGTGCAGGGTGAAGAACAACAAAAACTGGATGTCATCGCTGATCAGCAATTCATCAAAGCGTTCGAAAACGGCGGTGAGATCTGTGGGATAGCATCTGAGGAGAACGACGACTACGTCGCTTTCGACTCCGAAACAGCGAGAAATGGAAAATACATCGTTCTATTCGATCCGTTGGACGGGTCGTCCAATATCGATGTGAACGTATCAATCGGAACGATCTTCTCAATCTACCGAAGAGTTTCGGAGATCGGAAAACTTGCTACACTTGATGACATGCTTCAAAAAGGACATGAACAAGTAGCTGCAGGATATGTCCTTTATGGATCTTCGACTATGCTGGTATACACCACCGGTAGTGGAGTCAACGGTTTTACGCTTGATCCGTCGATTGGTGAGTTCTGTTTATCACATCCGAACATGAAAATGCCGGAAAGCGGGCGTTTGTATGCCATGAACGAAGGCAACATCACTATCTGTGAAAAAGGGATTCAGGAATACATCGCCTATTGTCAGAGTTACGATAACGATAAGGGGGCGCCTTATTCCGGACGATATATCGGTTCCCTTGTTGCTGATTTCCACCGGAACATGATCAAGGGAGGAATCTACATTTACCCAGGGACGACCTCATCTCCGGAGGGAAAACTAAGATTGCTCTACGAATGCAATCCACTCGCTTTCATCGCTGAACAGGCCGGCGGATTAGCAACTACCGGAAGAGATCGTATACTGAACATCGAACCAACTAAACTTCACCAGCGTGTTCCGTTTTTCGTCGGATCGAAAAACATGGTCGAAAAGGCAATGAGTCTTTTGAAATAATTCATGGAATTAAAAGCCCTTAAAGAACTTTTCTCGAAATTAGACCAGATCGATTCCACAGCGGATCTGTTGCAATATGCCGGGTCGCGCGTGCACTGGAAGGGCTTGGTCGGATCCTCAAAAAGCCTTTGTGCTTCAACACTGGCTGAGCAAACACCCGGACATCATCTGTTCATACTGAATGACAAAGAAGAGGCTGCGTATTTTCTGAACGATCTAGAAGGACTATTCCCTGAAGACAGGCGTATCCTTTTTTATCCTGCATCCTACCGTGTTCCTTATCAGTTGGAAGAAACGGATAACGCAAATGTTGTTTCCCGCGCCGAAGTGCTGGAGCGAATCAATAATGGAACAAATGTGTGGGTTGTTACGTATCCGCAAGCACTATTTGAAAAGGTTCCCACCCAGAAAAAACTAGCAGCAAATACTTTAAGGGTTGAAGTTGGAAAATCCTATTCGATCGATCTCATCAATGAGTTGTTACTGGAATATCATTTTGATCGTGTTGATTTTGTTTATGAACCGGGGCAGTTCTCTATTAGAGGCGGGATCGTAGATGTGTTCTCCTTCTCAAATGATCATCCGTTCCGGATAGAGTTCTTTGGCGACGAGGTGGAATCCATCCGCACGTTTGATGCTAGCACTCAGCTATCCTTGGTAAATCACAAACATTTCAACATCATTCCCAATGTTCAGGGCCAACTGAACCTCGAAGGCAACGGAAGTTTCTTTGAATTCATTGGGAAGAATGTAACAGTCTGGTTATCTTCTTACGATCAGTTATCTTCTGTCCTACAAAAGGAATATGATCGTTCAGTAAGTATTTACACGGGACTATCCGAAACCGTGAAAAGAACACTTCCGAGCGAATTATATCTGCATCCAAAGGAAGTTAAAAAAGAGATCGAGAGCTGCAGCCTGATCGAATGGGGGCCCGAATTCCACTTCAAAGCAGACAACGTTTTCGAATTCGATTTTATTCCTCAGTCTAGTTTCAATAAGAATTTTGATCTGCTTCGTCAAGACCTTTTGGCCAGAACAGAAAACAGGTTCACGAACCTCATTTTTTCGAATCAACCAAAACAGATCGAACGTCTGTACCAGATCTTTGAGGACATTGGAGGGGGTGTCGAATTCAAACCTATACCTCTAGCACTTCACGAGGGTTTTATCTCTTCTGACCTGAAGCTGGTTTGTTATACAGATCATCAACTCTTTGAGCGATATCATCGCTTCCGCTTGAAAGAAGGTTTCCGTCAGGCAAAACAGGCGCTGACTTTAAAAGAGATCTACAACCTTCAAAAAGGAGACTATGTTACACACATCGATCATGGAGTGGGTCAGTTCTCAGGACTTGAGACCATCGATGTGAACGGAAAACCGCAAGAGGCGATCCGTTTGGTCTATAAAGACGGTGATGTCCTCTACGTCGGTATACACTCGTTGCACAGGATCTCCAAATTTACCGGGAAGGACGGTTCTGTTCCGAAAATGAACAAACTTGGAACACAAGCCTGGAGCAACCTGAAGAACAAGACGAAAAAGAAGATCAAGGAACTGGCATTCGATCTTATTCAACTATATGCTAAACGCAAAAGTCAGCCGGGTTTTGCTTTCCAGGAGGATACCTATCTGCAAAATGAGCTGGAAGCATCCTTTATGTATGAAGACACTCCGGATCAGTTAAAAGCAACTGAGGCGATAAAGAAGGACATGGAATCTCCAACTCCAATGGACCGACTGGTTTGCGGAGACGTTGGATTCGGTAAAACAGAGGTTGCAATACGTGCCGCCTTCAAAGCGGCAACAGACGGAAAACAGGTTGCGATACTCGTGCCGACTACTATCCTTTCCATGCAGCATTACAGAAGTTTCAGAGAGCGGCTAAAAGATTTTCCGGTGACCGTTGATTACATCAACAGGTTCAAGTCAGCGAAGGAAACGTCAGAAACACTCAAAAAATTAAAAGAGGGGAAGATCGATATCCTGATAGGGACACATGCCGTTGTTGCCGAACGCGTGAAGTTTAAGGATCTCGGATTGATGATCATTGATGAAGAGCAAAAGTTCGGTGTAGCGGTAAAAGATAAATTGAAAACACTTCGCGCAACGGTAGATACCTTGACCCTTACCGCTACTCCGATCCCGAGAACACTTCAGTTCTCATTAATGGGTGCGCGAGACCTAAGTATCATCAATACTCCACCTCCAAACAGACAACCTGTCCTTACGGAGATCATTACCTTCAACGAAGAAGCCATCCGTGATGCGATCGCATATGAAGTGAGCCGGGGGGGACAAGTGTTCTTTGTTCACAACAGACTGGCCAATATCAGAGAGATCTCCGGTATGATCCAGAGACTGTGCCCCGGGGTTCGTGTTGGGATCGGTCACGGACAAATGGATGGCAAGCAACTGGAAAAGATCATGATGGATTTCATCAATGGTGAGTATGACGTATTGCTGGCTACCACGATCATTGAGTCCGGGATCGATATTTCCAATGCCAATACCATCATCATCAACGATGCACATAACTTTGGGTTGAGTGACCTTCATCAGTTAAGGGGGCGGGTAGGACGCAGCAACAAAAAAGGATTCTGTTACCTTGTAGCTCCGCCATTCAGTGTCATGACATCCGATTCAAGAAAACGACTGGAGGCCTTGGTACAGTTCTCCGATCTTGGTTCCGGTTTCAACATTGCCATGAAGGATCTCGACATTAGAGGAGCAGGAAACATGCTGGGTGGCGAACAAAGCGGATTCATCTCAGAGATCGGATTTGAGATGTATCAAAAGATCCTCAACGAAGCCATTGAAGAATTAAGGGAGAATGAATTCAAAGATCTGTTCGATGAGCGGACGACAGATAGCATGCTTCATTTTGTAAAGGACTGTATTCTGGAAACAGACCTTGAAGTGCGGATACCGGATGATTATGTAAATAATGTGGCTGAACGACTCAGTCTGTATCAGGAAATGGATAACTTGAAAGATGAAGCGTCTTTGGAACAGTTTGCCACAATGCTGATCGACCGTTTCGGCCCACTTCCAAAGCAAGTTAAAGAGTTGATCTTGTCATTCAAACTGCGCTGGTTAGCTCAAGATACGGGTCTTGAACGACTTGTGATCAAATCCGGGAAGATGGTGGGTTATTTCATCTCGAACCCACAATCTCCTTTCTATGAAACCGAGACCTTCACCAAGGTGTTGAATCATATTCAACATCATGGGCAGAATTGCAGATTGAGTGAGCAGAATGACCGTTTGCGCATCGTCTTCTCTGAAGTAAAACATATCAAAGACGCATTCGAGCAAGTAAGTACGATCCTTCATGCAGGAGCCGTATCAACATAAAATACTGTTCATCTCTTTTTCCTACCTTTGATCCATGTCCCGTAAACCGCGCGCAATTGTTTCCGTTACCAATGACCTTTACACCGACAATCGGGTGAACAAGATCTGTCTGTTCCTTGTAGCACAGGGGTATCATGTTACACTCGTTGGGCGATTGCGTAACGACAGCAAACCATTGCACGAACGGTCGTATCGCACAAAGCGCTTCAAATTGAGATGGGAAAAAGGACCCCTGTTCTATGCCGCATATAACTTTCGTTTGTTCTGCTACCTTCTTGCGAATCGGGCAGAATTGCTGGTATCAAATGATCTTGATACCTTATTGGCAAATTATGCTGCATCTAAATTCAAACCTATGACGAGGCTTGTTTATGATTCCCACGAATACTTCACAGAGGTTCCGGAATTGCAGAACCGTCCGAAGATCAAAAAGACGTGGGAAGCGATCGAAAACTGGATCTTCCCGAAATTGCAAACAGTTTATACGGTGAATGAATCCATTGCTGAGTTCTATCGCCAGAAGTACAAAAAAGAGATTCGCGTCGTTCGGAATGTTTCTCCGAAATGGAAATCAACTAATGGTATCTCCAAGAGTGAATTGGGGATTCCTGAAAACAAGTTCCTGATCATCTTGCAAGGTGCAGGTATCAATATCGACCGGGGTGCAGAGGAAGCAGTTGAAGCGATGAAAATGGTTGATAATGCCGTTTTACTGATCGTTGGAGACGGTGATGTGATCGAACAACTGAAGAAGTACGTAATTGATTACGACCTTCAAGACAGTGTGCTTTTTTTCGGTAAAAGGCCGTATGCGGAAATGATGAATTTTACGCAATATGCGGATGTCGGCCTGACATTGGATAAGCCTACAAATATGAATTACAGGTTCTCTCTTCCCAATAAGGTATTCGACTATATACATGCCGGCACCCCAATCATTTGCACGGATCTGGTTGAAGTCTCAGGTATCGTGAAAAAGTATACCATCGGATTGGTTCTCGATGAGCTTACACCACAACATCTTGCAGACACGATCAATAACCTCATTGCTCATCCGGAAGAAGTAACTAAATTCAAAGAAAACTGTTACCGGGCAGCTGAAATTGAGAACTGGGAGCAAGAAACAACATTATTGGAAGAAATCTACCCGCGTGTCACAGAAAAATAGACTGCATATCGTTTGCCTTGACGTTCCTTTTCCTGCCGATTACGGTGGTGCGATCGATATGTTTTACAGGATCCGGGCATTGCACAAGTTGGGATATGAACTCGTTCTTCATGTCTTTGAGTACGGCCGGGGAAAACAACAAGAACTTGAAAAATATGGCGTGGTTCATTACTACCAAAGGACCCGTTCCCTGCTTCATTTACTATCTGTACGTCCTTTCATTGTGCAGTCAAGAAAAAACAAACGTCTACTGGAAAACTTACTGAAGGATGACGCGCCGATCCTGTTCGAAGGGATACACACAGCCTATTCTCTCGAAAATGAAGCTATTCAGAAACGCGTCACGTTTGTTCGAATGCACAATATCGAGCATGAATATTACGATGGTCTAAAGAAGAATGCCTCCTTTCTCAGAAAACTTTTCTTCCGCCAAGAAACAAACAAACTGAAAAACTACCAGAAGATCCTGGCAAAGTGCTCCCATATTCTGGCAATCACAAAAGCGGACGCAGAAAAACTGAAGAAGATAAATGATCGTGTTTCCATTTTACCTGCATCAGTTCCGGAGATCGAAGGCTCATTTACCACAGTTAAACGATATGCTCTTTTTCATGGAAATCTTTCCGTTCCCGAAAATGAAAAGGCCGCACTCTGGATCATCAAAACACTTAAAGGAGTCATTGACACGACCTTCCCACTCATCATCGCCGGAAAAAACCCGCATAAAAAATTAAAGGATATCTGTGCTAAAAATGAGATCGAACTCATCGCTAATCCTTCAGAACGGAAAATGGATCAACTTGTTCAGGAGGCTCAAATTCACGTATTGTATACCGCAGTGCCCTCCGGGATCAAACTAAAATTACTGGCATGTTTACACAGTTCCGGTCACATTCTTGTCAATGAGCAGATGGTGAGAGGAACGGCTTTGGATGCTTTCTGCATCGCGGCTCTCGATGCGAAGGATTTTAAAATGCATTTCATTGGCCTTAAAAGTGATGTCGTCAGTAAAGATGAATTTGGAAAGAGAGCTGCGTTCATTGGAACGCATTTCAATAACACCGAAAACTGCCGACAGATTCAACAACTAATCGATCACTATGAAAAGCATTAGTTTATTCTTTTTGATTCTACCCTTTTTCCTTTCCGCTCAGATCGATGGAATGTGGCATGCTGCATTTTCAGTTATGGGGACCACACATCGAATGGATCTGGTAATTCACAACAATCCGGGTGATCAATCCGTGTTTCTGTCCGATCCTGATAGTGAGAAACTGAAGGATGTTAAAATGGATAAAGTTTTATTAAGTGACTCTACAGTATCCTTTCACTATCCCAAGATCGGACTTTCATTTAAGGGCAACTATTACCGCCAAGGGGATTCCATTCAGGGGGTAATGTCTCAAATGGACATCAAGTGGGGTGCGACCTTCTACCGCGAGATTCAAGAAAAGATCGTGATCAAACGTCCTCAAGAGCCGAAACCACCCTTTGCTTATCCCAATGAAGAATTGACCATAAAAAATGGGGGCTTTTCTCTTGGCGCAACCTTGACCTTGCCCAAAAACTCAGGCAACAACTTTCCAATCGTTGTGTTGGCTTCAGGATCGGGCCCTCAAGATCGCGATTGTGACCTATTGGGACATAAGACCTTTCTGGTAATCGCTGACTATTTTGCACGAAACGGCATCGGGTGTCTTCGTTTCGATGATCGGGGAACCGGTAAAAGCAGCGGAGTTTACAATCAAGCTTCTTTAAAAGATCTCGCGTCTGATGTCAAGGCCTGCGTCACATTTCTGTCAAACGATTCCCGATTCGCAAATAACCCAATAGGAATTGCGGGTCATTCCGAGGGCGGAATGCATGCTTTGATGGCTTCCGTTAAAAATAAGGATGTGTGTTTCATCATTGAGTTGGCCAGTGTTGGTACCGGTGGTCGTGAGGTGCTCGTAGAACAACAATACCTCATCCCACTAAAGTCCGGAAAATCTGAGGAATATGCAGCTTGGAACCGTGACTTGTATGCGGGTGTTTGCGCCCTCCTGTCGACACATAATTCAGAAAAGATCGTGGATCCGCTTAATGCATTTCTTGACGAACATTATCAAAAAGCACCCGAAGAATACAAAGCAGTGAACAATCCGGTAAATTTTAAACTTGGAATGCACATTTTCCTGAATAATGATTGGGTAAGAGAGTTCATTGATTTTGAAGCAAAAGACTATCTGAAAAGACTGAAAATTCCGATCCTTGCAATCAATGGAGCGGAAGACATCCAGGTTCCACCGGTTTCGAACAGTTCCGGTTTTGATCAACATTTCTCAAAAAAGTCAAGACCACAGTCCAAAGCGATCATACTTCCAGAACTGAATCACCTTCTTCAGCCTTGTGAAACGTGCACTATCATGGAATACGGTGAGAATGAGATCACGATATCAGAAGATGTTCTTATGCTGATGAGGGATTGGATCAACGGATTGAAGAAGTAATATCACTTTTCCACCTCATTATCGCGAAATGCAGACGGTACGAGATCAGGTATTACCTTCAGTACCAACGGCAACAGGAAAGCACCTCCCGGTAACATGAATATCGCCAGTGACGGCATCGATTTCACAATATCTTTGAACTGCTCCTTTACAAGCTCCTTTTCTTCCTTTGATAGATCTTGAGTGGTTGATTTTCTGATCAAGTAAACAAGTTCCTTGCTTTGTTTGAGTTCGGTTGCCAGTTTATCACGATTCCTCCCCAGAATCTTTATCCATCGCTTGGACAGACTGCTATATACACGTTCTACGGAAGAAATATTTCTGAGGAAGGGTATCTTTTCCTGATTATTAATGATGAACTGTTCCGTCAATGCCAGGGCTTCATTCAGCTCTTTTTCAGTAAGATCGAGAAACAAGCAGAGTTTGTTCAGAAAATCCTTTTCTTCCAGTGCCGCATCGTGATTGGAAAAGATAACGAATGCAGACAAATCCAATATGAATCTTTTCAGCAGAAGATTGGTTTTTACGTGATCTGTAAAATCTTCGAACCCTGTGCCGTTTTCAAATCGGTTCTCAGCGATTTCTCTGTGAAGATCAGAGAGATTAGCAGACGCTAAAAAAACTTTGAACATTGACCGCTCGGCATCCTCCACCATACCATCCGAATAGGAGGCCATTGTAATTGCCGCAAGCGCATTCATCGCCATTTCATCATAATTGTAGAACGCACTCTTTTTATGATGTTCCAAAAAATCGTTGAAGAGGATCACATCAAGATAGATGAAAACATTATTAAGGTAGTTCACCCAAAAGCTGTTCTCCAGAAAATTAACCCTGATATCTACACGTTTTGTGAGGATCGATTCTATCTTTTCTTCCTTCGTCTCCTTGAGAAAAAAGCTAAACAGCTTGGTTATAGAGGACGCATTGTGTTGACCGTAGAAATCTACAAGAAATGCAATAAACTCCTCCTTTTCAAATGGCTTTCCATCCTGATTCAAGAGGTATACCAACAACTGAGACTCGAATAATAGAAGTTTGAGCTTCTCTTCGGTGGTCCATTTCGAATCGTCTAATTCCTTGGCGAAATGCAGACGCGATGGAAACCCATAAATAATCCCTGTACGGCCTAGCGCAGCATGTATGAACCTGTCACGTTCTATTCCGTATGGAACGTCAACAACAAGCTTAATCTGCTCTTTGTCGACCAGATCGAAATATTTGTTTATCCATCCTTTAGAACCGGGTACTAACATGGCTTGCTTAAGTCTTTTGTAAAATTACAAAAACAATAAATGGGCAATCAACAAAAAGATCCATTTAAGCAACCGTCATATTTCTATTTAAAATTGTTCATGGCTGACAGGGCAATTTTACAACTTCCCTGCCACCACAAAGGCTTTGGTTTGTGTGAACATCAGAGCTCCATTCAAGCCATAGGCTTCAAAAACAGCTACGTATGTGCCAATACTTGCCTTCACTTCCTTATCAGTTACGCCATCCCAAACAAATGCTCCGGATGTTGCCAGCAACTCATTCGAAAAGACCTCTTTAATGAGGCGACCACGGTCATCATAAATAGTGAATGTTCCCAATAGGCCGGGTTCATCCATTTCGTAGACTACTTGCAAAAGGTCTTCATAACCGTCATTATCAGGAGAGACTGTCGGACTTGTAAAAGTGAAATCACCATTCTGCTCTGCAGGCCTGTACTGCGAGTTCTTTTTACCCGGAGTACCAAAGCCGATCGCTTCCGCTGCTGAATGCCAATTGTTTCGATCATCAGATGGGCCAGCCGGGTCAATCCGCTCCAATGTAACACCATCCGTGTTGTCCAAAAGACGGAAGTGCCAATCCTCAGAGTAGGAGACCTTATCGATCACAACCGAATCATAGATCAGATAAACCGTTCCCGAATCTACATTGTAAGAAGGTGTCTCACAATATACAAATGTCCCTGGTATTGCTGCAGGATAATTCTGCAAGACGAACATTGAATCCTTTCCGAGGATTGCATAGGATCCCGGTGTTAAATAAAAATGAGATTGTACGGCCTTTTGATTGGCGATCGTGTCTTCAAAATTCGCTAATTTCCAATCGTATAAATCGATTAGTTTGGTGGAAGAATTATACACTTCTATCCAGTCATACCCCCCCGTATATGGATCAAACAAGACCTCATTGATGACGACATCTCCTTGAACGGGCATTTCAGGAAGGGCAAATTCACCGTAAAGATCAGCACCATTCATCCAACAATCAGCAACTCCCTGAAGTTGTATGGAATACACTTGAGATGGCGCAAAATTTTCTAAGAACGTGATGGTGGCCATGTGTCCACCGGCAGAAAGAATAGTATTGCTAATTAAGGTGAGTGACGGCGCTGTTAATATTCCTGCATTTTTGACAGAAGTTGAATCCATCCCTTCCGAGAAATACACTTCGAGTTCATTCGGAGCTAGCGGAACCACTAATTCGATCGCAGGAGGAATTATATCCGCTGCACTATTGTTTACTGAATTAACCCATCCCGGGGTACCTCCCAGAAATGACGTAGAAGCCTTCCAGTTGTCTATGTCTGAACACGGGTCGTTCGAATTAACACGTTCGACAGACCAACCACCATCAATTTTGGCTGGATCATGGTACCACTGATCTGTGTACGAGATCTGATCAATAACCACTCCTGCATTATCCTTGAGGATAATGTCATCACCAGCATTGTTCAAACTTGGAAAGCCAGTAACACTAATAGCTGCAGGAAAACTTGACGCTGCCGCTGAAGAACAGAGAATTTTATATTCTCCAGGATACAGCCAGCCTGCTTGCACATTGCCATCTCCCGAAGCATCACTGAGTTTCCACCCTGTTAAATCAAAATATTTAGCGGTCCGGTTATATATCTCCACAAATTCATATTCAGGAAGATCAACTACCGGAGATGGGTCACAAACGAACTCATTGATGATGACATCACCGGGTGATACACTCTCGGAGACCAGGTAGGTAAACTGCACGGACTGTGGGCCAGATATGTTGAGGAAGGCGTCACCAATGCCATCTGTTGTCAATGTATAAAGCGTTCCGTTGGTTAGTGGAGCAGCCACTGTTACATGCACCAAAGATGGATTGAGTGCATCTGGCACAGCCGACATAATACTAACAGAAGGGGTCAGGACATAATTTGCCAGAACGGCCGCGGTTACCGGATCCAGAGGTTCATCGAACACTACATCCACTTGTGTCGATGATAACGCGGTTGCCGCATTCATAGTGGGAGGAGTAAGATCCAGAATGATCGGTCCGACATAAAAGTCGTCGAAAAAATGTTTTAAAATAAAACTTGCTGTTGACTGGGTTATCGAAACACCAAAAAAGGAGCTCGAAGATAATACAGCATCATTTACAGTACCCTCCAAAACATATGCGGTTCCGGTCCCGGTGATGTCTCTTTCCAGCGTCCAGTCATTTGTGGCACTGCATTTTACTTTGATCTTCAAGGTATTATTAGAGGTATTGGTTACCCCATCGGCTCCGTCCATGATCTTCGTTGCTGTACCGGCTACTTTACGGTAAAGGGACACCTCATCAGTAGTCCCTCCAATACGCACAAAATAACCGCTCAACGTTGGACTCATCAAATTGGACTGATCCGAAGTCAAATAAATATCCACATAATTGAGACTCGACGTATTGAACTGAAGCTGGGTAAAAAATTCCCACTGACCACTCGTGAGTTGTGTGCTGGGTGTAGCCAGAAAAAATGTGGCGCCGGGAATTGTCTTGTTCGATCTTAATTGTTTATTTCCGGCAACATCAATCACGGTAAAAACAGAATCGTCACCTGTCCAAACAGGGTTGGAAATAACGTCGCCATCCGTGAAATCATCAGTCAATTGACTGTTGGATATATGATGAACAAACACTGCTAAAAAGACCAAAAAGTATTTCATTCGTTGCTTTTCTATGCAGTTAAATATACTAATTTTGATGGACGAAAATCAAAATTAAAATCAAGATGAGAGTTGCAGTTGTGGGTGCTACAGGTATGGTTGGAAATGTAATGTTGCAGGTTCTTCGTGAACAACATTTTCCGATTACAGAATTAATCCCGGTCGCTTCTGAAAAATCCATTGGAAATGAGATCGATTTTGGCGGTTTAAAATTCAAGGTTGTTGGCATGCATACAGCGGTAGAAATGAAACCTGACGTTGCTATTTTCTCTGCGGGTGGGGAAACGTCATTAGAATGGGCCCCGAAGTTTGCAGCGGTAGGTACAGTTGTGATCGACAACTCATCTGCCTGGAGAATGGACCCCACAAAAAAACTGGTGATTCCCGAGATAAACGGTCATTTATTGACCCCTGATGATAAGATCATTGCGAATCCCAACTGCAGCACCATCCAACTTTTATTAGCCTTATCTCCTCTTCACAAGGCCTATTCCATAAGACGTGTCGTTGTATCCACTTATCAGTCGATTACCGGAACCGGTGTTAAAGCTGTTCAGCAAATGGAAAACGAGCGCAACGGAATAACCGGTGAAATGGCTTACAAATACCCGATCGATAAGAACTGTATCCCTCAATGTGACTCCTTCCTAGATAACGGATATACCAAAGAGGAAATGAAACTCACGAATGAGACAAAAAAGATCCTTGACCCGACCATTCAAGTTACAGCAACAGCGGTGCGCGTTCCGGTGGTCGGCGGACACTCTGAAGCGGTAAACGTGGAATTCAGCAGGGATTTTGATCTGAATGAGGTTCGCCGCTTGCTGCATGAACAGCCGGGAATTACGTTGAAAGATGACCCCACAACGTTCTCTTATCCGATGCCGAAATATGCAGAAGGAAAAGATGACGTATTTGTAGGACGCATTCGCAGGGATGAATCACAGCCCAACACGCTTAACATGTGGATAGTTGCAGATAATCTTCGGAAAGGAGCCGCAACAAATGCTGTACAGATCGCGAAATTATTATTGGAAAAGGGTATCCTGGGATAGTTCAGCGCTTGATCAGGCGCCATTTACTTCGCAGAATGGTATCACGATAGTCATCCAATTTTTCGGTCACTCCGTTATGAAGAAGTTTTTCCTGAAACTTAAAGGTTCCCTTCCCCTGTTTATAGTCCATCTCATCCGGAAAGATTGGAATGATCCCCAGAAAGTGAACGGTTCTTTCTCCCAATTCTATGGGGGCAAGTTCTTTTTGCAATAAGACCGGGTCGGAAAGGAAAAAATGATTCTGTCTCATCGTATCAGAAAGAGACGTCATCTCAACTCCGCAAGGCATGGTATGTCCATGACCAAACCACGTGTTCTTATCCACAACATAGGTTGCCAATCGCGTGATCCATTGAAAAGGCCAGTTCATTCTTGGATCGTCGAGGTGCTGCCATTCCCAATAGCTTGGCAAGCAAAAGAAGATTTCATTGTATTCACGTCCTGCCGCTTTCTCGGGAACCGGCATCTTGTAATTACTTAATCCATTCGTCATTAGCACGGTTAGCGGGCTTTTCAACTCCAGATCAATGATCAGTAGTGGTATCTCACCTTCAACTTCCGGAACATCCTTTACGCGGTGTTCCCCAAATCGATTGCTTAGTGCTCGTTTTAAATCTGAGTTCAAGGGTAATTGATCGTTTATTAGAATGATTTCGAAAATACATCGAATCTTTCAAAGCTATCTAATGCGTTTTATAAAAAGGGCATATAAAAAAGAAAGCCCCTGATCGGGGCTTTCAATTATCCGTTATAGGCTTCACATTTGCCATGATGGCCTTTCTTTTTAGACTTTTTCTTGTTCTTCTTCTTGTCATACTTTACATAACAAGTCTCAGTATTTGAGAACGAGGAAGCGAATGAGCTAACGCTCACTCCGGAGATCAAAACGGCTACAAGTAAGTTTTTCATATTATTGGAATAAAGGGTTTTGACTCTTTTAACTGAAAAATTGTCAAATGGTTACAAAAATTATTTCTTTTTATTCCATTCGTCAATTGAAGCCTTATTCATATCAACATATGCCTTGTTTTCATCCTTCTCTGCTGCGGCAAGCGATAATTTCGCTGTTGCCACTGCCCCTTTGTAATCTCCGAGTTCTGCCTGGATCTGAGATTTCAACCTAAGAATCCAATATGCATCGGGCCGCGCCTCAACTGATTTGTTGACCCATTCAAGGGCTTTCGTCATGTCTTTTTTCTCTTTGTAATAGAACTCTGCCGCTGCATAATAATCCCCTCCGGATGGTCCTGCCATTGCCTTATCAATATTTATCTGCATCTTGGCGGCAGTCGGAACAGTAAAGGGCAACGTTGCTCTCGTTTTGTCCCATGATACATTCAATTCTGCAGATTTTGTTGTGATATTTTCAACGGAGATGGTAAATGTTTCAACAACATCATTCAGGGCAACAACTTTGGCCTTCGTCCTTAAGGCTATCTTTGACTCATCCCAGGTATCCGGTGTTCCCCAATTTGTCGTTTCTGTGTAAAAGAAAACCTCCCAGCTATCTGCAGCAGGTTTTGTAAAGATCGCATAAGTCCCCGCCTTCAGAGTATCCGTTCCAAAAACAACGGCGTCTGATGCCGTGAATTTCGTATTCTCATTAGCGCCCGTTCTCCACAACTCATTGAATGGTACAACATCTCCGAACACATTGCGTCCACTCTTGGATGGCCTGTAATATTCTATTTTTAGGTCTGTGAGTCCGACCTTTTGCTCGATTTTTCCCTGAGGGCTGGCCATTGGACGCTGTATTTGTGCCGAAAGTGAGATGGTTACTGCTGCAAAAAGCGTTGAAAGAACTGTATTTTTCATGTCTAAAATTTAGGTGATACAAAAATAACAAATCTACGTTCGTTTCGTTCGATCTAGTTTAACACTTCTTCGATTGCTTTCCAGAATGACTCGGTTGAAACATAACATCCTTCCTCAATCAACTGATGAATCTGTAACTCTCGTGACTGAGAATAGGCCTTTTCAGATCTAAAAAAGGATAATTGATCGAAATGACGCACAAGCGCTTCATGAATCCCTTCAGCAGAAGACAGATCAACTGTGCTTTCCTTCGATCTATTAAAAGAGATCAGGCGCATCCTGTCGCCCAAGAGATGAAAGATCGTGCAAGATTCCGTACTTCTATGCTCAAGGAAACGGATTTTTTCATAGACTTTCTGTAAAACAGTGTCACTAAAGATCCCAACCAGTTCAACTGCCCGATCAGGATCGTCTCTGTTCAACTTTTCCCATTCATCAGCATGGATGCCGTTCACGATCAAAAACGCTTTCAAATCATCCTCCAGGTGCACAAGTTCATCGTTGCGAAGCATACGGTATTCCATACGGCTAATTTAAGGAATTTGACTGTTCCGCATTTCTGCAGTCCGAATCATTTTAAACCACATAATTGCTATTTTTGTTAGATGACAAAAAAGAAAGGTATTGCTATCCTTGGTTCGACTGGCTCGATCGGAACACAGGCTCTTGACGTAATTGAGGCTTATCCTGATTTCTTTGATCTGCAAGTAATCACTGCGGGCAAAAATGCCGATCTTTTGATCGAACAAGCACGAAAATACCTTCCAAATACAGTAGTTATCACGGATGAATCTTCTTTTCAAAAGGTGAGAGAAGCCTTGTTGGATATGGATATTCATGTATACGCAGGAGATGAGGCGCTTTGCCAGGTTGTCGAATCTAACGAGGTAGATACTGTCCTTACGGCACTTGTGGGTTATGCCGGTTTAAAGCCCACGCTGCGTGCCATTGAAGCGAAGAAAACTATCGCTCTTGCCAATAAAGAAACCCTTGTTGTTGCCGGTGAACTCGTCACAAAACTTGCCCGTGAGAAGGGTGTTAACATCTATCCGGTAGATTCAGAGCACTCTGCCATATTTCAATGCCTGGTAGGAGAATTTCACAATCCAATAGAGAAGATCTACCTGACTGCTTCCGGAGGGCCTTTCCGGGGGTATTCTCACGAACAGTTGAAGAATGTAAAACGCGCGCAAGCGTTGAAGCATCCCAACTGGACGATGGGAGCAAAGATCACAATCGATTCTGCCTCTTTAATGAACAAAGGTCTCGAGGTGATCGAGGCAAAGTGGCTTTTTAACCTTAAACCTGAGCAGATTGACGTGATCGTGCATCCGCAATCCATTGTTCACTCACTGGTTCAGTTCGAGGATGGCAGTATGAAGGCCCAAATGGGTTTGCCTGACATGAAGCTACCTATCCAGTTCGCCCTTACGTATCCCGATCGTTTCAAAACAGATTTTCCACGTTTTAACTTCATGGATTATCCAAATCTAACGTTTGAGAAACCAGACCGAAACGTCTTTAAAAACCTTGATCTTGCTTATAAAGCAATGGAAATGGAGGGAACCGCGGCATGTATCCTGAATGCCGCCAATGAAATTTCAGTTGACGCTTTTTTGAACGAGCAGATTCGTTTTCTGGATATTGCCGACATCAATGAACAAACAATGCTTGGTGTTCCCATGACGCAGAATCCGCGCTATGAAGACTATGTAAAAAGTGACCTTCAAGCTCGTGAATTTGCACGAGATCTCGTTTCAAAACTCGCTATATGAAACAAGCAGTCTACCTATCCGCACTCATTCTTTTATTTACGTCGTGTGGAATCGGTAATGACAAAAAACAGGATCATAAAATCCTTAAAGATGGCCTAACACTCACGCGATCGCAAGCGTTAAGATTATCCGAACTTCCGCTGAAATGTATCCTACAAGAATATCCGAACAAGCTTGGACAAGTGTTGAATTCGGATGCGGAACTTCAGTCGCCCAAAACACTCCACCCTGCCTTTTACGGCTGTTTCGACTGGCACTCTGCTGTTCATGGTCATTGGCTATTAGTCAGACTTCTGAAAAAATTCCCTGACCTGAAAACAAGCGGTAAGATCCGAATCGCACTTAATCAGCAGTTAACCAATCAGAACATCGCTGCTGAGTTAGCATTTTTTGACACAAAATACAATGATTCGTTTGAGCGCACATATGGTTGGGCCTGGTTGCTGAAACTTCAACAAGAGCTCGAATCCTGGGATGATCCGGATGCAAAACGCTGGTCTGTCAACCTCCGTCCGTTAAGCAACCTCATCGTTGAAAAATACATGATCTATCTTCCAAAGCTGTTATACCCGATCAGGACAGGAGAACATGTGAACACAGCATTTGGACTTGCATTTGCTTATGACTATGCTCAACACAGAAGGAATTATGAATTTCAGGCGCTCATCAAAGAACGGGCAAGGCACTTTTATTCCAGGGACTTAAATTACCCATTGAACTATGAACCCAGCGGCTACGATTTCCTCTCGCCGGGACTAGTGGAAGCCGATCTTATGAGGCGGATACTAACACCGATCGAATTCGGGCATTGGATCGAACAGTTTTTACCACAATTAAAGAACAGGCGTTTCAACCTGGATGTCGGAAAAGTTAGCGACAGAACTGACGGTAAGCTGGTTCATTTAGACGGTTTGAATTTCAGCAGGGCCTGGTGTCTGTATGGCATTGCGAAGACTGATCCTCGTTATGAACACCTGAATCTGATCGCTGATATACATCTTTCTCATTCGTTACCGGCACTATTGGATGGAGACTATATGGGAGAGCATTGGTTGGCATCTTTCGCAGTCTATGCACTGCTTGAACGAAATTAAAAAGCCGCGTTAGCGGCTTTTATTAAATTGCATCCTTTAATGCTTGCTTCTCACCATCGTAATAGCTAACGAGTAAATGTTTCAAAAGGTATTCCCGGTATTTTTCCCGTGTAATCTTCGGTGAATACAAATATCCTCTTCCAGCTGTTTGATGTTTTATAAATTTCTTCTTTTCAAGAATTCTGACAATTGTAGAAGTCGTATTGTAAGCCGGCTTCGGATTTGGATAGAGATCCAAAATCTCTTTTACAGCAGCCTTTTGAAGCTTCCACAACTTCAACATCACTTGTTCTTCTGCAGGTGTTAAACGCTCCATTGTAGTAGATTTGGTATTTCAATTTACTAAAAAAGAACTATAAATCACCCACTTACAGAAATAAATCGCTTACAGGCTTAATTTTTTCTTCAAAGCCGGCATTACACCGTCCTTGTGCATGTATATGTTTATCGTTTTGTGCTTGAAATAATTCTCTGAAACATAAAGATACCCCTTTGGATAGTTACCTGTTCCCCATGAATTCTTTACCAACAGGTATTTTGTGCCGTTCTGGTCTTTATAAATCCCTACGATGTGCATGCCATGGTCATCCGTTGTTGTTTTATTGTCATAGCCTTTCTGACGAAGTTCCGGTGTGATGGTCAACTCTTTAACCGGAGTCACAAATGCATTCGAGATCTTGTCTGCTCCCGCATTCGAGAAGTTCTTATTGTCTTTTCCGGCAATCTCGATCGTAGAAGGATCCTCCGGCACAATTGCTAAACCGTTTCTGAAACTGAAACCACTTTCAGACACATCTGCCCCCCACGCCAGTGTGTAACCATTCTTTAAGGCGTACTCGCATGCTTCGAATAATTCGTTCAACCCAATATTATAGCTTTCGCCCCATGCCCAGTTATCGGGTATTTCGAGCAAACAACGCTGATACATCGGGTGATTCGTGAACGAAGTCAGCGAAACATATTCGTCCATATTTAAACCGATCGCCTTCGCATAACTTTGCGGAGTGTATTTCTTCCCTTTGAATTCGAATTCCTTTACATCCTGACCAAGGTATGCGTCCAGAATTCCCTTCATCGCATTCATCCATGCAGTAGACATTTCATTCCCCGAATTCTTCATGTGCCCGAGCAGGCCTTGCATAGCGCCGTTCAATACCTCGAACAATTCGCTGTGATCATGTGATTCAGATCCGTAATTCAATCCCTGGTATACTTCCAACGGGACAATTCCGTAATTCTTTATAACGAAGGGTATATCATGAAATGCCCCACCTTCAGAGAAGTTCACCTTACCGTCCATACGAATAAATTTTGCAGACTTTGCTTCATATGCCTTTCTAACCACATACATTTCTGATAGAAGGTCCGGATTCTGATTTCCTTTTCTCATTAATTCTGATTCGAAGAAAGACAGGGCAGAGAAACTCCAGCATGTTCCGGTATATCCCTGGCTTTGAACGGGTGTTGCATCCAGGTGCGCGATCTTGGTAAATTGGTATTCACTTCCTTCAGCATTCTTTACCGGCTCTGTATAACCGAACTGTGAGAAGGATAAGAAAGTGTATCCACTAAAAAGGAGAGAGAAAAATACTTTTTTCATTTTACGTTCATTTTAAGAACGTAAATATAACCTATAAGGTGCAGAAATGAAAAGAGAATCTGAAAATGGAAAAAGAAGACGTGTCTTTTATTTTTTAAGAACCCAACCGTCAAAACCTTTGGCTTCAACATTTGAAATAAGCGTTTGCAATCCTGCTTCTGTTGCGGATCCTCCGGCGCTGATGCGCTTTAAACCGTTCGACTCATCATATACATATGCATCAATGCCTTCTGTTTTCAACGCTGACACCAGATTATTTGCATTTTCTTCACTTCCAAAACAGCCCACAATGAACTGGCATGCCAAAGTACTCTGATCGGCATTACGTAATTGAACGGTTTCAAGTTCTTGTGCAGATCCGTTTGAGGTAGCCGGCAGTCGAACCGGAATATACAGATCTTCATCGTACTGATAGGAGTATACCGTTACATCTGAAGGAAGGTTTGCTACACTTTCTTCCAGTGATGTATAGGCTTCGCGTTTCTCCAATTTATCAAGTTCCTCTTTCTCGTAGGTGGCTTCCTGACTTTTATAGAACGGATTAAAATCCTTAATTGACAGCATTCCAGATTCCAGCACATTTGTGCGCATTGGCAACCAAAAAGAATAAAATGCTATCGGCAACAAACAGGCTGCAGCTACATACCTCCAAGCCTTTGTTTTTGATCGGGTTGCAGGATGTTCGATCACCTTCGTTTCTGCGGCACCTACTGTTTCAGCAACGATCTTTTCAGTATCAAACAGAATGGCAGGCTGTTTTTCATTGCTGTCACTCCCTGAAATGGCTCGTTCGATCGTCGTTTTCTGCGCAAGCTGCACATCACTTTCCGTTAAGAAATGAACCTTCCCCAAACCATACGATTCAAGCAGCAGATTGAAGAAGCGATCCTGTTCAAAGCAAATATTCTTTTCTGAATCGAAGTACAGGAAACCCACCTTATCAATCGTTATTCTGAAGCCTTTTCTTAACTGATCGTTCCACTTACCGACAAGTTGTTGAACGGTATCCGTTGCCTGATTATACTGGATCGAATTGGCTACGGCAAATTCAGCGATCAAGAGACCGTCATTATTGATCAATTGTCGGTTGAAAAGTAAGGACTTACGAGGGGGTGTCATAACACCACTCTTAAAATCAATAACAGCCGGTGCCTGTTTTGCAACAAAACCACCAAAAGAAGGGATGATCACGCAATTGTGACGCAAAAGTAATTCCCCGATAAGCTGTTCTACTGATACCATAACACAAAGTTAACGAATTGGGTCAACCTCTGCAAGTTACGAAAAGATCAGGAAAGTGTTACAGTTGAGCAAGGACTTTTTCTACATCTTCCGGAACATCTATATTCGGTGTTTCGATTTCGGATTCTACTATGGTTACAGGGTAGCCATTATACAACCATCGCAGTTGTTCAAGGGATTCGATCCTTTCAAGTGCAGTTTGTTGCAGTTTTGTCAGTTCTTGCAGAACAGCTGCCCGGTATGCATATAATCCTATATGTCTTAAATACGGATAATTTGTTAGAGGCTCCCCTTTTGAATGATGAAAGTTCGGAATAGCACTTCTACTGAAATAAAGGGCATTATGGTTCTTATCAAGAACGATCTTGATCCTGTTCGGATTCTGTAGATCCTCCATCGAAATGGAACGATTTCCAAGTGTTGCAATCTGTACATCGGAATTTTTGAACACATGGATCAGTTGTTCCAACTGTCTGTAATCCACCAAAGGTTCATCGCCCTGAATGTTAATGATAACATCCATTTCTGGGTGTTGCAATGCAACTTCGGCACAACGATCTGTTCCACTTGGATGATTGGGATCTGTCATAACAACATTCCCCCCAAAACGCAAGGCCTCATCAACGATCCGCTGGTCATCTGTTGCGATGATAACGTCTGTTATCATTTCAGACATCCTTGCTCCCTCATACACTCGCTGGATCATGGACTTTCCTTTCAGATCGATCAGCGGCTTCCCCGGAAATCGGGAAGATGCATAGCGTGCAGGAATGACTCCCAGTACTTTCATTTAAAACTTCATTTGCAATTGAAGGAGGAAATTGCGCGGTGGTTGGATATCTCCCGGGCGAGTGGCATATTCGGCATTCAACATATTATTGATAATTACACCAACTCGGTATTGATCGGTAATCTTATATCCGATACGAGCATCAAATACAAGGTTACCCTTTTTATACTTCTCCCTATAAGCTTTTAAACCAGGAAGGATATATAATTCTTCTGGTGTTGGATCGAGATCTTGCATAAAGACACCATCGATGTTTTTCATATAACTATTATACCTTCCTGAAATACCAAAACTAAACTTCTTGTAATTGACCTCGATATCAGCTTTAGCTAAATGATTAAATCTATATTTAAGCATTCTCGTTGAAGTATCAGAAAAACCACCAATCCCCGTAATTCCGTAAATATAAACTGAATCAGAATTCAGTGAAACTGGATTCATATAAGTATATCCAATAAGAGAAATTATCTCAACACCACCAATTTTCCCGCCACTATTGAAAGAAAATTCAAAACCTGTAATCCGCGCAGCTTCAGTGTTTTGCGATTGAAATCCAAGCCAATCAAGAGTTGGGGCAACTCCCGGCGGATTATAAAGGCCAAACGTGAATTCTGCCATGTTTTCATATTCATTTATAAACCCTGCCACATCGAGCATTCCCTTCCAATCATCTCCTAATTTTATTCCTTGTTTAAACCCTATTTCCGCGGCCCACCCCTTTTCCGGTCTGACACCTGGATTTGGAAAAATATTCAGTGCTCCAACATTTGTTTGAACAAAACGTTCTGCGACAGATGGATAGCGTATCCCTTGACCAATTGATGCTCTGAAGTGCGTATACTTTGCTAATTCGTAGTGAACAGCCCCCCGAAACACAGGGTATACCGGGATTGTGGTGCCCTTTTCTTTATTTATAATGTAGTCTGTATCTCCTCTTTTCCCGTCCATCTCAAAATATTCCATTCTGACTCCTCCAGTAAGATCCAATCTATTTCCTATTTTTTGTTCATACTGAAGGTAGAACGCATAATTTTCTGAATCATGGTCACCGAACAAGTTTGAAATTACAACATTCCCGATTCCCGTTAAACCCGTTGTAAGAGTACTATTCTTTCCGAATTGCCTTAAAAACGAATAATCGGCGTAATATATTACTGCCTGGTTACTTTGTGCCGTATTCGATAGATTTTCATTCCGTGCGAAATAGACACGAGTCTTCAATGAATGTCTGTTTCCGAATTTATCTATGTACTTGGCATAAGGATCTATAAAGAGCCTCTGACCACTGTTATAAGACACAGTAGATGAAGAATCAGCATCGACAGGTACGTAAGAACCAAAAAATCCCGGCTTACTGTAGACCCCTCCACTTGGAGAGTATGCAAAAGTATCGTTCTGCCAAATAAGGAAACTACCTGTTCGCTGGAATTGGTAATTGTAACCAATTCCTGACTTTAGTTTGTCAATCTTTTTGAATCTAAAATAAATTGTCCCACTTATGCGGCCACGGTTCTCAAACTCTGCTTCCCTGTAACCATCATTGTGAAATAACGCTGTTGAAATAGTATACCCTCCCCTTTTCATCATTCTGCCATGATATGCTTCAGCCATCTGACTCAGAGGTCTTCCGGCGGCAGGACGCACAGCACTGTTGTTTGCTGCTGACCACCAGACAAGACTAGATCTTTGCGGATCATCGTACACACCCAGTTGAACTTTAATCTTCGTTTCAGGCTTCAGATTAGGTTCTTTTTCTGTTAATGCAATAACCCCGTTTAAAGCCCCGCTACCATAAAGTACAGAAGATGCTCCTTTCATGATCTCGATCTGGGATGCCTGCTCCATGGGTATTGCATTCCATTGTGTATCACCGGCGTAACCGGAAAGCAGCGGCATCCCATTCCATAGCACCAATACCCTACTTCCGGTACCATAAGCAAATCCGGAACCTCCTCTGATACTAACCTGTCCATCCATTGTAAACACTCCCGGAGATTGTTCCACTGCTTGTTCAAGGTCGGTGACTCCTTTATTATCTATTAACTGTGGCTTCAGTATCTCCATGGAAATTGGCACATCTTCAATGTTTTGCTGGCGTCTTCCGGCCGAAACAACAATATCTGAAATGAGCTTTATGGGTACTTCAAGTGTAATTGTCACATCGCCTGAGGCATTCACTGCAACTGTATCATTTAAGAATGAAGGCATTACAGTGACTAATGTTACGGGAAAGACTGATATATCCAATTTGAATTTTCCATCCAAGTCACTAATAGCGCGTTCACCTGAGGATGCCTGAATTTTTGCGCCAATAACTGGTTGTTTTGAATCGGCATCAAGAACCACCCCGTTTATTTGGGCAAAAGAAAATAGTGGAATGAATAGCAGTAGGAGTATAAACTTGTTCATATAGAGCAATGTCTTTTTAAATAATACCAATGATAACAATTTTTTTTAAACCCGTGATTATTGCAATTGATATGAAAATTGAGCAATAACTGTCCGTGGGGGCTGAATATCTCCGGGTCTCGAGGTATATTCGGAATTCAGTATATTATTCAAAATTAAGCTTATGCGGTAATTTTTTTCAAATTTATAGCCGATTCGCGCATCAAAGACCAAGCTGCCCCCGTTATATTTCTCCCTATATTCTTTAAGTCCGGGAAGGATGTACATTGTGTTGAGGGTCGGATCGAGATCCTGCATAAATACCGCATCGATATTACGCATATAACTATTGTATCTCATGGAAACTCCACAAGCTATGAATTTGTAGTTGACTTCAATGTCCGCTTTTGCAAGGTGATTAAATCTATACTTGAGCATTCTTGAATTTGTATCAGAAAACCCTCCAATTCCTGTAACACCATAAATATATTCGGGGTTTGTGTTCTTCGATATTGGATTCATATACGTGTAACCGACTAAAGAAATAACTTCCACTTCTTTAATCTTCCCTGAACTATTAAAAGACAGCTCCAGCCCCGTTATTCTTGCTGCTTCTGCATTTTCGGCTCGAAAACCCAGCCAATCAAGAGATGGAGCAAATCCCGGAGGATTATACAGGCCAAAAGTGAATTCAATCATATTGCTGTAATCATTTATGAATGCGGCCGCATCAAACATTGCTTTCCATTCACCTATTTTAACTACTTGTTTCACTCCTAATTCTGCCGAATAACCTTTCTCAGCTCTTAATTCAGGGTTTGGGAAGACAATCACCCCGCCGGATGATGTTGCAACGTAGCGCTCAGCAACTGAAGGAAAACGTATTCCCTGACCGAAGGAAACCCTGAGGTGGGTAGCTCTCCATGCCTGATAATGCGCTCCCGCTCTTAGGATGGGATAAAAGGGTAAACCCCGCCATTCTGAGTCGGGTGTTTTGGTGTCCTGTTGAAAATATTCCAACCTCATCCCTCCGGAAAAATCCAACTTACCAAATTTCCTTTCTATTTGACCGTAGAGCGCTGCACTATTTGATACATGATTATTAAAAACAGAACTTTTGATCATACCCTTGTTCGAAGTAGCACCAAGGATCAGGTTTCCTTTACCAAGACTATGCTGGAATTGATAATCAGCATAAAATAATTCTGCTTTGGCAGAGGCATAAAGTTCTGTCATATTACCTGTGCTGACCAAGTAATAACGTGTTTTTAATTCATGCTTGTTCTTAAATTTATCCGTAAACTTAACGTATGGGTCAACATTCAGTCGGATAGATTTCTGGTAGGAGAGCGTTGAGCCAGGTGCCATCGGCTCCATTCCTCCCTGAGCAATATAACCCAGCGAGTCACTTTCCCATAAGATGAAATTACCGGTATATTGATATTGGGCATTATAAAATAGTCCTGCTTTTAGCTGTGGAACTTTTTCAGGGCGAAATACCAATGACCCTCCGAATCTTGCCCTGTCTTCAACCTCCCCTTTGCGGTATCCGTCGGATGTGAATCCGTTCATTGAAAAGGTGTAGCCCACACGTTTGTGCATTTTTCCATAATAAACATCCGCTGAATGAAAAGTGGGGTTTTTGGACCACCATTTTAAGCTCGCCCGTTTCGGGTTGTCGTAAATCCCTGATTGGATCTTTGCCGTTAATTCACCCTTCCTGGATGGGTCCTTTTCTGACATAGAGATCACACCATTCAGTGCCCCGCTACCGTACAACACGGAGGATGCACCTTTTATAATTTCGATCTGAGAAGCATTCTCCATGGGGATTGCATTCCATTTTACATCACCGACATCCGGCGATACCATTGGAATACCATTCCACAATAACAGCACACGGCTTCCTGCACCATATGCGTATCCCCCACCGCCACGGATACTAACTTGACCATCCATCGCAAAGACTCCGGGGCTTTGATTTACCGCTTGTTCAAGATCTGTAATTCCTTTATTGTTGATCAACGCCGGCTTCAAAATTTCCATTGATACAGTGACCTCTTCTACTTTTTGTACTCTTCGTCCCGCCGATACAACCACAGCATCCATTGTACGAACAGGTAACTGGAGATAAATTGTGATCTCTGTATTACTCTTGATCTCTGACGTATCATTCAAAAAAGGTGATTTGGATGTCACTAAGATTAGCGGAAAAGTTCCGGCTGTAAGTTCAAAGTTGCCATAGAAATCAGATCGTGTTGTATTATTTTCAGAGGACAAGATCGTAGCTCCTGCGATAGGTTCTCCCGAATCTTTAGCCAATACCCTTCCCTTTATCTGGGAAATAGCTGAGAGTGGTAACAGTAGTAATAATAGCAATGGAATAACTACCACATGCCGCATATAGTTGAATTTAACTCCTGAAAAGAAGGTGTTTCAACAAAATTAAAATTTATTCTCAATTCACGGATAGCTGGTCCACAATAAGGAAATAATTTCTTAACTTCAGTAGAAATTGAATAACCTACCTTCATGCACACCAACCTGCACTACAAGCTTGGACTTAGCTTTCTATTCGGAATCGGCCCAAAAAAAGCTGCGCTTCTCATATCTAAACTTGGCAGTCCTGAGGCAGTCTTTTCAGCTGACCTGAAGCAATTACATCAAAGTACAGGAATATCAATGGCTGTAATAAGTCAAATAAACAGAACAAGAGCCCTTGAAATTGCTGATAAACAACTCGAATACATTGCAAAAAATGACATTACAATCCATTTTTACCTCGACATCAATTATCCCAGGAGACTAAAACAATGTGATGATGCACCATTGATTCTCTACAGTAAAGGGCATTTTGATCCCAATCCATCACGGACGATCGCTATTGTTGGAACCCGATCTGCAACGGAATACGGAAGAGGGCTGTGTGAAGAGCTTGTAAAAGAATTAGCCGGCAACGATATTCAGGTAGTTAGCGGAATGGCGTTTGGGATTGACATCTGTGCACATCAATTATGTCTGAAGCTAGGCATCCAAACTATTGGGGTGCTTGGACACGGGTTGGACAGGCTCTATCCGCGACAGCATAAACGAATTGCAGAACTTATGCTGGATCATGGGGGCTTATTAACTGAATTCATTCCCGGCACGGAACCGGACAGAGAGAATTTCCCCATGAGGAACAGAATCGTTGCAGGAATGACAGATGCCACGATCGTCATCGAAAGCAAGAATACAGGTGGTTCACTTATTACTGCAGAATTAGCCAATGATTATCACCGGGATGTTTTCGCATATCCCGGGAATATTGGTCAGATCCATTCTGAAGGATGCAATACACTTATTCGAACCAATAAGGCCCATTTACTTGCCAATGGCGCACAATTCCTAAAGGAAATGGGATGGCAAAATTCAGTTCAAGGAACCGCTGTCGTGCAAAAAAAGTGTTTTGGTGATCTTGAAGAGGAAGAACTCCGTATCTGTGAATTTCTGGATGGCTCGCCCGGAGAACACATCGATGTCATTTGCGTTGGGGTAAAACAACCCGTTTCTCGACTTAATGTACTTTTGTTCCAATTGGAAATGAAGGGTATAGTAAAAGAATTTCCAGGAAAAAGGTACTCACTCAACTAACAAAAAAGGGTGCCATAAGACACCCTTCAATTTAAATCATTGATCGCATTAACGTCTGATCCCTGCCTTCAAGAATCGACGGTTATCTACCACTTCTGCTTTTTTCTTTAATGCCGCCAAAGCCTGTCCCTGCAGGTTCCCTCTTAATGCAGACAACAACTGATCTCTTTCAGCAGTATAGTTTGCAGCAGAAGGCGCTTTAACAGTCTTATCAATCCGGATTACATAAACGCCCATTTTCCCTTTCAAAGGTAAAGTACGCTGACCATCCTTTAGTCCAGAGAACAACGCCCCTATTACATCTGCTTCATATCCTGAACCGGTAATCTGTGGGTTAGCAAATGTTACCTCGGCCTTCATTACTTCCGTGTTCGAGCGCTTTGCCATTTCATTGAGGTTCTTATCCTTCAATAATTGATTGGTAAAACGCTTCGCTTTCTTCTCTTCGATCAGATCACGCTTCATCGCAATTTCGACATCCTCGAAGTTCGGAACGCCTATTTCACGGATAGACGAAACGATTGCGATGATGTATTTATCTTTATCCTTAATTGGGGCGGTCGTAAGATCCCCAACTTTCGCCTCTTCAGCGAATGCAAGCTTCAATACTTTATCTTCCGCAAAAGTTGTTGTGAATCCATACATTCTTGGGCTCTCCTCAAGTATGCTGATCGGACGCACGAAATATCCTGCCTGCTGTGCGATCGTGTCGAACAATTCAAGTTTTGTTTTGACGTCTTCTTTCTTTGAGATCTTTGCTTCGAGCTTGTACAACAAGTTATACACTTCACTTTCCTTGTTATCCATCGTTTCCTGACTGGCTTTGAAAGATTTAGATACAGATGCAAGTAGAGGAAAGGTTGTTGCATCCCGATCTAGCACTTCGATTATATGAATCCCATAAGCTGTTTTTACTGTGCCAATAGAACCAATCGGTTTCGTTGCACAGAATGCTGAAAACTCAGGGACCATATCTGCTTCAATAAAGTTGTCGTATTCACCACCTTTAGGAACAGACGCTTTGTCATCACTAAACTTGGTTACGTATTCAGCAAAATTGTCCTTGTTTAAAAGTTTCACGATACTATCTGCCATTTTCTGTTTTTGAGCAATAATCTTGGCATCTTTTGATTGATTAGTTGATAAAAGGATGTGACGAGCCTTTAAGCGAGAAGGCGTAAACCCAATGATCTTAGAGATCACAACACCGCCTTTGCTTTCATAAGGCCCAACTATCTGACCAACCGAAGCTGTTTTGAAGAGGGTATCCATATACTTGGGATACGATTGAAGGTTCTGTGCTTTCTCGTGTCCCTCCGGAACTGCCGTTGCAGCCTTTGATGACGAGTAAGCCTTCAAATCACTGTTCTGAAGCACAAACAAGGAGTCATTCTTTGCAGAAGTAAATCCTTTCTTCAAATCGTTCATTGTTGTGTTGAACTTCAACGAATCTTTTTTCGACGGAGTGATCACAACATCAAAATACTTCACCTCACGGCTTGCCTGTCTGTTCTCGTACTTTTTGTCATTTTTGTGTTCTTCATAATATTTCTTCAGTTCATCATCGGAGACCTTGATGTCATCATCACTGATCTCGCTGTAGCGACGAACTACATAAGAAATGCTCTTCACTTCTTTTTGCGCGAAATACTCCTCTTCTGCCTCTAATTTAGTGACATACATTCCCTGACCAAGCATCGCGAAATATTTCTCTTGCTTTCTTCTGTCTGAATAATACTTCTTACTGTCTTCCCATTGCTTCTGAACATTCGGGTCAGCTGAAGATTCCATTTCTTCGATCCTTTTTTCCAATAATTTTGGATTGAATGCTCCTGTCAATGAATCTGTGAATCCTTGCGCGAGTTCAGGTAGTACTGTGAAACCATCTGTTCCATACAAGTATGCATCAAACTCATTTTCACTGACCTCGATTCCCAAAGCCTCGTATTCTTTGTCAAAAATGGTTGATTCAACAACATAGTTCCATGCTTTATCAACTGAAGCATCCTGATCCTTTTGAGTATATTCGCGCTGTTGCTGAGCAAATTGCGTACGATCCTGATCCTGAAACTTTGTGCTCGCTTCTTCAAACTTTTTGAAATCGACCATTTCTCCATAAACCGTTCCGTAGCCTAACTGCTCCTCAGAACCTTGGGTCATCTTTTGCCAATCACCCATAATAAAAGCAAATAAAGCTACTCCGATAAGGATTACAAGCAAGGCAGATTTTTCACGAATTTTTCCTATTAACGCCATTTTCAATCTTCTTTAAGGGTGCGAATATAATGAGATGAATTGACTTTTAAAAATTTAAACCCGCGAATTGACAAAGAAAAAGCCGCCTCAATACTGAGACGGCTTACGATCTGTTTTGGAAGTTTATCCTTTGCCCCCTTTTCCTCCTCCATTAGATGGTTTGAGCTCTGTTGGTTTAACAGACGGTTTCTCTGTTTTTCCACCCTCGGATTTCGTTTCCGTTCCTGATTGTTTGGGCTCTTTCTGCTCAGCTGGTTTCAGTGTGCCCGGTTTTTGATCCGTCACTTTCGTTCCCGATGGTTTTGCTGCCGGCGGATCTGATTTTCCAGCTTCAGGCTTCGTTTGGTTTCCTGCCGGTTTGGTTTCATTCTTTTCAACCGGTTTGGTAGAAGCCGGTTTTTGATCCGTTATTTTTGATCCAGATGGTTTTGCTGCCGGTTTACCCCCATTACCGTTGGTGGGTTCCGTGGTTACGGATTTATTCTTGTTGCCATTTCCACCACCATTATTGCCATTATTACCACCGGAACCATTGCCCGAATTTCCATTGCTTCCTTCCTGACCTGAACCGTTCTCGTTTGAATTCGTCCCATTTCCGCTCTGTTCGGAACTGTTTCCAGATCCGTTGTTATTTTCTCCCTGACCGGAACCATTCTCATTCGAAGTGCCTCCATTGCCGGTTGAGCCGTTTTCATTCGTGGCCGGACTATTTCCGGATGAGTTGTTGGACCCGGTTCCCGGATCATTCGCTCCGTTTTCATTGCCATTTGAACTATTATTTCCGCTCGGATCAACTCCGTTATTTGAGCCGGAACCATTCGTTGCGTTTGGATCCTGATTTCCGTTGCCATTCTCATCATCACCGGAGCCATCACCCTCTCCATTTGGACCACCATTTCCCTGTCCGGGATTGGAAGAATCAACACCATCCGTGTTGTTACCATGGCCATTGTTGCCATTTCCTCCGGAATTTCCATTGTTGCCATTGGACCCATTGTTGCCATTTCCTCCGGAACTGCCATTGGAGCCATTATTGCCACTCGGATTGCCTCCGTTATTACCGGTTCCTGAATTATCGCAAGGCCCTAGCTTATCGCCATGTGCCTGGTGTGCAGGCCACGCTGACAATGGGATCTCGATCGTCTGAGGATTTCCGTTGTTCCCCGGAGGATAATGACAAATCGTAATCTTTTGTTCCTGGTTTCCACCTCCTGTATTTCCGCCTCCTGTATTATTTACTTCGCGGGTGTAATTGATTGTTACCGTTTTAGAATCAGAACCACATCCATTGGTTGCACTAAGAACAAGCGTATTCAGCCCAGGCTTCAACGTTAGATTATTCTGAACCATACCAGTTGTTGCATTGAATGAAAAACTCGTAATGGAAACATTGTTCTGCTTCAGGGTGATCGTGTTGCTGTTTGTTACATTCTGAACTGTCGCGTTAAAAAAGTAAGTGCTTTTGTTCACTGTTGACCCAGATGTTGCCGGGTCCACTATTGTGATAACAGGCGACACGCAATTCTGGTAATTGATCGTTACTGTTTCAGTTGCTGTTCCGCAAGTATTCGTAGCAGTGACAACCACAGTGTTAGCTCCCGGAATAAGATTCAAATTAGCCTGGAACACACCCGTTGTACTGTTCATTGTGTAATCGGTCACATTTCTGTTGTTGACAGTTAAAGTGAGGCTTTGGGGATTGTTCACGTTGGATATGAATGCGCTGAAGGCAAACGCTGGCGTGCTCACAGACGCAGATGCTCCGGATGGATTAACCCGAGAAATCACCGGCGCAACACAATTCTGGTAATTCACACTCATTCCCTCATTATCGGAACCACATGTGTTTGTCGCATAGATCTCAAACATGTTAGAACCCGGGGTCAAAATAACCTGCGCCTCCAGCCGATCAGTTGTTGGGTTGTACGTGAAGTTCAACGAATTTACTCCATTGTGCTTGAACGTGATATTTTCTTTACCGAGAACCTCTTTGATATCCGCAACAATCGAATAGGTCATTGCGTTTACATTCATTCCTGCCGAAGAAGGTTGCATGTATGTTATAACGGGAGAGTTACATCCTGTTAGGTTATTCGTATTACTGTTGTAATTATCAATATTACCAACACCCGTTGCTCCGGAAGAACCACCACCGCGCACTCCTCTTCTGAAGCGGAAATTGATAAATGCAGAGGTGTAATGATATAGATCTTGCTTGTACTTCCCTTCGGCAGCGTATCCGTCAAAATCATCTGTTAATGTAAACGTTGTTTTATGCTCTAATCCCAATGTTACCCGTTTGCCAACCTGGTAGCCAATACCAAAACCAAGACTTGGCATTAGTCCTACCGTGAATTTGTCTTGCTTGCTGCCTTCCAGAGCGGTTTCGTAAACTCCGTCAGATAATGAACTCAAATAGGATTTTGAAAGCAGATTTTGATCATAATTGTATATTCCGCCAAGGGAATCGTTAAAATAAAGGTCTCCAAACGTCTGGTACCACTTAATCCCAATGCCCCCAAAAATGTATGGGTCCCAACCGCTTCGTTCTCTTATACCGTTTGCATGCAAAACAAGTTCAAGAGATAAGTTGTGAAGTTCAGTCTGAAAATTATTTACCGCAAACCCCAAAGAGTCCATGTACGGCTTTAGTGCCACACCTTTGTAACCGGCAGAATCCGTAACCTTTAGGTCCTGACCATACCAATATCCACCAAGGTATCGTCCACGAATGTCAAAAGATAGCCTTTTACCGTAGTTGTAATTATAGGATCGACCCAAAGTCAATCCCCAACCCCCACTTGTTCGATTCGCAACATCCGTAGTTTGCCACGTAGCGCCAAAGTTAAAGCCCAAATACCATTTTGAGCTATTGTCGTAGTCTATTTTTTGAGCGTAGAGCCCACCAAAAGAGAGTAAAAGGCTGAATGCGAGTGTAAAGATTTTATTCATATGCCATTTTTTAGTATTGTTCGGCCTAAAACGATTATTGTGCCAAAAATGAATGATTTCAACAAATGGGGAAAATAAAGCTAGTTATTTTATTCTTTTCTTGAGTAAGAAAGTACTACATTTATCGGAAAAACAAAGGTTCAAGGGATTCGGGAATGAAGGTTGTTATTTTTTTGTTAATCACCCTTTTCGCTTTTTTGACAGTTGCTCAAACTGCTTATAACAACTGTAGTCAAGCAGTTGAGATTTGCCCCGGAAACACGTTCACAATCAACAACATTGATGCGAACAAAACGTTCTGCCCCGGTTGTGAAGACGACTTTTCTTTCTGCTTTGGGTCCAATAACACCATCTGGCTAACTTTCACAACGAATTCTAACGGTGGAGATATTTCACTGAATTTCTCTAACCTGAACTTTGAAACAAATCCCGGTCAGGACAATGCTCTTCAAGCGACGATCCTATCCGCAAGTGTCCCATGTAATTCTGCATCCTATGCGGCAGTCGGAAATTGCATCTCCAGCGGAACAGCAGCCTTTTCCCTGATCGCGACTGCGCTTCCCGCGAACAGTCTCTACTATGTTGTTATTTCCGGGGACCTTTCAGGAGCGGGCATTACTTTAGCCGCTGAATGTACTTTTGACATTTCGATTAATGGGACAGGGGTAGATCGCCCTGCACCGGCGGTTTCAATCAACTCTACCAGTTTATCAATCTGTCAGAATGATATTTTTACTGCAACGGCAACAATTAATAATTGTCCTGATAATTCATCCTACCGTTGGTTTATCAATGGTGTACTGGTCGCACAGACTAACTCTCCAACTTTTCAACGTGCCGATTTGCAGGACGGGGATATTGTCAGTGTTGAAACAGACTGCTACTCGCTGTGTGCAGAGACCGTTTCGTCTGCACTTAATCCTGTAAACGTCTATTCTTTCGCCATTGATGCCGGTAACGACCTATTCATAAACTCCGGTGAAACAATACAACTTAATGGCAGTACATCTGCGCCTGAATTCGTCTGGACGAACGCTTCAAATATTAGCGACAACACAATTCTTAATCCTTTTGTGTATCCATCTGTCACAACGACTTATACACTAAGTGCAACCGAAAACGGCTGCACCCAGGAAGATTACGTCACCGTATTTATTGAGGAAAAACTCCTGATCCCAACTACATTTTCTCCGAATGATGATGGAACGAATGATACGTGGGAGATCATGGGAGTCGATCAGTATCCAAACTGTTTTGTTCAGATCTTTGATAGATGGGGCCAGGAAGTTTTTCAATCTACCGGATATTCAAAAGCTAAAGCGTGGGATGGGACGAGCAAAACCGGAGTCCTGGCCGAAGGCGTGTATTTTTATGTTGTTGAGCTGAGGGATGCTGACAAACAAGAATTCAAGGGAAGTATCACATTGATTAGATGATGTGCATTTTGAGACATATCATTTTTAGCACGTGTATCCTCTGGAGCCCAGGACTGAATGCTCAACAACTTCCGCAATATACGCAGTGGAGTTCTCATCAATTTGCCATTAATCCGGCTCATGCAGGGATAAAATCGTGTATTGATATTCACTCACTTTATCGATTACAGTGGGTTGGGTTCGACGGTGCTCCAAAAAGCGGCTTTCTCACTATTAGTGCACCTATTAAAACAAAGCGAAAGTCCTACCTGCAAGCCCGTCATGGGGTGGGGATGCGATTCGAAACAGATCGGATTGGACACTTTAACACCAACCGGTTGAACGCGGCTTATGCGGGTCATTTCAATTTTTCAAGGGATAACCGTTTGTCACTTGGCCTTTACGGGGGTATCATTCAATTTGGTTTTGATCCAAGCAATACTCTGACCATCGATCCGGATCCCGCCATTAACCAAGAAGCGTCCTTCGTCGCTCCGGATGCCACTTTCGGAGCTTGGTGGAATGGTGAGAACTACTATATCGGAGCAGTTCTTCAAAATCTGATCCCATACAAATGGGTCGACCTTGGAAACGATTCGCGTTTCCGTTTTCATTCGCTTGTAAACGCAGGATACCGGGTTAAGATCAATGAAACTTTGACTGTTTTTCCGGCATTCATCCTGAAGATTCCACCACGAGGTCCTGTTGCGCTTGATCTGCAAGCAATGGTCGATTTGAAAGACATCGTGGATCTTGGGTTGGGTTATCGAAATTCAGACGCTGTTCTTTTTTTCGCAGGTTTTAAAATAAATCAGCGTTTTTCCGTACAATATTCATTCGACCTGACCCTTTCCCCGCTTCGGAATGGCAGTAGCAACACCCACGAACTCTCACTCACCTTCTCGGCTTGTCGTCCCGAAAACACAAGCACTTCTAAATGCCCCTTATTCGAGTGACCGGCCTTCCGTTATTCAATTTTCAGTGTTTATAAATCCTGACTTTCTTCGTCATTCGAACAGGATTCTTAGGGATATTTGTTTTGAATGAATAGAACTATGAGAAAAGCATTGGCAATTACGGGTATTTTGATGCTCACAGCATGTGTACCGGCAAAAAAATACAATGACCTTTTAGCGCGCGAACAGAAGTGCAGCGAAGAGCTGGAAGGTTATAAAAAGAATGCATTAGATTATGAAGGAAAGGCAAAAGACCTCGAGGCGCGTTACGATGTGCTCAAAAAAGAGGTTGCTTCACTGAAGGCAGACACAAACAATCTGGGAAACAGTTACAGGCTGTTACAAACGCAGTACGACAGGATGGCGGTTCAGAATGAATCCCTTGAAAAAGCATTTGACAGACTGCGGCTTTCCGGCGCGAAAGAGGCCGCGACCATGCAATCAGAGCTGGAGGCAAAAAACCTCGAGCTTCAGCGCAAAGAAGATGCCTTACTGACTCTTGAAGCCGAACTTAAGAACAAGGAAAACTTACTTGCTGATAGAGAGCAGCGCGTTAATGAACTGGAGGAAGCCATCAAACGCAAGGATGATGCGACCAAACTACTAAAAACAAAAGTTGCCAATGCTCTTCGCGGCTTCGAAAGCCAAGGACTTACTGTCGTTCAAAAGAATGGAAAGATCTATGTGAGCATGGAGGCAAAACTTCTTTTCGCATCCGGCAGTACGGCTGTCGAACCAAACGGCAAGAAGGCCCTGATCGAACTTGCAAAAGTGCTTGAGAATGAGAAAGAACTTGAGATCATCGTTGAGGGGCATACCGATACGGATAAACTTGTCAGTGCCGCGCATCCAAAATCAAATTGGGAACTATCCGTGCTGCGTGCGACGTCTGTGATCGATATCATGCTTGTCAATTCTAAAATGAATCCCAAACAACTCATGGCGGCGGGTCGATCTGAATTCCATCCCGTTGACGATAATGACAAGGCCAAGAACAGACGGATCGAAATCATTATTTCGCCGAACCTGAACGAGTTGTACGAGATCATCTCTAAGGATTGATAAACGGTAACGTTTTCCGTAATTTTGCTGTATGGCCTCCAACGAAGAAGATCTGCAGCTGAAGCTGAAAACACTCCCCGAAAAACCGGGAGTATATCAGTATTTTGACGCCTCCGGAACGATCATTTATGTTGGTAAGGCCAAGAATCTTAAGAAAAGAGTCACATCCTATTTCAATAAAAATCAGGAAAACGGGAAAACAGTCCTTCTTGTAAAGCGGATCACTGACATCCAATACATCGTTGTTGATTCTGAACTTGATGCACTTCTTCTTGAGAATAATCTCATCAAAAAATACCAGCCGAAATACAATATCCAGCTCAAAGATGACAAGACGTATCCCTGGATCTGTATCAAGAACGAACCGTTTCCGCGTGTGTTTTCCACACGAAATGTGATCCGTGACGGATCAAAATATTACGGTCCTTACCCAAGTGGCAAGGTCATGCACACC
>JBKCJG010000083.1:0-2658 GCA_046301895.1 Flavobacteriia bacterium
GACGTTTCCAAAATATCGGTAACAATTCCGTTTCGTCAATAATTGGATCATATAAATCCGCCGTTACAAAACATGCGCGACGGTTGGGTTATGATTTCAATTGGCAAACGCGTTTTTATGACCACATTATTCGTGACGAGATAGGATTAAACACCATTCGCAATTATATCGATCAAAATGTCCGAAACTGGAAATCAGAATAACTAACCGAAAATGAATAAAATTCATTTTAAAATTTGAGTGAAGTTTAAATCAAATGGATTTTCAATTAATGAACATTCTTTTGCAGTACTTTAGCATCACAAATTTCAATACTATGAAAAAACTACTCTGCTCGATCGTTGTGATCATTTCAAGTTCCCTTGTGTTTGGTCAAGCACAAGACAAGGGTGAATTCTCGTTTAATGTCAATTATGATGGAGGTTTACATTACGTAGAATGGGAGTCTGTTTACAACGGAACTACAACAGACCGGGATACAAGTGGCGCAGGAACCAGAATGTTACGAATCAATGCACAATATAATATTTTCAAATTTTTATCAGCTGGACTTGATCTTCGCACAGGTAGTTATCGTGAAAATCCTCAAGAAAATATAACAGCTAATGGCAACAAAGTAAACATGTGGGCGGTGAGTCTGCGTCTTTATCCTGTGAACCGGGATAAGTTCGTTTGGTATTTCGGAACCACGATTGGAGGAAGTCGATTGGAGATCAACCGGATCTATACCTTGTTTTCAATCCCGGCGCAATACAAGTTCAAATCTCCACACTTCGGATTAGAGACCGGATTCAACTGTTACTTCGCAAAGAATTTCGGGATGAACTTTGGTCTTGGCTACAGTTCCCAGAATTACGCTATGACCGAGTACTACTTGAACGGTGATAAGCAAGATCTTACGGACTTTGAAAATACCCTTTTAACCAAAGGAGTCCATGCCAATATAGGCCTTGCATTCCACTTCTAGAGTAAAACACTTGGAATGAAAAAGGAATTATCCCTATTAATTAGCTTGATTCCCTGTATTGCTTTGGCACAGGTACACAAGGAACTGAACGCGATTAACCCCGATCAGGAATTTGAGAATGTTTTTGTGAAAAAGATCGCTGAAGATTCCCTCCAAAGTTCGTTCATCATCTGGATCAAAAAGGATGTAAAAGGTCACTTCCATGAAGAGCATACGGAGAATATTGTTGTGATAGAGGGCAAGGCTGAAATGCTTTTTGATGGCCAGCGTATTATTGTAAAAAAGGGAGACTATCTCAATATTCCCAGGGGAACCAAACATTCCGTAACAAAGGTCATTTCGAGAAAACCGTTGAAGGTGCTATCGATACAAGCTCCAAATTTTGATGGCAAAGACCGGATTTTTACTACAGAATAAATGACAAGAATAATTTTTTTACTCTGCATTCTTTTAATTGGACTTCAAAGTCTTGCTCAGAACGCGACCATTAAAAAGAACAGTGATTACCGAAAGACCATGGTCGCCAAAGGCAAAGAGGATGTGCTAAAGCTTAAGAATGGAGTGCTCCTTGTCAGAATACACGGACGCACCAAGGAGATCGCACATTACAAGAAGCATGGTCGTTCAGAAATGGTAGAACGTCTTGAAAAGGAAACAATGACTTTCAATCAGAATCTCATTTCAGCTTTCAACGAGAAGTTCAAGTTTTGTCCCATTTACTTTTTTGAGGATACATTTTCCCTGTATTTCACATCCGGAAGGATCAATGATGTTATTTTTTACGACGACAGTCTGAAGCCTGATGCTTCGATACAGTTGAACAACAGCAACTATTTCTTTGCAGAGATCGGTTTTACAGAGGGTGATACTACCCGTTTCAGGAATGAGTATATGATCACGTCCAATGAAGAAGGAACACATCAGGAAACAAGGATGCATTCAGAAGAGAACCTGCATCTTCTTGCTTTTGTTATCCGAGATAAGAATTTCGTGATGTTACACGAACCCTTTCCCTATTACGAAAGACTTTATAAAAAACAACCCAAAGCATGGAAGCTGAGAAAGAAGATCAGCATCTGGAACAGTCGAATTACTAATTATTACGGAGGATCATGAAACATACCATTATTCTTTTACTACTTTTTTGTTCACCACTTTCCTTTGCACAACCAGGCATAGATTGGGGACCTGAGATCATTATTGCCGACGGCGCTATCTACGGGAATATTCGTCCGAGGATCGCATTAACTGCAGGAGACATTCCTGTAGTTATCTGGGGAGAGGGTTTGGAAGGAAATTTATACACTGCCCGTTTGAATGGAACTGTTTTCACTCAACCGACGAATATTTTGCCAGAGAATGTTGCAACATATCTTACATCCTGGACCGGACCTGATATCGCAGCAAAAGGAGATACGGTTGTTGCCGTTTTTAAGCAAGTTCCCCTTGAAACAGGTCATGTACTAACGGTACGCTCTCTCGATGGCGGTATTACCTGGTCGGACACCATTCGAGCGGACAGTCACAATAATGGCGGAGTTGTGTGGTTGCCTTCCATGGATATGGATGAAGAAGGAAACCCGTCTATTATTTACATGGCGCACGACCCCGTCTGGACGGCTCCCCATTATGTCGTAAGTCATTCAACAGATCACGGTATGACCTATGAGGTGGAAATGAATATCGCTACA
>JBKCJG010000084.1:0-68480 GCA_046301895.1 Flavobacteriia bacterium
TACCCAGACAACGAGGGATCAAAGACATTCGAATTCACACCTGAGCCCGAATAAACACCTCCGACAGGAGAACCGCCAGTCAAAGAAAAGGCAGGAGTATTGATACATACATCACTCAATGGCTCGAAAGTAACTGTGGGAATAATGAGTGGGTTTGCAACAGCTGTCCCCGCGGAGCTTGTGCACCCCCCTACTGATTGTGTAACATTGTAATTACCAGGCGCCAAAACAGTTATCGTTTGAGTTGATTCACCAGTCGACCAACTAAGCGCGCCCGATGCGGTAGCAGTTAGTTCTGACATTCCGCACATATCCACAACGGATACTACGGGCGCCGGTGGAATATCAAGAGGTGCTGCAATTACGGACGTCGGTGCACTTGAGCATGCTCCGATCACTTCTGTAACAGTAAATACTCCGGGAGAGGTAACAATAATCGATGTTGTCGTTTCACCGGTTGACCAGGATACTGATCCTACAGCTACCACTGTCAGTGTCGAACTTCCGCAACTATTGACAACACTTGCAGACGGCGCAGGAAGAGAATTGAACGGATTGGCTGCGATAGCAGCAGGTATACTAGTGCATCCTCCAATTGTCTGCGTTACAGTGTAGGTTCCGGGTGTCGTCACAGTAATCGATGAAGTTGTTTCACCCGATGACCAAGCTAAACCACTTCCTGAAGCGGATAATAGAGAACTTCCGCAGCCATCTAGTGCTGATACAACCGGAGCCAAAGGAATATTCAACGGTGCTGCTATTGCAGATCCCGGAAGACTCGTGCACCCGGAAACAGTTTGACTGACCGTATATGTACCTGCAGTTGTCACCGTGATCGATGACGCGGTTGAACCATCAGACCATACTAATCCGTTGCCAGATGTCGAAAGAACTGAATTACCGCAGTTATTAGAAACTGTAACTACCGGAGTCGATGGTAATGCAGTTGGAGACAATGCAATTGTTGCACATGTTAGTGCGCCTTCATTTACGCATCCTGCTCCATCCTCACCCCTTACAAAGTATGTTTGCGTGGTGGCCGAAGGAATTGAAAATGTTGATCCGGCCGTGGTACCTACCAGCGTACCACCACAAGAACCAGAATAGATTGCCCAATTGGAAGAACTATTTAAATTGCCGGAAATGGAAAGAGTAGCCGGCTGTCCCTGACAAATCGTAGATTGTGTAAATGTTAATGCAGGAACTGATGGGTTGGTGCAAATTGTTATGGGATCCGTACATATTTCCAACGACCATCCCGTCAGTGAACCACCTTGAGTATTTTGATTATCCGTAATTGTTAAAGTCCAGGTTCCCGCAGAATTTTGACCATTAAAATTGGAAAGATTCCCTACCGGTTGATAGGCAAGCCCCGTAGTCGGGGGACATGGTATTACAGCAGATGCAGCAGCATTATCGAAATCAATATCAAAATTATCATTTGTTCCACATACATTGGCCATGAGTGAGACAACAGTGCCAACGGGACTTGTTAAGGTGAAACTCAGATCACCCATACGGGTGTGAGTTCCTATTAGGTTGCGAACATTCACATCATTGATTGTTCCACCGCCTGGTACCGTAATCGTTCTTGTAATCGTGCCTGAATTTGGAATCGTGGCAGGCAAACTGGTACTTGCGACATAAGTAACACAGCCCGATGTAGTAAAACTAAAAGCCGACGTATATGGTGACGAACCACATGTACTATTCACCTTAACTCTCCAATAATAAGTCGTATTGAGACCTAGTGCCGAAGTCGAGTAAGTAGCTGATGCTAAACCTGTAACCTGTGATACTATTGATGTAAAGCCTGCATCTGTGGCTATTTCTATATCGTAAGTTGCTCCCGATTCAGCATATGCAGTCCACGTAAATACAACCGGAGAAGTAACATTGGTTGCACCGTTCGCTGGCGAGGTAAGCGTGACAATATTCGGTGTTCCATCCAATATTGTTAATGAAACAGAAGATGTTTTTGTACCAGAAGTACTGGTAGCTGTAATCGTTAGCGTATACGTTCCCGGAACAGCATTTGCGGTATTACTGATCGTTAGCACACTTGTTCCAGCCGGGATAACAGGATTTAGAGAAAAGTTAGATGATGCTCCAGCCGGAACACCACTTACCGACAAGGTCACAGGATCAATATATCCATTGAATGAGCCGATCGTTACAGTATAAACAGCATTACCCGGCTGACATACAGACAACAATGAGGGCCCCACAACCAGTGAGTAATCATAGGTGGCTGCAGTAATGGTAAAATTGTTATTCGAAATATCGAAGAATGTGCCGTTCGAACAGATCACCATAATACGGCACGTTGCCGAAGGTAAATTTGGTACAGTTATCACCTGTGAACCATCGTTCGGAACATTTGTTGCTAACACAGTAGGGTAAGTCAGACCACCATCCGTAGAGAGTAACACGTTAACATTCGCACAAGCAACAGGTGCATTGCTCGTATTCGCAACATCCCATGTGACAGTTTGGGTAGAACCGCCTCCCCAGCTGATGCCTGTTACAGAAGGATAGAGAACAAGGAACGGGCCAGATCCTGCGTCAGTAGTTACTTGAATATCATCATGATCGTTACAACTTCCGGGTCCCGGTGCATTGTCACGAACCGTTACTCGAAAATCCATTACTCTTGAAACAGAAGGTATTACCTCCCATGTGAATGGTCCATTTGAAGCTAAGGACGCCAAGCTCGGGAAATAACGGGTCGGACTTGTTGAAGAGGGATTACTTCTGAAATTGGGTCCACCCGTTGAAGTTGCAACGGGAGGTTGGGTACTTACTTCATTATCCATTTGCTCCCAGTTATAGGTCAATGGATTTCCGTCAGGATCCGTGGCAGTTGCAGTTAGAGCAAATGGTGTATTAGCAGGGACCGTTACATTGCCAACAGTTCCGGTAACCACAGGCGCACTATTCACCAGTGAACTAATCAATTCGCAGGTATGTCCGGCACTAAGGATCTCAAAACTTATCTCCTCGAGACTTTTACCTGAGAAATGGTCATCTGAATTATTTTGTACATCGGGAGCACAAATTCCTGCATACCCCATGATCGTGCTGGCACTTCCTGGTTCTATGGCTGTTAATGCATTTCTATTACAATTATTATTCTGCGTATGGTTCGCGCCAAACTGGTGTCCCATTTCGTGAGCGACGTAATCTATGTCGAATGGATCACCTATAGGGGCCGAACTTCCTGTAACACCTCGGGCTTTGTTTCCTCCTGCACAGACAACACCCAAACCAGCGAGACCTCCACTGTTCGTGCCGAAAACGTGACCAATGTCGTAATTTGCTGCGCCTATCACAGCATCCGTGTTAGTCTGATTCTGGTTGATCATTGTACCCGGAGTACCATTCGTAAACGGATCAGTGGTTGCATTGGTATAAACGATCAAGTTATTGTTCCCGATTATTGTCATCGTGATCGCCATATCCTTTTCAAAAACTCCATTGACCCTGTTCATCGATGTTGCTTCAGCAGCCAGTGCCAATGCGACCGTCCCGCCATGGAAAGCTGTATACTCCCCAGTGGCAGATAGTGCAAGACGATAAGTCCTGAGTTGACAGGTCCCGAACATTTTGTTCGTTCCCTGATCTTGAGTTCCAGAATCATCTGTTGTTATGCCATTGAACGTGCATTCAAACGATTTCTGTGTGCTGAAATCCTTTCTTCTGTAGACAATATAGTAATCAGTATTACCACTAATCACAGGATCGATATAGATAGTCGATTCACCCGGAATCATGATCATCGCGTGAAGTCCCTTGGGCGTTATATCCCATTTTACGAACTCACCTGTCGCTTCGTTACCTGCATCGTATGTTCTTAGCTCCGGAAACTTTTCGACAAGCGCTCTGTCGAGGGTACTGTTCTCTTTCGCCCTATACGAATGCATCAAACCATCAGAATGCGGAAAAGCCAATTCCGCTTCAAATCCAACGGATTGATCATCTCTATGCATAACTCCCTGCATTTGCTCGCGCAACGAATTCACGTCGATCAAAAAATATTTTGCGTTTACTGCATTAATCTGCAGGTTACCTAGTGACAGAACTGTGGATTTTGGCACTTCAGAAACAGAATAGGAAACGGTCTTTTTAAACTGACCAAAAACACCAAAAGAAATAATACAGACCACCAGGGACACCGCACCCTTTGCGTTCAAAAAGAAAGAAGTTTTCATACGTTTTAGTCTTAGCACCGCTAATTTATCGAAAAAAGCCACAACTGTGACCTAATTCACAACTAACACATGAAAAAGGAAAGAGTTTTTTGAAAACTTCGATCAACTGAACAGGGAATCTACAAATTCGTGCTTATCGAAAAGCTGCAGATCGTTCATCCCCTCCCCGACGCCGATATATTTCACAGGAATCTTCATTTGGTCAGAAATTCCAATAACTACACCTCCTTTTGCAGTTCCATCGAGTTTGGTGATCGCAAGAGCATTGATATCAGTTGCCAGCGAGAACTGTTTCGCCTGTTCATATGCATTCTGCCCAGTTGAGCCATCCAGCACCAACAATACTTCATGTGGCGATCCTGGAATCACTTTTTCCATTACTCGCTTTATTTTGCTCAACTCATTCATCAGGTTCACTTTGTTGTGAAGACGACCAGCTGTATCGATAATGACAACATCCGCACCCTGCGATTTTGCCGATTGAAGTGCATCAAATGCAACAGAAGCTGGATCTGCCCCCATTCCTTGCTGAACGATCGGCACACCAACACGCTCTGACCAAATGATCAACTGATCCACAGCTGCAGCACGAAATGTATCAGCAGCACCGAGAACTACTTTCTTACCCGAAGATTTGAATTGATGCGCCAATTTGCCGATGGTTGTTGTCTTTCCCACACCATTTACTCCTACAACCATGATCACATACGGTCCATTTTCCGGCTTCTCGAATTCTATGCTGCCTGTTTTTCCTGAATTATTCTCCTCCAGGAGTCCAGCAATCTCCTCTTTCAGTATCGTGTTTAGTTCATTTGCACCCAAGACTTTGTCTCTTGAGACGCGCGTTTCAATTCTATCAATAATTTTCAAGGTGGTTTCTACACCGACATCAGAAGTGATCAATACTTCTTCCAGATTATCCAGAACCTCATCATCTACGCGGGATTTTCCTACAATTGTCCGTGCGAGCTTTGATAGAAAGCTCTGTTTTGTTTTTTCAAGTCCTTTATCAAGACTTTCCTTCTTTTCCTTTGAGAATAATCCGAAAAATGCCATATGGTATAAAAATAAGAAAAGCCCCGTATTTCGGGGCTTAAATATTTTGGGACAAGATACGTTTAGTTCTTAGTAAACCAATCTTTTACTTTATCATTGTGAACGATCTCTTCTTTGAAAGTGTATGAACCAGATTTCTCTGACTTCACCATTTTGATCACTTTCGTGTGCTCTTTTCCTCCACCTTTCTGCAGGGATGCTACTACTTTCTTTGCCATAATTCAATTATTTTATCTCCTTATGAACCGTCATACGCTTCAAAATAGGATTAAATTTTTTAATCTCCATACGATCAGGCGTGTTCTTTCTGTTCTTTGTCGTTATGTAACGAGAAGTTCCAGGCTTACCTGATTCCTTGTGCTCGGTGCACTCAAGAATTACTTGTATTCTATTACCTTTTGCTTTCTTAGCCATTTCTGATACTTTTAATAGTCTACCGTTTCACAACGGGTAGAACAAGGATTATTTTAAATACCCTTTCTCGCGTGCTTCTTTGATGCAAGCAGAAATACCTTTCTTGTTAATAGTTCTCAATGCTGAAGTAGATATCTTCAGTGTGATGAAACAATCTTCCTCCGGAAGATAAAATTTCTTCGATATTAAATTCGGGTAGAATTTACGTTTCGTTTTACGGTTTGAGTGAGAAACGTTGTTCCCTACCATCACCGATTTACCCGTAAGTTGACAAACTCGTGACATCTTTATTTGTTTTATCCTAATTCTAAAATGGGGTGCAAAGTAATAACTTTTTTAGTAAAATAACAAGGGAACGTTACTTTTTTTCGAATAAAATTCCTAAAATCTCACATCGAACTAAATTTAAAGCAGTTAGAACAGTCATCTGGATATTTCGTTCCCTGTTATCACCAAAACGGAAGCACTTCGAAATCGTCCTGTCGGATGTGGATATGCCAATCCAAACAAGACCGACGGGTTTTTCATTTGTACCACCTTCAGGCCCAGCCACTCCGGATGTTGCCAAACATACATCAACTCCAAGCAGATCTCTTCCGTTTCGAGCCATTTGCTCCACCACTTCTGAACTTACCGCTCCGAATCCATCAATTATCTTTTCATCGACGTTCGCAAGTTTGCCTTTCAACTCATTACTGTATGTAATTAGACTTCCCTGAAAATAATTGGATGCCCCGGAAACAGAAACAATCTGATGTGCAAGGGCTCCACCAGTGCAACTCTCCACAGTTCCAATGGTTAAATGTTTATCTCGAAGAACTTGTCCAACTACCCCTTGAAGCGTCTCATCTCCCGTGCCGAAAATGTAATGTGGAAACCTCTTGATCAACTGATCAAAATACCTGTCGATCTCTTCAGAGCGGCTTTCACCTTCATAACTCGTAAGCCTCAACTTCACCATTCCGGGTGATGGCAGATAGGCCAAACCCAGACCTTGTTCCCGTACATCATTCTCCCAATCAGAGATCTGTTCAGCGAGGAAAGATTCACCGATGCCTTGCGTAAGTATCGTCTTGTGATACAATGCTTTAAGCTTAAATTTCGCCTTTAACCTGGGGAACACTTCTTCTATCATGATCCCCTTCATTTCATAAGGAACACCAGGCAAACTGATCAATATCTTTCCTTCATAATCAAACCACATCCCTGCAGCAGTTCCATTCCTATTGTCAAGGATGGTGCAGGACTTTGGTAATTCCGCCTGTCGGATATTCACATCCAGCATAGGACGATTTCGACTTATGAAGAATGCCTCAATCCTTTCCAGAGTCGGAATATGTATTTCCAGCTCTGTATTGAAATACTCACAAAGTGTATGCTTCGTAATATCATCCTTGGTTGGACCAAGCCCCCCTGTCACAAGAACCAGATCACTTCGCGTGAAAGCCATATCAACCGCATCTTTGATCAACTCTTTTTCATCTGAGATGGTGGTAACCTGAACGATCCTAATACCTAACAGCGAACATTCCTGACCAAGCCAAGATGCATTGGTATTGATTGTCTGACCGATCAAAAGTTCATCCCCTATTGAAATGATCTCCACTCTCATTTACTGTTTTTTAAATTTAGCGATCGATTCGATGTGGCCCGTATGCGGAAACTGATCTACTAATGAGATCTTTTCCAGCTTATATCCTGCTTTTTCCAAAGTCTCAGCATCTCTAGCCTGTGTTGAAGGATTGCATGAAATATAAACAATGTTCTTGGCCCCCAGTTCGATTGTTTTTATTAACGTTTTCGGAGCGATACCTGCACGCGGAGGGTCAAGAATGATCGTAGAGATGTTACCGATGTATTCCGGATGCTCTTTCAGGAATTTCCCAACATCTGCCGCATAAAATTTGATCCCTTCGATTCCATTGCGCTTTGCATTGCGCTTTGCATCTTCAATTGCTTCTTCTACAATATCAACGCCCACTATCTCGACGTCAGCTTTTCTTGTGGATAGAATCTGACCAATGGTACCTGTTCCGCAGAAAAGATCCATGACCACCTTTCCCTCAGGAATATCCTCTTCGAAAACATAATCCAAGGCTTTCAAATAGAGTTTCTCTGCGCTTTTCGGATTCGTTTGAAAGAAACTTTCCATGGAAATTTCAAATGATAGACCAAGCAATTTTTCAATCACAACAGACTTACCGTAAACCAACTCCCAGCGACCGTTCTCTATTTTCGCGCGATCCGCAACATTATCGTTTATGGTATGTTGAAATCCTGCTAATCGATCACCTAGTTTGGACCGAAGGAATTCACAGAACAAACGGGCATCAAATTTATCCAGTCCTGTGGAAGAAGTAACGAGATTCAGCAACAACTGATCCTGGTTGAATGATTTACGAACAACGATATGACGGAAGAAACCTTCTTTTTTAGGCGGGTGCCAAGCGGGTAATCCCGTTTTCTTCAAAAATTCCCTGATCTCCCAAAGTAAGGTTTCCCATTCCTCATCAAACAAGCCACTTGGTTTGTTCAGACTTTCGACTTTCCACCATGTTCCGCGTCTTTTAAAACCGAGAGCAAAGGCATCGTCCAGCTCTTCACCGATTTCAAGATCGTGCTCAATGCTGGAAAAGCTATACTCCATTTTATTTCGATAAAAGAAATGTTTCGGCGAGGAAATGAATTCATCAAATCTCTCATCAATAGCACGAATATTTGAGATTCTTCCGAATACATCCAGCGTTGACTGTTTTTTAAACGCCTCCTGAAGTTCAACCGGCACATAGATATAGGGACCGCCTGAAATCTCTTGAAAAGGAAGAGCAACCTCGTCTTCCGATCTCCTCAATACCTCCAACAATTTAGCTTCGGCGTGTCGTTTGCGTTTTGTTTCGATCCTTGCTTTGACCAACTGACCGGGAAAAGTGTTGTCAATAAACACAACATAACTACCCTCTTCTGTAGGTATCCGAGCTATGCCCCTTCCACCAAAAGCGTAGTCAGCAATCTCCAAATCGACAGTTTCTCCTCTGTGAAACACAATTTAATCTTTTAAGAATGAATAATTTCGATTGATGCGATCAGATCATACCACGTATGATCCCTTTATCTGATCCTTCAACGAAATCGAGAATCAATTTTCTTAACGGGGATTCTACGATATTCTCGCGGATAGCATCGATCCCTTTGGAAATATTATTGTTCTGTACAAAAAGAATCCTGTAAATATCCTCTATTTCGCGCACTTGCTCGTCCGAATAGCCCCTTCTGCGCAATCCAACCGAATTAACTCCTGCAAACGTTAGAGGCTCTCTCGCAGCCTTTATAAACGGCGGAATATCCTTTCGGATAAGAGATGCTCCCCCGATGAACGTATGAGCTCCTATGTGCGCAAACTGCTGAGCCGCAACTTTCCCCTCCAGAATAGCAAAATCATCTATAAGTACATGTCCAGAGAGACCGACATAACTAGCAAGTATTACATTATTTCCAATCTGGCAATCATGTGCGATGTGAACATAGGTCATCAGCAAGCAGTTATCTCCAATTGTGGTTTTCCACTTGTCCTTGGTGCCACGGTGAATGGTGACACATTCGCGGATCTTGGTATTATTACCAATCTCAACAGTTGTGTATTCTCCCTCAAATTTCAGATCCTGAGGTATGACGCCGATCACTGCTCCAGGAAAGATCTCACAATCTTCGCCGATCCTGGTACCCGGATAGATGGTAACATTGGGATGGATTTTTGTCCTAGCACCGATAACCACATCATCATAGATTGTTGAAAAAGGTTCAACAAGAACATCTTTACCAAGGGTAGATCCCGATGAAACCTGAGCTAAGTTACTGATCATTTTATGCCTTATCCTTGATTACCTGTGCTAACATTTCAGCTTCCATAACAACCTTTCCATTCACGTATGCTTTTCCGCCCATCTCTACTAATCCCCGTCTGATCGGTGAAAGTAAAAATAATTCAAATACTAACGTGTCGCCCGGAAGTACTTTTTGCTTGAATTTCACGTTGTCAATCTTCATGAAATAAGTTGAATACAAGTGAGGCTCATCTACTTTACTTAATGCGAAAATTCCTCCAACCTGTGCCATTGCCTCTATCTGGAGTACACCCGGAAATACAGGGTTACCGGGAAAGTGACCTGTAAAGATCGGTTCATTCATTGTTATGTTCTTTACCCCAACAATCGATTCTTCCCTAATCTCCATGATCTTGTCTACCATGAGGAAGGGAAAGCGATGTGGCAACATTCTTTCGATGTCGTTTATGTTGTAAAGCGGGTCCTTTGTAAGGTCGAATTTTCGGCCCTCCTTTTCCTGTTTCTTGATCTGTTCTTTCAGTACTTTCGCAAAGCGAACATTACCGGAATGACCCGGACGTGCACCGAGAATATGGGCTTTTATTGGTTTGCCCACCAATGCGAGATCTCCGACAATGTCTAATAATTTGTGACGGGCGGGTTCATTTTCGAACTGAAGTTTTGTGCTGTTTAAAACTCCAATCCCTTCAATTGAGATCTTGAGATTCTCCTTTCCAAGGAGCTTTGCCAAACGATTCAATTCCTCCTGACCTACGTCTTCTCTGTCTACAAGAACGATAGCATTATCAAGGTCACCTCCTTTTATCAAGTTGTTCGTGGCCAAAAACTCCAGTTCGCGCAAGAACACAAACGTTCGGCACTTAGCAATTTCCGTATTAAATTCACCAATATTGTACATGCTTGCGTGTTGCGTGCCCAAAACCGGAGACTTATAATCAACCATTACAGTGATCCTGTAGTTGTTATCAGGAACTGCCAGAAATTCAATTCCTCTCTCAGTGTCTTCCCATGGGATATTCTCATTCAAGACAAAATAATCGCGGTCTGCATTCTGATCCTCATATCCTGCCTCATCGATTGCCTTCACAAAAAGCACAGAACTTCCGTCCATTATCGGCACCTCCGGACCATCAAGCTTGATCAATGCATTATCCACCTGGCAGCCATATAAAGCAGCTAAAACATGCTCCGTTGTGTAAACACGTGCACCATTAAATTCCAACGTTGTACCCCTATCCGTAGCAACAACAAGATCAGCATCTGCTTTTATAACGGGTTCTCCTTCAAGGTCTATTCTTTGAAATTTGTATCCGTGATTTTCCGGGGCGGGACAAATCTCCAATGTCACCTTTTCTCCGGTATGTAATCCTACGCCTGTCAGTTTTACGGCGCTTTTGAGGGTGCGTTGCTTTTCGGCCATTCGTGGTTATTCTTTTGTTAATTCTTTTAATTTTCGTTCCAGTTCCTGAATCTTGTTCAGAATAAAAGGAAGTTTTCTAAAACCGAAATATGATTTCTTGAAGTCTTCCATTGGTATTCCCGGTGAACCCATGAGCGTTTCTGCTTTCTTCACGGTAGACGGTATACCCGACTGTGCAACGATCTTTGTTCCATCCGCAATGTGGAGGTGACCACTAATACCTGCTTGACCTCCGATCATTACATGTTCTCCTATTTTAGCTGAACCGGCTATTCCTACTTGTGCAGCCATTGCAGAGTTTTTCCCAACTTCTACGTTGTGAGCGATCTGACAAAGGTTATCGATCTTCACCCCTTTACGAATGATGGTAGAACCCATCGTCGCTCTATCTATTGTCGTATTCGAACCGACCTCCACATTGTCTTCGAGGATCACATTACCGATCTGCGGAACTTTTTGAAATTCCCCATTTGCATCAGGAGCAAAACCAAATCCATCTGCACCGATGATAACACCGGCATGAATGATACAATTATTTCCGATCTTACATTCTGCATAAACAGCTGCTCCGGGATGAATTACTGTACCATCACCGATAACGACATTCTCTCCAATGTATGCATTCGGATAAATGGTAACATTCTTGCCGATCTGTGCATTATCACCGATATAAGCAAATGCTCCCAGAAACAACCCGTCTCCAATGGTCGCATTTTCAGCAATAAAGGACGGTTTTTCGATCTTCGGCTGTTTCTTACTCATTTGAGAGTATACCTCGAGTAATTTAGCAAAACAGGCATAAGCATCTTCCACCTTAATCAGCGTTAATGTTGCCGGAAGTTCCTTGACAGGTTCAAAAGTCTTGTTTACGATACAAATGCTTGAACCAGTATTGTAGATATAATCCTCGTATTTCGGATTTGAAAGGAAGGAAAGTGCTCCGGGCAGACCTTCTTCTATCTTTGCCAACCCTTTCACGGTTACTTTAGGATCCCCTTGAATCTCACCGTTTAAAATCCCGGCAATCTGTTCTGCTGAAAATTCCATTCTTCAAAATTATAAAAACAATCAGTGCTGTCCGTTCGTAAACGCTGCATTTATTAACACCGTTGGTTGAATAGCTATTTGCATTCATTCTTGAAAGGGAGATCAAATGAGGTGATATTGATCTTATTCTTATACCAGATCGTCTTCACCCCGATCTTCCTTTTCTTAAAATCGTAGAATTCAATATATTGCTCAGCCTTGGGCCTAACAGCGTAATTCGTCTTTGAGAAATCGATGCGTGCAGACTTTTTGAAAAGTTTATAGATATCGAGGGGATTGATGAGTCCCAACTGCTCTTGCTGGCAAGTGACTATATCCGTAGAGTCAACAAACACAAGATTTTCATCCTTTGGGAAATGAATGATCCTTCCAAAACCAGATGTTGTGTTCTTTACCGCTGACGCTCTGCCTTCTTTGAGGTGCACCTCACAGACAAAACTTTCATTGGGCAAGGTGAAAAAGAAGTGGACGTTTCCTTTCTTTTCAAATTCCTTCTCCAGGAAATAAACCTTTGGGTCCGTTTGCTTTTGACTTTTCTCAAATTCAACATTACCATCATTGAGTACATTGATCACATCCTGATCGGTAAGCCCTTTCGAGTCGAGAAATTTTTGCTGATCCTCCGGAATAACGATCACCCTGTCAAGAAAACTATTCTTAACACGATTAGCGGGTAACCATGAGCAGCCTCTATTCTGAAAAAATACAACTACAAAAAGGAGACCAATGAGGAAACCGATCCCATAATATTTCAAACGCCTAAGAAATGAATCCATCAAACCAATTTGATGCAAAGATAGTAAAGGAGTTCACACAAAAAAGAAACCGCCTCACTAACGCAAGGCGGCTCCGATTTAAAAGATCTTCAATTAAAGAATCGCATCCAATTTGGCCGTCAACTGCGCTTTCGGGACAGCACCAACTGATTTATCAGCAACCTGACCATTCTTAATGAAAAGTACTGTTGGTATGTTGCGGACTCCAAACTGTGCAGATACACCAGGATTGTTATCGACGTTCACCTTTCCGATGATTGCTTTACCGTCGTACTCGTTATACATTTCGTCTATTACTGGACCGATCATACGGCAAGGTCCACACCATTCTGCCCAAAAGTCTACTACTACCGGTTTGTCTGATTTCAATACTACTTCTTCGAAGTTTGCATCTGTGATTTCTAAAGCCATAATTTTGTGTATTTGATAAATATTTCCGCCTTTCGACGGTGCTAAAATTAGTACAAATCCTCCACTGTCAAGATTTTTGCCAATCTTTTTTTACTGACATATTGGCATCCTAAACATTGCGTATGACCATTTTTTTCATCGTTTTCTGGTTCTCAGTGCGCAAACAATAATAATAGTCACCATCCTTTACATCTGCAGAATTGAAACGGATGATATGACCACCTGCTTCAAATTCCCCCTTCGTGATCACTTGATTCACTGTCATGTCACTATCCAGTAATTCGATAGAAACTTCCCTTAACGATTCAGTGGTAAAATAGAATTCTACTTCACCTCTCGAAGGCTGCACTTCCAATCCATACAACACACAATAATCCTTTTGCACAGGCACACCTTTACCAAGGTAGGCCAATAACTTTTTGTAAGCAATGTACAGCACCAATAAAGCCAGTGTCACCATCAGCACTGCAATCAACGTCTTACCAATCGAATATCCAATTAAAATCATTACAGCGAAATTATACCTTTAATTTTAGATGCCTGAACATATCTGTCAATAATTGAATCAACGTCCATCATCAATTCTTTCACACTCACGCTAATGTACTTACCGGTACTGGAAGGATGTAAGGACATCTCTGCTTCATTGGTGAAAAGTGCCGTTGCTTTTGCAACTAATTCCGGTTCATTCGGAACAATGAACTTGAACAGATAAACATTGGGCCACTCTTCGAGTTCCAGTTGCATTCTCAATTTTTCAAAAACGTCTTCCATTCTATTTCTTTTTTATGAAGGAGAAACATTCGTTTTGATTCTTTCTTCAACAATTCAAAACGATCCGTCAAATCACTTGCCAACTCAGAGAATGTAGCTATGTTAGCATCTGATGCAAGCTTAATATCGGTCAGAAGTCCCATTGGATCGGGTTCTCTTGACAAAATGACATCATTCGAACTGACCTCATTATCTTGCCAGAGTCCTGTGTATTTGAATTCAACATCCAACATCAAATGTATTAACTGCCTCATTTCGGCAGGGCTTTCCACCTTATGCATTCTCAACATCCAGTCACTTTTCAGATCCTGATAATTTATGAAGTCATGCAAGATTGCACCGTTCGGGTTAAATTCTTTTATCCGAATATCTGTTCCAACCGACAACTCAATAGCCAGTGTTTCAGCTGCAACTTCAAGATGTTGTAATTTATCCAATCTGCTTCGAAAGGTTTTTCCGATGACCGGCTTAGATGTGAAAAATTGACGAAATTCAAATAAAAGATCTCCTAAAGCCTCTGAAAGATCATCTCCTTCGTTTGCTCCAAGGAAGACTAGTGCTTCCGACTTCGTCATTATTCCAATCCTTTATTCTTGCGCATTCGAATATTCAATAACTCTACGGCCAACGCATAAACCATCGCAAAGTATATGTATCCTTTTGGAATATGCTGATGGAATGCTTCAGCCACAAGGATCACTCCGATGGTTACAAGAAATCCGAGAGCAATCATTTTTATTGTTGGTCTGTCATTGATAAAATCACTAATCTGTTTTGCGAAGGCCAGCATCACCAACATTGATATGATAACTGCGGCATAGATGATCACCATCGGGTCTCCGCCAGTTTCTTTGGCAACACCATTTGTCATACCGATAGCAGAAATAATTGAGTCAAAACTGAACACAATGTCGATCATGACTATCTGACCGATCACAGCACTCATTCCTCCACCCTTTGGAGCATGCACTTCTTCATGCCCTTTCACACTATTGTGCATTTCAACGGTACTTTTATAGATAAGGAACAAACCTCCCAAGAGAAGAACAATACTTTGACCGGAAAATTCCTGTCCCATTATTTCAAACAGAGGCTTTGTCATACTCATGATCCATGCAACTACACTCAGGAGGACCAATCGCACTACTAAGGCCAGCGTCAATCCGATATTCCTTGCCTTCCGTTTCTGTTCAGCCTTCAGTTTGTCCGTAACAATACTGATAAAGATGATGTTATCGATTCCCAGAACGATCTCGAGTAGAGAGAGGATCACGAGGTAAATCAAACCATCCCAGGTTGTCAGTATTGAAAAATCCATGTTCATCTATTTTTTGGTAAAATTAGTGTTAATTCGCAACCACCTTCACTGCTTTAAAGAATTCTTCCAACTTCAAATGGTTCTTTTCTTCAGGTGTTCTGATCTCCAGCAACTTTGGTCTTCCGCCCTCCTCATAGGTATAAAACTCTTCCATGGCCGCTTCAAGTTCATGAATTGTTGACACTCTTAAATAATCAACATTAAAGGCTTTTGCGATGTGCTCAGCATTGTGTTGGTGCCTTGCTTCAAAATACTGTTCGCGCTGTTTCGAAGTTGACGGTCCTGGAATAATTCTGAAGATGCCTCCTCCGGCATTATTGATGAGAATGATCCTTAAATTCTGTCCAAGATAATTGTTCCAAAGCGCATTGCTGTCGTAGAAAAAGGAAATATCACCGGTGATCAAGACGTGCAAAATACTGAGGTCGCTTGCAGCAGCGCCACATGCTGTGCTCGAACTACCATCTATTCCGCTGGTGCCACGATTACAATAATAAGTAACAGTACTGATCGGATCGAATAACTGACAGTAACGAACCACTGAACTATTTGCCATGTGTAGGTTAGAACCTTCCGGAAGAAAATCCAAAACTGTTTCGAACACTTTGATATCTGAGTAGTCTACATTTGCAAAAAAAGCACCCATCTTGTCCTGCACCAGAAAATCTTTTTGCTTCCATTTGCCACCAAAATTTGAAATCGAACGCTCGTAATTCAAACTATTCATTTCTTTGAAAAAGATAGCAGGTTCGGCCTGGAATGAACGACTGAGGCATTGATAAGTATCCATGTATGGAAATTCAAATCCAACCTTCCAATGTTCTTTCGGTTTATTCTTTCGAATGAAAGCCTTGATCTTTTTGGAAATTACGGCCCCACCGATTGTGATCAACAGATCCGGAACGAAGTGTTCTAATTCTTCCTCTGTTAGTGAATTCAGGGTTCGGTCGATACAGTGAATGAATTTCTGATCAACCAGATTCGATGTGTTTTCAACGAAGATTGCGACAGAGGAATCATTCGCAAAAATCTTGAGTTGTTCCAGCAAGGCCGCATCAGGATCCAACTGACCACAGATCACCAACTTCCTCGGCAATCGCATTGCTTGAATACACACATCCTTGTTCGCAGCAGAAAACTGAAAACTACCCCTCACCAATTCTATCTTCCTAGCCGTTACAGGAGTAATCTCTTCCGTTCCATATAACGGCTCATTAAGGGCTATGTTAAAATGAACAGGGCCTTTCCAAAAAGTCGACCCTTCCGAAAAAGCAATTGCGATCTCACGCTCCATGTACCATTGCTCATCTCCACACTTTACGTTTTCTGAAAACTGAGCATTATACCTCGTGTGTCCTTTGAAAACATTTTTTTGAACGATCGTTTGACCATCACCCTGATCGATCCACTCTTCCGGTCTGTCAGCCGTAATCACAACTAATGGCACACTTTGGTAATAGGCTTCCGCGACTGCAGGATAGTAATTCAATGCAGCAGAACCGGATGTACACACGACACCTACCGGTCTATGCAGTTGCTGAGCCAGTCCAATCGCAAAAAAAGCCGCACTTCGTTCGTCATGGATCACGTAACAGGTAACCTTCGGATGTTCATCCAACGCAATAACAAGCGGAGCATTTCTTGAGCCCGGAGAACAAACTACGTGCTCCATTCCATGGTGGACACATTGTTCCACAAGAATCTGAACACCGGTCTTATTACTAGAGATCATAGTATCAAAACTAAAATTTTTGCAAAATGTTCAATAAGGTTTTACTCTTATTTTCTGTTTCTTGCCATTCCTCCTCTATGGACGAAGATAACGTAAATCCACCTCCCAGGTACAGATATGCGCTATCCTCTTGAATCGAACAACATCTCAGATTCACAAAAAGGTCGGTAGCACCATCTCCTATCACACCGATAAATCCAGTGTAAAGTTCTCTATCATGGGGCTCTACCTCAAGAATCAGCTCCATTGCTTCCTTTTGCGGAAATCCGCTTACAGCAGGTGTGGGATGTAGTTCCATCGCTATCTTCAAAGGATCTGCGCCATTTAATGTAAACCCGATGTCATTTTTTAAATGCTTAACAGGTCCAGCTATTGCTTCGTAACGCTGACTCATCTCAATGTCAGACATCCCTGCTTTTTTCAATCTGTCCAGAATAAAATCAGTCACATAGGCCTGTTCCTGACTCTCTTTTTCTCCCCAAGGAGAATTATCCCCGGATTTTTTCGTTCCGGCAAGGGATACAGTAGAAGCCTTCAAAGAATCGATAGACAGCAGCTTTTCAGGAGTCGCTCCGATCCAAGTCCCAAACAATGTGCTGGAAATACAATAGACAAAAGCAGAAGGATATGCAGTTGTAAGGTCATGGAACAACTGATCACAATACTTCTCATCGAATTCAATTGCCTTCACACGGGAGAATACAGCCTTATCTATTCCTTTTCGCTTGAAAGCAGCCAAAAATAACGAAGCAATTTCCTTGTATTCCTGTTCTTTTATAACAAAAGGCATCTTATCCTTGAAATGATATTCCGGATCAGAAAAATCCTCCCTAAAACCATAGATATTACGGCTATCGAAACCTGAGATAATAAATCCAGTATAACCATTTTCCCTGTCGTCCATCCTGTAGAAGCGGCCGATAAGTTCCGTTATTTCCTTTCCCGGCAATCTGTATCGAAGAATGTCTCCCAAGGATCTATCGTTGAAGTACCATGATCGTAAGCCTTCCGGTACAAACCAGCTTATTGGTTGCTTGATCAAAAATATCCACTTGCCAGAGGTGCGTCTTCTTGCCGGCATGTACAATTTTTCCGATCGCTTTCACTGAACCACTTCGAACCGAACCAACATGATTAGCATTGACCTCAAGCCCTACCGGAAATTCCTTTTCCAAATTCAAGAGAAGCGTTGAACCCATCGATCCTATACTTTCTATAAGTGCTGCGTTTGCCCCGCCATGAAGCAATCCCATGGGTTGATGCGTTCGATGGTCAACAGGCATCGTTGAAACAATATAATCCTCACCAATCTCAACACATTCGATTCCCAATACCTCCATGAGTGTATTCTTATTGAACCGATTGATCTCCTCAATTGAAATATTCTTGAATGGCATACATCAAAAGTAATCAAAAAATGCGGGTTGAAAAGACAAAACAACTACAAATAGAAGCTGCTTTTTAATTCCTACATTTGTCGCATGATAGCACACAATATTGATCTTAAACCCTTTAATACCTTTGGTATTTCGGTTCAAGCAGATCTTTTTTCACGTTTCTCCAACGTGGATGAATTGCGGCAGCTTTTGGATGAATTTAAAGGACGTGAACTCTTAATACTCGGAGGAGGAAGCAATATCCTTTTCACCACGAACTTTCATGGGGCCGTGCTGAAAAATGAGATCAAAGGATTTGAGATAATTGAGGAAAACGAAGAACATGCAATAGTTAGGTCCGGAGCCGGTGAAATCTGGCACACGTTCGTCATGAACTGTATCGATCACAACCTAGCGGGCATAGAGAATCTAAGTCTCATACCCGGAAGTGTTGGTGCAAGTCCGATGCAGAATATCGGTGCATATGGTGTGGAAATAAAAGATGTCTTTCATTCTCTTGAAGCACTTCATATTGAAACGGGCGAAATACATACCTTTGATAAGGATGCTTGTGAATTCGGCTATCGTGAAAGCGTTTTTAAACGAAAGTTAAAAGGTGAGTATGTGATCATTTCTGTTTGCTTCGAACTCTCAAAACAAGCTGATCCAAACACGAGCTATGGAGCTATTGAAAGTGAATTACAAAAAATGGACGTTTCTAAACCAACTATTCGGGATGTGAGTAATGCAGTGATCGCTATCCGCACCTCAAAACTACCAGATCCGACCAAGATCGGTAATGCAGGTAGTTTTTTTAAGAATCCTGTTGTTGACCAATCTATCGTTGAAGATATTCTTCTTAAGTATCCAGATGCTCCGAATTATCCCGCAGAAAACGGCAAACGAAAACTGGCAGCAGGCTGGCTTATCGAACAGGCCGGATGGAAAGGAGCGGCATATGATCACTACGGAGTGCACAAGCTACAAGCTCTAGTTCTCGTAAATTATGGCGGGGCGACAGGAAAGGAAGTGTACGATCTTTCGTCCGAAATTATTTCTGACATTCATAAAAAATTCGGCGTGACACTCGAAAGAGAGGTCAATATCATGTGATAAAAAATGAGTTCCGGGAAACAGATTGAACGACTATACACGCTTCTCGGTGTTGAACCCGGAGTCTCTGCTGAAAACCTGAAAAAAGCTTTCCGTCGAAAAGCAAAGGAAATTCACCCTGACAGATCCAATGAAACGGATGCGAACGAAAAATTCCTTGCCCTCCATGAGGCCTATGACTTTCTCAGTAAACTGGTTCCTCCTGATGATCCTTCAGTAAAATCGAGTTTACATGTCGAAGAACTTTACAAAACCTGGGAGCAAAAAGAAAGGCAAAGAGTTCGGCAACAAGTTAAAGACCAGCTTAAGAAAAAATACACTGGAAACATCCGGTATATCAATGATCCAATATACGAGGCATTGGAAATTGTATTCGTACATTTCACATTTCTTCTCGCTCTGTTCTCTGTCACGATCCTGCCCATGATCCTTATCTTGACATATGGCAGCACGGGCATATTCATGAGTGTGCTTGCTAATGTCTTTTTACTGCTGTTTACGATGAGTGCGGTCCGAAATCTGCACCGCCTTAACATCCGATCATTTCGATATTCATTCGCATTGCTGGTGAATACAAAACCTGCGAGAACGATTTTGTTCATTTCATTCAATGCACTTGTGTTCTTTATCTATGGAATTAACACACTGATCAATCTCACCCACCTTTTTTGGGGTTATACTGTGATTTCCATAGTTGCAGTGCTGATCATTCTTTTGAAACAACGTGGGAAAAATTCTGTAGTGAGCACATACGACGTTTATTTCTGGAGCCTAAATGCTGCCCCAACACTGATGTCTTTTTTATTAATAATCAATTTCATTTTCAGCAGTTCACCGGTTTCGGAGAACTATACTTACACCGCGCACACCAGAAATTCATACGTTGAGGGTGGTGTTTCTCACAAGCGAAGAAGTGGTTTGATCGAGCTGGAAAACGGTGTCTATTCATCCTATACCGGTATCCGCTTGTTCATTAACGGAACAAACCTATGCGATAAAGGGACGATCACTTACACCATCGAAAAGGGTGCACTGGGATTCAACGTTCTGAAACACTACCAATTGAGCAATTCCTCTGATTGACCTCGAATCATGATGGTACGCTATCAGAACCTGGAATTTTAAGCCGTTCAACTATTCCCGAAACCCGTGAAAGGATTAAAACTCTTGAAAATATCCAAATCCATCTCGAAAAAGATCCGATCAGCCCAGAATTGTCGAAAGAACCAGAGGCTCAGAACAGATTGGAAATTCGTATAATTTTGAAATTTCTCCCCATAAAAGATCACCATACATCTTCTGTTCCATCCTCCTTATTGGCTTTGTCGATCAACTTTTTCCAATCATAGTTCGGATCATCACTATCATTGAGGATGGCATCATAATCTTCTCGATCTATCTCATAATGTTCGATCTCTTCCCCTGTATACTCTTGGATTGCAGTCACAAGATCCCCTTCTCCATCACTACAAAATGAAAGTGCTTGTCCTTTATTCATACCTCTTCCGGTACGTCCGCAACGGTGCACATAATTCTCAGGATCATCGGGAAGATCATAGTTGATCACATAATCCATTGTCGGTATATCAATGCCTCTTGCCGCAACATCTGTTGTAATTAGTACGCGGTTGTCACCGGATCTGAAACGATCTAAAACAGCAAAACGTTCCTTTTGGTCGATTCCACCGTGGAGCGCTTCTGTTTTAATGCCTACCCTTTCCATTGCCGCAACGACCCTCTCAACGCGAACCTTCGTCCTGATGAATACAATAAACTTCTTTTCCTCATATTCCTTGAGGATGTTTTCAAGAAAGAAACGCTTATCATCCATTTCAACAAAAGCAATAGCGTGCTCGACATTTCTGGCAACAGGATTCTTCGGCGATATCTGAATTCGAATCGCATCCTTAACAACATCATAAGCGAGACTTTTTATCTTTTTATTGATCGTTGCAGTAAAGAAGAGTGTCTGACGTTTACGGGACAAATGTTTCAATACATCTTGAATATCCTTCATGAAACCAAGATCCAGCATCAAGTCAGCCTCATCAAGCACCAGGAACTCTAATCCTGAAATATCAACATGTCCTTGCGAAATAAGATCAAACATCCGTCCGGGTGTTGTTACCATCACGTCCAAACCGCTTTTCAACATGCGGATCTGTTGCTCTTGCTCCACCCCACCATACAAACCAAACGATTTTACCGAAGTTCGTTTGCCAATTTCATTGAAAACACCTGAGATCTGTTTTGCAAGTTCGCGCGTAGGAACCATTACCAAACAACGGACTCCCTTGTAATTTCGACGCTTATTCTTTTCAAGCCGATCAATAACCGGAATCGCGAAGGCAGCCGTTTTACCCGTACCAGTCTGTGCCACCGCCATAACATCTTCTCCATCAAGGATATGTCGTATTGCCTTGAACTGAATATCAGTAGGTTTCTTGTACCCCATCTCTTCCAGCTGAACCTTAATCAAGGGAGATATATGATAGTCGGAAAATTTCATTTTGCTTTATTCTTGTTGATAAAAGGAAGGAACCAAATAAATCATTGTACAAAAAAGGGCGGATGACCCGCCCTAGCAATTATTTTGTGCGAAACAATTCGCATTTTAATCCTGTGATTCAGCAGGTACCAAGATACGTCCGCAGTGTTCGCAAACAAGAACCTTTTTCTTCGCACTGATGTCCAACTGACGCTGAGGCGGGATCTTGTTGAAACATCCACCGCAAGAATCACGATCAACAGGTACTACGGCCAAACCATTCTTTGCATTGTTCCGCAAACGATTATACGCACTTACCAAACGATCATCAATCTTCTTTTTTGCATCATCTGACTTCTTCAACAATTCATCCTCGTCCTTCTGAGTTTCACCAACAATCTCATCCAGCTCAGCTTTCTTAGTCTTAAGGTCTGACTGACGGAAATCGAAACGCTCCTTCGCTTCATCCAACAACTCTTTCTTGCTTGCTACCTTCAGTTTCGCTTCTTTGCTCTTCTTGTCGTGCAACTTAATCTCTAATTCCTGGAATTCGATTTCCTTGGAAAGTGACTCGTATTCGCGATTGTTACGAACATTATTCTGCTGCTCTTTATACTTCGCGATTGCTGTTTCGGCATCTTTTGTTGCGTTCTTTCGCTCTAAAATCTCCGTTTCCAATTCCTTGGTTTCTTCCTGAATCTTGTTGATACGCGTCTCAAGTCCTTCTAGCTCATCTTCAAGATCCTGAACTTCCAACGGCAGTTCTCCACGGATAGTGCGGATTCTATCAATCTCAGAATCAATCTTTTGCAATTCATAAAGGGCGTCCAATTTCTCCGCCACACTTACCTCTTTTTTAGTTGCAGTTCCTGCCATGTGCTAAAAATAATTTATTGGATTCGTATTTATATCAGTTAAACGAACGGCAAATGTAGTAAATTTTTTCTTCAAAATGTCAGCTAATAAGTGAGAAGTGAATTGTTCACTTTCATAATGTCCGATATCTGCGATCAGAATTTCCCCTTCCGCATCAAAGAATTCATGATATTTGAAGTCTCCGGTAATATAGATGTCTGCACCTGCGGCTTTAGCTTGTCCCAATAAAAAACTACCTGAACCACCGCAAAAAGCAACTGTTTTGATCTTCTTTTTCAAAAGGGGGGTGTGTCTGATCGTTCCGCATCCGAATAGCTGCTTCAAATGACTGAGGAATTCGATCTCATCCATTTCTTTATCCAACGATCCAATCATTCCACTACCCTCTGTGGTATCCTGATTAGCGAGCGGTATAATATTATGAGCAATCTCTTCGTAAGGGTGTGCCTTTACCATCGCCTTGAGAACGGCCTTCAACTGATGCGAGGATACCAGGAACTCCGCCTTTATCTCACTATCTCTGTTTAATTTATCGACATCTCCCGTAAAAGGATCAGATCCCTCCATTGGCTTAAATGTCCCTATACCTTCACTGTAGAACTGACATTCGGAATAGTTCCCAATCGAACCTGCTCCGGCTTCAAAAACGGCGATACTCAATGCCTCATGATGTTCTACAGGAACAAAAACATTTAATTTAAATAAGACCCCTGACTTTGGGGAAAGAATCCTCAAATCCTTCAAGCCAATTCGCTGTCCGATCTCATAATTGACTCCGAATCGGTAATTGTCCAGATTCGTATGAATGGCGAATAAGGCAATATCGTTCTTAATACAAGCAAGAACAGTTCTTTCAACATAACTGGCACCCGTAATCGACTTTAGCCCTTTGAAAATAACAGGATGATGGGCAACGATCAAGTTGCAACCTGTCCTAACAGCCTCATCCACGATCTCTTCAGTGCAATCCAACGTTACCAGCACGCCGTTTACCGCAGCATTCCTGTCGCCGAGCAATAATCCAGAATTGTCATAAGACTCCTGACTCGACCTGGGAGCCAATTGTTCCAAATAATTCGTAACATCCGCTATTTTCATAATCAAAGATTTCTCGTTAGACCAAAGGAGATGCCATAAGCCCTTGCTTTATGGATATAACTATCCTGAGGCATGTAGGATGATGTCATTTGTATGCGTACCTCAGGCGATACCAACAGCGACCAACCGTTTCCAAAATTCAGCATTACCCCTGCATTAAATAAACCGCTCAGAACAAATGAACTGTAACCACTATTGGTTTCGATCGTCTCACTTCCTAAATTGTCATCACCATATACCCATTTCTGCTCTTGTTTAAATTTCATAAAGATCTGTGGCATCAATCCGGTACCCAAATAGAACTTTATGTCTTTACCTATTGTGTAGTTGATCCGAATTGGCATGGAAATGTAACTGTAGTAGGTTTTGTAAGAAAAGGTAGAGTCTTGTTCCGAAAATCGATAGCTCTCGCCATTCCTACTAAAGGCGAGACCTCCATCCCACATCCAATTCGCATTGATCGAATTCTGAATACCAATACCATAGGACCAAAGATTCAGTGAAGTCTCATCCGCTCTCGTGCCAAGTGAATCACCATAAAATCCGACATTTTCTTTCAGAACACGGGACGTTTTTGACCAGTTAGCAATTAAATAGACCGAGGAAAAACCATCAGGCACGCGTTTGGTCAGGGAATCTTTTTCATCAGACACCCTTTCTTTCCTGGTCTTTTTTGTTGCTTGGTCACCGCCTAATACTACTTGTGTAAATGCCTGAAATCCGGAAAACAAAATGAAGGCAAACAGAATAAATCCTCTCATTATTTCGTTATTTTTACCACTCGATCATTCGAGTAGAACAAATATCGAAAATAACATTCAGCGAAGCCATGACAAACAAAGAAAAAAAGAAAAAAAGCCCTCTAAAACGCATCTTAAAATGGACAGGAATCACCCTTCTATTTCTTTTGATCATCCTGATCAGTATCCCTTTCCTTTTCAAGGATGAGATCAAGAAACTTGTTATAGATGAAGTAAACAAATCACTCAATGCCAAGCTTGAGATGGGTGAATTCGATCTTACTTTCGTAAGTACCTTTCCAAATATGACGATCGAACTGAACGATACGAAATTGACAGGTACAGGTAAATTCAACGGGGTGGAATTGGCATATATTAAACAGTTCAGCGCTCATGTTGGTTTCTGGAGTGTAGTTTCGGGAGACCAAGTGGAGATAGACGAGGTCCACCTGAACGAACCACGTTTTGATGTACGTGTGCTAAGCGACGGACTTGCAAATTATGACATCGTTAAGCCGGATTCGATCAAAACCCCGGAAGAGGCTTCAGAACCTTCCAACTTCAAATTGTCATTGAAAGAATACAGCATTAACAATGCAAACATCACGTACGATGATCAATCTTCCGACATGGCCATGGAGATCAAGAACATGACCCACACCGGTACAGGAGATCTTACTGCAGATATTGTCGATTTTGAAACTTCAACCACGATGGATAGGATCACGTTTAACATGGATGGAGTGAGTTATCTGACCGATGTTAAAACGGACGTGGTCATGAACATCCTAATGGAGTTTACGGAAAAGACGTCTAAATTCACATTGAAAGAAAACAGTTTCAAATTAAATGCTCTCAATTTTTCCGTTGATGGCTTTTATGAGATGCTCGAAGCACATGACAATATGGACCTGAAACTCAACGCATCCAAAGCCACTTTCAAGGAATTCCTTTCATTGATCCCTACTTTTTATCAGTCGGGATATGAGAGTATGATCTCCAAGGGTAATCTTGAAATGGCAGGATTCGTTAAAGGAAAAATGGACGACAAGAACATGCCCGGATGGGACTTCAAACTAAACATTGACAATGCATCGATCAAATATCCTGATCTTCCCGGAACGATCAATAACATCATAGTGAAAGCAGGATCGAAGTTCTCAGGTGGAGAGGATATGGACAAAATGACGATCGATGTCGACAAGTTCCATGCCGATTTTGTTGGCAACACGTTGGATGCAAATCTTAAAATGAAAAACCCGATGACTGATCCATTGCTGGTTTCAAAGATCATGGCAAAAGTCGATCTGGCGACTCTCAAAAAGGTCGTTCCGATGGAGGAAGGAGAATCTTACACTGGAAAACTTAACGCAGATGTTAATCTTAACGGACGGTTGAGTTCACTGGACAAAGGAGATTATGAAGCGTTTAAGGCTGAAGGAACCCTGGCATTGTCAGATATGATCTATAAGTCAAAAGGTTTGAACGATGAGGTTTCCATTGAGGAAATGCTGTTCCGTTTCTCCCCCCAGAACCTTGGACTTGAGAAGCTGAATGCAAAGACCGGGGAATCAGATTTCCAAATGAACGGTAAGATCGATAATTACATGGGTTATATGTTCCGTGATGAGTTGCTGAAAGGGGATTTCACCTTCAACAGTAACAATCTGGATATCGATCAACTCATGAACATCGCTCCGACAGAAGAAACTGCATCCACTTCGGTAGCGGAGACCAAGTCAGCGGAAGCAGCAGCAAATCCAGAAGAACCAACACTGATTCCGGACAATATTGATTTTGCATTGAATACAACTATCAATAACCTTCGCTACAATGGAATGGATATCAGGAATGTTAGAGGTGGCATAAAAATGAAGGAAGAGGTTGCATCTCTTGAGAACCTGACCATGAACACGATGGGCGGTACTGTAGGCCTTCGCGGAAGTTACAACACGAAGGATCACACTAAACCAAAGGTAGATTTTGCATATGCACTGAAAGAGATCGATATTCAGCAATTGGCCACGAATTTCGTAACCGTTGAAAAACTGGCTCCCATTGCCAAATACGCTAAAGGTAAGATCAGTTCGAACTTCGAGATGAAATCAGACCTCACTTCGAATCTTGATCCGATCTATTCTTCCTTGAACGGTCTAGGCGATCTAACAACCAACATGGTAACCATATCTGGATTCAAGCCGATGGAAAAAATGGGAGAAATGCTGAACATGAATAAACTATCCTCTCAAACCATCAAAGACCTGAAAGCGAAATTCCAGTTTGCCGATGGAAAAGTAACCGTTAAACCATTTGATGTAATTCTTGGAAAAATCAAGACCAACATTTCTGGATTCACGACCTTCGAACAGGCCATTGATTACGACCTTAAAATGTTGATCCCGAAAGAAGAGATACCCGCTGCAATGATCAAGACCGTGGAACAAGCCATTTCAAAACTAAGCAGCGTTGCGCCGAAACTGGATATGAAATCGGTACCGGATTTCTTGCCTGTTAAGGTTGGTATTGGCGGAACCGTAACAAATCCAAAGATCGAAACGAACTTCAAGGAGGCCTTGATGGAAGCAACCGGCAATCTGAAAGAAAATCTGATCAACAGTGCCAAGGACATGGTCAAAGATACCGCGAAAGCGATCATCGAAAATAAGGTTAATGAAGTCAAGGAGGACTTGAACGCCAAGAAGCAGCAGATCCTGGATGATGCTCAAAAACAAGCCGACAAGATAAAAGCAGAATCGAAAAGAGCCGCGGATGCAGTTCGATCGGAGGCAGCCAAGCAAGCTGACCAGTTGATGAAGGAAGCCGGTTCAAACCCTGTTAAGAAGAAAACGGCTGAACTGACCGGAAACAAACTGAAAAAAGAAGCGGAAGAGAAGGCTCAGAAGATCGAACGTGAAGGAGATCAGAAAGCCGATGCGATTATGGCAACAGCCCGACAGAAAGCCGATGCGATCAAATAGCACAAAAGAATATAGAACTAAAAAGCCCTCATTTTGAGGGCTTTTTAGTTCTATAAATATTTCCGATCAATGCGTCCGCGTCATCGTTTCAGGAACACAGATAATAAAATCCGCTTTCCCTTTGTGCTCATCGTCCAACTTCGAAATATCTGTCTGTGTAACAGTTGAGATCGTCCCGATCTTTGCCTCAGGCTTCGCCTGACGGATGTACCAAACGATCCCCTGATAAAAATCTGAATGGTAAGCGCCATTAAAATGGAGTACTACGTCGTTATCCTTCTTCTGAAGCAGAATAAAGTGTGCCATAGTAGCATCTTTGATTGCCTGAGCCTCCATCATATGACTTCCCCCCATGTGCTGCTCCATGTCCTTTAACGCAGCATACTGGGACAATGTAGAATCGACAACAAAATCCAGTGGAGCCATAAAAGCCTGATCATCAATAGAGAGTGAATCCAACGCCGGACGACCTCTTTTAAACAATAGTGATGCATATCTCCGGGGAATATTATCAGCATTGCAAAAAATAGCATTCTCCTTTGCAAACAACAGAAGGGGCTTATAATCTGTCGTATAATTCGGCCACAATCTGCAAGAATCTTCAAATGTTTGATCGTTAACGAGATTCTTCATGTATTCACCCAAAAGCATTTGCTGATCGCGCTCGAACATCTCAAATCCCAACTGTAACCTTTGACCATGATGCTTAAACATGGATACAGTCAACTCATACTCTAACCAATGTGCAATGGGATTATCATGATATTCTCCAAAGAACACATATTCCTGCTGCAAAGCAATCTTCTGCATCTTCTTGTGGCTAACCTTCTTGCCCTTTGCATTGTAAATGACAAAGGCCCGCTCATTTTGAGACAAAGACGTAAACGAAAAAGAGGCGATCGTCAGAAAAGTATAGAAAATTCTCATGGTGTGTTCATTGGTGTGATCATACAATACTAAAAACTTCACAAGAATATTCCTAATTTTGAAGTTGCTATGAAAAATGGAAATCCAACGTGGCATCATTTAAAGACTTTGCTTTCCCGTTTGGGGATCGTACTTCTTTCAATGACACTTGCCAGAGCACTCTTCTACTTTTTCAATGCTGACAGCTTTTCGAATGTTGGTGTCAGAGAATTTATGGTCGCACTCTGGTTCGATTGCATTACAATTTCGCTGTTCCTCTCCCCTTTCATTATATTCCATTTAATTCCAACAGGAAACAGAGGGTATCGTTTAAAAGAGTTCATCCTAAAGTGCTACTTTCATGTCGCCAACACATTGATGCTAGCCTTGAACCTCATGGACATTGAGTACTTCAAATATACAAGCAAACGATCCACATTTGATTTGTTCGCCATCCTTGGGGCAGGAAGCGATTTCGCTCAGCTCATTACAACCTTCATCACTGACTTCTGGCTTCTGATCGTTTTTCTGGCAATTCTGATCTTCTTTGCCGAATGGCTATACCGAAAGACATCTCAATCCGCACTAAAAGAAAAGATAACGCTAAGGGGACACGTATTCAATATTGTCGTTATACTTCCTGTATTCTTCATTATCGCGCGCGGAGGAGCAAACCTGAAACCGGTCGGTATCATGGAAGCATCGCAATATAGTAATCCGGAAAATTCTGCACTGGTATTGAATACCCCTTTCACGATGCTCAAATCTTACGGTAAGGAAAGACTTGAGATCAAACATTATTTCAATAATAGAAATGAAGTCCAACTTTTCAATCCTATTCAAACGAGTGCGCCGCAGCATATCCTTCCGGATGGAACAAATGTCATGATCATCATTCTGGAAAGCTTTGGAAACGAGTTTGTTGGGGCTTTCAACAATGGTAATTCGTACACCCCTTTCTTCGATTCACTGATTGGCCGTTCACTCACTTTCGAATATGGATTTGCCAATGGGAAGAAATCTATCGAGGCAGTACCCGCCATAATAGCTTCGATACCAAGTTTAATGGATAATCCCTACATCTCCTCTCCCTATGGTAACAACAAGATTGGTTCACTTGCTTCAATCCTGAAAAAAAATGGCTATGAAACTGCCTTCTATCATGGTGCGACAAATGGCTCCATGCGATTTGACGGCTTTGCCGCTCAGGCAGGATACGATCATTATTTTGGTCGATACGAGTACAATAATGACAAGCACTTTGACAAAACGTGGGGCATTCTGGATGAATATTTTAATCCCTGGACAGCGAAACAATTGACAAAATTAAAGGAACCCTTCTTCGGGACCTTATTCACCTTATCATCGCATCATCCCTACTACATCCCATCCCACATGCGGTCGAAGGTTAAAAAAGGCAACCAACCTATTTGTGCTTCCATTAGTTATGGCGATATAGCTCTCAAAAAATTCTTCCTGGAAGCAAAAAAGCAACCTTGGTATGACAACACTTTATTCGTGATCCTGGCAGACCATACTCCAGCAACGAAAGACCCGATTTACAGTCAAAGAAGATTGATGTACCAGATACCAATTGTTTTTTATCACCCAAAAGGATTTCTTCCCGTAAAAAAAGAAAAAATGATCTTCCAGCAGCTTGATATTCTGCCTACAGTATTGGACATGGTAAATATCAAGACAGCTTATTATTCTTACGGGCAATCATACTACAAACCAACTGAAAGAGAGGCGATTGCATACCTTGAGGGGTCCTATTTCTACTTCAGAAACAACCACATGTATACATTCTCGAATGAAAAGGCACGAAATTTGTACGATTTCACTTTGAAAAACAAGTTTACGGCTGATTCTTTAAGCTATTACAGCCAAGAGAAAAATTCGGTTGAAAACCGCATAAAAGCGATCATTCAGCGCTATAACCGTGACTTGATTCATAACAAAACCGTTGTAGAATGAAACAAAAGATCCGATTTATCATCAATCCAATTTCCGGAGTAGGAAAGAAAGGTGACTTACCTCAGATCATCGAGGAATATCTGGACCACAGTAAGTTCGAATACGATATTGCAATCACAGAATACCGAAAGCACGCCAAAAAGATCGCATACGAGGCCAGCTTGGAGGGCATTGATATCGTTTGTGCCGTTGGTGGTGATGGATCTGTGCACGAGGTAGGTACCTCTCTGATTGGTACACAAACAAAATTAGCGATTCTTCCATGCGGCTCGGGAAATGGTCTTGCAAGGCACTTGGGTATTCCGGTAAATATCCCAAAAGCGATCGATTGCATAAACAAAGATGCCTCCATAAGAATGGACACGGTACTTGTGAACGATAAACCTTTCCTTGGAATTGGAGGATATGGTTTCGATGCTGTTATTGCAAAGAAATTTGATGATTACCACAAGCGCGGATTCTGGAGTTATGTCAAACTCGTGATGAAAGAATTCATTCGTTACAACCCAATCAACGTGTCTGTTGATCTGAACGGAGAGATCAAGACTATGCCGGTTGTACTGTGTACAATTGCCAATTCATCAGAGTTCGGTAATGGGTTTGTTGTCTCCCCGACATCTGACGTGACAGATGGCAAAATTGAACTCTGTATATTAAAACCATTCTCCATCTGGTCAGCACCAGCAGTTGTGTATCGATTTTTTAAGCGCACTTCCCATAAATCGAAATTTGCAGAGGTAATCCCTTTTCAGAAAGCCCGAATAAAGCTTTCTCAAAAGATTGCACATTACGATGGTGAACCTTTTGATGTTCGGGAGGAATTGAATATCCAAGTTGTCCCGGGAAGTTTGAATATTTTAGTTGGTAAAAAATAAGTATGGCCTTTATTGAACTGGAGATCACGGAGATCCTCCGATTAATGGACGATCTGAAGTCTGATTCAACCCCGCAATGGGGCACTATGTCGGCACAAAGAATGGTTGAGCACTTGACGGATACTGTTAAAATGTCTTCCGGCAAGACTAAATTGCCATTAGAAGTCCCGGAAGATAAGCTTGAAAAAATGCAAGCATTTCTGTCCTCCGATAAGCCAATGGCCAAAAATATCGAAGTTTCTTTTGCAAAAAAGGAAGAGGAATTGCGAAACGAGGAGATCGAACTTGCTATCGATGAATTCCTTCTCGAATGGATCGATTTTGAAGATCATTTTACTGAAGATCCCGACAGAAAAGAACAACATCCTTTTTATGGAGCGTTGACCTATGATCAGTGGTGCCGACTTCACAGCAAACACCTTACACATCATTTTGAACAGTTTGGCTTGATTTAAAAAAAGAGGCTTTCGCCTCTTCGTTTATTTTTCTTTAATCTGTTTCTTCTCAGCAGCTTTCTTCACTGGCTTCTTAGAAATCTTTTTCTTCGCATTTACCGGCTTGACCTCCGTCTTTTTAACCGGATCCTGCTTTGTTACAGTCACCTCCTGAGCTGATGCAGTAAATATGAACAACATCATCATTGCACCCGCCAACATTCTATTCATTGTTTTCATGGTTTTAAATTTTTAATTTTGATGATATTGCCAAATTGTATGCCAAACATTTCTAATTCATTTTGAAAAATGGTACTATTTTATTCCTTTTCCATTGGGATACCTGCTGGTCTTTTAAATTACCTCTACTTCAGAAGACAAGGTTTCACATCCTATTCCCTACTGATCCTTGGAATATTTGCATTTAGCGCAATTGCCTACATGTTCTTAAAGATTTTCGTCTGACTATTCTATTTTCAGGAAGATGAAAGACATCAAATTAAACATAGATGCGCTGCTCGAGATGATCAGCTATCTGAAACAAGGGAAATTTCTTAAATTCTTCCTTCCTGGCATTGTGATTACCCTTATTTTCTGGCAAGTTTTTATTGCCGCAGAATTCGTGTCTGATAGTTTTGCATTTCTGCAAAGTATACCATTGATCGGCGATCTGCTTTACTCTATAATCTCTGGAACTGCTGGTATCTTTCATTTCCTGCTTCAACAAGTTTTTGTATTTTTTATCCTTACAGTGTTATCACCGTTCAATACAGTCTTATCTGAAAACGTGGATACAGAAATATCCAAAACCCCTTACCGCTTTGACATGAGCAGGATTCCGGGAGACATCATGCGCATGATCGCTATTGTTTCAATCGCTCTATTCTTTGAACTGATATTCACAGGTTTATGGTGGTTCATATCTATTATGATCGGAATTCATTTTTTGAACGAAGGAATCTTCTTCATGATCGCTGCATTTTTCTATGGCTTCTCATTCTACGATTACAGCCTTGAGCGTCATAGAGAAGGAATTGGAGGAAGTATGAACTATGCACTTTCAAACAAACTGAATTTACTGCTTTCAGGAACAATCTTTCTTGTCCTTTACAACATCCCTTTAATCGGTGTAATTATTGCCCCGGTTTTAACAACTATACTATCAACCATCGTATATTTGAAGAATAAATCACAATCGACAACGAACAGTTAAATGATCGGATTAAATGAAATTTTCGAACCATCTTCGTTAACCGAATGGATCGAACAATTGAAAAAAGACCTCAAAGGAGAAGCGTTTAGTAAACTAGAGCGAAATGACCAGATCGAAGATATCGATTACACAACATTTGCACATCAGGAAAGCAGGCCAATCCCTGATCAAGCGCCTGGTAACTTTCCATTTACTCGCGGATTACGAACCAGCGACAATAACTGGAACAACGGATATTACCTCAGGGTAACTGACGAATCAACATCAAATAAGAAAGCGCTTGAGATTTTAATGAAAGGAGCTGAGCTGCTAATAATTGATGTTTCAAGCAGTTATCATACTGATTGGAACACACTATTGAACAGAATTGAACTTGAGTTTATCCAAGCACAGTTTGTTCTTACAACAATCGAACAATACCATTCACTGCGCAACTTTCTAAAAGGAAGCATCCCTGCGACTATTTCGATAAATATCGATCCTATTGGTAAAAATTATGACAAGTCATTGATCGATATACTTTTAAAAGATCTTGGCGCCGGTCAATTTGCAGCGTTCTTTGTAGATGGCGCGTCGATCCAACAATCAGGAGCCACAACCTGGCATGAACTGGGTTTCTGTCTCAGCACCGGGCACGAATACCTTTGTGCATTGATGGAATCAGGACTAACAATTGATGAGGCTGCAGCTTGCATTCATTTTTCAATCGGCATAGGTTCAAATTATTTTTATGAGGTCGCTAAAATCAGAGCACTTAAGAAGCTATGGTCTTCCGTGGTGGAGCAATACCAACCTGTTCACAATTGCAGCTACAACTGCCGTATCACGGCTCACACCGGGTTCCTGAACAAATCATTAGCCGATCCCTACACCAATCTTCTGAGACAAACAACAGAAGTGATGTCTGCAGCAACAGGTGGTGTTGAGGGGATCGTGATTCACCCCTATGACAGCTGCTCAGAAAAAGGCACTAGTGTTCTCTCAGAGAGAATGGCTTTGAACATATCTCTGATCCTGAAAGAGGAAAGCTATTTTAATGCTGTAATTGATCCTCTTGGTGGAAGTTACGCCATTGAAAACCTAACAGAATTGATTGCTGAAAGAAGCTGGTCTTTTTTCCAGGCATTGGACATAAAAGGCGGCATCAATTCAGAGGAGGCAAGGACTTACCTGAAAAGCTCGATCCTGGAAAAAGCAACCCTGCGTATCGAACAGATCCGCTCTGGCAGAAAGGTACTAATTGGGGTCAATAAGTTCACTAATCCAAAACCTGAGACCAATGTTTTTACTGAATTACCAACATACTTAGGTCTACCAAAACTTATTTTGGAACAAACATTAATTTCAGCTCAATGACCCGCATAGATTTTAGCAAGATAGCATACTCCTCAACGAATGAACCGTCAATTAGCACATCCATTCCGGTTTTAGAGACAGCTGAAAAGATACAATTGAAATCATTTTATCAGAAAAAGGACATTGAACAGACTGAACACATCGGTTATGTTTCTGGGATTGCACCCTATTTGCGGGGACCTTACTCTTCCATGTACGCGATACGACCATGGACCATCAGACAATACGCCGGATTTTCAACAGCAGAAGATTCGAATGCCTTTTATCGCAGAAACCTTGCAGCAGGTCAAAAAGGACTCTCAGTTGCATTCGACCTGGCCACGCACCGGGGCTATGACTCCGATCACGATCGGGTAGTTGGTGATGTTGGCAAGGCGGGTGTTGCAATCGATTCCATTCTTGATATGAAGATTCTTTTCGACCAGATACCACTGGATGAAATGTCTGTATCGATGACCATGAATGGGGCAGTTATTCCAGTTATGGCATTTTATATTGTTGCCGCTGAAGAGCAAGGTGTTTCTCAGGAGGAACTATCCGGCACAATACAGAATGATATTCTGAAGGAATTCATGGTTCGAAACACCTACATCTATCCTCCAGCTCCATCCATGCGGATAATTGCTGACATCTTCGAATACACTTCAAAGAAGATGCCTAAGTTCAATTCCATCTCTATTTCAGGATATCACATGCAGGAAGCAGGTGCTACAGCGGCTATTGAGCTTGCTTATACACTCGCTGACGGACTGGAATATCTGCGAGCGGGGATCAAAGCCGGAATGAATATCGACGAGTTCGCACCAAGACTTTCTTTCTTTTGGGCTATCGGAATGAATCATCACATGGAGATCGCAAAAATGAGAGCCGGCCGTTTGATCTGGTCTAAACTAGTCAATCAGTTTGATCCTAAGAACACAAAATCACTTGCTTTGCGCACGCATTGCCAGACGTCAGGCTGGAGTTTAACAGAACAAGACCCATTCAATAACGTTGCAAGAACGTGCATAGAAGCATTGGGTGCTGCACTTGGAGGCACACAATCTCTACATACAAATGCTCTGGATGAAGCAATCGCTTTGCCGACAGACTTTTCTGCACGAATTGCAAGAAATACTCAGATCTACTTGCAAGAAGAAACCGGGATCACCTCTTTCATCGATCCTTTTGGTGGAAGTTATTACGTGGAGAAACTGACTGAAGAACTAGTTGAAGAATCCTGGAAGTTGATCCAGGAAGTTGAGGAATTGGGAGGCATGGCTAAAGCAATTGAAACAGGACTTCCAAAAATGCGTATCGAAGAGGCTGCAGCGAGAAAGCAGGCGCGAATTGATTCCGGAAAAGATGTGATCGTCGGAGTAAACCGCTATCAGGTAAGTAACGAAGAATCCGATACAATTGACATTCTTGAGGTGGATAACACAAAGGTTCGCGATGCGCAATTAGCACGTCTAAACGATTTGAGAGCAAACAGAAACGAATCGAATGTTCAGTTATTATTAGAGGAACTTGAGCAAGCAGCAAAGAATAATACTGGAAATCTGTTGGAAATAGCCATCCGTTGCGCTCGTGAAAGAGCTTCGCTGGGTGAGATTTCACTGGCAATGGAAAAAGCATTTGGAAGATATCAGGCCACCATACGATCAATATCAGGAGTATATTCGCATGAAGCTATGGAAGATTATGATTTTATTACTGCGAGAGAGCTAACTGAAAAATTTTCAAAGCTCGAAGGAAGACGACCGCGAATAATGATCGCAAAGATGGGTCAGGATGGGCACGACCGAGGAGCGAAAGTGATTGCTTCATCTTTCGCTGATATCGGTTTTGATGTCGATATTGGTCCTCTGTTCCAAACACCGGCAGAGGCTGCAAAACAGGCTATTGAGAACGATGTACATATACTAGGAGTCTCATCTCTCGCAGCAGGCCATAAAACGCTTGTTCCACAAGTTATCGAGGAATTAAAAAAACTGGGGAGAGAAGATATCATGGTGATCGCAGGCGGTGTAATACCACAACAAGACTATGATTTTCTCTATAAAGCTGGTGTTTTTGGTATTTTTGGTCCCGGAACAAAGATTTCAAAAGCCGCTCAGGAGATCTTGCAACTGTTAATCAAAAGTGTTGAATAATCAACTTTTGAATCCGAGTGTTTGTTACGAATGAATTTGTTCACTACATTCGGCATAGTTATTGAAAAGGAGAATTTGAAAAAAAAACGAATTATGAGAAAATTAATCAGTTTTACCCTATTAATGTTTGGTGCGATAACATTGAACGCACAGGCTCCGAATTATGATGACCTGAAAATACTTTATGCAGATGCAAATTACGAAAAGCTGATTAAAGTAGCTGAGAACTATACGCTTAAGGAAGACCTGAAAAAAGATCCACTCCCTTACATATGGTTAGCAAAAGGACTTTACAAGATCTCTCTTTCAGGAACGGATGACGAAAAATATAAGAACGCCTACAAGGATGCAATCGGTGCATTAGGTAAAGCTATGAAGAATGACAAAGATGGCACCTTGCTTTCTGACCATACCGAGTTCATCGATCAGTTCCAAAACTCAATGGTTGAAATGATTGGAAACGATCTTTCGTCGAAAGATTACAACAAGGCATCGGGATGGGTCATCAAGTATTACAAGATCACACGCAATCCAATAGGAGCAAAATACCTGGATGGTGCCACGAAATACCGCAAAGCTGATAAAGGCGGTGCAAATACACTGTGGAAAGAAGCAGAAACACTGCTGGGAAAGGTTACCTCATTGGATAATTGGACGCCTGCAGATATAAAACTTTTGAAGATCGGGGTACTTGAATCAGCGGAGTGCTATATCGCTTCGAAGCAGAAAGAAAAGGCTAAGGCACTTCTGAACAAAATAGCTCAGTGGTACGAAGAAGACGAAGAGTTCAAAGCAAAATATGACGAATTGGTCAACTAATTGAAAAGCCCCTGATGGGGCTTTTTTAATTGTTAACAGCTTCAGCTTAAAAACTAAAACACACTGATCTCAAGATCGATCAGAACTTCATTTATTTTTGTGTCTATGAAAAAGTACCTTGTTTATTTTAAAAACAAGTTCGTTTTTACCACTTGTCTTTTTGTGGTCTACATTCTGTTTCTGGATGATATTGACATATTCACTATCATCAATCAGCAACGGAAATTGAATGGGATACTTGAATCCAAGACCGAACTATCAGAAAAACTTGACAAAACACGGAAGACACTAAAAGAATTGCGCTACCCTTCTGAGCTAGAGAACTATGCTCGTGAAGAAAAACTCTTTAAAAAAGAGAATGAGGAGATCTTTGTCCTTTCCTATGAATAAAGAGTTCAGAATGGAGAAGGTTTCTGTTTATAAAACCGTTCCTCTGAGTAATTAACAACTATTATACCCGGAAAATAATACTTGGCGATCTGTAGGTAATTAAACCCATATTTCGCCATTTTCATTGCCCCCTCCTGACAGAGCCCTACGCCGTGCCCAAAACCGCGTCCTTTTATGACAACATCGGTCCCTTCGGGATAGCAACTGAAGAAGGTAGATTTCAAATCGAACTCTTCTCTCAGATCGCGAAGTGGAATTCCAAAAACAGGATGAATATAAAAAGCCATTCGTTGTGGCTGCTCGAAGGTAAAGATCATTGATGCACTCGCACTGTCACCAATGGGATAATTGTACTTTGAAACAAGAAATGAGCTCCATTTATCCTGGCTAATCCTCTTTTCCCAAGTTGCCTGCTTGGTATAAATACAGAACGTATCTATAAACGAACGAAGGTATTCTATCTCCTCATTCCAAATATATTGAGGCTCACAAGTTTGACCACCGCAATTAGCATGAAAGTAGGCATCGATCATCTCTCCGTGCTGGTCGATCATTATCTGGTCGTGCGTCTGTTTCACTGCTGTATCAATGAGCGAAGTATACCTCATCATGTTATGATAAGCCTGACAATGCACCCTGTCACAGAGATCGAAACCTTCTTTTTTATGCCTTCCTCTATATTTCATTACATAGGTCCGACTCATTAGCGCCTGCACTTTGTAATATTCCAGGCTCCTGCCTCCTCCACCCTCCGATTCAACGACACCAGCAAGGTAATTATCCGTATCAACGAGGTTGACGATCGTCAGATCTCGGTTTCCGGCGCTTATTTCAAAATCATCCTCATATTTACGCTGTTTGAGCGCGGGAATCTTGGAAGTAAGCACCAATGAAGTATTTAATTGTGTCTGAATAAGATAAACTTTTTTAAAAGTTCCGAGTTCAATGGTTCCTTTCTTCAACTTTACCCCATTCTTCTCCCACAAAAATTCAACAAACTCATTCGGAAGAATCGCACCGAAATCGGATGTATCTCCAAAGATCGAATAGCTGCCGTCATTGTAGGAAAAAGTGATTCTTTTTACGGAATGATCGCGAAGCACGCCGATCCGCAATTGCTGGGCCTTGAGAACCGAGATCTGAAGCAAACAGATTATAGCAAGTAAATACCTCACGTAACAAATTTAAAGCTAGAAAAAACCACTATTTCAGGTCGACTGAATAGTTTTCAACAAGGATTGTGCAACTTTTCTACTTGCTCCCCCTGATCCCAGTTTCGTTCGGAGCTCTTCAAAATCCTTGAGCATCCTTTCACGGTATACTCCGCCCTCCAGAATAGTGTTTAACTCCTTTTTGATTGACCCAGCATTACAATCGTGCTGGATCAGTTCCTTCACCACTTCCCTGTCCATAATAAGGTTGACAAGAGAAATGTAACGGATTTTAACAAGTCTTTTTGCGATTTGATAAGAAACCCTTGATCCTTTGTAGCAAACCACTTCAGGAATGCCTAGCAATGCTGTTTCCAATGTTGCAGTGCCGGATGTAACCACGGCTGCTTCAGATGCTGCAAGGAGATCATAGGTTCTGCCATATACAATCCGGATGCCTTTCGGTACAATAGCGCTATAGAAACTAGTTTCCAAGCTTGGAGCACCTGCAACAATGATTTCATAATCACTGAATGATGACAATGCATCCAACATGATCGGAAGTTTCATCGAAACCTCCTGTCTCCTGCTTCCGGGAAGAACGGCGATGATCGGTTTATCCTTAACACCTGCATTCTTCCTGAAATCATCAATAGACATCGCTGTTTCCTTGTAAGCATCAATAGCATCCAACAAAGGATGACCGACATATTCAACAGAATAGTCAAAATGCGCATAAAAATCTTCCTCAAAAGGAAGGATCACAAACATTTTATCGACATATTTCTTGATCTTGTGAACGCGTGACTGTTTCCATGCCCATACTTGCGGCGAGATGTAATAAAACACTTTAATGCCGTTCTTTTTTGCCCATTCTGCGATTCGTAAATTAAATCCGGGATAATCTATCAGGATCAATGCGTCAGGTTTGTAATTCAGGATATCTTCTTTACAGAATCGTATGTTCTTCATAATCGTTCGAAGATTGGATACGACTTCGATAAATCCCATAAAGGCTAATTCGCGAATATGCTTAACAATTGTTGCACCTTCTATTTTCATTTTATCTCCTCCCCAACATCTGAAATCGATACCCGCATCCTCTTGCTTCAGCGCTTTTATAAGATTACTTCCATGAAGATCACCGGAAGCTTCACCGGAAATAATATAAAGTTTTAATGAAGGCTTATCATTCATGGTCAGGAAAGGAAATTGACGTAAAGAATGTATGGTAGGTAACAGATCGTTCCAATGATAACTCCCATTCCAAAACTGTACTTTTCACGATTGAGAGAAAGATAGAACCAAATAAGATTTGAAATAATAGCGATCGAAACCACCTTACTCCTAACAAATTCATCGGTCTCAAACATATACCACAATCGGGAAAAGTGAAAATCCTGCAACCAGGCCAACAGGAAGATAACGATCGGAATAAAAATCAACGGTGACAGAATACCGACCAACAAGCCTTTTGTATGAGCAATGCTCCAATTTCTCAAATTCATAATTCCCATTTTTTAAGATCATCAATAACCTTGTATGCTGTCATGTCAAACTGTGTTGGAACTATTGTAGCGTATCCTTCGTCCAGTGCGTGCAAATCGGTATCCTCCTGATGTCCTGTGCGAACAAAATCACCAGTCAACCAATAATATGGCTTTCCGAACTGATCAAGTCTTTTATCAAATCTGTCATCCCAAAAGGCATGTGCTTGTTTACATACTTTTATCCCTTGAATCTCCGTTACCTTAAGTTTCGGTACATTCACGTTTAAACAAACATGCTGCGGAAAATCATTCATTAAGGCTTGTGTGATTACCTTTCTTGCAACTTCCTGCGCACCGGTGAAATCAGCATTTGAGTCGAAATCACAAAGTGAAAAACCTATGGAAGGAATATTCTCCATAGCACCTTCAACCGCAGCAGACATTGTCCCGGAATACAGTACATTGGTTGAAGTATTTTCTCCGTGATTGATTCCGGAAAGTATCAGATCTGGCTTCCGGTGCATCAACTCATAGATCCCCAGTTTTACGCAATCGACAGGTGTTCCTGAGCATGTATAGGCCTCCTTCCCTTCGAACAGCCGCGAACGTTCCAAACGAAGGATCTGATTCACTGTTATGGCATGCCCCATACCTGATTGGGGTTTATCGGGCGCAATAATGAAAATATCACCAAACTCACTGGCGACCTCTACCAGTGATTTGATCCCTTTTGAAGAGATACCGTCATCATTCGTAACGAAGATCAGAGGCTTCATACAGTTTTAACAGATTAATTCCTTTTTGTGCGAAAGTAACGATTTAATGCTGATTGTAGGATTGAAATTGCTCGAAATAATAATGAGCGGAAAGCATTGTTTTTGCCTTAAATGAATTAATTTTGAACCGTATTTCTGAAAGATGACAACACAACAACTGATAGAAGAACTTAAAGGCATTACGCAACGAAATATCGATTTGATAGATGTGCATTTATCTCATTTGAGCAGTCATCAACAGAACTGGAAAAAAGACGGCGAAACTTGGAGTATTAATGAGATTTTCGCTCATTTGAACCAATTTGCCAATTATTATCACACCGCAATCGCTGCGAAATTACAAAAGACTCGTTTCAAAGAGCCCAAAGAAATTTTCATTTCTTCACCCCTTGGACGTTCAGCCTGGAAATCCATGCAACTTGGCAATGCCCGAAATATCAAACGAAAATTTAAATCACCAAAAAGTTACAATCCGAATCTTCATCCTGAACTTGTCACCGGAGAGGATACTGCCATTTTTGTTAAAGGCCAGAAAGAACTTCTTACAATCATAGATAACTCTGCTCATGTGAACATGCGCAAGGTAAAAATTCCGATCTCCGTTTCAAAGATCGTTCGTTTGAGACTCGGCGACGCACTGATGTATATTGTTTATCACTACGAACGACACATGCAGCAAGCATTGAATCTCCTTTCACATTCAAAATTCCCTTCGAGCTAATGACAAATCGCTCTGGTTATTGCATCGTTAGTATATCTCCTGTGCGGGAGGAGAAAAGAGATGCTTCGGAAATGGTGTCTCAACTCATGTTCGGTGAGATCGTAAGTATAGAAGAAATCAGCGCTCCATGGTGTAAAATCAGAACCTACACAGATAACTACTGCGGCTATGTTGACATCAAACACATTCATTTCTTGTCTGAAAAAGAAGTGAACCGTTGGCTGGATGGCTTGAGTTATGAAAAACATTTCATCAGAACATTGAATACCCCTTGGGGAAAACAACATATTTACCGGGGATCGTTCGTTCCTTATGGCGCATCGACGAATTTTAATATTGGGAATGATCACTTTGAGTTCGATGAAGACAATTTCGATCTGGCATTTAAATCCCCGGTCGAACTCGTAACAGAATATTTGAATACGCCTTATCTCTGGGGCGGGAAATCACCTTTTGGAATCGATTGCTCTGGTCTTACACAAACAGTATATCGTTTTTTTGACATCAACCTTCCCCGGGATGCATCGCAGCAAGTGGAATACGGAACTGCTGTGACATTTGAAGATATTGAAGCAGGTGACATGGCTTTCTTCCGAAACAATGACGGAAAAGTCATTCATGTCGGAATTCTCGACGACAAAGGATCGATCTTTCACGCTTCCGGGAGGGTTCGTAAAGACCTCTTAACGAAAGAAGGGATCATCAACATAGAAACAGGAGAAAAAACCCACGATCTTCATTCCATCAGACGAATGTGATTTCAAGGATCAAAAAATAATCTCGATATTCGTACAAAATTCTAAGCATGAAAGTATTGATCACAGGAGGAGCAGGATTTATTGGTAGTAACCTCGCCAAAAGACTAGTCAATGAAGGGCATTCTGTGGTTGTGCTTGATTCATTACTGAGAGGAAACAAACTGGATAAAGACACTTACGCAAGAATTGATTTCATCAAAGGAGATGTGAGAGACCTCAATACCGTCATAAATTCAAGTAAGAACTGTGATATTATTTTTCATTTCGCTGCTGTGCTCGGTGTTGATATTGTCGCCGACAATCCGGTTGAGACGATGGATGTTGAAGTGATCGGGACACGCAATGTAGTTGAAGCAGCATTTACGAATAATGTCAAAAAGATCATGTATGCATCAACGAGCGGTATTTACGGTCATTCAGCAATTGAAAGTGCTTTGACTGAAGAAGTGTTGGTGGACCCGAGAACGTCCTATGCCATGGCCAAACGTTATAACGAGATTTACCTTGCATCACACCATGAAGAAAAAGGGCTTAACGTAATCTCATTGCGTTTCTTCAACGTGTACGGAAAAAATCAGGACAACCGTATGGTGGTGCCACGATTCTTCGAACAGGCGATCAGCAACGAAGCGATCACTGTCTTCGGAACCGGAAAACAAACCCGTGATTTCACATACATTGATGATACCGTTGAAGCATGTATTCGACTAATGACAGTCAACGGATGCCACATAATCAATATTGCAAATGAGGCCGAATGGTGCATATCAGATCTGGCAACTCAGATAAAGGTACTCACGGGATCATCATCAGACATCATCTATCTGGAAGCCCCAAAGAAACGATATGACTATGAAGTTGAGCGCCGAGTAGGAAGCTCAGAAAAGCTTCTACATTTAACAGGGTATAAGCCTTCAACATCGTTACCGGAAGGGTTGAAACTGATCTATCAGCAGAATTACAACAATTAACATAAATACAGCAGGAATGAACAGAGACCAAGAGATCTTCAGACTAATTGAAGAAGAAAAACAGCGTCAGCTACATGGGATTGAGCTCATTGCATCTGAGAACTTTGTAAGTGAAGACGTGATGAACGCCATGGGAAGTGTTTTAACGAACAAATATGCTGAAGGACTTCCGGGAAAACGCTACTATGGAGGCTGTGAAGTGGTGGACAAAGTGGAACAATTAGCAATCGATCGACTCTGTAAGTTGTTTGGTGCTACCTGGGCGAATGTACAGCCTCACTCGGGGGCTCAGGCAAATGCTGCAGTTTTCCTGGCTTGTTTGCAGCCTGACGACAAAATTCTTGGTTTCGACCTTTCTCACGGCGGGCACCTAACGCACGGATCACCTGTTAACTTTTCAGGAAAGCTATACAAACCTTTCTTTTATGGAGTGAATAGAGAAACAGGACTAGTTGATTACGACAAGCTCGAGGAGGTAGCGAAGCGTGAGCGTCCTAGAATGATCATATGTGGAGCTTCTGCCTACAGCCGTGACTGGGATTACGTAAGGATCCGAAAAGTTGCGGATGAGATCGGTGCACTGGTTCTTGCTGATATTTCACATCCCGCAGGTTTGATCGCTGCAGGACTGTTGAACGACCCACTCGAACATTGTCACATTGTAACGACAACCACCCACAAAACGCTTCGTGGTCCACGCGGTGGGGTGATCATGTTACGGCACAATTTTGACAATCCATTCGGTCTGAAGTGGAATAACGGGAACCTGAAATCAATGGCTGCATTGCTTGACGCTGCCGTATTCCCTGGTATACAGGGTGGCCCTCTCGAGCACGTGATCGCAGCGAAAGCTGTTGCTTTCGGCGAAGCGTTGACAGATAATTACAAAACGTACATGGCTCAGGTTCAGAAAAATGCTTCTGTTATGGCTGATGAACTGATCAAGATGGGATATAACATCATTTCCGGGGGGACCGAAAATCACTCAATGCTGATCGATCTTCGTTCAAAAGGAGTTACAGGAAAGGATGCAGAGAATGCTTTGGTAAAAGCTGACATTACAGTAAACAAGAACATGGTGCCATTCGACACTGAATCACCTTTCGTCACTTCCGGGATCCGTGTCGGAACACCTGCTATCACTTCCCGAGGCGTCAAAGAAAGTGAAATCGCAACAGTAGTTGAACTGATCGACCGCGTATTGACGAATGTGAACAGCGAAGATGTTATCAACGCAGTACGCAAGGATGTCAATGCTTTAATGGGACACCGCCCATTATTCAAGTGGTAATATTGGATTGAAATAATTCACAAGGCAGATCTGATGATCTGCCTTTTTTTAGCCTAAAAAATGGAAAAACGTTATAGATCAAGGATCGATTGGGTCTTTTACAGCGCGATGTTTCTCATGATCCTGATGACCATTGGTTTACCAATTCTGGTCTATTTCGATGATGAAGGAGGAAGGCTTCCTGCCGGGATAATGTTTGGAATTATTGCAACGATCGCTGCTTTGACCCTTAGTCTTCCAGCAACGACTCACTATACCTTTGACAAAGATTCGCTTATCTGTCGGTCGTCCTTTTTAAAAAGAACCATCCCCTATTCTTCGATCACGAAGATCGAACAGCATAAAGGACTGTATGCCGGTTGGAAGTTTTCCTTATCTTCCAAGGGAATACTTATCAAGTACAACAAATACGACGAACTCTATATATCACCGGAGAATCAAGATCAATTCATAAAAGAATTGCAAGAAAAGAATACTACAATTAAGGTAGTGTAGATCTGTCAGGTAGCAGACTGCTTGCGAATGATCTTCCAGAATAATGAAGGGAAAAGACGTTTTATCTTCACTGCAAGTATCTCTTTATTCCCGATCAGCACCTCCTTTTTATTTCTTGAAGCAGCCTGGAAGAGCTGTTTCACACATTCTTCTGCTGACATTCCGGTTTCCTGGTTGTGATCCATTACTCCGTGAGAAGTACCTTCCCCCGTCAGGGCATTCATTGAGATCGGAGTATTGATCTTTCCGGGACATGCAATAGTTACTTTGATGCCATTGGATTCCTCCTCTAAAAGAAGACTTTCGTAAAAGCCGTGAAGCGCGTGTTTTGAAGCTGAATATGCCGATCTCAGGAAGAAACCAAACTTCCCAGAGATGCTTGATATCACGATGATATGCCCACTTTTTTGAGCGGTCATATAAGGCAATACAGCCTTGGTCAATGCAATGTTCCCGAAATAATTGATCTCCATGATGCGGCGATCCACCTCAAGTCCCGTTTCAGATGCTTTTGATCGCTGACTCAACCCTCCGTTATTTATCAAAACATCAATCCTGCCATAACGCTCAACAACCTGAGCAGCGAGTACTGCAAAATTTCCGGATTTTTCCAGGTCAAGCTCCAGTACCATATGTCTGTCCGGATCAGAAAGACTGTTCCTGATCTCGTTCAATGCAGCAGTTTTTCGTGCTGAGAGGATCACCTGTGCCCCTGAAGCTGAAGCCTGACGAACCATTTCCTCACCAATACCGGAGGATGCACCTGTGATCCAAACTACTTTGTTTGCGAGGTATGTATTCATGTATGGTCAAAAAAAATCCCAACTCTAAAGTTGGGACTCAAAGATATTGTTTTCAAATTTACAGGTCATCCGGAAGTGTAACTTCTTTCACTGTTTTTTGCTTTGGCTTCAATTTTTCAATGAAAATCACCTTGAATTTTTCACCATCAGCTGTGAAGATCATTTGAGAAATTCCGTTATCGATCGTCGGCGGGGCCTTTTTATCGTTATAGAATTTTTTATCCAGCAGTTCATAAGTATTATCATCGTATTGAATGAAGATGGAAACGATCTGACCGTTCTCAACACGTGCCTTTCCTGACACACATGAAGTACCTTCCTTTTCAAAATAACTGATGATCACATTACGGTGCATATCGTCCGCTACTGTGTATGCCCCTCTTTTGGCAAATGCTTCCTCTAGTTTCTTGTAACAGTCACTCTGCGCAGAAAGTGAAAAACTAAGGATAACAGACGATAAGAATAGTAAGCCTTTCTTCATAATGTTGTTGTTTTGTGGGGCTTGCCCCGGATTCAAATATAACAAGTTTGTGTGAATTTCGTCAAGTCCGTTCTAATTATTTATTTTTGACAAAATTCAACGTAATGGGCACAAAACAAATTGCAGACCATTTTTCAGAAGCAGTAGAAATTTTGCAAAAATTTAACACTCCTGAAAATCACACATTGATTGAAACGGCAGGGGATCTAATGGTTACATCCATTAAAAATGGCGGAAAGATCATCAGTTGCGGAAATGGTGGCTCGATGTGTGATGCCATGCATTTCGCTGAAGAATTAACCGGCAGATACCGCGATGACAGAAAAGCAATCCCTGCTCTTTCCATATCTGATCCAAGCCACATGAGCTGTGTTGGTAATGACTATGGTTATGTCAACGTTTTTTCGCGTTACATAGAGGCAATTGGCAAAGCTGGAGATGTTCTTTTAGCGATCTCCACATCGGGCAATTCGAAGAATATACTTGAAGCAATACTTGCAGCAAGGAAAAATGGAATGACGATCGTTGGGCTCACGGGAAAAAATGGTGGAGAAATGGCTGAACTTTGCGACGTTGAGATCAGGGCTCCATTTTCATCATTTGCAGACCGGGCTCAAGAGATCCACATAAAGGTGATTCATTCTTTGATAGATCACATTGAGCGCAAAATATAGAAAACCTAATCTTTAACATTCTTTTTCAACTTCTGAATAGAAGCATTTTTAAGAAGATTCCTAATTTCAGTATCAGTTACTTATTGTTGAAAAAACACTCGAAATTACATTCTTCTTTTACCTTATCGAAAGAAATTTATTGACTAAATTTGCCCTTTTCCAAAACAAAAATGGCGAGTCAGGATATACAGATAACCGTTAAAGGTATTTTTTCAGCCTACCTGGAGCAAAACGGTCACCGCAAAACTCCGGAGAGATTCGCAATACTCGCTGAGATCTATAATTATCAGGGACACTTTGATATCGAATCGTTGTATATCAAAATGAAAAATCAAAATTATCGTGTTTCGCGCGCTACCTTGTACAACACAATAGAACTGCTTCTAGCATGTAATCTGGTGCGGAAGCATCAATTTGGAAAGAATATCGCGCAATTCGAAAAATCACACGGATCCAAGCAACATGACCACGTTATTTGCACCGATACCGGAGAAGTGATCGAGTTCTGCGATCCCAGGATACAAAATATCAAAGCGACGATCGAAGAGGTGTTCGGTGTGGAGATCCAACATCATTCCCTCTATTTCTATGGCGTTAAAAAGCCAAAAACCGATCAAAATTCCTGATCATGAGCCTAGCCTATTCAATAGTAATTCAGAAGAATGTTTCCGTTGTTTCTTTGAGCGGGAGAATCATGAGTGAATCGGATACTGAACTGCTAAGCAATGAACTTTTCTCAGAAATGAGAGATCGCTGTTCAAATTGGGTTTATGACCTAGCAGAGCTGTCTCACATTAATTCAACGGGAATCAATTTTATCATTAGGTCTCTCACACGCTCACGAGTAAATAATGGAGATCTGGTAATTGCGGCGATATCGGGAAACGTAAAAACTCTTTTTGAGATAGCCAAGATCCATGAGATCATTACGATCTATCCGAAGGTCTCGGATGCATTAAATCATTTTAACAAACAATAATGAAAGTAGACGTACTATTAGGTTTACAATGGGGCGATGAAGGAAAAGGAAAGATCGTCGATGTTTTAACCCCGCAATACGACATTATCGCACGTTTTCAAGGAGGACCGAACGCAGGTCACACCCTTGAATTCGAAGGAATAAAGCATGTCCTTCATACGATACCCTCGGGAATTTTTCGCGAAGGCGTTATCAATCTTGTGGGTAATGGAGTTGTGATCGATCCGGTTATCTTCCAGAAAGAGCTTGAAAAACTCGCTCCGTTCAATATTGACTTTAAAAATCGATTGCTGATCTCCAAGAAGGCACACCTTATCCTGCCGACTCACCGTTTGTTGGACGCAGCTTCTGAAACAGCAAAAGGCAATAACAAGATCGGGTCAACGCTGAAAGGTATTGGTCCAACATATATGGACAAAACAGGCCGTAATGGTCTTCGTGTAGGTGATATCTTCATGCCTAACTTTAACGATAAATACAAAGCATTGGTTGAAAAACACATTGGTATTCTGAAGCATCACGAAGGATTTGAATACAATCTAGAAGAATTGGAGGGCCCTTGGATGGAAGGCATCGAAACACTTCGCAGTTTAACTGCCGTTGACAGCGAGCATTACTTGAATAATGCATTCAAACAAGGTAAAAAGGTGTTAGCGGAAGGAGCACAAGGAACCATGCTGGATATTGATTTCGGAACTTATCCGTTTGTGACTTCTTCAAACACAGTCACGGCAGGAACTTGCACTGGGTTGGGTATCGCCCCAACCAAGATCGGAAAAGTGATCGGTATCTTCAAAGCATATTGTACACGTGTAGGTAGTGGACCATTTCCAACCGAATTGAATGACGAGGTGGGTGAAGAAATCCGTCGGGAAGGAAGAGAATTCGGAGCTACAACCGGAAGGCCTCGTCGTTGCGGGTGGTTGGATATCCCACAGATGAAATATGCGATCATGATCAATGGGGTAACAGAACTTTCGATGATGAAAGCAGATGTGTTGAGTATCTTTGACAAGATAAAAGTATGTACTCATTACATCATCAATGGCGAAAAAGTAGATTATTTTCCATTTGATGTAGACGGAATAGATCTTATTCCCGTTTATGAAGAAATAGAAGGATGGAATTGTGACCTCACCAAATTAACAGATTATTCTTCTGCACCGGAAGCTCTAAAGAATTATGTTGACTATTTGGAGGAGAAACTAGAAGTGCCTGTAACAGTTGTTTCAGTTGGGCCAGATAGAATACAAACATTGAGCAACAAACATTAAGTATTGAGCGTTTTCAAGAACATAGTAAAAATTGCGCTTGTAAAAGGCGCATTTTTTTTGATATCCATGCCTTGTTTTGGGCAAGGAAATGTTCTTGAATTATTACCCGGAGCTGAAAAACTGGGATACAATAAGAAACTGGGGTATCAATATCTGATCAGTGGGGTGAATTTTATTTACCAGGGAAACACGATGTACTGTGATTCCGCTCATTACTATGACAAAACCCAGGAGGTTCGTGCGTACGGAAACGTTCATGTGACAAAAGACGATATCAACCTTTTCTGTGACTCCCTTTATTACAATGGGAAACTGAAGAAAGCAAAACTATGGGGCCATGTTCGCGTTCGTGATTTCGAGTACAAACTAACAACAGATACATTAGAATACGATGCAAAAAAAGGTCAGGGTATCTATCGTCACGGTGGCAAGATAGAGAGCATTGTAGCGAATGAGGTCCTAACTAGTCGCATAGGGTATTTCTATCCGGATTCTAAAAACTTTTTTTTCAGCGGCAAGGTAAAATACAAGAACGAAGATATCTCAATGACCACGGATACGCTTCAATATAGTTATGCAAAACAAACAACCTTCTTTTACGGGCCAACAAAGATCATCAAGGATAGTACGATAATGCGCTGCGAAAGGGGCTGGTACAACGTCGAAACGGAAGAAGGTAGCTTGATCAGAAATGCAAGTATCGATCAGGGTAAAAGACTGGTGAAGGGCGATACACTCTTCTATCAACCTGCTCAGGGGCAGTACATCGGTAAGGGACACGTTTACATCAAGGATACTACGGAAAAAATCGAGTTTTATGGTGATAAGGTTTTCAACTCCAACCTGAAACATTTTTCATATATTACCGGACATGCCCTTGCCGTTCGAGCACAGAAGAATGATGCCATTTATATTCATGCCGACACCCTTTTCAACCAAAATGACACCTTGGAGAAAACGCTTTATTCAAGAGCCTATTACAACGTCAAGATATTCAATAAGGATGTCCAATCCATTTGTGACAGTATGCACTTCTCCGATCCAAACGGTAAGATGGAACTTTATAAGAACCCCATAGTTTGGGCGAAGAATGCGGAACTGAAAGGAGATAGAATGGAGATCTTTCTAAACGACAGTCTTGTTGAACGTATTGTCATCACTGATAATGCAACGGTTCTTATGGAGATCGATTCAGGAAAATATTACAATCAGATCGGAGGAAAGCTTATGACCAATTACTTTAAAAACAATGAATTGATCAGATCGGATGTGAATGGTGGTGCAAAAACGATCTTTTTTCCTGAAAATGAAGAAAGGACCGACACAACGCTAACGATTAAGCGTATCGGAATGAATCGTCTGTATGCCAGTGATTTGCGTATTTACCTTGATAGCGGGGAGGTGAAAGGAATTACATACTATGACAAACCCGACGGTGTTTTTTATCCAATGGATCGCATCAACGAAGAAGAACAGTTTATAAAAGAATTCGATTGGAAGGCAGCTTTGCGCCCTAAAGACTGGATGGAGATCATCCATTAATGATGCGTCTCCTCAGTTGTATCCCAACGCGTCACGCGCTGCACACCCTCGACTTGCTCGAATTTTCTCATCAATTGCTCCAGATGGTCTGTATCATAGACAAGTACCTTGATCCTTCCTTCGAAAATCCCATCATCCGTTTCAAATGAGATCGATTTCATGTTCACATTGTGTTGTTTTGAGATAATCTCTGTCAATTGGTTAACAAGTCCTAGTTTATCAATTCCTACGATCCGGATCGCAGCTATACGTTCAATTAGTTCTTTTGACTGCCAGCGTGCTTTGATCGTTCGGTAAGCCATCTTTGACATCAAGTGTTCTGCATTCGGACAATTGTTGCGATGAATCTTGATTCCTTCATTGATTGTAATGAAACCAAAGACATCATCTCCGGGAATCGGATTACAGCAGCGCGCCATCTGGTATTGAATATTCTTGAAATCCTCCCCAATAATAATAACATCTTCTTTCTTGTTGATCTTTGGAGACACCTCGCTTTCGCGCTTCTCCTTTGGCAAGGCTGCGTTCCTTTTCTCTAACTGCAAGACACCATTCACATTCTCTATATCACGTAACTTTGTGAGGTCAACCTTCCCTTTAGCAATTCTGAAATACAATTCAGTAGCAGAAGGCAATTTGTAATACTTTTCAAGAAATGTAATATTCTCTGAAATGAACCGGATATTGTGCTGCTTGAACTTCCGGTCCAGGATCTCCTTCCCATCCTGCGCGATCGTTTTTCGCTCCTCATTCAGGGAAGATTTTATTTTTTGTTTCGCTCTTGCAGAAACTACAAACCGAAGCCACTCTTCATGTGGTTTCTGTTTTGACGATGTTATGATCTCCAGCTGATCGCCGCTTTGAAGCTGGTAACTCAGTGGAACCAAGCGGTTATTGACTTTAGCACCAATGCATTTATCCCCGATATCCGTATGTATGTCATAAGCAAAGTCCAGTATAGTTGAGCCAATCGGAAGCACTCTGAGCTCTCCTTTCGGAGTAAACACATAGATCTCATCTGCAAATAAGTTCAGTTTGAACTCGTTCACAAAATCCATGGCATTCACATCCGGATTTTCAAGCAAGTCGCGTATTTCAGATATCCAACGGTCAAATTTCGATTCTTCTGCTTTTGATTCCTTGTATTTATAATGTGCGGCAAGTCCTTTTTCAGCGATCTCATCCATACGCTTGGAACGAATCTGTACCTCCACCCATTTACCCTGAGGCGACATTACAGTCGTATGCAATGATTCATAACCATTGGCGCGTGGTGTAGAGATCCAGTCGCGTAAACGATCCGGACTAGGCTGATAGAAATCCGTCACGATCGAATAGATCCTCCAGCAATCCGGCTTCTCCAGTTCGACAGGTGTATCGACAATAATTCGGATCGCAAAAACATCATACACCTCTTCGAATGGTATTCCTTTCGTATTCATCTTTCGCCAGATGGAAGAAACCGATTTCGTTCGAGCCTTGATGTCAAAAACGTATCCTTCGTGAATTAAAGCATCCTTGATAGGCTGAACGAAACGACGAATAAACCTATTTCGAACATCTTTTGTTGACTTAAGGCTTGATTCAATATTCTGATATATATCAGATTCGCTGTACATCAGAGCGAGATCTTCCAATTCACTCTTTATAGAGTACAGCCCAAGGCGGTGAGCCAATGGCGCATACAAGAACTTCGTTTCTGATGCAATCTTCAACTGTTTGTCCGGTCGCATGCTTCCCAAAGTGCGCATATTGTGTAATCGGTCAGCCAGTTTGATCAGCACAACACGAATGTCATCAGATATCGTGAGGATCATCTTTCGAAAGTTCTCGGCCTGTATGGATGCGTTCTCGTCAAAAACCTCAGGTATCTTGGTTAGACCATCAATGATCAATCGTACCTTCGGACCAAAGAGATCCTCAACATCCTCCAGGGTTATGTGCGTATCTTCCACTGTATCGTGCAGCAAAGCACATGTGATAGCTGTTGCCCCTAAACCCATTTCCTCTGCACAAATGCGCGCTACAGCAATTGGATGGTAAATATAGGGCTCACCGGATTTTCGCCGCATGTCTTTGTGTGCTTCGACAGCTACATCAAAAGCTTTTCGGATCATTCGCGTGTCCTCGCGTGAACGATCCTTTGTTGCCCGTAAAAGCCCTTTAAACGCATTCAGGATCTCCTTGCGCTCCTTTTCAAGATCGATCTTCGGGAAATTAGAATGCTGCGACATCTTTTGTTAGAATTTTGCCGGTAAAATGATTGTCGATACTTCTCCAAAACCTATACGCAAACCATCCTTTTCACAGTGCCCGCGCATAATTACAGTATCCAAGTCCTGAATGAACTTCCTTTCTGAACCATCTTTCATTTTCAGCGGCTTCGTTCCTTTCCATGCAAGTTCAAGCATCGAACCATAAGAATCTTCTGTGGGTCCGGATATAGTGCCCGATCCCATAAGGTCACCACATCGAATATTACAACCATTTACAGTATGATGTGCCAATTGTTGCGCCATATTCCAGTACATGTATTTGAAATTAGAACGTGAAACTGTCGTTTCATCTCCATTTTCAGGCTTGATCAACACTTCAAGTTGTATATCGAAAGACTTCTTCCCTTCAAACTTCAAATAACTTAGAACTTCAGGTTCCTGCTCAGGACTATCCACCCTAAAAGGTTCAAGAGCATCCAGGGTTACAATCCAGGCAGAAAGGGATGAAGCAAAATTCTTTGCAAGGAATGGACCAAGTGGAACATATTCCCAGGTCTGAATATCACGTGCGGACCAGTCATTGAATAGTGCCATTCCGAAAATAAACTCTTCTGCCTCTTCTGTGCTGATCGATTCGCCAAGTGGTTTTCCATCAAATGTGATAAAAGCTGTCTCGAGCTCAAAATCTAAATTACGACAAGGTGCATAGATCGGATCGGCATTCGGATCTGGTTTGATCTGGCCTTTAGGTCTGTGAACTGCTTGACCGCTCAGGATCACTGAACTTGCACGACCATGGTATCCTACAGGAATCCAAAGCCAATTTGGCAAAAGCGCATTTGCCGGATCACGGAACATCACTCCCACATTCGTTGCATGCTCTCTAGAGGAGTAGAAATCAGTATAGTCACCAATCTGAACAGGCATACACATTTCAACTTGATCGATAGGAATTAATACCTGCTGTACATGATGTTCGTTCTTTTTCAGATCATCATGCTCCGTAGACATCAACTTAGAAACACGGTTGCGTAGATCCCTAACAGCCTTCTTGCCTTTCTTCATCATGGCATTCAGATACTGATTGTCAAAATCAGTGTGTTCGAACGGAAGATTTTCAAGATATCCGAGCACGAACAGTGTTTTCATATCCAATACCTGATCACCGATGCGCACTCCAACTCTTGGTGTCATTTGAACAGATTTAAAAATTCCGAACGGCAGATTCTGGATCGGAAAATCACTACTCTCAGGGACATTCACCCAAGATCTCAATGCCGGATTGTTTGCTGCAATATTCATATTCACGTTGATAGTGTGAGGTTAATACTAGAAATTATACATTAAAACGGAAATGCATGATATCGCCATCTTCCACGACATATTCCTTGCCTTCCACCTTAAACCTGCCTGCATCCTTCACTGCTGCTTCAGAACCAAGCGTTGTGAAATCAGTATACTTCATGACCTCAGCTCGGATGAAACCTTTTTCAAAATCGGTATGGATCACTCCTGCTGCCTGAGGAGCAGTCATTCCCTTTTTAATCGTCCAAGCACGAACCTCTTTCACTCCGGCTGTAAAATACGTCTGAAGGTCCAATAGAGCATATGCAGATCGGATCAATCTATTTACTCCCGGTTCATCTAATCCAAGTTCATCCAAAAACAACTGTCTCTCATCATATGTTTCAAGTTCCGTTATATCAGATTCGATCTTTGCTCCGATCACTAAAACCTCGGCATTCTCGTCCTTCACAGCTTCTTTCACCCGATCAACATATGCATTACCGCTCTTAACAGATGCTTCATCCACATTGCACAAATACATTACCGGCTTTGACGTGATCAACTGGAAACGCTTAACAATCTCAGCTTCCTTTTCATCAAATCCTAATGCACGAACTGATTTACCCTGTTCAAGACCTTCTTTGATCCTGAAAGCTAGTTCATTCTCTTTCACGACTTCTTTATCACCGGATTTCAGCATTCTGGCAATAGAGGCGATGCGCTTTTCGATCGTATCAAGATCCTTCAACTGAAGTTCTATGTCAATGATCTCCTTATCGCGAATGGGATTTACGCTACCATCAACGTGGATGATATTTCCATCATCAAAGCAGCGGAGAACATGGATGATCGCATCCGTTTCACGAATGTTAGCCAGAAATTGATTTCCCAAACCCTCACCTTTGGATGCTCCTTTAACAAGGCCCGCAATATCAACGATCTCCATCGTGGTAGGAACCACTCTCTCCGGATTAACAATTGATTCCAGTTTTTCAATTCTTGGATCCGGCACAGATATCGTTCCAATATTTGGCTCTATCGTGCAAAATGGAAAGTTTGCTGACTGTGCCTTTGCATTTGATAAACAATTAAAAAGAGTGGATTTCCCAACATTTGGAAGCCCAACGATTCCGCATTTTAATGACATTTGAAAATTTTTTATGCAAAGATAATTATTCATCACGACAAGGCTTGACTCGTGTGTCTTTTCTTTTTTGCTATATTCGTTCATCAAAATTAAAAGATGTCAATTCTCATCTATTTCATACTTGGTTTGATCACATTTGTGCTCATTATTGCTATAATCGGATTCTTGTCACCTGGATCCGTGCATCTTCAAGTGAGCCGAAAGATCAATGCCGGTCCGGAAGATATTTTTGCTGAAGTTGGTGATTTTGAAAACTTTATAACCTGGAGTCCTTGGTCAGCGAAAGACCCGAAAATGACCCATCGATTCGAAGGGGAAAGACTCAGTGTCGGATCAAAATACAGCTGGAAAGGAAACAAGCAGGTAGGAACCGGATCCTTAGAGATAACGCACATAGTAGCAAACAGAATAGTCGTTTATGATATGATTTTCGGGCAAGGTGCGAATACCACAAAATGCGCATTCAAACTTGAACCAGAAGCTGACGGCACAACTATCAGCTGGATTATGGATTCCGAAATGGGCAGAAATCCGTTCTCGCGTTTCATGGGACGCATAATGACGAAATTCGTTACAAAGGATTTTAATGAAGGATTGAACAATTTATCCAACAAACTAGCCAATAAGTGAAACAAGTTACTATCATTTTTTTGTTGATCTTTTCTGGATCTTTTGCCCAGGATACTGATTCAACCTTTATTCGTTCGTTATACAATGAGGCGCTATCGAAAGGACATGCATATGAAAATCTGCGCAGTTTATGCAAGGATGTAGGGGCGCGTCTCTCTGGATCAGCCGAAGCTCAAATGGCTGTTGAATGGAGCAAAAGAACTATGGATGGTTATGCCTTTGACAAGGTGTATCTGCAGGAGATCAAGGTTCCCCACTGGGAAAGAGGCACAACTGAATCGGGATGGATCAGAACAAAAAAAGGAGTATTGATCAAAGTGCGAATGCTTGCCTTGGGCGGATCTATCGGTACAAATGGAATGCTTGAATCCGAAATCGTTGAATTCAAGCACCTTAATGATCTGAATAACGCAAAACGATCAGATGTGGAAGGAAAGATTGTTTTCATCAATCAACCGATGGATGAACAGCAAATAAGTACTTTCAAAGCATATGGCGGTTGTTACGCAATTCGTGGCAACGGAGCGGTTGAAGCAAGTAAACTCGGAGCAAAAGCGGTGATCATCCGTTCCTTGGGTATGCCGATCGACGGACATCCTCACACCGGATCCATGCATTACGATGAGAGTATCGCGAAAATTCCGGCTGCAGCTATTTCTACCGAAGATGCTGAAAAGCTTTCTCAATTGCTTTGCAAAGAGAAATGTTCGTTCGTTATGGAGATGGATTGCAGGGATTATCCTGATGCAACTTCATACAATGTAATAGCAGAGTTGACAGGATCAAAATTCCCAAACGAGATCATTACTTTCGGTGGGCATCTTGACAGTTGGGATACAGGTGAAGGTGCTCATGATGACGGAGCTGGGGTAATCCATTGCCTCGAGGCTTTGAGAATCTTAAAGGAACTTGACTACAAACCAATACATACGCTGCGGGTTGTTTTCTTCATGAACGAAGAAAATGGGAACATGGGAGGCAAAACCTACGCAACGTGGTCGAAAGAAAGGAGTGAAAAGCAGATCGCCGCGCTGGAAAGTGACCGTGGGGGATTTTCTCCGAGGGGTTTCTCATGTGATGGAAATTCGCAGCAAGTTGATTTTTTACAGTCGCTCAAAGGACATTTTGAACCCTACGAACTCGATGACTTCGACAAGGGTTACGGAGGAGTAGATATCGGGCCGTTGAAGAACAGTTTTCCCGGAATTCCTTTGTTCGGCTTCGTTCCTGATTCTCAGCGATATTTTGACTTTCATCATGCACCGAGCGACATTTTTGAAAATGTCAACAAGCGGGAATTGGAATTAGGATGTGCCGCAATTGCCTCTATGATCTATTTACTGGATAAAAAGTTATAGGTTTTACTCACATTCCATGTTGATAAAAACAAACTTAAAGCCTCGGGTGTTATTCTGAGAAAATCTATTTTTGCAGTGGAATTTTGTAAACGAGGCCTTTCAAACAGCCTCAAAATAAATTAATAGATATGGTTCAAGACATATTTGAAAAGATCAAAAATAACAGAGGTCCAATCGGACAGCACGCAAAAGAATCGCACGGATACTTTACATTCCCCAAGTTGGAAGGTCCAATCGGACCTCATATGATCTTCCGTGGAAAGAAGCGTCTGAACTGGAGTTTGAACAATTACCTGGGGCTTGCAGATCATCCGGAAGTGCGTAAAGCAGATGCCGATTCAGCAGCTCAATTCGGTTTTGCGGCCCCAATGGGAGCTCGAATGATGAGTGGGAACTCAAACTATCATGAGCAGTTGGAGGCCGAATTATCTGCATTCGTCGAGAAAGAGGATACGATCCTTTGTAATTTCGGTTATCAAGCAATGGTTTCAGCTATAGACTGTTTGGTTGACCGTCGTGATGTTATCGTTTACGATGCTGAATCACATGCATGTATCCTGGATGGTGTTCGTTTGCACATGGGTAAGCGCTATGTTTTCAAACATAACGAAATTGATGATCTAGAAAAGCAACTTGAAAGAGCAACTAAACTTGCTGATGAACAAGGTGGTGCTATTTTAGTTATCACCGAAGGTGTTTTCGGTATGCGCGGTGACCAGGGCAAATTGAAAGAAATCGTTGAACTTAAAAAGAAGTTTAACTTCAGATTATTTGTTGATGATGCTCACGGTATTGGAACTTTGGGAGCTAAGGGCGGTGGAACCGGTCAAGAGCAGGGTTGTCAAGATGGTATCGATGTTTACTTTGGTACTTTCGCGAAGTCATTTGCTTTGATCGGAGGATTCATTTCTTCAGATGAACAGGTAGTTGAGTACCTACGATACAACATGCGTTCACAGATATTTGCAAAGGCACTGCCTCTACCTCTTGTTGTTGGAGCTCTGAAGCGCCTTGAATTGATGAGAACGCAACCTCAGCTTAAAGACAATCTCTGGAAAATCACGAATGCACTTCAGTCCGGACTCAAAGAAGCAGGATTTGAGATTGGGCCGACGAACTCTTGCGTTACCCCGGTCTACATGAACGGTTCTATTCCTGAGTCAACGAATTTGATCTATGATCTCCGTGAGAATTACAATATTTTCTGTTCGATGGTAGTATACCCTGTAGTACCAAAAGGTATGATTATTCTCCGTTTGATCCCAACAGCAGTTCACACAATGGAGGATGTAAATTATACGATCGAAAGTTTTTCAAAGATCGTCGGTAAACTTAAGGCCGGTGAGTACATGTCTGACAAGATCGCGTCAGTCTGAAGACTGATCTGTAATAACTACACCACAGGGCTGCCTAACCGATAGGCGGCCCTTCTTTTTGGGTAGATCTTTGATATTCCTAAAATCTCTCTGAATTCCACCTGATATAAATATCCTCACTATTTTTAAGCATGGAAATTGATGACCCCGACATTAAAACACTGATCGATTGCATTCAATTTGAAGAAAAAGAAGAAGCACTTCGATATAGTATCGGGGGATTGAGTTCATTAAAGATCCTTAAACGCGAGGGTTTAGCTATTCACCCACTTTCCATTAAAAGTCGAAAATACGGCTATGCGGAATACCCGGAATTTAGCTTCAAACTAATTTTCCCCGCAGATACAGCTAAATTCAAACCGAGTTCTGCTATTGAAATATTCATATCAGGAGAAGATCCAGTGAAAGGTATCCTGCTTTCATTAGAAGGCAACCATGGAGATGTGCGTCTCTATTCGCATGAATTCCCTGATTGGTTGGAGGACGACGGTGTTGGAATAAAAATATCTCCCGACACAAAAACCAATGAACTTATGAAAACTGCTCTCATGGAACTGCCATTGTATAAAAAGGCATATGAGCTGTTTAAAAAGATTCATGGAGAGAGCAACTTTAAGGAGGTTCGGCAAGAAGAAATAACGATGAATGCTTTGTTTAATGCTTCATTAAACGATAGTCAAAGAAATGCCGTTAATCAGATTCTCTCCAATGGCGAATTGTTCATTTTGCATGGTCCTCCCGGTACCGGAAAAACCACAACGGTAATTGAATCAATCAGGCAATTGGGATTACTCGGAAAAAAGATTTTGGTTGCTGCTCCAAGCAATACCGCCGTAGATCACCTGGCAAAAGGATTAATTGGAACAAGTCTGAATTTTCTAAGAGTTGGAAACAATGCAAGAGTTTCCGAAGATATCTTCCCTTATACAACTGAAGGGAAAATGGGTGATTCAAAATTTCTCAAGGAGATCAAAAAAATGAAGATCCGAGCCGAAGAACTCCGTAAAATGGCAAATCAGTACAAACGACGATTTGGAAGAGAAGAACGAGAGCAACGTTCGCTCTTACTCAATGAAGTCAAGGCCATTCGACAGCAGATCAAAAAAGAACTGACACATCATGAACGAACACTTTATGACAAAGCACAGGTGATTCTTGGAACTCCTATAGGGCTTCAAGATCAACTAATCAAGCATTCCTCTTTCGATACTCTTTTCATTGATGAAGCAGGTCAATGTTTGGAACCGCTAGCTTGGTGTCTCATTCCTATGGCCGAAAGGACTGTACTTTGTGGTGATCATTTACAATTGCCACCAACAGTTTTGTCAGAAGAAGCGCTAAAAAAAGGTTATGATCGATCAATTCTTGAAAAGTGTTATTCAAAAGCGGAAAAAGTTCATCTATTGGATACCCAATACCGCATGCGGGGATCAATTGTAGCGTTTCCAAATGAAAAATTCTATCAGGGAAATTTAAAAACACCTGATTATTTATTGTCCGGGACAAATAACTTTCTGTTCTTTGATACCGCAGGTGCAGGTTACGAGGAAGAGCTAGGTGATGAAGGATTAAGCCTCATTAATCAAGGTGAAATTGACGTTATTCAAAAGATCATTGAAAACGAAAGAATTCCAATTGCAGAACTGGTAATAATTTCCCCCTATTCAGCTCAGGTTAATAAGATTCTTGAACGTGTAAATAAATCAATAAGAGTAAGTACTATCGATAGTTTTCAGGGGCAGGAGGAATCTATTGTAATAATCTCTCTTGTCCGATCCAATGAAGATGGTAAAATCGGCTTTTTGAAGGATTATCGAAGAATGAATGTTGCAATGACAAGAGCAAAAGAGAAACTGATTATAATTGGAGACAGTTCAACCATAGGTGCCGATCCATTTTATGCTGAATTATTAAGCTATTCAGAAGAAAAGAATGCCTACAGAAGTGTATGGCAGATCATGTATTGATCCATTTCAGGATGAATAATTCCAATATTTGGAATATTTAGTGTTTTTAATCAACAATTTCACAATAAAATCAGGGCAAAAGAAATAGTGGCATAGTTTTATGGCGGTTTTATGAAATACAATGCCATGAATAACAACAACCGCATTATGATCCTTGATGACGATATCTTCTTCGGTAACCTCGTCAAAAACTTCCTTAAGAACCATTTTGAAGAAAAGATTGACCATTTTACGATAGAAGATGTTTTTTTACGTCAATTAACATCGGAGCCCTCTATTATTATTCTTGATCATCATCTAAATGGATGCAGCGGACTGGATATCATCCCACAGATTCTTTCAATTAGCCCTTCATCTACAATTATTTATTTGTCCGGTCAGGAGTTTATGCATGTGGCAATTAAGGCTATGAGAATGGGGGTAGTTGATTACATAGAAAAAGATCGCAACTCTTTTTATCAGCTGAAGCATATTATTGACAAGGTCCTTTTCAAACCTCATTCTGACGGTGAAAGTCAACAATTTTTAGCTTCCTAAATACTAAAAAAAAATGGGTGCCGTTTGGCACCCATTTTTATTTTATCGCATTGTGTATTATTTCACAAGATGAAAATAAGTATGGCCGTCTTCAACTGTTCCATCCAAACCTTCTACGCTATATTTCACAAAGTACACACCGTCATCAGCAACCTTTCCGTCAATCTTGCCGTCCCAACCCTTGTTAAGTTCATTAATTGTAATAATGTGATTCCCCCAACGGTTGATGATAGTCATTTCGAAAACCTTTCCGTTTACAACATCAATCACATATTCATCGTTCGATCCGTCACCGTTCGGTGAGAATACATTTGGAACATGAATCGTCATTGCCGGATATGTGATCACCACTATTGTATCCAACCACGTACTATCGCAGACTCCATTTGAAGCTGTCATGACCACGTAGTATGTACCTGGAGTTCCATAATTTGTAGAGATTGGAGCTGTAGTATTAGACGGAACAACCGAACCATTTCCAAGATCCCAGATAAAACTTGTTGCATTTGAGCTGGTGTTGGTAAATGTTACCGGCAGAGGAGCATACCCTGAATTGATACTTGCATCTGCATCTGCAACTGGAAGAGGAAGGACAGTAACTGTAACAGAGGCAGAGGCCGAACAGCCATTCTGCGTTCCAGTTACCGTATATGTTATACTTCCAACGGATGGAGTGAATGTTGTACCGTTGGTGACACCGTTATTCCATGTATACGTGATAGCTCCCTGACCCGCCAAAGTCACATCTGTTCCTTCACAAATCGTCATATCGGAATTAGTGGAGACATTCGGCAGTGGATTTACGGCCACATTTACTGTCGATGGTGGACTAGTACATCCATTTTCAGTGATCGTAAGCGTATACGTTCCTGAAGCATTTACAGCGGCACCCACGATAGTTGGATCCTCAACAGTCGAGATATATCCATTAGGACCTGACCAGTTGTATGTTCCTGTTGAAGTATTAGCTGTCAACAAGACATCTTCACCTACACAGACCAATGGAGTGGTAGTTCCTGCTGTAGCCAGAGGGATGGGATTCACTTCAATAGTTTGTGTTCCGGCAACCGGTGTAGTGCATCCGGCATCACCCAATAAAGTCAACTCGTAAACACCTGTCGTATTACCCAAGTTTAATGGTGAGGATCCTGAAACAGGAGTTTGTGCGACACCATCAAGAGTATATTCTACAGTCAGCGTGCCATTTCCTGTTGCTTGAACAATGATATCTCCGACCGTTTCACCCGTGCAGTAAGAATCTCCTCCCGTAAAACTAGTAAGTATCGGAGATGGATTCGCAATTACATCCGCTGTACCACTAAATGTTCCAGTGCAGGCACTTGGATCGGTAACTGCAAGAATCGAGTAAACACCTTCAACGGGATTCGTAAATACCGAGTCAGGCTGACTTATCACCAAAGGTGGTTGAGTGACTCCATCAATCGCATAGGTAACGGTTATCGGGTACTGACCGTCAGCTACGGTAAATGTAACATCCGGAATATCATTACCTACACAGTATGCTCCACCACCAGAGACTGTAGCTGTCGGACATCCGCATGGAGGTAAGGTGATTGAGACACTGGTCGAACAAGCATCTGTTCCATTGGTGTATGTTACGTTATATGTTCCTGATGATGTTACATTTACAGTTTGAACTGCTGGATCAGTTCCCGGTGTAAGATTATCGTAGTCATACCAATACGGCGCACAATTCACGTAAGACATAATCGTCACATTGTCAATTCCCCAATGGTCGTTCACGTTACCCGAAGATCCAGTTTGAGCCCAATGAATCAATGTTGTGGGTGTTTGAGCAGCTGCGGGTATCTGATAACAGTACTGATTCCATGAAGTCATTTGAGGATCAGTACCTCCGCCATTTACAGAGTTCCCCACCCCTGCAGGTCCAAAATATTCGATTGTTGTCCATGTTGCACCCCCATTTGTGCTATACTCCAAGTACACACCTTCATCCGGAAGGTCGATACCTTCACAAGGAGATGCATTTCCTTGGGTTGCAAAATCAAGCCAAAAACAAACCTCTCCTCCACATGAAAGATCAAGCGGGACGGTTTCAATGATTCTCGGGTGGGGAGCTGAACTACCCATCCACATGTATGTACCACCATCAATCGATGCGTCACAAGGATTTGAGAATGATGCTGCGATATTCGTATTCCATCCTGTACCAGCAGCACCGGAATCAAAGTCGTTATTTATAGCCGGAAAACTTGCCCCCATACCTTGAGCGGTCAGGACAACGTTACCACCATTACAATCTAAAACACCCGGATTGAAACAAGCCGCTGACCCAATAAAAATATTAGGAGTAGCAGCTGGTCCTTGTGGAGAAGCATACACTTCATTACCATCACCGTCCATAAGCGCAAAAGAGACTTCACTCATCCAAGAACCACCACCGTTGTAGTCGATATCTATCGCATCTCCGTCACATACAGCAATATTTGCACTAGCAAAACTACCAGAAGAGCAAGTGAATGACCCTAGAGAAGTACCGTTAATGCTTATAGTTGCCGTGTTACCGTTCCAACTGTCACCAAAGCTATCGTACATTTCAAAAACATATGTACAGCACCCTCCCTGAACCGGCGGCACTTCTGCAGTTAACGTAATTGAACAAGGTACAGCACAAGGCGGGCATGTTCCTCCACAGTCTATACCTGTTTCCGATCCGTTTTGAATTCCATCATTACACGGTTGAGCGAATGAAAAGGATGCAACAGTTAAAGCTATTACAGTTGCACTTAATCTGTTATAAAACTTCATATCAGTAGTAATATCGTGATTATTTAATAGGTTTGATCGTTAGTCCATGCAAATCAAAACCGGTCAGTTGCTGATTGCCTTTATAACTTGCGTCGATGAACCTTGAAAAATAGGTGATACGGGAATCGTATTCAAGACCACAGCTGCCTTCAATAGTTTGATTCGGTTCCAGTGTAACCGAATAGACATATTCCTGAGGGAAATCGCATGTTTTACAAATCCCGTTGTAATATAAATAAACATGATAGTTCAGCTCCACCTTTTCAGAAGAATTATTCGTTATTTTCAGCTGAACAACCTCCTTATCATAACCGATTGACGCATCACAATCAGCAAAGCGATAATCAATGGAAACATTGTTCTCGGTTCTGAAGGATTGCCAGTTTCGAACCGTTCTGTCCAATTTGGACTCCTTAGACACCTCTTGTGCGCTTGACCAGAAGCTCAGAATCGAGATCCCAATCAGAAAAAATAATCTTTTCACTTTTTGTAGTATTCAGTTATTAAAATCGTTGCTAAAATAAAGCTTTTTCGTCGATCTTGGAAAATAAATAAGTATTTTAAAAAGCCCATTTATGATCAGATCGGAAGAAAGACGTCATTGATCTTCGAAAGGATGCATAACTCCTAAAAATCATTAACAACTTTTAAAAGTTTATCGATCTCTTCCACAGAATTAAAAGCATGCAAACAGATCCTGACTCCCTCACTACCTGTCTTTACTGAAGGGCTATAGATCGGTTTAACCGCAATTTTATTGTCATGAATTACCTGCGAGATTAATCTTGTCCGGTCAATATCCCCTACCCTTAACATCTGAATTGGGGATGATTCATTAGACAAAGGCGAGAAAGAACACAAGCCTCCCCTGAAATACTTAATCTTTTGCTGAAGTTCCAATTGACATCTATCAATATTCTCTGAATCAACAACACACTTTATCCGATTATATTCATAGGGCGGTAAGGCCGTCGTGTAAATGAACGAACGCGAAAAATTCACCAAATAATCGATCAACGCTTTTTCTCCAAAGATTGCAGCCCCATGGGAACCGTAAGATTTTCCAAAAGTCACAAGACGCGCAAATACCTTTGCTTCGAGACCAAGTTCCTCCACGAGACCTTTTCCTTTGCGGCCAAATACTCCTGCAGAGTGGGCCTCGTCAACAATTAGGTAGGCCTGAAATTCTTGCGCCAGTTCAGCTATCAGTTCAAGCGGTGCAATATCTCCTTCCATTGAATACAAGCCCTCAACTGCAACATAGACAGTACCTTTAGATCTGCTGAGCTTAAGAGAAAGATCCTCCGTATCATTATGCCTGAACGAATACGAATGTGCATTTGAAAGGCGAATTCCATCCCTGATACTGGCATGGATGGATTCATCATACAATATTGTATCGCCGCGCTGCGGTATTGAACTAAATAAACCAAGATTGGCATCATATCCTGAATTAAATACGATAGCAGCTTCCGCTTTAAAAAAATCCGCTAAAAACTTCTCACAAGTCAATGCCTCTGAGGAATTTCCAGAAATCAGCCGTGAACCTGTACTCCCAAAAGTATGCACATCACTTTCGGTTTTCAATTTTGAGAATCCAAAATAATCATTGGAATAGAAATCTGAAAAACCTTCAAAATGAGAAAGGGAACGCAATGTTCCCTCTTCAAATCTTTTATTCAGTTTATTCAGAAGCTTCTGATCCATCAGGAGTTCACAACTTTTATCTTTCGCGGTTCAAATCCTTGTTCACGAGCTTGGCTGCGCGCATTGTCGAGCTCAGCTGCCCTCTCAGCCTCCTTGCGTTTTCTTTCCAGGATCTTTTCATCCGGCAATGTGACCGGTTTTTCTCCTTCCGCAAAAGCTTCTTTTGGAATTAACCCGAGAATCTGGAACATTTCCTTATCCTCATTGAACTCAGGATTTGGCGTGGTGAGTAACTTGTCTCCGGCAAAAATAGAACCTGCACCTGCAAGAAAACACAAGGCTTGCGCCTCCATGCTCATCTTCGTCCTACCGGCCGATAGTCGCACGACGGATTGAGGGAAAGCCACACGTGTTGTTGCAACCATCCGAATCATTTCCCACTGCTCAATGGGCTTTTGCTCCTCCATAGGAGTACCCTCCACAGCAACAAGGGCATTGATTGGAATTGATTCAGGAGGATTTTCCATTTCCATGTAACTAATCAGTAATCCGATCCGGTCTTCAATAGCTTCACCCATCCCGATAATACCTCCGGAACAAACAGATATCCCGGCTTTTCGGGCACTCTCGATCGTATTTAATCGGTCTTCATATTCTCTTGTCGAAATGACATCTCCATAATAGTCTTTGGATGTATCCAGGTTGTGATTGTATGCAAACAATCCAGCTTTTTTTAGTCGAAGAGCCTGTTCCTCATTCAACATCCCAAGAGTACAGCACACCTCCATATCCAAGTCGTTGACCGCCTGTACCATTTCGATCACATTATCAAAATCACGATTATCTCTCACCTCTCGCCAGGCAGCACCCATGCACAGCCTGGAGGAACCGTTTACCTTTGCATTTTTCGCTTGTTCAATAACAGATTCGACACTCATTAATTTGTGTGCTTCAATGTCTGTATGGTAACGCGCTGCCTGCGGACAATAACCACAATCTTCAGGACAACCTCCTGTTTTTATACTCAATAGAGAAGACATCTGTACCTCACGTGGATTGTGATACTGTCTGTGAATACTCGCTGCTTCAAAAACCAGCTCCAAAAGCGGTTTATTGTACAACTCCAAAAGACTTTCCTTAGTAGAATATTGTGGATTTACTTTCATAGTTCACTGAATGAAGGACAAAGGTAGTAATTAAGAAACTAAAAATGGAATGAAAACTGTCCTGCTTAATGCTGATCTTTCTGCAACAAACAAACTGCATAGGCTTTAACAGCCTTTCGCTCTCCAAATGAATCGACCTTCTCATGAGTTGTGGCCTTGATAGAAATGGCATCATCGTCAACCCTAAGTAATTTGGCAATGATCATTTGCATATCCGGTATATGGGGATTCAACTTTGGCTTTTCGAGTATAACTGTACAGTCGATATTGATAACGGAAAAGCCTCTATCTGCGATCAACTTATAAACTTCATCCAACAGGATCTTTGAATCGATTCCCTTGAATTTTGGATCCGTATCTGAAAAATGAAACCCAATATCACGCATGTTTGCCGCTCCAAGCAATGCATCGCAGATGGCATGCAGCAGCACGTCGGCATCAGAATGGCCAACTGCGCCAAGATCAGATTCTATTTTTTTACCACCAATGAAAAGCTCATGAGTATCTGCGAGTTGATGCACATCAACCCCAAAACCGATACGTATATTCATGATTACTGTGGTTTTGCGTCTGATGACTCAGCTTCTGCCTTGGCACCCAGATTCAAGCGAAGCGTAAAACGAAGTGTGTTGGCTAATGGCGATTGTCTTCCACCCAAGGCAGCAAGATACGAGATATCTATACCGAACATGTTGTACTTAAATCCAACACCAGCATTAAAAAACTGACGATTACCCTTGTTTTTGTTCTCGTAGAAGAATCCTCCACGTAATGCCAAAACATTATTATACCAGTATTCCATTCCAGCAGCTAAGTTAATCTCGGCCAATTCTTCCTTGAATCGAGTACCTTTAGCAACTTCGAAAGATCCATCGGCATTCTGAACATAATCACCTGCTTCATCCTTCACCGGAGTTCCTGGAGCATCGTAAAATGATTGTACTAAGCCGGAGATTACCCCCACATTATCAGATCTACCAGCAATCAATGTGTAATCACCATCAACAAAATCATAATAAGCCGGGGTAGGAACCAATAGCTTCTGAACATCCAATGAAAACACCAAATCATTGTATTTGTCAAATTCCGCTTTAAAAGAGTTTCCGATCTTCAAATTCATTGGAATAAAATCACGTGCATCCGCAGCTGCAAGGTCAGAATAAGCGATCTTGTTACCG
>JBKCJG010000085.1:0-9337 GCA_046301895.1 Flavobacteriia bacterium
GATGTTTTTTACAGCCAGCCAATGATCTGGGAATATGGAAGTATGCTGAACTATCGTACTTTTTTCATTTCATCACATACCTTCCAGTGGTATCGATTCGACCGCTACTATCTCAAGGAGCGTCTCGGCCATATATGGAACAAGGAGAAAAGCGGGAAGAACTTCTTCAATGATCTAGGTATCAATGACAGCCATACGATCGATCACTTGAATGAGAAGATTGGTGAAAAAGGGGACAGACCATTCTTCGGCGTAGTGCAATTGAACGCCACACACTATCCATACAATATTCCCGAGAAGTTCAAGAAGTGGAAAGGAAGTTTTTTGGATGAGTACGATAATTCGATGTACTATCAGGACCATGTTTTGGGGAAACTTTTTGCAGAACTGAAACGATCAGGTAAACTTGAAAATACCGTGATCATTTTCACAAGTGATCATGGCGAATCACTGAAAGACCACAATAATATTGGTCATGTGGACAGTTATTATGCCGAAACGGTTTCTGTGCCGATGATGATCTATTTACCAGAGAACATTCGCCCGGATCTGAAGCGAAAACAGCTGAAAATTAATAGAACGAAAAATGTTTCAACCACCGATATAGCTCCGACCATAATTGATCTGCTTGATCTGAAAGGAAATAAGGAGGTTCAGAAGGTCTGGAAGAATTACACCGGTTACAGTCTTTTCGGTCCTATCCCGAAGGATCGTGCGCTGATCATTATGAACAACAATGAGGTAGCAAGGTTTAAGGTAGGGATCTCTATGGTTAAAGGCAAGTATCATTACATTCACCGGATGAACATTGTTCCGAATCGTGAAGAATTGTATGATATCAAAAAAGATCCCAAGGAAAAGATGAATCTCATGGGTCTTGTTTCAAAAAAGGATCTAAAGGAATTGATGGATGCATTCAATGAATACGAAGTCTGCGAAAAGTACCTTCCCAAATGAATTATTCTTTGATGTGAAGTTCGTTTAAAGGAATCACCTGTTGAATTCTGCGTTGATCATTTTGATCCCAAACTTCCAAACTGATAGATGGGATTTCCTTGCTCCAATCAATATCAATGATACCAAAGTGATTTTCCATGATGGGTTCGCCTTCACGGAACATATTAGGGGTTGCAAATTTCCATTCTTCAGTGAGACCGCTGCAAGTCAGATCATAGATTGGATAAAAGCCAGTGTTTCCAAGTTTGGAAAGTTCAGCGTAGTGGACATCTCCCGAAATAAAGAAAGTGCCGTTTGCTCCGGTTGTTCGGATCAATTCGAGCATGCGTAACTGTTCAAATGGGAAGTTTGCCCAGGCTTCGTAACCATTGTATTGTGTGGCAAATTGTGTACTCGAACCAATGATTCGTATGTCAGCCGGTTTTTTGAGTTGTTCTTCCAACCATTTCCACTGTGTTTTTCCCAACATTGTAGAATCACTCCTCATGTGCTGTGAATAATCCGGCTTGTAATGATAGTTCGTATCATTTTTAAGGGACCCATTGTAAGGAAGAAGGTCACTTCGAAACGTTCTGCAATCAAGTAGGATTATCTGAAGTATCTTCCCGCTCACTTTATATTCATAGGACGTATAGATACCTTCATGTTTGCGGCGGATTGATCCTTTAGGCTCTCTGAAGAATTTTAAAAAGATTTTTTTCGACTGTTCTTTTTTCAAGTAATATTTTCCAATGTCGTTTTGACCGTAATCGTGATCATCCCAAGTTGCAATTATCGGTGTTGTTTTGCGTAAATTTTTAAAATTGTTGTTCTTTGAAAGTTTGCGGTATTTTCTTTTCATCACGCACATATTGTCCGTATCACCATAGATATTATCTCCTAAATAAATGAACAGATCAGGGTGATGCGAAATTACCGTCTTCAGGACATCTAACTTTTTATCCTGATGCTGACATGACCCGAAAGCTATACGGGAGATCGAATCCTGGCTATAAGATAGAATTGTTACCAGAAAGAAAGAAGTCAAAACGAAACTCTTCATGTTGCAAATCAAAACACGAAATTAACCAAAATAGCATTCTAAGCGAATTTGAATGAAACACGGCATATGCCAGTTTCAGAATTTGTATTTTTGACAATATTCATTGAAAATGAACTTGTTGAAAAAACTCTATTTAATCGGAGTGAAATCTGGTCAGGATGTATTTCATGTCCGATTGATAAAAGCTATCAATCTTCTCAGTATTAACGGTGTCTTCTGTATGTTTTTTGCGGCATTATATGGCACCTTTTTGCAGCATAATGCAACCAGTTATACAATACTTTACACGATTCCATTTTTCTTTTTTACGATTTACCTGAATTACCTCCAAAAGGTCTATTGGGCGGCGACCCTTCTCTTCGTTTCAAATTCAGTTATATTGACCATTTATTCTTTTCGAACTGGAGAAGAGTCATATACGCACACCCTTTTCATTCTAATGATCTTTGCACTTTCAATCATGTACAGGAGAAACGAGATCAGATTGTATTTTTTTCTTAACCTGACATTAATTCTTAGTTGTATCATTTTTGTACTCGTAGGATTTGAGATGAAATGGTTTACCTCAATAGTCGATCCTTCTGTCAATTTCACCGAACAGCGTCAGCTAAATTTCATCATTCTTCTATTTTGCTCCTTGCTCTTTTCAATGGTCGTTTCGATCACGTATCAAGTTCAGCATAAAGCGATGGAAATGGCGCTGAATGAGCAAAAGGTATTATTAGCAGAAGTTAATCATCGCGTGAAGAATAATCTTGCTGTCATCATTAGTTTGTTGAACCTACAAGGTTATGCAGAGGGAGATGAAAAAGTATCAGATGCTTTGAAAGAGATCAGAAACAGGGTAATGTCAATGTCCCTCGTGCACAACAAAATGTATCAGAACAAGGACAAAAATTCTATCCTGTTGGACCTCTATATCCGAGAACTCGTCGATGAGATCAGTACATCTATCAACATGCAGAAAAAACTCAATGTTGATTTAGACCTTGCCAATATCAGTATTAACCTGTCACAGGCAATACCATTAGGATTGATCCTTAATGAATTGATAACCAATTCTATGAAGCACGCATTTAAGGGTATCGAGGAACCTAAGATCATTGTGCGTTTAACGGTTTTAAACGAAACCGATGTTGAGTTGATCTACAAGGACAATGGTATAGGGATCGATCCCGGAATTTTGGAGTTGAATGGCGGCTTAGGACTTGAACTTATGCGATCTTTGTCTGAACAGATGGATGCCATTTCAACCTTTAGTAATGAGTCTGGTCTTACGTTCAAACTAACTTTCGCAAGAGAAGGGATTGCTTAAACACACTCCATCACGTTTAACTGAAATCATAGTTAAACTGTCTTAATTTTGAAAAACGATATGTGGAAAACGATATCTGATTCAAGAAGTATGATTGCTTGACACTTTTAAATTTGAATATTAAAAAAAGAGACGTGAAAAAATTTCTTCTGGTCCTTGGGATACTTTTGTTTACGGTGGCTTGTCAGCAAACCAAAAATAAACGTTTCTCAGCCGAATCAAAGGATAATAAAGTAATGTTCATTCCTGAATTCCCTCAACCCAAGAAGTCATATGTGCGAACGATGCAACCAACGATTGCCCAATTTTTCAAGGATGTAATGGGCGATGAATCTTTCAATGGCCAGTTCTTGGTGGCGAAGAATGGAAAAGTGATCTTCTATAAAGCACAGGGTTATGCTAATGTTCTGAATAAATGGGAGATTACCTCAAAAACGCCGTTGCATGTAGCATCTGTCAGTAAAGTAGCAACCGCACTAGCTGTGCTTCGATTGGTCGACCAAAAAAAGATTTTGCTGGATGGGGATGTTCGTCGCTATATTGCTGATTTCCCCTACCAGGATATAACCGTTCGTATGTTGTTGAATCATCGGTCAGGACTTCAGTATTACGGCTATTTCACTTACTATACCTGGCAACTCGGAAAGACCTTGTACAATAGGGATATTCTCGGTTTAATGAAGAAACACAAGTTCGGTCTTAACTTCCCACCTGATAAGAAATTCGCCTATTGCAATACGAATTATGCGATCCTAGCTCTGATCGTTGAAAGGGTTATAAAACGGCCATTTCCACAAGCAATGAAGGAATTGATCTTTAATCCACTCCAAATGAAGAATTCCTTCATTCTGGATCCTGATGCCAATTTCTCGAAGGTCTCACAATCCTATAAAAGCGATTGGGATCCATTCCCGTTCGATTATCTGGATGCCGTTTACGGAGATAAGAACATGTACACCACTGCACATGACCTTCTTCAAATGGATAAGGGGACCTATTCTTCAAATTTTCTCAGCGATTCACTCCGTGAACAAATGTTCAAAGGCTATAGTTTTGAGGAACGGGGAGAAAACAATTACGGACTAGGTATCCGGCTTAAAAAGCGAAAAGGAAAGAATGATTATTATTTCCATTCCGGTTGGTGGCATGGAAATACGGCTATGTATTCTTCGCTTCGTGCTGATACTGTGTGCATCATTGCAATTTCGAACGTATACTCAAAGAGCCCTTACAATATTGGAAGACTGGCAGTTAGATTTGGTAATTACCCGCTGGATTATCAGGATGAATGACATTCCTTTTACTCAACAGAAGTTGAAGATATTGGATGAAAAAAGTGGATAAACAGATTTTATTGGATAATACTATTGCACTTAAAAATCTTCCAAAAAAAAAGTCCTCAAAACCAGAGGACCCAAAAAATCAAAATTGCTTAGTGATGATGACCACCAGGACCATGTACATGACCATGTGCGATCTCATCAGGTGTCGCAGGGCGAACTTCTGCGATACTTCCCTGGAAGTGAAGATCTGTTCCTGCTAACGGATGATTGAAGTCCATTTCAATTGCTTCGCCCGATATTGAACGGATCACACCTCGAAGTTGGTTCCCTTCGCTATCAGACATTGGTATCATTGCCCCAACTGTAAAATATTCTGAATCAAATTCACCCTTTTCATCATGGAAGACATCCAACGGGATTATTGCAATCTGGTTTTCGTCGTGTATGCCATAAGCATTCTGCGCAATGATGTGGAATTCGAATTCTTCACCAACGGTTAAACCGTGAATGTTCTCTTCAAATTCGGGAATAAGTCCTCCCACGCCAAATAAGAACACCATCGGGTTTTCAGCAGTTGTTTCTTCGATCTTTTCACCTGTTTTGTGATTGGATAGTTTGTAGTTCAGTGAAACCACCATGTTCTCTGAAATTCTCATATGGATATGCTTTAAATGAGGGGTAAAGGTAATTATTATTTTTAGTGAGATAATGTAGTTGTATTAATAACTGTCGATGACTTCATACAGATGATTTTCGTTGGAATAAAACCGCCTATTTCTTTTCAGGAATTTCTTAAGTATCAAATGAACGTAACCTGTTTCTTCGTCTTGTATCGCTTCTTAAGATAGCGAAAAAGGTAATGCGTTCCGATTGCAGTTCCTGCACCCAGTAAGGCACCCGTCAGTACATCACTTGGATAATGTACGCCGAGGTACATGCGCGAATAACCGACTGCGCATGCATAAGTATAGGCTGGCACGATCACATACCACTTGGGGTAAAGCATGCTGAGTGATGTTGCGGTAGAAAATGCCATCGAAGTGTGCCCGGAAGGGAAGGAGGGAGAACCTGCGGAGGTATATTTCGTAATATCGTTCGGATAAGTAACGAATGGCCGCTCTCGGTTAAATCCCCATTTAAGTCCTGCAGTTAACAGTCCAGTAAAAAAGCTGGCTGAACCGATCTCGAGTCCGTTCAGCAAGAGCTCTTTGTCTTTTTTGATCATACCGGTTATGAATATTCCAGTCGGCACTCCGAGGCAAACAGGATTTACACTGTGGGTGCAAACGAGCATAACTCTTCCCCCAATTGGTGTGTAGGACCCGTTGATCTTTTTAAGCAGATCGATATCCGAGTTTTGCGAAAAACTTACCGATCTTAAAAGAATCATTAAAGCGATTGCAATACCTCTATTCATGCCTTATTCCATGTAAAAGTTCAGTGGCAGCATCATCATTGCCCGAACAGGTTCGTTGTTGCAGTTTGCCGGGTTCCAATGAGGCATGTAGGCGAGAATCCGAATGGCTTCATCATCTATTTCCGGCGATACACCTCTTACAATTTCGATGTTGGAAATAGAACCATTTTTTTCAACAATGAAACGAGTATACACTTTTCCCATTGTACCTTGTTCAATTGCTTTTTGAGGGTATTCGAGATTATTTATCAGAAATTTCATCATTTCCTTCATCCCACCCGGATATTCCGCTGAGGTATATTCCGCTGAGTCACAATCAGAGTTTTCCAGTAAACCTTTCATCATTAGTTCAGTAATCGAAGAGGTGTCAATATCCTTTGATTTTTTCTTGGATAGGATAAGTTCAGCTTCTTTTACTCCTGTGAAACGCATGGACATATATTTTACTTGATCTTCTTTTTTGGAATTGTAGGAGAAAAATTGAACGGCCCTGTGAATGTTGGTTGGATCAGTGATATCAAAGTTAATTTCCTTTGCTTTTAGATCCTGAAAAACAACATTTCCATTCTCGTCTGTAGAACCTTTTAATTCACCACCATCTTCAAAAACACCCCGAACGACCATTCCTTTCAAGGCTTCACCTGAGAGAAGGGAAGAAACATGTATGGTCATTTGATACGTTTTTCCTGCAAATCCTAAGATACTGACGATCATGAACAGCATTGAAATAAAAAGAGATCTCATCAAGGTTATTTTTGTGAAGGTACAAATTGTTCCGTACATCAAAAGGTTGGTCTCGCTTCCAAATTTTAAGTAACTTTCCATCATGAGTTTGAAGTGTATTATTTTCATTATGGCCGCAATTCCTTACTTTGCCTTCGGACAAAAAGAGGAGCTGATGCTTATGCAACAGGCGATCGAGCAAAAGGACTTCGCAGAACATGTTAAACGTCAAATTTTGTTTGATCTGTCCGAAACAATGTACTTTACCCTTCCAAAAGATTTCGATGAATCAGGCTTTACCATTAAATTCTGTGACAATGCAATGCTCAAATCAGAGGAAACACCCAATGAACCAATTTTACTTGTGAACTTTGATTTTCAGAAAGTAAATGTAAAGGGCTCCAAGGCACGAATAAAATATACTTTTTATCCATTCTGGAAGATCTGTGATGAAACAGGACCTTCTCCGTCCTACAGTAATGGACTCTTCATTAACGTTGATGTACGCTTCAAAAAAGAAAGTGGTTTATGGTCTATCTCTGAAGCTAAGATAGAGGACATGGATTTCGACTTTTCCAAGGGAATTCCGGGCTACGGCTGTCTTAACAAACATTATATCCCTTTTTAATGACATCGCCCGGAATATTGGCGGTCGGCGGATGGATTCTCATTGGTTTATCAGCATTATTTTTGATCTTGCTCCCGATTTTTGCCATTGTCGCTTATAAGATTATCAACCAAAATAACCGTTCGATAGGACAATCCATGTTCGAGAGAGGAGTTCTTGTCTTAATATGTATAACAATGGGAGGAATAGTCTCTGCGGGAGTTGTTTTGATTATACTTGCGTTCATAGCCGCGAATAAACCACCACTATTAGATTAGCACGCTACTATCGGTGAATATGCAGGACAGGGTACTTCTCAATATTCTCGAAAGTACAATTAGATCGTTTATAATTCGGATACACATGGATGCTTAGAATTAGCCAATCAGGAATCTCTGGAATGGACAGTGGATACTTTGAGCTTGAGTTTAGCCTTATTCATAGAAAAAATGAATTTGCTTTACCAAGGTTTGTGTCGATTGGAAAACGAATTATTCATTGTTCACTGAATTTTGAAAATCGTGATGTTGAAGCTGCATTTTTTTATCTTAGTAAGTATGGATGAAGAAGAATTGACTATTGTAAAAGAGCCCGGGATAAAGGCGGAGAATAAAATCAAGCCGAAGGTAGTCGAGGAGAGGCAAGTGATCGTTCACTGTTCTATGCCATGCATGCCCGGAATGGGAGTAAGGATCTGGAAGTCGACATTTCTTGTTACTGAAGATGGCTCGAAAATTCCTTTGCTTTTCTGGGAAGGAATATCACTGGCTCCAGAATGGACCCCTATATTCCACGATGGGATGTTTCAATTCACCCTTATTTTTGGCGGATTTCCTTCAGGGTGCAAGGTGTTCTCTCTGAAGGAAATCATTCCAGAGCCAGGAGGATTCGAAGTACACGATATCCGACGAAACAAGACGGATGTATATCATGTCACGATTTAGGTAGAGATTAGAGACGAGAAGCGAGACTTGATCTTTGGAAATATATCGGGTTATTATTCTATGATCACGAGGCGAAGCAGTTGATCGTCTGCGTTCACTAAATAAATTCCGACATTACCTTCTCCCAGGTCTATCTGGTCTGTAACAGAGAAATTTTCTTTTGAGAAGACGATACGCCCGTTGAGATCTGTAATTACCAGCGATTCGATCACTGATCTTTCAGATTTTAATGCAAATAGACCATTTCCGGGATTTGGATAAATGGAAATCAATTTCTGAGCTTCAATTTTTTCTGCATCTGCAGTTGGATGTTCGAAAAGACTGAAGAAGCGCCAGATTTCCTTGCTTGCGCTGAAATCCTGACACGTAATTCCGTTTGGAAATACAGCTCCCGGCCAGGTGTGTCCTCCATTAATCACCTTAAAATGTTCCATCGTAACACCTTCGTCTCCGAAAGCATAAACATAATGTTCAGCAGTTGCTCCATCCGTTGGATCGATGTCGGGCACTACTGTCATTACGGGCGGAATAGGGCAATTGTTGAAATTAGCCCAGTAGTTAAGCACGTTTGTTATCGAGACCGAACCTGTTGCGCCATTGTATGGAACGGTTCCATCTGCAGTGCCATGGATTTGCATGATTGGAGTCGGTTTCGAAGGTGTGCAATTATTGAAATTTACAGTAGTCATGCTTCCTGTAACTGAAGCCATTGCGGCAAAGCGATCACTTTCACATACCAAGCGATAGCTCATGTAGCCACCATTGGACATCCCTGTTGTGTAGATCCTGCGCGGGTCAATGTTGTATGCTGCTGAGATCGTATCGATCAGTGCTTCGAGGAACGCGACGTCATCCACTGATGAGGTACTGAACCCAACGTTCCAGAAACGGTTAGAACTCGCATCGAAAGTTCCATCCGGGTGAGCGACGATGAAATTCGCTGTATCGGCGATGTTCTTAAAGTTTCCGTAGAAGGACTGTTGAGCACCGTTCGAGGTGTACCCGTGAAGATTCAGGATCAAGGGAACAGGCTGTGAACCGTCGTAGAT
>JBKCJG010000086.1:0-116965 GCA_046301895.1 Flavobacteriia bacterium
TGCACCGGATGGAGCAGTTTACACCACCAGCGGAACCCATACGGCTGTCATTCCAAATGCTGCGGGTTGCGACAGTACGATCACGATCAATTTGACTGTGAACAATTCGACTAGCTCGACGATCTCGTCAACCGTGTGTGATACCTACACCGCACCCGATGGCACCGTTTATACTACAAGCGGAACGCATACGGCTGTTATCCCTAACGCTATAGGCTGCGACAGTACGATCACGATCAACCTGACGGTAAATGACAGCCCCACTTTGAATGCGGGAAGTGACCAACTTGTCTGCGAAGGCACAGAAGTGACATTGACGGCATCGGGAGCTGCCACTTATTCATGGACGAATGGGATCGTGAATGGAACACCTTTCACACCGGCTGTCGGTACATTAAACTACAACGTCACCGGAACCGATGCAAACGGCTGTCAGGGATCAGATAACGTGTTGGTTACAGTAACTACCTCACCTATTCTGACATTAACATCCTCTTCTCCGGAATGTCCGGGCGAGGCAACCGGCACGGCTGAGGCAGTAGCAACTGGTGGAACGATTCCTTATACTTTCTTGTGGAATAACGGCAGTGTCAGTCCACTGAATAATGAGATACCAGCTGGTACTTACAGTGTTATATTAACCGATAATGCGGGCTGTTCAGAAAGCGGAATAGTCGTCGTTACAGATGCCACTGAACCATGTTTCTTTATCCCGGGTGGGCTTTCACCAAACGCGGACGGAAACAATGATAGCTGGGCAGTAAGCGGTCTGTCTGCCTATCCGGATGCAAAGGTCATGGTTTACAACCGATGGGGGCAGCTCCTCTACGATGCAGGACCGGATGGTGCTCCATGGGATGGCACCTATCTCAGCGAAGAACTCCCAACTGCCGACTACTACTATATCATCGATTTGGGCAACGGTGAAACATTTAACGGAGTAATCACACTTAAACGATAAGCCATGAAACGAACAACACACTTTGTATCGATCCTTTCTTTCTGTGCAGTGGCCTCTTTTGCATGGACGCAGCAGTTACCGATCTACAGCCAGTTCTACTGGAACGATTACGTGATCAACCCAGCCACTACAGGCATGAATGAAAAGCCTGTCATTCAAGCGGGAGTCCGAAACCAGTGGACAGGATTTCAGGGAGCACCGGCAACGTATACACTCGGTGGTCATGGATTACTACCAAAACAAAACATGGGACTTGGCGGAATGATCTTTATTGACGATACGGGGGGAGCCATCTCACAAACGGGGATCATGCTGAACTATTCCTACCGTCTGAAACTCAATGAATCCAATCACCTTTCCTTTGGTCTAAGCGGTTCACTGAACCAATACATCTATGATGGATCCGATATCCAGGTGCAACAAGCCGATGCTGCACTTTCTACTAATGCAAAGCAATTATCGCCGGACATTAATTTCGGTTTACTCTACATGTTCGATAATCGTGTTCGTGTAGGATTGAGTATGAACCAGCTTTTGGAAAGCCGATTAAAGAACCTTAACAATTATGACCCTCTGAATATTGCAGACAACCGATTGGTGCGTCATTATCATCTAACGGCTTCCTACAAAGCGATGGTAAGTGAAAAGATCGATATTGAACCGTACACGCTTGTCAGAGCAACATTCATTAACCCTATCCAGTTCGAGCTGGGAGCGCGCGGTGTGTTTTCCGATAAGTACTTCGCGGGACTTGGCTATCGTTATCAGGATGCTTTTATGATCCAGCTTGGAATGAATGTAAAGCAGTTTGCATTCGGATACAGCTACGATATCACGACCTCCAAATTACGCAACTATTCATCCGGAACACATGAGCTGATGCTCGGTTTCAGGTTTATGAAGTGATATTTCTTCTTGTTTTACCTCCCCCTTGGTCCCTCTCGTTTCGTTCCTCACGGGACAAGCTCTCCAGAGTGGGAAATAAAAAAGGGATACATTTCTGCATCCCTTTTCGTATCGCTTCGATATTCTTAATATCTGTAGTGCTCTGCCTTAAACGGTCCTTCTACGTTCACGCCGATGTAATCGGCCTGGTCCTGACGAAGAGTTTCCAATTCAACACCAATCTTAGCAAGGTGCAAACGCGCTACCTTCTCATCCAGGTGCTTCGGAAGCATGTACACATCGTTGTCATAGTTTGCACTGTTTGCCCACAATTCCAACTGAGCCAATGTTTGGTTCGTGAAAGAGTTCGACATTACGAATGATGGATGTCCTGTAGCACATCCAAGGTTTACCAAACGTCCTTCTGCAAGGATAATGATCTCGTTACCCTTCACGTTGTATATATCTACCTGCGGCTTCACTGTATACTTTGTAGAACCGTAGTTTGAGTTCAACCAAGACATGTCGATCTCATTATCGAAGTGTCCGATGTTACAAACGATCGCCTTATCCTTCATATTCTCGAAATGACGACCAACAACGATGTCTTTGTTCCCTGTCGTTGTAACGATGATATCACCAAGGTGAACAACAGAATCAAGACGCTTCACTTCGAATCCGTCCATTGCTGCCTGAAGTGCACAGATCGGATCGATCTCCGTAACGATCACACGCGCTCCTGCTCCACGAAGAGAAGCAGCGGATCCTTTACCTACATCCCCATAACCACAAACAACAGCCACTTTACCTGCCATCATCACATCCGTTGCACGGCGAATAGAATCCACCAACGATTCCTTACATCCGTACTTGTTATCGAACTTTGATTTCGTAACTGAATCGTTCACGTTGATCGCCGGCATAACCAAAGTACCGTTCTTCTTGCGCTCATACAAGCGGTGAACTCCGGTAGTTGTTTCTTCCGAAAGGCCTTTGATATCGGCTGTCAATTCAGGGTAGCGGTCAAATACCATGTTTGTAAGGTCTCCACCATCGTCAAGGATCATGTTCAATGGCTTACCATCTTTAAACGCAAACAATGTCTGCTCGATACACCAATCGAACTCTTCCTCGTTCATTCCTTTCCACGCGTAAACAGGAATTCCTGCAGCAGCGATCGCAGCAGCAGCGTGATCCTGCGTTGAGAAGATATTACACGATGACCAGGTAACCTCAGCACCCAGATCAACCAATGTTTCGATCAAAACTGCAGTCTGGATCGTCATGTGCAAACATCCTGCGATGCGTGCCCCTGCTAAAGGTTTCTTCCCTGCAAATTCATCTCGTAATGCCATTAGACCGGGCATTTCAGCCTCAGCCAGTTTAATTTCTTTACGGCCCCATTCAGCAAGGCTGATGTCCTTTACTTTGTAAGCTAATCTTTCTGTTGTATTACTCATATGTTCTATTGATTCCAAATAAATGTGTGCAAAATTACGAAACTCCTTCGTGAATTAAAAATTTGATCATTCCAAGATTCAAATTCTCAATTTTTTAACTCTTTACAATCGCTCTTTGATCATATCGACAATACAGTCAATGAAACGAGGATGGTCGTTCGAGCTAGGTACTAATTGAACTTTTGTTCCGCCATGTTCCTCAAAGATCTCCTGGTATTCATGACCGATCTCTATGATCGTTTCCAAACAATCTGCAACAAATGCAGGACTGAATACCAGCAACTTCTTCGCCCCTTTTCTTCCCCACTCCTCGACTACTTTGTCTGAAAACGGTGTCAGCCATTTCTTGTCGAGGCGCGACTGAAAACAAACGGTATAGTTGTCCTCACTGATCCCAAGTTTCTGAGCGATCAGCCGGGTTGTGGCAAAACTGGTTGCTTTGTAACAGAACTTGTTCTTTTCATTGATCTCCGTTTCACATGGCTGATCCGCGCAAAGATCTGTCTCTTCGTATACTTTATCTACTTGTCTTTCCGGTAATCCGTGGTAGGAGAAAAGGATGTGATCATATTCTGAAAGATTGAATGCACTCGCCCGGTCTACTATGGAATCGATGTACCCGTCATTATCCCAGAACTGACTAACGATCTTCACCTCCGGGATGACCCACCATTTGCGTATGATATCCATTGCTTTTGCAATCGCTGACCCACTCGAAGCACTCGCATACTGCGGAAACAAAGGTATAATGATGAGCTGATCGTAATTTGCTTTTTGCATCCTATCCAACACACTATCCATCGAAGGATTCTGATAACGCATGGCCATTTCGATCGTAACCTCGGTGGCATTAAATCTGTCTTGAACACGTTTCACAACACGTTCTGTATGTGTCAAGAGGGGGGACACGCCGTTGGCAAAATGCCAAAGTTCTCTGTAGATCTTGGCCGATTTTGGTGCTCTGAAAGGAACGATTATGCCGTTCACCAACAATTTGCGTGGCAACCAGGGAATATCGATCACCCGCGGATCGTTCAGAAATTCGCTGAGATAACGCCTTACGTCACTTGTTTTAGGACTGTCTGGTGTTCCAAGTTGGATTAATAGTACCCCTGTTCTCATAGCTAAATGTTATTACTTAAAATCCGCAGACGTTCAGTTATTAAATATTTTCTTTTGCCAATTTTCAGCCTCATCAGCTTGAATAAGACTGAGTTTCAATAAATACCGAACCGTTCTATCGAAGGCAAGCGGATATTCAATCCCATCATAATTCCAGTCAGTTTCAATCAACCAATTCCTCACCTGCCCGGAACGCAGATTATAGCGCCAGGAAATCACTTCAACCGTGTTCTCATCATGCTTTACCTCGAGGGCCTTCTTGTTTACCACTTCACACATCTTTTTTAACAGATCCCCCTCTTTTTCAAGAATATCCTCCCTTACTGCAATTACAAAGCACGGCCATGGCGTCACAACCTCGTCAATATAGCGGCATTTTCCTTGTTCCGCATAGGGGAAGGTTGTATACTTCTCCCATAGAAAAGCTTGTGCCTCATTGTTTTCCAGAGCCCAAAGCCCTCCATAAATATCGCCAACAACGCTGAATTTAAGTTGATCCGTATTCCAACCCTCCTGATCAGCCTTGATGTAACTCATTAGATGGGAACCTGACCCTTCACGTGAGATTGCAAATGTCTGCCCTTTTAACTGATCAACGGTCTTGATATCCGAATTGAACGGTACATGAATCCCCCAATGCAAAGGTGTTACCACATAAACCTGAATGATCCGTGCTTTCAGCCCCTGAAGAATAGCCTTCGTAATACCTTCCGTCAACAAGACAGCCACATCCAGTGTCCCTGTTTCCAATCCTCTGATCATCTGACCAGTTCCCCCACTCATATCGCTCCAGTGCAGATCAAGACCAATGTCTCTGAATCTACCTTCTTCTATTGCCAGCCTCCATGGCAAATTAAAATGTTCCGGAACACCACCGATCTTAAGTCCTGTTGCCATCACTCTTTATCTTCTTTAAATTGCATATCATAGAGCTTTCGGTAGTAGCCTTCTCTATTGATCAGTTCTGAATGGGTTCCTATCTCCTTGATCTCTCCTTTATCGAGAACAACGATCTTTTCCGCGTTCTGAATGGTTGATAATCGGTGGGCTATGACGATGGAGGTTCTTCCTTTTGTTAATTTTTCAGTTGCCTTCTGGATAAGTTCTTCGCTTTCATTATCGACACTTGACGTTGCTTCATCCAGGATCAAAATATACGGATCATAGACGAAGGCTCTAATGAAAGATAATAACTGGCGCTGACCTACGGAAAGCACTCCACCGCGCTCTCCTACCTGATAATCATATCCTCCCGGCAGTTTTAGGATGAAGTCATGGGCGCCAACCTCTTTCGCAGCCCGAATAACCTGTTCCCTGGAGATTCCGGGATCTCCCAACGTAATGTTATTGTGAATCGTGTCGGAGAAAAGGAATACATCCTGAAGAACGATAGCAATATTTTTTCTGAGTGTTTGCAATTCAATTTCACGAATCTCGGTATCTCCGATTCGGATGTTTCCTTTCTGGTATTCATAGAATCTTCCGAGCAAATTTACGATCGTTGACTTCCCTGCGCCTGTTGCCCCGACAAAAGCGATGGTCTGTCCGGGCTTGATGGCAAGATCAATATCCTTTAACACCCAACGTTCATCCTGATAAGCAAAGCTTACTTTGTCAAAACGTATCGGTTGATTAAAATCACAATCCTTAATTGTTCCTACATCCTGAACATGTTCTTCCAGGTCGATAATTTCAAAAACGCGCTCTGCCCTTACCGTTCCTCTTTGAAGAATATTGAACTTATCCGCCAGTTGTCTGATCGGTCTGAAAAGCATCTGGACATAAAGCGTAAAAGAAATGATCTCCGCATACATGCTTTTGATTTCAGTCTCCGTCCGTCCCGACGCTTTCAAAGCCCCCCAGACGAGTAGTAAAGCTATGGACAAGGAACTCAGGAATTCCACCACCGGAAAAAAGATCGAATTGGCCCAAACAGCATTGATATGTGCCTGACGATGATCTTTATTTATCTGTTCAAAATTCTTATATTCCTGTTTTTCCCTATTGAAAAGTTGTACGATGGACATCCCTGTCAATCGTTCCTGAATGAATGTATTCAGCTTCGTAACCTGCTGACGTTCCTGCTGAAAAGAGTCGCGCATTGCTCGCGCAAAGATGCGGGTTGCGATAATTAAGAGCGGAATAGGAATGATGGTCATCAAGGACAGTTCCCAATTCATGAAGAACATAATGGAAATGATCACGATCAAAGACAGCAGATCTCCAGCTATATCCATCAAGCCAGATGAAAAGACCTCTGTAATCGCTTCAAGATCAGAAACCACTCTCGTCACAAGAGCTCCAATCGGTGTTTTGTCAAAATAGCGCATCCTGAATGCAAGGATATGACCGAACAACTTCTGACGGATATCACGAATTATAGATTGAGCAAGCAGGTTCGCAAAATAGGAGCTCGCAAATTGAAGTACAGCCTCGAGCACCAACATCCCAATTATCACGAGGGTCCACAGCAAGAGCATCTGCGCATTTTGAGCATCCACCACATACTTCTGTACCATGAGTCTTCCGATGATGTAAGGACGCGATGGGCCGAGAAATGAGAGTAAAATGGTACATGTGACAGCAATTATGAACAGCTTTTTGTAGGGTTTCATGTATGAGACCAAACGCTTGAAGATCGAGATATTTATCGCTGCTTTTTCCGCCATTTCCTGCAAATATACCTAACTTTCAGGGGATGAACCTTGCCCCAAATCATTTCTTTTAAGATTAATTACAATCGTGCAGAATGAATGTTTTTAAAATTGAATTACTTTTATAAAAAAGCTCGAACCATGACACATGATCTTTCCAGACATAACTCGATCCTCTCAACATTCATGGGAGAGATACGCGACATTGAGATTCAAAAAGACCCGATGCGTTTTCGAAGGAATATGGAACGAATCTCTGAAATTTTAGGCTATGAGCTTTCCAAGAATCTTGCATACACGAACAAGCCTGTGACTACCCCATTGGGAGAGGCACAAATCAATGTTTTGACAGAACAACCGGTACTGCTGACCATTCTTAGAGCGGGGCTTTCGATGCATCAGGGATTGCTCAACTATTTCGACCGAGCAGAAAGCGGATTCGTCTCGGCATACCGAAAGCATACGACTGCGGAAGAATTCGATATCCACGTAGAGTATCTCGCCTCTCCTCCACTCGATAACCGTATTGTGATACTCAGTGATCCTATGCTCGCAACCGGAAGCTCGATGGTCATGGTATACCGAGCTTTGTTAAAACAAGGCAAACCTTCAAAGATCATTGTTGTATCTGCAATAGCAACCCCGGTTGCTTTGGATTTTGTTAAGCGCCATTTGCCTGAAAACACGGAGATCTGGGTAGGTGCAATAGACAGCGAATTGACAGCACAATCGTACATCGTACCAGGTTTGGGAGATGCCGGAGACCTTGCCTATGGCGTAAAATGTTAAGTTGATATTGAATGCACTGGGGCCTCTTTACTTCCGTATTTGTTTTAGCAATCTTTAAATTCATGTTCGCCCCTTTTACGGGCAGCGGACTCGGCCTTCCCTATTGGGAGACTTACATCGCGAGCGGTGCCGGCGGTAGCTTCAGTGCAACAATTTTCTATTTTTTCAGTGAGGTGATTCTTAAATACTCCCACCGAAAGAAAGTGGAAAAATTGGAGCGTTCGATAAAGGAAGGAAAAGCCGTTAAAAAAAAGAAGATCTTCACCAACACAAACCGAACGATCATCAAAGTGAAGCATTCTCTGGGCATTGTCGGTATATGCTTTTTTGGTCCTCTTTTCCTATCGGCGCCAATCGGGAGTATGATTGCCGCAAAATTTTACGGTAAAATGAAAAAGACCTACCCACTTATTATTCTGGGAATGTTCGTAAACGCCGTTGTAACAACTGCGTTAGCCTATCTCATCTTTTAACATGCGCACAAAACATCTATTTTTTGATCTGGACCGAACGTTATGGGACTTTGAAAAGAATTCAGAGATTGCTCTCATGAAACTGTTCGAAGAATTCAAATCAGGTCATGGAATCGATGATTTTGATCATTTTCATTTAACCTACAAAGAGCACAATGCCCGTTTGTGGAAAATGTACGGAAACAAAGAGATCGATAAAGAACATCTCAGAGATGAACGATTCAGGGTTACCTTTGCGGACTTCAACATCCACGATCCGGATCTGACCACAAAATTCAGTGATGGATATGTTGAAATTTCACCAAGACAAACAGCTCTTTTCCCTGAAACGATCGAAACCCTTGTCTCTTTGAAAAAGGATTCGTACAACCTGCACATTATCACCAACGGATTCAAGGAAGTTCAATACATAAAGCTTGAAAACTCGGGTTTGGATGGATTTTTCGACATTATACTTTGTTCAGAAGAAGTTGGTCACAACAAACCTTCGCCAATCATTTTTAATCATGCATTGAAGGAAGCCTGTGCGGAGAAAAAAGATTCAGTAATGATCGGTGATGATCTTGAGGTGGACGTAATCGGTGCAATTAATTTCGGTATTCAAGGCATTTTATTTGATCCGGATAATCATTACCGAAATCTTTCGGATACTCCGCGCATCCAACAACTTGACGAGTTAAAAGATTTGCTTCCCTGGATCTTCAGAACTACAAGCTAAGCTAATCCGTGTAGTAAACCCTCCATTCCCCCACAGAAACATTAGCTTTTTCAGGATTCCAGAAATACGCAACAATCTCATCATTGTCTTTCGCCCAATCGGGTAACTCAAAGGCCATAAAGAACTCTTGCTGTATGCCTGTATCAACAATCCGCGACTGGTCAAACGCCGTGTAAAACAATGGCTGATTCGATGCATTGACAGCCATTTCTCCATTTCGGTTTAAGTTGACAACGATCAACAATGGTTTTTGATCATGTAGTTTCCCCTTGCATTTGAGCAGATAATATCCTTTAAACTTTCCTTTTGGCAGAGCCCCAACACGCAATCTTATATTTCCAAAGAATTCCTGATTACTCGTTACAGAGTCTATGGTTTTTGCTCTCGCAAAAGGTTTTTCCAGAACTCTTCTCTTCCTTTTTGTGTAAAGGTTGTAGGTGCTATATTTTGTGAGAAATCTTCGCTCTATACCCGGATAGTGGCGCCTGATCACTTCGTTGAACATTGGGATCTGATAGGCATTATTGAACGTATAGCAAAAGAATGGAGTCGTCGCGTTTCTGGCACGATCGCTCATCATGTAAACAGATTCAGGATTCATCCAGTCAACAATTGACTCTTCAAGATCACTGTCGATATAATAATTGATGTAGTCTATCGAATTTGAATTGGTTGCATACGTTATATTGTTTCTGGAAAAATCTTTATCGGCATCATTGATCTCCGCAGCGATCTCTTTGAAAACTCCAAAATGCACTGGCTCGAATAAGTTATTTCGGATTATTGAATCTGTGATCAATCCGCATGTTAAGATCAGCGAAGTAAATACAACCTGTTTTCCGTTCTTGAAGTCGATGAATTCGATCAATGGAATAAGCAGAAAAGGTAACAAAAACAGCATTACCAACTCTCTCAATATCGGTGTGTAGGCATATGAAATGACAAAGGCTCCTGAGAATGCAAACAAAAAGACAGTGAATCCGAATTTCATCTCACGTGTCGTTCGCTTCAAACCGTTTGTAACCAAGAGTACAAGTAAAAACCCCACAAATATTGCAGCGGACCACCACGAATTATTCATGAACAAACGAATGAAATCGGGTATCCAATCCTTTCCCGGAGGTGCCAGCCATTGAAGCCCTCCTTTTCCAAGTTGATGCAATGTTATCCCAAGGTGAGGTAAAAAAAGTAATGCAGCTGAAATTCCGGCAATAAGAATGTATTTCAGATTTGTTCTCCCACTGTAAAAAAGTGAACTAATACCGAGAACGAGTGCAACCCAAAAAGCAAAGTAGTGCGATAACATCGCTCCGACCAAACCAATAATCAGGATGAACATATATTTCCACTTCTGTTCGGTATCATTTCTGATCTCCAGAATCGATAAAAAGGAAAGTAAAAGAAAAAAAGTGCCCGAATTGTATGGTCGAGCAAAGACCGTGTTAATGATAGTGAACGTAAGACCTGCATAGAGCGCTACAACCACAATTCCCGAAGATCTCGAAAAATATTTCGAAGCTATCCGGTATATCAGTGCACTATTGATCACATAAAAAAGAAGACTTGGCAAACGAAACAGGAATTCATTCTCCCCAAAAATCCGTACCCAGATCCAAAGAAAGACCTGATAGAAGGCCGGGTGCATATCATCATTCCTTACACCAAAGGTCAATAGATCATTCAGTTCATTATACCTCGTGCGACATAATGCGCTCAACTCATCATTCGAAAAACCTTGCTCTAACATAAAAATTACACGAACAATCAGGCCTGCAATGATCAAACTTAAAAATAGAGCGTGTTTCCTGAAGAGCGTCATATGCCTATCCGTGCAATTCTTGTCTTGTTTTTTCGTAAAGAACCATTCCGGCTGCAACGCCAACATTGAGTGACGCAATTTCGCCTCTCAACGGGATCTTCGCTTTGATATCGGATAAGTTTAACAGATCGGAAGTGATACCGTCCTCTTCTGAACCAAGAATGATGGCAACCGAACCTCTGAGATTAACTTCGTACAGGGGAATTTTGGATTTCTCCGTACAAGAAACGATGCGCATTCCGCATTGCTGCAAGTAAAATAGAGAGTCTTTCAAGCTGTTCGTTTTACAAACCGGAATTCGGTTCAATGCTCCTGCAGAAGTTTTAACGGCATCCGCCGTGACTAAGGCAGAGCCTTTTGATGGTATAAGGATCGCGTCTACACCCTGGCATTCGGCTGTTCTGGCTATCGCTCCGAAATTCCGAACATCCGTTATCCTGTCAAGAACAAGAACCAGCGGTTTCTTGCCTTGTTCAATGAGCGCCTCCACCAAAGGTTCAATTGTTTGATATTCAATCGGAGAAACATAGGCAATTACTCCCTGATGATTCCCGTCAACCAATCCATCCAGTTTTTGAACAGGAACGAACTGGAGCTGAAAGTTTTTACCGATAAGCGCATTTTTGAGTTCTGTAAACAAGTCCTTGTTCATCCCTTTCTGGATCAGTATCTTGTTGATCTCGCGCTCGGCTTTAACCGCCTCAATAACTGCCCTTACTCCAAAAATCAGGTCATCTGCCGTTGACCGTCGTCTTTCAAACCGTTTGTTTTCCATATTTCTCAATTGCAGATAAAATTAAATACTACCTCGACATTGTTACCAAGGGTTTTGGCAACGGGGCATGCCTTACCAGCTCTTATCACTTTTTCTTTGGTCAGATCATCCCATCCATTTCCCGAAAGATCCAACTCGATATTGATCTTCCCGATCCTTCTTGGATCACTAGCCATTATCTTGGTAACACTCGCATCGCAGTGTTCAAAATTATATCCGTGTTCATTGCAGTATATACCCATTATGGTAATCATGCATGATGCATAAGAAGTTGCAACCAGATCAGTAGGAGAGAAGGCTTCTCCTCGACCTTTATTATCCAATGGTGCATCGGTCAAGATCTCGATTCCGGATTGAAGATGCGTGCATTTTGTGCGTAAGCCACCTAAGTATTCAACTTTTGCTGTTACCATACTTCCTATTAATGTTGTAAATTTGCCCAACAATTCCCTGTCCGGTCTTTTCGGGTTTAAAATTAGCCTTTTTATTCGGAATGACAGGCAGCAGAACTTTGTTCGAAGAGGATTGTTTACAAGACAATACGTGTTCAACTAGAATTTGAGGGATGAGTGAAATAATCAACAAGGACGACTCTGAGATCAGGATCAAAAAACCGAAATGGCTGCGTGTAAAGCTTCCTACAGGCGAGAACTACAAAAAAGTACGTTCACTTGTAGATCAGCACAACTTGCACACCATCTGTGAAAGCGGAAGTTGCCCCAATATGGGCGAATGCTGGGGAGAAGGCACAGCTACTTTTATGATCTTAGGCAACATCTGCACCCGATCATGTGGTTTCTGCGCTGTAAAAACAGGACGTCCGGAGGAGATTGACATCTATGAGCCCGGTAAAGTTGCTCACAGCGTAAAAACAATGGGAATAAAACATGCGGTGATCACCTCTGTAGACCGTGATGATCTGAAAGATGGTGGTGCAGATATCTGGGTACAAACAGTTAAAGCAGTGCGTCATCAATCACCCGGCACGACAATGGAGACATTGATCCCTGATTTTGCAGGTAACTGGGAAAATCTTCAGAAGATAATCGACGTTGCTCCGGAGATCGTTTCTCACAATTTAGAAACCGTGAGGAGATTGACGAAACAAGTGCGAATTCAGGCAAAATATGACAGGAGTCTTGAAGTTCTTTTTCGCCTCAAAAAAGGAGGAATGCGGACAAAATCCGGGATCATGCTCGGACTTGGAGAAACGGACGAAGAAATACTCGAAACACTAGAAGATCTTAGAAGTGTAAATGTGGACATTATTACATTGGGTCAATACCTACAGCCAACACCCAAACATTTGCCCATTGCAGCTTTCGTAACTCCTGAAAGATTCGAGAAATACAGGGAGATTGGTATGCAAATGGGATTCCGTTATGTGGAGAGTGGTCCACTGGTTAGATCTTCATACCATGCAGAAAAACACCTTTTTTAATGTTTTGACATGTATATTTTTGACAAAATATTCTTTTCAAAACTTGACTTGTGCAGGTCATGAATTGTAAATTTGTGAGGTTAAAATCAGGACTGTTAGATAAAGTAGGTCAGGTTTAATTTTTTATTATTATCTTGGCGGTCGCGTTAATACAAATTAGGAAATAACTACAATATGAAACGAAACAGAATAATCATCGGTTCAGCCGGATTGTTAGCTTTGACGGCGGTTTTAGCAGTATCTCCATGGAGTTTCAATGGTTCAGGATCGTACTCAAAGAAAGACCTTCCAACATTGGAGTCTAAGTCTGCGGATGATGCAAAAAAATGGCTTGAAGCGCGTTACATTGATCAGGAAACAGGGCTTCCTATCACTCCACAAAAACTAGAATGGATTCGTTCTCAGGTTCGAAAGAGCCCTGTAAGTAAGAACATTTCGTTTATGGAGCAGGGTCCTGACAACATTGGAGGCCGTACTCGTGCAATCCAGATCAACAGAACAGATATCAATCAAGTTTGGGCAGGTGGTGTATCCGGAGGTTTGTTTGTAACGAACAATCGTGGAAATCAATGGTCACGTGTCGAATCTTACATCAATGCAGGGGCCTCCCCTTTCATTTCCAGCATGACGCAAACGATCGATGGAACGCTTTATGTAGCCACCGGATCGAACGAAGAAGCTTGGAATGGTAACGGAGTCTGGTATTCTCAAGATGAAGGTTCAACATGGAATTCCATCCCAGGAACAAGCAGTGCAACTGAAGTTGAAAGTTCAAATGCTGACAATTTCGTTTGGATCGCTACCAATTCCGGTTTGAAAAAGTGGAAAGTGGGTGATGCATCTCTTACATCTGTTACAGTGACTTCCGGTGGATGTGGCGCTTTGAAAGTTTCAAAAGACGGACAGATGATCATCGGCGCTTTCGGATCAAGCAATAAAACATTTGTTTCAACAGATGGCGGTAATAACTGGGCAGACAAATCAGGAGCCTCTTCTTCGAACCTTGTCCCTCAGGGTGCACCTCGAATCGAATACGCGATTTCAAACTCACGAGTTGGAGGGAAGTATACGCTTTATGCCGTTAGAACGAACAGCAACCTTCAGGGGATGAATGTCTCCCATGATGATGGAGCAACATGGAATCAATTCGTAGGTTCATCAGGTACACCAAGTAATCTTGATATTTACAGAAATCAGGGAACATATAACTCCATTGTTTCGGTTATTCCAAACAATAGCGAAAAGATCCTGATCGGTGGTATTGACATCTGGCAGTGGGAACAAACCGTGAACAATCCTCCTGCAGGCGGGTTTGAAAAGCTTACAGAGTGGTTCCTTCCTCCTTTCTCGTCTAAGTATGCCCATGCTGACAACCACGAAATGAAGTGGGACTCTCAAAACAGATTATACATTGGTAATGACGGTGGCGTTGGTATTACAAACGACTATGGTCAGACTTGGTATCCTGCGAACCGAGGATACAACGTAACGCAGTTCTATGGAATTGCTTTTGACAGAGACGGATCAGTGATGGGTGGAACACAGGATAACGGAACACTCTACAATGATCACACACAGTCAACTTTCCAGGAGTTCAGAGAAGTAAACGGTGGTGACGGTTTCGAATGTGAAATCTCTTTCTACAACCCTAAAGTGATGTTCTCATCGGTTTATTACAATTCAATCTCACGATCTGGTGATAAAGGAGTAACATGGAGTTCGTTTGTTCCTCTTTTCCCTTCAGGTTACGATCCTGCGGGAACTGATGGAAGTAACTTCCACCCTTTCCACACTGAGTTCGTACTTGCAGAAAATTACGATACAAACTCCGAGGATTCAGTAACGTATGTTGCAACGAAAAACTATCCGGCCGGTTCAACAATAATGATCCCAAGTATGGCGACTGGCGATAGTATGTCCTACACTACAACAACCGCATTGTATTTTGATGATACGTTGTATTATGATCCGACACTTACTGCGACAGATGTTTCAGTTGTTAACGGAATCAATGGTCAAACTGTTCTTTTGGGTAATTATACATGGACTCCATTTGCTACAGCATCAGGAAATAACCCACCGGTAGTTGGTGACTCAATTCTTGTTGAATTCCCTGCCGGTGCTGACACTGTGGTAGTACAAAGTCTTGGCAGTTATGATCACTATTACGCTGAAAACAGTGCGACAGGTGAGATCTATTCAATGGGGTCTGACACAGTAGCATATAACATTGCGTGGGACACATTGAGGATCCAGGATCCTTATCAGTCATGGTTTGTGATGTATGTCAATGCGAATGGAGGAGAACTTTGGGGTACAAGAAATTCAACACGCCTTGCAGCAACCAGCCAGAATTGGGTGATCATTGCAAAGGGTATCGGTGCGGGATTGTACAACAATATAGACATGGAATTCTCCAAAGATCTCAACAACCTATATGTTAGTGCAGGTAACGGAGTATGGAGAATCGACGGTCTACGAAATGTTTACACTTCCAATCCAAACTTTTATCTCGAGGCAGGTTATTCCGGAGTGGGTTATGCAACACCTCCAAGTTCGACCACTTCAACCAAAATTACAACAACAAGTTATGAAGGAATTGCTGTGAATCCGAACAATGCGAACGACCTTGTTTGTTTTGCGGGGTTCAGTGGCACGAACAAAAGATCGTTGAATGCAACTGGTGCAGCACCGACATTCACAACACTTTCAACTATTCCCGGTGGTGTAGCGTGCTATGATGGTATCATCGACCGAGATGATTCTGACATCCTTGTTGTTGGTACATCCGAAGGAGTATTTGTCACTGAAGATGGCGGAGGAACGTGGGAAAATGCATCGGTGGGATTCGAAGGTACACCAGTATACGAGGTCCGTCAGTCTTGGAGATCATGGAATGATGGAAACTACCGTCCGGGTGAAATTTACATTGGTACCTATGGCCGTGGAATCTGGAGTTCTGCCGCATACCTGGGAATCGGTGATGCAGATGGTAATGGAGTTCAGGAATTCAAAACCAAGTTGAAAACTTACCCGAATCCAACTACAGAGAATACGACGCTTACATTCAATCTTCAGGAGACCTCAAATGTAACGGTTATGGTGTACAATATCACAGGAACTTTGGTCAAAACAATTACAGATAAGAATGTTGCTGCAGGTGCACAAACTTTAACTATTGATGGTTCAGAGCTTCCAAGAGGAACATATATTGTGAAATTTGTTGCAGGTAAACAATCTGACACGGTGAAGTTCATCAAAATGTAATAGGCACTAAATTAATAGTAAAGGGCAGCTAAACGCTGCCCTTTTTAATTGAAGCATACTGCTCTTTTTATGAATTAATCCTACATTTGTACTCAATCAAAAATTTCAAAATGATCAATTACGATATTACCATAATCGGATCAGGACCCGGAGGATATGTTGCTGCAATACGTTGTGCACAGCTTGGAATGAAAACTGCGATTATAGAGAAATACAATACGCTTGGGGGAACTTGCCTGAACGTTGGATGTATTCCTTCAAAAGCACTACTTGATTCTTCAGAGCATTATCACAATGCGGTTCACAATTTTAGTGAGCACGGAATTGACATCACAGGTGCCAAAGCGAATATCCTTCAAATGGTAAAGCGCAAAAATGATGTAGTGTCGCAAACAAGTGCCGGCGTTAAATTCCTGATGGATAAGAATAAGGTTGACGTCATTTATGGTATCGGATCATTTATTGATAAAAACACTGTTAAAGTGACCGGAAAAGATGGGGTTGAAACTGTCATCACATCTAAGAATATCATTATTGCTACCGGATCAAAACCCAATTACTTCCCTGGAATGGAGCCCGACAAACAACGGATCATTACTTCGACAGAAGCGTTGAACATGACGGAGATCCCAAAGCGGATGCTCGTAATTGGAGGCGGTGTGATCGGTTTAGAACTTGGTTCTGTGTTTGGCCGATTAGGAACCGAGATCGAGGTTGTCGAGTTTGCGAATACAATCATCCCAACGATGGATACTTCGTTAGGCAAAGAATTGACAAAAGTATTGAAAAAGGAGGGCTTCAAATTCAATTTGGAGCATCGTGTTCAAAAGGTTGAGAACAAGGGTAAATCAGTTGTTCTGACTGCACTCAATAAAAAAGGTGAAGAGGTGAAATTCGAGGCCGAATACTGTCTTGTAGCGGTTGGAAGAAAACCTTTCACTGATGGTTTGAATCTTGAAGCTGCGGGCTTAACGATCAATAGCAAAGGTCAGATCGAAGTGAACGATCACCTTCAAACATCTGTTCCAAACATCTATGCTGTGGGTGACGTTGTCAGAGGAGCTATGCTTGCTCACAAAGCGGAGGAAGAGGGCGTTTTCGTAGCCGAATATATCGCTGGTCAAAAACCACATTTGAATTATAACCTGATTCCCGGTGTCGTTTACACCTGGCCGGAAGTAGCGGCAGTTGGAAAGACAGAAGATGAATTAAAAGCTTCAGGCATCGAATATAAAGTAGGTTCTTTCCCTGTTAAGGCGCTTGGCCGCGCAAGAGCAAGTATGGATACTAATGGGTTGATCAAAATACTTGCAGATAAAAATACGGACGAAGTACTTGGTGTTCACATGATAGCACCTCGCGCGGCTGACCTGATCATGGAGGCAGTTACGGCGATGGAATACCGTGCCTCAGCAGAAGACATGGCTCGAATTTGTCATCCTCACCCCACCTATTCAGAAGCGATCAAAGAGGCCGCTTTGGATGCAACTGACAGCAGGGCGCTCCACGTTTAATCTCAGTTTTTCCTATAGAAAGACAATTGCTTTTGAAACCAAAGGCCTGATTCTTTTATTGTCCTTTGCTGCGTACTAAAATCTACAAAGATCAATCCAAATCTCGGTTGATACCCCTCGCTCCATTCGAAGTTATCCGTTAAACTCCAGACGAAGTAACCCTCGACAGGAACACCTTCATCTTTGGCTTTTTTCAAATATCCCAAATACTTCACAAAGAAATCCAGTCGTTCTTCATCATTCACTTCCCCATCGATCAAACGATCCTTGACGCAAACACCATTCTCTGTAACAATGATTCGTTTGATCTGTTTGTACTCGCCGAATTGTTTAAGAATTTCATAAATTCCTTTTGGGTAAACCTCAAATCCCATTTCATTCATCTGAACCCCTCTTTTTTTGGCAGAAACCTGCTTGAACCAAACTATCGGAACGAACGGCGTCCTCTTAACGACAACCCGAAAATAATTCTGCAAGCCGATGAAGTCAAAACTGAACTTTATGGCCGCTTCATCTCCCGGCAGCATATACTTCTTAATTCTAGTTAAAAATGGAAATGTTTGGTAGTCATAACCGAGTCCTAAATTCGGTTCCAGAAATAACCTGTTCAAAAGCAGATCCGCCCTCTTCACAGCAGTCGTATGTTTTGAATTGTCCTTAAATGGATGGATAATTGAGCAACTCAGCGATGTCCCGATCTCGGCATCAGGTATAATTTTTCGCAATCTTCTTCCGCCCTCTGCCATTGCAATGTTCACATGATGTATGGCACAAAGATACTTTTTCGGGCTTTTCTTTCCCGGAGCATGGTAGCCGATCATATAACCAAGACTAACAAAGGCTACAGGTTCATTCATGACTATCCAATTCTTCACTTTTGACCCATATTCCCGAGCTAAAACTTCCGCATAGTTCCCGAACCAGTCTATCACTTGCCTGTTCGCCCATCCACCTTGATCCTCCAACTCCTGCGGTAGATCCCAATGGTAAATTGTCACCCATGGTTCAAGTCCGTTCTTATGACATTCATCGATCACACGGTGGTAAAATTCCATACCTTCAGTATTGATCGCGCCTATTCCTTTCGGAAAGATCCTGGACCACGAAATGGAAAAACGAAATACTTTGAAATTCAACTGCCTGCAGAGTGCAATATCTTCAGCATACCGATGATAAAAGTCAACTGAAGTATCCGCATTTGAGCCATCTTTGATCCTTCCCTTTGTAGCCGTAAAAGTATCCCAGACAGAGGGCCCTCGCCCACCTTCCTTTGTTGATCCTTCGACCTGAAAGGCACTACAGGCGGTACCCCACAAAAATTTATCACCAAATTCAGACAATACAATCGTATCCCTTTGTGAAAACAGGGAACAGACAAGGAACGAACAAATGAGTGAAAGTGTCAGCTTCATAAAGAATGAAAGTGGTATCTACTAGGACAAATAACCTGAGATCTCAAGAACCATTCAGGATTTACTCTTTTATCAATACCATTTCATCAACCAGATGTCCGGCCCCGGAATATTTATCCATCACCCATAAAACGTAACGGATATCGACGACAACATTGCGGCAACGGTTAGGGTCGAACATATAGTCTGACATGGTGCTTTCCCACGTTCGATCGAAATTAAGTCCCATCAGATTTCCATTCGCATCAATCACCGGTGAACCAGAGTTTCCTCCAGTTGTATGATTCGATCCCGTGAAACATACCCACAGCTCCCCATTCTGAGCATAATCACCATAGTCTTTATCCTTGTGCATTTCAAGCATTCTTGGCAATAATTCAAAATCCGGATTCCCCGTATTGTATTTAGCAATGATTCCGTCAAGTGTTGTATGTTCGGTATACATCATCCCATCTGCAGGTGCTGAACCTTCCAATTTCCCATAGGTTATACGAAGGGTGCTGTTCGCATCAGACCAATGTTTCGCATCCTGGAACATTTCATACTTACCGGCAACATAGGTTTTTAGCAGAGCATTCATCTTGTCATCGAACTGCTGGTAATTTGGTAATATATTATTCTTGAAGTCATCAAGCTTTTCGATAAAGAAAGCATATCCCGGATCCTTTTTCAGTTTCTTGATGGAGGAAGCATTGAATTTCTGAAGAAAGGCGATGTAACGTTCTTTATTGGTTAGGACTGACTTTGAATAAATAAGTTTACTCAATTCCGGAATATTCAGTTTTACAGTAACTTCTTTCAATGAACTGAGATCACTCGTTTGCTTGAGGTATTCTTCTGTTAAGAGTTCAAATATCTTTTGATCCACAGTCGCATCATAGTTCTTGAAGAAGCCTTCAGCTCCTTTAACATATTTATCTATCATTGCATTCAACTCTCCTTTTTCTGAGTATTTATCATAATTCTTGACGAGATCATCAATGTTACGACCGAGTCTGAACAGTTCAGGTCCAACGAACAAATATTCAAGCCCCATAGCATATTGGAATTCCCAGCTACTCCCCTGATCAACCAATTTGTTCATTTGATCGATAACGGCTCCGTACGCTTTTGCCCAAGAATCGTTGGAAACGACCATTGAATTGTATTCCGCTTCACGAGCGATTTTGATCGAGATCGCATCCAGTCTTTTCAAACCGTCTACCTGCCCGATCCATTTTTTATAAGCGTTCGCAATACTCGCTTGTTTCGCAGAATACTTGATACGTACCTCATCAGAGGCCCTCATTGCCGCATCGATCACGCTCAAGGACTTTTCACGCATCCTTATCCGCGCAGGACGCTCCTTTTCCATTATAAATTTCAGGTATCCCGAAACTACATGTTGCTCTGTCTCACCAGGAAAACCATATACCATAGTAAAGTCTCCCATCTTTCTGTTCTTGAAAGAGATCGGTAAAAAGTGAATCGGCGTATAAGGTACATTCTTGTCAGAATATGCTGCAGGTTTGTTGTCAGGACCAGCATAGATCCGGAAAACGGAGAAATCACCAGTATGACGCGGCCAAACCCAATTATCGGTATCTCCACCAAACTTTCCGATCGAATTTGGAGGTGTACCGACCAACCTAACATCTTTGAACACCTCTTTTACGATAATGTAAAAATCGTTACCGTAGTTGAATGGCTTGATCTCTGCCTCATAATGATTACCGGTTGTAGCATCCTTAATGAGTTGTTCAATATTCTTTTTCATTTTTTGCTCTCTTTCGAGTGGATTAGCTCCGGCATCTATGCCGAACAACACAGCTTTCGAAACATCATCAATTCGGACCATCCGAGAAGCTGTCAATCCTGCATTCGGCAATTCTTCGGACAGACTATTCGCCCAAAACCCGTTTTTCAGATAATCCTTTTCAAGTGAAGAATGTGATTGAATCTGAGCGTATCCACAGTGGTGATTTGTCAGAAGCAATCCTTTACCGGAAACAAGTTCTGCAGTGCAACCACCACCAAAGTGCATGATCGCATCCTTTAAACTAGAATTGTTGACATCATAAATGTCCTTTGCACTCAGTTTCATGCCCTTTGCCTTCATGTCGGATTCAAATGCGGAGATCAATGAAGGGATCAACATGCCTTCTTCTGCGAGGCATCGGCAGGCGGTCAGAAAGAGAAGACCCAGTGAAAATGCGTAATTCTTCATAATTTTTGCTTGATAAAACTCAAAAATACATAATTTAAACATAGGCCGAACAGTCCAAGTAGAGGGAAAAAATGGCACATTTGCAGTATGGAACTTATGAATTTCATTTTTCGACTGGGCGTTCTGTTCGCCATCTATGGGTTTATCTGGGGGATCTTCGAGATCGGTTTATCGATCTTGAGAGCAGGGAATCAGCGCACTACTTTTGAAGACTACTTTCTCAAAGCCGTTAAATATATTTTCCTGGTAGATGTAACCTTTCTTTTCTGTCTTGATCTGGAGAATGGGCAAATATCCGATTATCATGTTACCATGACAGCGCTGGTTTTATTGACCTATTTCATAGGTAAGTTCCAAAACAAACAGAACCAGGCAGCCATGTTCCAGATGATGGGAGGATCAGTTCCCGGGTTGAATACTCATTTCAACATCAAAGCTGAGATTGGCGTGATCACACTGTCGATCGGTATGTTCCTGGCATTCATCTTTTTTCCTGATTTCGCCAAGAACCCAATTTCGATCTGGTTTCACGACAGCATTATGAACATCGAGGACACGCCAATCATCGGTTTCATTTTCAAAGTGATCGGATTCTTCTTCCTCATCTCCATGATCTTCAAGATGTTCAATGGATTCATATACCTTTTGTCGGGAAGACCATTCGTACAAGCATCCTCATCGTTCACTTCATTCAGAGAGAAAAAAAAGGAAGACGATTTTGACGATTACGAGGAGATCAAGTAAGTACTACATCAGCAAGTCTTTCACCAGTGCTTCGATCTGCGCTAAAAGAGGTGTCCTATCATCATTGATCAGAACGTGTTGAGCCAAGGGAATCTTTTGGTCGTCATTCCATTGTTTCGCCATTCGTTCTCGAACATTTTCCTCTGAGCATTTGTCGCGCTTCATGACCCGTTGGATTTTAGACAATTCCGGAGCTGTGACAAGTACCATTGCATCAAAGTTCTTATCTGCTCCTGTTTCGAAAAGTATCGCCGCTTCATTAAACACCAATTCCCCCCTTTGTTCGGAAGCCCACAGTGCAAAAGACGATCTAACCCTTGGATGAATAATACCGTTAACCTTAAGTCTTATCTCGTCATTGGAGAAAAGCTTTTCGGCAAGGAAAGATCTGTTGAGTTTACCCGCCGTATACACCTCTTTCCCCAGGAGTTTAATTAGTTCACTCTTTATCGTCGGATCGCTTTCTACCAGTTCTCTTGAACGCTCATCTGAAAAATAGACGGGATAGCCCATTGCTTCGAGGACCTTCGCCACCAGGCTTTTCCCCGAACCAATACCTCCGGTTAACCCAATCACTTGCACGGATCAGATCTCCTCTACTTCGATCATATTGAACGGAAGCTTGATGATCGCCTGATAATCTTCACCAGCTTCTTCCATATCTTCATCATCTTCTTCGAAATACCAGTTCACCGAAACTTCAGAACCCGACATATTCAGGCGCTCCAGTTTCTTGAACAGGTCAAGGATGCACTTAGAAGAGGATGTATTGAAATACTCCAGCTTGACATCGACCGTAGTCACTTCTTTCGGATTTGAAGCATATGCATCAATCCAGTCATTCAATGGTTTATAAAACTCTATCGAGTTCTCCGGGATAGATCGTCCTTTGAGTATTATTTTACCGTTGTTCGCATCAAATACTACTTCAGGTGTTTTGGCAGACGCCTCTAAATGTAAATTTTCCATCTTTCTTCTTTTCTAATCTATTTTTACATTCAAGCAAAAAAAGCTTGTTTCTTCGTTAATCTTTAAAAAATCATATTCCAGCTTATTTCCGGATTTCCTTGCAATATCAATCATCCCCAACCCAGCGGTACCTTTCGAAGAAACGACCGAACTACTCAAACTTTCCTGGTAATAGGTCTTTAAATCTTCCTTGTCCATTGAATTGATCTTGTTCAACCGTTCTTTCAGGCCTTCCACTTTGTACCGATCGATATAATTCCCGGTGCGAATAATAAATTGATTCCTTTCTTTACCAATCAGCACCATTGCGGATTTACGTTCCAAGTGCTCCCTCGTTATCGGAACCGGGCCTTCGTCTACATGATGATAAAGATTTTGAAGACATTCGACCAGTACATTGAAAACCTTTTTTCTCACTCGCGGCTCTTCATGCATAGACTCCATTTTTACTTCCATAATGTTCAGAAGTGAAGTTAGCAGCTCCGCTGTTACAATGCCTTTAAAAGAGAGTATCACATTCTCCTCCTCCATTGTGCGGTAAAGATTGTAGACATTGTTCAGTGACATGATCGTCGTTTCTGAATCAAATATAAGGAATTGACTTTCAACAAGAACATCAAGAACCATTATTTGTTTTATTGACAATAGAAGTTAAAACGTATCTTTGACTCATGAGTTCGAAAGAGTGGTTTGCAGATTGGTTTGACACACCTTATTATCACATTTTGTACAAGAATCGTAATGATGAGGAAGCAGCCCATTTCATTGAAAACCTTATTGAGTTCATTCAGTTAGACCTTGGCTCCAGAGTACTGGATCTCGCATGTGGCAAGGGCCGGCATTCTGTTACTTTGAATAAACTTGGATACAATGTGCTTGGAGTTGATCTCTCTGTGAACAGTATTGAGCGTGCAAAGCCTTTTGAAAAGGAAGGATTGAAATTCGCTGTACACGACATGCGTCAAGTTATTGATGGCGAAAAGTTTGATGCGATCTTCAATCTCTTTACCAGTTTTGGTTATTTCGATTCAATCGAAGACAATTTAGATGTGATCCGATCGATCCATACTATGTTGATTAAGAATGGTTATCTGGTTATCGACTTCATGAATGCTGAAAAAGTGATTTCCAATTTAGTTTTGACAGAAGTCAAAACGGTAGATGGGATCACCTTCAATATCGAAAGAAAATACGATGGCAAACATATATTCAAGAACATTCGTTTCGAAGCTGATGGACAGATTCATCATTACACTGAGCGGGTTCAAGCATTAAAATTGGATGATTTTGAGCAGCTACTAAACGAGACTGGCTTTGCAATTATTCGTATTTTTGGTGACTTCTCATTGAATGCATACGATGCCAAGACCTCTGACCGTCTGATTATCACCGCAAAAAAACTGTAATGGAAGCCATAATCGTGATCTTAAGTTTAATCGTGTCCGTTGTTCTGGGGGGATTCTTTGTAACCTTCCTGCATCAAACGAACAAAGCGCAGATCATTAAACTTATGCTAGCTTTCAGTGGTGGTTTCTTGTTGTCGATCGCATTCACGCACTTCATTCCAGACCTTTATCACGATGAGTCAGCTTCTATTGGCATTTATATCCTCGTCGGTTTCCTTGTTCAACTTTTACTGGAGTTCTTTTCAGGAGGCATTGAACACGGTCACGTACACGTGCACAAAGGTCAGCCGATGCCTTGGGGATTATTCCTCTCTCTCTCAGTTCATTCCATTTTGGAGGGAATACCCTTGGGAAACCAAATTTCAGGACACGAGATCATCAGCTCACACCATCATCATGAAGATGATAATTCCCTGTTACTTGGAATACTTTTCCACCAGCTTCCGGTGGCGATCGCACTGATGACCTTGTTGGTGAATACAAAACTGAACATGGTGCGATCCTGGATCGTGCTCATGGCTTTTGGCATCATGACTCCGCTTGGCGTTGTGATCGGAATGATGACACTTCCAGGTCAACTTGGGTTAGATTACCATGTGATACTTGCGATCGTTGTCGGTATGTTTCTGCACATTTCTACGACGATCATTTTTGAGACTTCCGAGAACCACAAGTTCAATCTTCTCAAACTTTTGGCAATATTCGTTGGTTGCGGACTGGCATTCTTCATGCATTAAAAACCATGTTCGATTTCACGATACTTACGGATAACCGGTATGTTGATCCGACTGTTATTACGGAGTACATTAAAAACATTTTGCTAGAAGATCAGCTCGTTTTAGATGAACTCAAATACCGAGGATACAAAGTTCAGCGTTTATCATGGGATGACAGCGAAATGGATTGGACAGCCACGCGCTATATCATTTTCAGAACCACATGGGATTACTTTGACCGTTTCGCAGAATTCACAGAATGGTTGGAGAAAGTGCGAAACAAGACTACCTTGATGAATTCTGAAGCGCTTATTCTATGGAATCTGGATAAGCATTACCTTGCTGAACTTGAAATGAAAGGAGTGAATATTCCGCCTACCTTTTTTATTGAAAAGGGAAACACGCATTCACTAAAAGAACTTTTTGAGCAAAGTGGCTGGTCGAAGGCAATCCTGAAACCAGTGGTCTCTGGTGCCGCTCGTCACACTTATGTGATCGAGCACAGAACCCTTCAGCAACTTGAGAAACTCTTTAAGGAACTGATAACTGAAGAATCATTAATGCTTCAGGAATTCCAGCACAACATCATGAGTGGTGGGGAAATTTCGCTCATTCTATTCAATGGAGAATACAGTCATTCCGTCCTGAAGAAAGCAAAATCAGGTGACTTTCGTGTGCAGGACGATTTTGGAGGTACTGTACACGATCATTCGGCTAGTGATGACGAGATCGCATTTGCAGTAAAATGCCTTTCACATTGTCCGGAACTCCCCATCTATGCGAGAGTGGATCTTATTCGCGACAATCAGAACGCACTGGCACTTGGTGAACTTGAATTGATCGAACCGGAACTTTGGTTTCGCAAAGATCCGAATGCGGCGGTCCTTTTTGCAGATGCCCTTGAGCAATGTATTTCCTAAGCGATCATCTTTCGAAAGGTCCTCCACATGATTTTGATGTCTTCTTTCAGTGTTGAATTAGTTATGTACTTCATATTGATGTCAATCTTGGCGGGCATGATTTCATCAATATAGGTCTGCTGTGGGTCAGAAGATTGCGCCAGCAACTCGTTCTCTTTGAAATATTCCAATGAGGCATGATCGGTTATTCCCGGTCTGACTGATAAGACTTTCCGCTGTTCTTCCGTATAGAGATCGACGAATTCTTTGACTTCAGGCCTAGGTCCAACGATACTCATTTCACCTTTAAGGACATTTATAAACTGGGGGAATTCATCGAGTTTATATTTTCGGATGATATAACCAGATCGAGTGATCCGTGGATCACGCATACCTACCGTCAGTTTTCCAAGTTTATCCGTATCCTTTCTCATCGATCTGAACTTATAAATTCGGAAAGGGTTTCCATTTTTTCCGATCCTTTCCTGGAGATATAGGGCACCGCCGGGAGATTCTATAGCGATCCAAATTCCCAGTGCTAATCCAATAGGCAGGAACAGCACCAGGATGATCAAACTTACCACTATGTCGAACAGTCGTTTCAAAACTTACCCTATGACCTTTTTTACAGCATGCTTCACAGCATTGATCACAGTTTCAACCTGATCGTCAGCCAAATTGTAATACACGGGAAGTGAGATCTCATTCTGATATTTGTTCCATGTTTCCGGAAAATCTTCAATTCTGTATCCTCTTTTCTTATAAGCTGTCAACGTCGGTAACGGTAAGAAATGTACGTTTACGGACACATCCTGAGCGAAGATCTCTTGCATGATCGTATCGCGCTGTGCCTCCGTAATATTCTTTATCCTTAACTGATACAAATGATAACAACTGATCTTTGTTTCGGTCGTATGAACTGGAGTAAGCGCCCAGGTTTCATTGCCAAAGGCCTCATCATATTGTCTGAAGATCTCTTTTCTTCGATCCAGATTTTCCTGGTAACGATCAAGCTCAACCAATCCAATAGCAGCCTGCAGGTCAGTCATGTTGCATTTGAAACCTGGTTCTTCCACATCGTAACGCCAATTTCCCCTTTGTGTTTTAGCCAACGCATCTTTGTTCTGACCATGAAGAATCATTGTACAGAATTTGTTGTAGATAGATTCATGATCGAACATATCCGGAAGATTGAAGCTCAGAGCGCCACCTTCAGCCGTTGTAAGATTCTTTACAGCATGAAATGAAAAGCAAGTAACATCTGTCAACGAACCGGTTCTTTTGCCATTCAATAACGCACCAAAACTGTGTGCAGCATCGGAAATAACAAGAATTCGTCCCAGGTTTTCCTGTTGTTTGCTTCCGGGAGTGAATTGATCCACGAATTGCCGCTCTCTTACAAGTGCATTGATCTGATCATAATCGCATGAAAGTCCCGCAAGGTCAACAGCAATAATTGCTTTTGTTCTCGGTGTGATCGACTTACGGATTTCGTTAACACTAATGTTGAAATCTTTCGGGTCTATGTCCACCATAACAGGCTTTGCTCCCGAATGGACGATCACATTGGCACTAGCGCAATAAGTGTAGGCAGGTAAAATAACCTCATCTCCCTCCTTTATACCCCACCAGTTGAGGAATACCTGCATGCCCATCGTCCACGAATTCACCGCAACTGTTGCCTTACAGCCACAGTACTCCGTGATCTTCTTTTCGAAAAGTTTCGTTCGGGGTCCAGTGGTTATCCAACCGCTTTGTAATGCGGCTGTTACTTCATCGATCACTTTCTGATCAATTCGTGGTGGCGAGAAAGGGATCATATTATCAAAATTACAGGAAAAGTGTCCATTCAATTTTACATTTCGAATTTAAACATTATCGCGATAAGCGCTTTTGTTTGTCTGATGGTTTTTTACCCAGAATGATAAAGTCGAGAACACCCTTAAAATAACCCAAACCATAACTGATATGGAGAATGGGATACGTTTTTAAAACTGAAACCAAAGAGATCTGATCATCATCCTTGACCACTTTGAAACCAAAGAAAAAAACCATTAGAATATACATCATTAAAGGTATAGCCATCACTATGGTGAGTCTTAAGGAAATAATAGGTGTGGCGATCAAGAGTAACAAATAGGCGATAAAAAAAGGCGGTACTAACTGACGCAGCGTCGTAACTGCTTTATGTTTTCGGTTCACAAATACTTTCCAATATCCATATTGAAAAAATTGTCTCCATAATCCGGAGAAATTACCTCTTACATAATATTTCAAAAAGATGTCATGATCATAATAAATTTTACCACCGCCTTTTGTGACGCGGTAATTGAAATCATCATCTTGATTACGAATAAGTTCTTCGTCGAAAAACCCTATTTTTTCAAACACCCAATATGGATACATGGGACTTGTTACAGTATCCGTATAGCCAGATTTTTCCAAGGTGCGGAAATTCCCTAATCCCATTCCAAAAGCAGTTGACATCGTTTTTGAAATGACGCGACCAGTTTCATTGATGTATTCATTTATAATCCTTCCACCGACACACCAAACAGATTTATCGGACTCTAAACGCTTGAAACAATTGATCAGATAATTCTTGCTCAAGATATGTCTTGCACCAACGATTTGAACGTAATCTACTTTTCCTCCGGCATAAATACCCAAATTAAATGCATAAGGTGTTAGCTGTTTTTCATTATCAATCAAATGCAAATTTGGATATTGAGCCCTTAATTGACTCACTATTTCGCGTGTACCATCGTTACTCATTCCATCAACCACAAAAACAGCAATTTTGGAAGATGGGGGCAGTTGGCAATCAAAAATCGCATCAATGCATTCGCGAATGAATAAACTTTCATTTCTGCACGGAATTACAACACTAATTTGAAAATTCAAGCCATAAATTTTGAAGTACCCTTATTCCTTTTTCACAATTCAGTTAGGCACTTAACCTTTGACTGTCGACCGGCTTCAGGGAAAAAATAATAATGAACAAAGTTACAGGAATTATTCCTTGTTGTGTTTCCAGAAAAGATTCAAAAAGCAGGGATAGAAGAAGAATGACCGTAACCATTACGAAGGGAAAAGAATTGTTACGAATTCCCTTCCAAATACTCGTAATAAATATCAGAATCAATGGAATTAATCCAAGTAAACCCAGTTGAACACCTGTATTTAAAAATTGATTGTGAGAATTATAACTTTTCTCAGCAACACCCCAATTCCCTAATCTTTTATTACGTGTATCCAACGCGTCACTCACGTCTCCTGTCCCGACACCAGTGATTGGATTTTCGCTGAATAGTTGAATCGAGGTAGCCCACATGATCATTCTAGCCTCGCTGGATTCAACGGTATTATTATTCTTAACAGATACATTCGTTGCGCCTTCCAGCATTTTATTAAACCGAGCACTTAGCGTGTCGCTCACATTGAAAATTAAAAAAATACCCGCGATGCAAAGACCAGTTAAAGCGAGCCCTATGGCACGAGAATAATAACGAAAAGTTAGGATCAACACCGCTGGAAACAACGTTACGATAAGGATTAGAATTCCAGCTTTTGAGAAAGTAAGAACAGCAGTAATACTGAATACCGAAGTGAGTAATATGTAGGACCATCTTTTCGTTTGAAAAAACCTTGACGCAGAGAGGATCGCTCCGATTGCCATGTACGTCGCGAAATAGCTCCTGTGCATCATAACAGGCAGATAGGACCCGGTGAAATAAGCCCAATGATTGTCCTCAGCATTGTACAAAGACCTGTATACAGCATGGGAATAAGCTGTAAAGCAAGCAATTAAAAGTCCGAACAGCATCATGTCAATGACTTGTTTACTCGTCATTTTTGAGTCTGCCCCAAAAAGTAATACCGGTAAAATAAGAAATGACAGTTTCATTCCAAGATCTGATAAAGCATAGTTCATATTCTCTGAATTAACCAAACCGAAAACATGCACTGTATAAAAGCAGATGAACCAAAAACCAGGTTCAGTCAATTGAAACAACTTTTTAAATTCGTTCCAATCTCTGCGCTTCATGACCAAGGAAAAAAACAATGGGGCCATCAACACCGGCATTAGCTTATTGTAAGCAGCAAATACAAGTAGAACCGATGCTATCGAATAATCGGCAAATGTCCAATTTCGGAAATATTGCTTCATTCTATCCATACTTTTTAAGATTCCAGGGCATTTTGAGCATTCTTGAACTGATGAACCATGTAACAAAAAACAAGGAAATCATTGAAATCATGCTAGAATATGCGGCTCCATATTCACCATGTTGCGGAATAAGTATTAAACTCAAAATGATATTAAGCGCTGCCACCCCAATAGATGTCAAAGCAATGATACCGGTCCGCTCCAGATAGAACATGTAAACACCGACCATTTTATACATCCCGTTAAATGCAAAACCGAGTGCTATCCATAGCACCAGCTCCATGCCTCCTTGAAATGCTTTACCGAGAAAGGCATAAATAAAAGGGAGCATCAACCAAAGAACAAACACAGTAAAAAGAATTCCTGCAAAGTAAAAATAAGTAATCTTGACCATACGCAATTTATCAGACTCCTTACCTGCCTTCAATTTTTGAAAAACCCATGGAACCCATGCCTGATTGAAGGAATTTTGTAATAGACCAATTACCTGTCCTACAAGGAAACCGACAGAATAAACTCCATTGGATGATAAACCATGATAGTGCGTCAGGATCAATTTATCTGCGTACATTATTGCAGTAGCACTCAAGGTATGAGGTATTAATGGAACCCCGTAGCTCAAGGCATGTTTTAAGTAATCAAAACGAAAAACACCAAATAAAAGACCCTTTCGTGATAAAATAATAATTGCCCCGATTGTAGCTACACCATAAGAGATAAGCATCGCATAAATAGAGCCCTCAAAATTCATTTCGCAGCCTATTACATAGAATATCACCAAACCAATCTCCACAACGGTTCTTGAGATTCTAAAAACCCCATAAAGAGTGGCTTTATCTTCCATTCTCCAAATTGCTAAAAGAACCTCTATCACCGTATTAAAAATGGCATAAACGGACAACGTATATAACAGGCTTGCAGGAACTCCTGTTAAGGATGAAAGTTGACTCGCAAAGAGTCCAACTATGATCGAAAAAACAAGAGCAAGCACAATATTGAAACGAAATCCGGATGTTACATAATCCTGAAAGTTCACTTCTTCTTTGAGGTATTGAACCTGCACGGAAGACATTAAATTGATCCCTACCAATGGAATCATGATATTTGTCAAGGCATTAAAATTTGATAAAACACCGTAGTCGGAGGTAGACAGATATTTTGTGAGTAAGGGCAACAGTAAGAATGGTATTGCAGCATTGATCACGTTGGAGAATGTATAGATCCCCATAGATTTGATAATTCGCCGGTCGCCTTTCACCATCAGATAACCTCCTTTAAGAATTGCGTAATATTCACTTTGTAATTGACCATTATATTATCTTCATTGCTCAATTTAACTCTTTCAGGATCACTATTTTTCAGAAGATCTAATGCTTCCAGAAAGTTTGCATGACTCTGTGCGACCTTAGTGTATTGGTTGCCACCCAATACCGGACCCAGTTGTTCAACAGACTGATCATCAATATTAACAAGGATATTAGGAATACCCAAAGATAATGATTCAATCGCCGTGGTCGAATAAACCGTACAATGTAAATCCGCTTTGACAACCGTTGAATAAAAATCCTGATTTGAAAATTCGATACTATCCAGTTCAGCATAACGTTTGAGATAATTCTCTTTCGAATTCCGACGAGGTTGCACAAGGATATCAAAATGTTCATGATCGGATGCTTTAAATCCGAGAATAAATTCAATGAATTTATCTCCAATCTGACCATCCTGAAGGGTAAATAAGACCAATGGTTTCTTTCTGTATCCGCTGTTAATTTTGAAGGTAGCATAATGATCAATTATGTAACTCCCCACAGGAATAACCTCCCTTACGGGAAACTTATTGGCAAGATCAAACACAGCTTTTTCTTTTTTGCCTATCGTCAAAAGGTAATCCGGAAATTGATCAGAAGTAAACCCTTTAGCGTAATTATAGGCATGGTGGTTTTTAGTGATTATACCATGTTGAACCTCTGCAACTTTTATTCCTCTTTCTTTAAACGCCTTTATGTAACCAAAATTTGTATAGCTCACAGAGAGCATAACCAATTTGGGATTGGGCAGAATTTTCAGCCAGAATTTCATTAATCTGTACTGGGCAAGGTACTTACGCAACAAGGTCCGATGATCGATTCCTTCAGAAACATTCGAATTAATGGCCTTCAATAGTGCTTCATCGTTGACTCTTGTATTTCTTAAAAAAAGCCGACCATAAATTTCTTCAAACAGTAAAAAAAATGAGCGAGAAATTGCATATCTGGAAGCAATAGATCGATACGGATGATAATGAAAGATCCGTGTTTCAATAACCAGCGTTTTATATCCGCTCTCATTTCCGACATAATCGAATAACTTATCGAACTGTTTCCCTTCGATGGGTCTTCTTTCTAAGCTGGTGCTAAAAGCCCAGATATCGTATCTTCTGAATAGGTTGAGAATTCCATAAAAAATGGATGTGATTTGTTTCCAATACAATTTGAGATCTCGTTTCTGAAGCGTTTCATTTCCGGTGATCATTTTGTAAAAAAGTCTTCCTTTCAACCAGGGATAGACTTGAAATTGTTGGCCAAAAGTATTTACTTTCAGCTCAGTCACATTTAACCGGTTTTCCAACTGATCAACTTTCTCTCTCGTAGTCATAAGTTGCCTTTAGCGGAAAGTTTAAAAACAAAAGAAAAATAACATCCATGTAGGAAAAACCCCAAAAAATACCATAGTTTCCCAGAGAATAAAGCAGAAACAAAATTATCGCTAAATAATTCCCGGATCTAAAAAGGAGTGTGTAAAAAAGAAAATATAGCAATGAGATCAGTACTCCGTTAGTAGCAACAAGTTGAAGAAATGAATTGTGCGCATGCACCAATTTGTATGTTCTTGTAGATTCCATATAGGATCTCAGCATGAGCTTATCACTTCCATTTCCAAACCAGAAGTGTTTTTCTATGAAATTCAGATAGTTCAACCAGATCTTTTTTCTACCAGAACTTTGTATCCCATTTGTCCCGAGCATGAATTTATCGCCCCAACCTTGTTTATCCGGGTTCAACTCACCCGGCAACATCGGTAAAGCATGTATCTCATCACAAGTCACAGGCGCTTTAATTGCTGCAGATTTTCCACCGAATGCATTTTCTGATGCATGATCTCCTCGCGACATTTGATGTCTTAATTGAACAAAAAACACAAGGCAAAAAAGAATAACAACTGACATAAAATGCAGTGAAGCGCTTTTCAGGAGATCCTTTCTATTTAAAATCAATTTTTGAATAAGAATCAGAGCCCAATACAACACCAACAGAAGAATGATAATTCTACTGAAAGAAAAGAGCAGTCCGATTAAAAGTAGTATCCGGTAGGTCCAGTTTTCAACGTTCGTGATTTTGACAAAATCAATAAGAATAAACGCGATGAATATTTTATATGAAAAAATTGATGAATTTTCACTCAGACCATAAACACGGCTGTTGTAGAATAAACTGTAATCGGTAATCGAATTCGATTCAACGTTATTGATAAAAAACGACCTCACACCTGCAGTATATTCACTGATTCCGATAATGCATTCCAGAACAGTAAACAAGATTAAAAACTTAAAAAACCGTTCCGAATAGACAAGTTTGCTGCTCAGAACTAAAAAGGGAAAAAGATAAAAAGCCGAATAATAATCCTTTTTGCAAAGAATTTCATTTCCGTTATAGACCTTGTTAATCAGAGAGATCAGCATTATTGCTGCTACAAGCCAGACCAAAAAATTCTTCTTTTGAAAAGGAGCCTGAAGGAAGTCGAGCAATTTTCTCAGAAGGGTATCTCGTTCGAAAAAAAACACAGTCAGAAAGAAGATGACATAGATTTCAGCCCTCATTCCGGAGTAGGTTGGCATGATGAGGAATAAGGCATATAGCACATCGCGGTATTTCCTTATAAAATCACTTAGCTTTTCCAATGATCAATAATGTTGGATTTTAAAAGAAAACGAACGCTTTCGGAAAAATGGATGTCACATTGAGATGTGTAATGATTGACCCAATTTTCTATTATGACAAATTTACTCGTGAAATGGCTTAATCCAAAAAAATGGACTATTTTTTTTAATTTTGTGCATCACGGTAAAATCGGGTCAAAAGAAAGACAATTTTGAATAAACCCTTTGAAAATCCGTTAATTAAAAGTATCGCTTAAAATATCCTTATCAAATGACCTCTAACGAAATATTGCAAATTATCGGTCGTGAATCTGAATTATTTGTGGAGGATGTTCAACATGTAGAAAGTGATTTACGATCCATTATTTCCCATTCGAGTTTTCTCGTGTTAGGTGGAGCAGGTTCTATCGGGCAGGCAGTCACAAAAGAAATTTTCAAACGAAATCCACAGAAACTGCATGTGGTTGATATCAGTGAGAACAACCTTGTCGAATTAGTAAGAGATCTTAGAAGCAGTCTCGGATATATCGACGGTGATTTTCAAACATTTGCCTTGGATATTGGATCGGTCGAATACGATGCAATGATCAAAGCAGATGGTCATTTTGATTATGTGTTGAATTTGTCTGCATTAAAACATGTAAGAAGTGAAAAGGATCCTTACACACTGATGCGAATGATCGACGTGAACATACGTAACACGGTTAAAACAATCCTTCAGTCGAAAGAAAAAGGAGCAAAGAAATACTTCTGTGTAAGCACTGACAAGGCTGCTAATCCCGTAAATATGATGGGGGCCTCAAAACGGATAATGGAATTGTTCCTGTGGAAATTAAGCTCTAAAATACCCATCTCCACCGCTCGGTTTGCAAATGTAGCGTTCTCTGATGGGTCATTGTTGCATGGTTTCAATCAGCGACTTGAAAAAATGCAACCAATCGTTGCCCCTAATGATGTTGACCGTTATTTCGTGACTCCTCAAGAGTCTGGAGAACTGTGCTTGTTGTCCTGTATTTTTGGCAATTCCGGTGATACTTTTTTTCCGAAGGTGAATGATACTTTTAAACTAATACCACTGAAGGATATTGCCATTCGTTACTTGAAACAGAAAGGTCTTACGCCTGTTCAATGTGACTCGGAAGATGCAGCAAGGTCCTTTTTTGAACATCCTTTTAATTCAAGCACTTGGCCCTGTTACTTTCCAGTAAGTGATACGACAGGAGAGAAAGCTTTTGAGGAGTTCTATACGGAAGATGAAGAACTTGACCTAAATAGTTATTTGAACCTTGGAATAATCAAGAATGACCTGGCATTCGATTCCGAAAAACTTGATCATTTTTCATCTGAAATTAATCGGCTTCGAGAAAGTGGTATCTGGTCCAAAGAAGAGATCGTTTCCTTATTTCTGGATCTGATACCAACATTCGATCACGAAGAAAGGGGTAAATACCTGGATAGTAAAATGTAATTATGGGAAAGTTTGATTCAATAATCACCCAAATAAAAACAATGTATGGCGAAGAACGCAGTTTCATTCCTTTACATGAACCGGTTTTTATCGGGAACGAGAAAAAGTATTTGACAGATTGTATTGACTCTACCTTTGTCTCATCTGTTGGACAATATGTAAATGATTTTGAACAGGGAATAACCGAATACACCGGAGCCAACTACGCGATTGCTGTTGTAAATGGTACCGCAGCCTTGCACTTGTCACTGATCGTCGCAGGGGTAGAAGCCAATGACATCGTAGTTTCTCAATCATTAAGTTTTGTTGCTACTGCCAATGCGATCAAGTATACCGGGGCAACACCTTATTTTGTTGATGTTGACCGAACTAATTTGGGCATGTCCATAACGGCACTTGAAAATTTCTTTTCATCCGTAGTGATGAGAGATGATAAAGCATTTTATCAACCAACCGGTCAACGAGTTGGAGCCGTTGTCCCGATGCATACCTTTGGCTTCCCTGCTGAAATCGACAAAATAGTTGAACTTTGCGATCAATTTAATGTCCCGGTTATTGAAGATGCCGCAGAATCTTTGGGATCGGTGTACAAAGGAAAACATACCGGAACATTTGGACTTCTTGGAACTTACAGTTTCAATGGCAATAAAACGATTACTTGCGGTGGTGGTGGAATGATTGTTACCAACGATGAGAAGATCGCTAAATTGACCAAGCATTTAAGTACACAGGCAAAAATGCCACATCCTTGGGAATACCGGCATGATATGATGGGATATAATTACCGATGTCCTAACCTTAATGCGGCTTTGGCATGTGCACAACTGGAGAATCTGGAATTCTTCATTGAAAACAAAAGAAAGACAGCAAAAGAATATGCTGAGTTCTTTGAAGATCAACAGATAAAATTCATGACTGAACCGGAAAACAGTCGTTCTAATTACTGGTTAAATGCAATTTTAGTGGAACAAGAGGAAGATAGAGATAGATTCCTCAAAGAAACCAATGAAAACGGCGTAATGACCAGGCCAATTTGGACCTTGCTGCATCGGCTTGATTACCTTTCCAAATCAATGCACGATAATCTCGAAAACAGTATCTTTATTGAGAAACATTTGATCAATATTCCAAGTAGCGTTCGACTGTAAACATGAAAAAGATCTTTTTATTCGGCTATTCCGGTCATTCTTTGGTGGTAAACGACTGCATACCAAACTCATTAACGGTTTCAGGTTATTTCGATCCGAATAAAAATGAAAATAACCCTTTGGGAATTCATTATTTAGGAAATGAACAAGAAGCGGAACTACAAGAACTGAAAGGACTTGGCTTCGTATTTCCATCTGTAGGAAACAATGCTAACCGCAAAAAAATGCGTGCACTTTTTTTGGAACACAATCTTTCAGAGACAACACTCATTCATCCAAGAGCAGTTGTTTCGCCAAGTTCAACGATTGGAGTGAGTACGATGATAGGTCCAAATGCGGTTGTCAATGCTAAGGCGAAGATCGGAGATGGTGTGATCATTAACAGCAGTGCTATCATTGAGCACGAATGCAGTATTGCTGATTACGCCCACATTGCTCCGGGTGCTGTTCTAGCAGGAAACGTTACTATCGGGGAAGCCGCTTTTATAGGAGCAAACGCCGTTGTGAAAGAAGGCCAAAAGATTGGACATGGCTCAATTATTGGGGCGGGATCTGTGGTTTTATGTGATATTCCAAAAATGGAAGTCTGGGCCGGAGTGCCAGCAAAAAAAATTAGAAGTCTTGAAAAATAAGGTTGTTATTATTGCAGAAGCCGGGGTCAATCACAATGGAGATCTTGAAAAGGCATTGCAGCTCATCGATGTGGCAGCAAATGCAGGAGCAGATTATGTAAAATTTCAAACCTTTAAGACTGAAAATCTGGTACAAAAGAACGCTGAGAAGGCGGAATATCAAGTACAAAATACAAAAGACAACAGTTCTCAATTCGATATGCTTAAAAAATTGGAGATCCCGAAAGAGTGGTACCAACTTTTAATGCAGCGTTGCAAAGAAAGAAATATTGGTTTTCTTTCCACCGGTTTTGATGAAGAGAGCATTGACTTTTTAGATGAATTGGGTTGCCCCTTTTTCAAGATTCCTTCGGGAGAGATCACCAATAAGCCTTATTTAAAACACATCGCTTCCAAGAAAAAACCCGTTATCATTTCAACCGGGATGTCAGATCGAAGGGATATTCAAAATGCGATCGATGTATTCACAGAAAATGATATTGTCCTGGCAAAAATAACCGTTCTACATTGCAACACCCAGTATCCGACAGAAATGAGTGACGTGAATCTCATGGCAATGCGTGCTATTGGTAAAGATTTCAATGTTGAAATTGGCTATTCTGATCACACCCTTGGAACCGAAGTAGCGATCGCTGCAGTAGCTTTGGGAGCGAAAGTGATTGAAAAACATTTTACATTGGATAAAAACCTGCCCGGTCCCGACCATCTGGCGTCCTTAGAGCCCGAAGAACTAAAAATAATGGTAACTTCTATTCGAAATATTGAAGAAGCCATCGCAGGAACCGGAATCAAAGAACCTACAGCTTCTGAAAAAATCAACCGAACAGCAGCAAGAAAAAGCATCCATTTGATAAAACCTGTCAAAGCAGGAGAAATTATTACAGCTGACCAACTCGTTATGCTGAGGCCAGGAAATGGTATTTCACCAATGGAGTGTGATCATGTAATTGGGTGTATCGCGAAGCATGATCTGAACCAATGGGATCAGTTAAAATGGGAGGATTTGCTATGAAAATTGGTGTACTCACAAGTTCTCGAGCGGATTTTGGGATATACATACCCCTCCTCAGATCAATGGAATCCGATGATTTTTTTACCATCGAAATAATTGCTTTTGGCACTCATTTATCCGCTCAACATGGCTTTACAATCAACGAGATTCAAGCGTTAAATATTGGCTCAATCCGATCGGTTGAAACAAGCGTTGCAGATGAGGATCCACATGCGATTGCGAGATCATATGCATTGACTGTCAACCTTTTTAGTGAATTCTGGAACGAGAATAATTACGATCTCGTTCTCTGCCTTGGCGACCGTTATGAAATGAATGCAGCCGTACAAGCCGGAATTCCTTTCGGAATAAAATTCGGTCATTTTCATGGTGGAGAGACTACGCTCGGAGCATTTGACAATATATACCGGCATCAAATATCACTAGCTTCAACTTATCATTTTACAGCAGCTGATGCGTTTTCAGATCGTGTCAAAGAATTACTGGATAACAAACAACATCTTGTTTTTACCGTTGGATCAATGAGTCTTTCTGATCTAGAAGAAATCCCCTTGATTTCTTTGAGTGATTTACGAAAAAAATATGGCTTACCCGAAAAGCCTTATATCCTGGTCACTTTTCATCCGGAAACAATGAATAATGATCAAAATGATCACTATTCCAATCAAATGATCCACTTTTTTGAACAAGTACCAATTTCCCACCACCTCATTATCAGTTTGCCGAATGCCGATACTAATGGTGCACTTTTCAGAAATAAATTGTTTGAATATAAAAGACTGAATGCTGACCGAATTACGCTCGTTGAAAGTTTTGGGAAGATCAATTATTTTTCTGCGATGCGATACACGGCCCTTATGGTTGGTAATTCATCAAGTGGTATCATTGAAGCTGCAACATTTGGAAAATTTGTTGTGAATGTAGGGAATAGACAAGCAGGGAGACTTCAAAGTGAAAATGTAATCAATGTTCCTTTCGAAGCTGCTGAAATTACAAAAGCTGTCAATGAATTGCTCCGTGACCCCAAGATCTTCAACGGTGTCAATGAATATGTCAAGAAGGAGACTATTTCAACAGTTAAAGAACTAATCAGATCGATTGGAAATGGAAAAATTTGATAAATACTTGTTAATCGAAACAGCTACAATCCGTGAAGCATTGATTCAATTGGATCAGCTTGCAGCTGATGCAACAATCTTCGTAATTGACTCAGCCGGACAGTTGAAAGGATCTATCACAGATGGTGATATTCGAAGAGGTCTGATCCGGGGAGTTCAGCCGGAAGGCACAGTTTCAGAGATCATTAATAAAACTCCGAAATTTATTCGGAAAGGAGAAAATGCCTTATCCAAGCTAATTGAATTCAGAAGTAAAAACATTCAACTTATTCCAGTATTGAATAAAGAGAATGACACGATCACAAACGTACTTAATTTCAGGATTCATCGTTCTTACCTTCCGATTGATGCAATAATTATGGCTGGCGGAAAGGGGCAAAGATTGAAGCCATTGACAGATACTATCCCAAAACCTCTTTTAAAGGTTGGTGACAAACCCATTATTGAGAGAAATATTGACCGTTTAGCGATCTATGGCATTGATGACTTAACGATCTCTTTGAATTACCTTGGGGAGCAACTGGAGGATTATTTTGGAGATGGAAGTTCCAAGGGTATATCTATCAATTATGTCTGGGAAGAGGAACCATTAGGTACCATCGGAGCCGTTGGACTAATAGAAGAATTCAATAACGATTATGTCCTTGTGATGAATTCAGATCTTTTGACGAACATCGACTTTGAATCTTTTTTTATTGATTTCGTAAAGTCAGAAGCAGATCTCTCGATACTATCTATTCCATACAAGATCGATGTTCCATATGCCGTACTAGAAACAAAAAATGATCGCATCACCAGCCTTAAAGAAAAACCGAGGTACACCTACTATTCGAATGGTGGCATTTACCTTATGAAAAAGGAAATACTAAACCGTATACCCAAGGGGAACTTCTACAATGCAACAGATCTCATTGAAGAACTAATCCGTGAAAACAAACATGTTAAAACCTATCCATTGGTCGATTATTGGCTGGATATCGGGAACCATGATGATTTTCAAAAAGCACAACAAGACGTTCACCATATTAAATTTTAATGAAACCATTAGTGATCATACCGGCCCGAGGCGGTTCGAAGGGTATTCCAAATAAGAATATTAAACAGCTTAATGGAAAACCTTTGATCCACTATACCATTGAGGCTGCTCTCGAATGTTTTCCGAAAGAAGTGATCATGGTCTCAACCGATTCAGAGGAAATCAAAAAATGTGCGGAGCAATTGGCTATCAGCGTACCGTTTTTGAGACCTGAACATTTGGCGACAGACAAGGCTACTTCTTATGATGTGGTTCTTCATGCCATGAAAGAGGCTGACTTCTCCGGATTGATGTTTGATACTGTTATTTTACTGCAACCTACTTCACCTTTCAGAAAAGGTCAACATATTCGGGAGGCCATTTCATTGTTCAGTATGGATATAGATATGGTAGTTTCAGTGAAAATAGCTTCGGAGAATCCATATTACTCCTTATTCGAAGAGACTGACTTAGGATTTTTAAAACGATCGAAGGAAGGAAGTTTCTCCCGGCGTCAGGACTGTCCTGAAGTATATAGCTACAACGGTGCTATCTATATAATGAATGCAGATAGTCTCAGCAAATCAAACATTTCTCAATTCACAAAAATCAGGAAGTACGTTATGGAGGCTGTTGACTCAGTGGATCTGGATAACGAACTTGATTGGAAGCTCGCAGAATTAATTTTTAAAGGCTAAATCCACGTCTTTTTAATTTGAATTTTTTCTTGTCATCCAAACAATCCAGAAAATCAAAAAAGTCAAATAAAGAAACTGACTGATACTTACAAAAATCAAGACCTCTTCGAAATTTAAATTCCAATCAGGGAAAAGGTTAGGTATTGTTAAGCACAGAATTAATGAAATTGTTCCGACAAGGCTAATTGCAAAGAAAGTACCTTGTTTTTTCAAGATAGTTGGAACTTGTGACAACGGAGAAATAATAAAATTGACCATTAGCCAAGGGGCCATTATCTGAGAAAACTCGCCTGCTCGTCTCCAAGGCTCACCAAAAACAAAGGCAAAGATCTCGTCTCCCCAAAGAAAAAGTATTGCAAATGGTAAAATTGATAATCCCACAAGGCTGAGAAGTGTCTGTCGAACCAAAGGATATATGGATTTACCTTCCTTGATTTTATCTGCTGCTTTGTTGTAAAAGACTTGTCCGATCGATATTCCGATCAAGCCAATTGGTAATTTCAACATTCTATATGAAAAATCATATAAGCCCAGTACGTCCATCTCAAAGGAGTAGATAAGATAAAACGCAATGAACAGTTCTTTGCTGAAGTCGATGAGTACATGCGGTAAATTGATCATTGGAAAATCCGCATAATATTTGGCAATTGCAAAGGATCTCCCTTTCAAAAGAAAGGATCGATTCTCTGAGCGAACTTTAAAAAATGATTTTAAATACGGAATGACACTGAACGCATTTCCAAGAAGATATCCAATGATCAAACCACGAAATCCAAACGGAAATATTCCGAAAACTACTGTCGAAACAGAATTCAAGGAAGAAGAAAAAACTTTTGATACTGAAATACTTTTAAAGTTCTTAATGCGAATAGCCCATGTCATACCTTGATTGTAAAGTGCTAAAAACAGAATACCAAATGGGATCATTGCCAACAGGAAATACATGTTTGGATCTGACCACCGGACAGTGAGTAGCCCTGTTACAACAAACAAACTCAAAACAGTCGTTACAAAGGTGATTCTTAACGATAAGCGATACAAGGAATAGGCATGTTCTTCCCTTTTTGGCAAGGGGAAAGCTAATTCAAACCGAGCGGTTGCAATAACAGCTAAAAAGGATACGATTCGAGAGAACAATGACAAATATGTCATGTCTTCGGGTGCATATAATCTTGAGATGACGGGTGATAATAAATAGGAAATTAGCTGTGCGAGAACGGTTCCTGAGACCAAAATCAGTACGGAAGAAACAAAATCAGTCTTTAATCGCCTTAACATCCGTCTATTTGTTCATACCTGAGATGTATTCTGAAATCCCTTCGTAAAAACTGAACTTCCCGGAGTATCCCAAAAGTTTATTTATTTTTGAGATGTTGGCTAACGAATCCCTTACATCACCCGAACGCTCAGGACCATACAGTATAGTGGTCCGTGCATCAAACAGTCCATTTTTTTTGAGATTTTCCTCTATTTCTAATAGTATCCTATTTAGAGAATAAGAAGAACCGCATGCGACATTAAAAACTTCTCCGAACGCCTCTTTGTTGGAAGATGTCAAGCCAAGTATATTTGCTTCTACAGCATTTTTGACATAGGTGAAATCACGCGTTTGTTCGCCATCCCCATTTACAGTGATCACTTCACCTTTGATCATTTTATCGATAAATTTGGGAATTGCAGCAGCATAAACGCCATTTGGATCCTGACCAGTACCAAATACATTGAAATAACGCAGTCCGATAGACTCCATAGCATGAAGCTGATGATAGACTTTCGCATACTTTTCATTCAGTGACTTCGTTACCGCATAAGGAGAAAGTGGATTTCCTTCAGCACCTTCAGCCTTCGGGGAAGTTTGAGAGTCACCATACACCGAAGAAGATGAAGCATAGACAAACCTCTTCACTCCGGCTTCTTTGGCAGCATGCAACATATTCAAGAATCCAGTGGCATTGACATCATGGGTGTTGTGTGGGAAAGCGATTGACCGAGGGACAGAACCAAGTGCTGCCTGATGTGAGATGACATCTACACCACTAACAGCCTTTCTACACTGGTCTTCGCTCCTGATATCACCTTCGGTGAACTCAAAACAGGGATGATCAAGAAAGGGGTCAAGATTCTGTAGCTTACCTGTCTCGAGGTTGTCGAAGACGCGCACGAATGCTCCGAGATCCAGAAGTTCCGCGACAAGATTGGAGCCAATAAATCCGGCCCCTCCTGTCACAAGTACTTTCTTTCCCTTAAGTACCTCCATGGGCGTCAATTATTTCGCGTAGTTTACAGATCGTTTTTCGCGAATGACTGTAACCTTTACCTGTCCCGGATAGGTCATTTCAGTCTGGATACGCTGAGAGATCGTAAATGACAGCTCATCAGCCTTCAGGTCGGTAACCTTATCTGCTTCGACCAGAACGCGCAGTTCTCGACCTGCCTGGATCGCATAGGCGCTTGAAACTCCATCATAGGACAAAGCAAGTCCTTCCAGTTCCTTGATACGCTTGATATATGCCTCAACGATCTCACGACGTGCTCCCGGACGAGCACCTGATACGGCATCACATACCTGAACGATCGGAGAGATCAATGTTGTCATTTCTATTTCGTCGTGGTGAGCACCAATCGCGTTACAAACATCCGGTTTTTCACCATATTTCTCAGCGAGTTTCATACCCAGGATCGCGTGTGGCAATTCAGGTTCTTCATCCGGAACTTTACCGATATCGTGCAAAAGACCAGCGCGCTTCGCCAACTTGACATTCAAGCCGAGTTCTGCGGCCATGATTGCACACATGTTAGCTACCTCACGGGAGTGTTGCAGCAAGTTTTGTCCATAAGAAGAACGGTACTTCATTCTTCCGACCATTCTTGTGAGTTCAGGATGCAAACCGTGGATACCAAGGTCCATACAAGTTCTACGACCTGTTTCAGCAATCTCTTCTTCGAGCTGTTTTCTGGTTTTTGCAACAACTTCTTCAATTCTAGCGGGGTGAATACGTCCGTCTGATACCAATTGATGCAATGACAAACGAGCAATCTCTCTTCTGACAGGATCGAAGCAAGAAAGGATGATCGCTTCAGGTGTATCGTCCACGATGATTTCAACTCCTGTGGCTGCCTCAAGAGCTCGGATATTTCTACCTTCACGTCCTATAATCCGTCCTTTAACCTCATCTGAATCAATGTTGAAAACAGAAACCGCATTTTCAACGGCCTGTTCTGTAGCTACACGCTGAATCGTCTGAATAACGATCTTCTTCGCCTCACGATTGGCATTCAACTTCGCTTCTTCCGTTATATCTTTGATATAGGTCATTGCACCTGTACGAGCCTCATCTTTCAACGCATCCATCAAATGATTCTTGGCATCATCCACGGACATTCCGCTAATTTTTGAAAGCTCTGCAACACGTTTCTCCTGGATTTTATCCAACTCCTGATGTTTCAGTTCGAATGCCTGAACACGCGTTTCCAAATCGGCTTGATTCTTTTGCAAATCGTTCTCCTTGCGGCTTACCTCTTCGATCTTCTGTGAAAGTGTCTTTTCCTTTGCTTTCGTGCGATCTTCGGTACTTTGAAGTCTTCTCTCCTTATCCTTCATGGTCGTTTCATGCTCCTCTTTGAGTTTCATGAACTTTTCTTTTGCCTGAAGGATCTTGTCCTTTTTGATATTCTCACCTTCCAATTCCGCTTCGCGGATGATCTGGGCTTTCTTGTTCTTCAGGATCACATTCTGGAGCACGAACACACCGGCTCCTCCTCCTCCGATCCCGATAACTAAACCTATTAATAATTCCATTTTAAATAAAAAATTAAGTAATCAACTTCCAAGTTGTTACAAAACGGACTGATAAATGGAAAGAAAATCGTTTTTACTTCAGAGAATCCAGCTCTTTTGAAAGATCGTCCAATCGGGCTTCAATTGCGGAGTAATCCGCAGGCTGCTGAGTTACAGCAGGAGCCTGTCCGGGGCTTTTCGTTGCCAATTGCAGTGCCGTCATCGCTAACAGATCCTGCATATCTTTAACAGCATAATTGTCCTGAAGCATCTTGATCGAGCGGTTGATATCTTCCGCTGCCTTCGTAACTTTAGCTTCTTCTCCCTGATTTACTGTCAGAGGGTAAGTTCTTCCGGCTACAACGACTTTCAAGGACAATTTTCCCATTTGTTATCTTTTTAACTGACTAATGCAGTATTCGATTTCCTTTACCAATTCATCGATCTCTTCATCCTTTCTTCCGACAGGCTGAATCGTTTCGACAACTTGACCTTTCGCCGCTTCCAATTCCTCCTTTAGTGCAGCGATCTCAGAAAGAGATGACTCTTCCTTTTGTTTCTGGACCTCTAAACGTTCGGTGATCAATTGCAATTCAGCCTGGAGAGCTTTATTCTTCTCTCTTTCCTCATGCAATTGATGAGAAATTGCCTGTGATTTCAGACGGATCTCATCAATTATATGCTGAATGCGTTCTGTCATTGGTTACGACTTTTTACAAAATTAGTATAGTCCTGCACATGCACAACTATTTTAGTTCATTCTTACTTTATTTTTTTCAAACCCGTATTTTTGATAAATGATCCGGATTTTACTTCTCACAAGTTTTGTATTTGCACTTTTCAGCGGAATAGCTCAAACAAGTAAAGATGTCAAATACCATCCGCCGCTGAATATCCCACTTACGCTTGCTGCCAATTTCGGAGAACTAAGACCCAATCATTTTCACATGGGTGTTGATTTCAAAACGAACGGTGTGGAAGGATTGCCATTGTATACTATCGAATCCGGATTCGTTTCCCGCATAAAGGTATCACCTTACGGATATGGCAAGGTGATCTATATAGACCATCCCAACGGGGTAACCAGTGTTTATGCCCATTGCTCGGGTTTTAAAGGAAAGATCGACTCACTGGTCAGAACCGTTCAGCAGCAGATCCAATCAACCGAGATCGATGTTTATTTCTCCCCTACCGACCTTCCTGTTAGACGCGGTGAAAACATTGCATTATCGGGAAACACTGGACATTCATCGGCACCGCATCTTCACTTCGAATTAAGGGATACCAAAACGGAGGATGCACTTAATCCTTTACTCAATGGTTTCTCTATTGCTGATCACAAGGAACCGGAGATTCGGGGAATGAAGGTCTATGGACTCAACGAGGACGGCTACCAGGTCCCCGGCAGATCAAAGAATTTCAAAGTAGTGAAGGGTGCCGGCGGATATAACGTTCTGGGGGATGTAGTGAAAGTCCCTGCAAATTTCTGTTCTGAGAAAGGTGGGATCGGTTTTTCATTCGACGTAATCGATTTCTTCGATGCCTCCTTGAACGTTTGCGGGCTATACGGGAGTATCTTGAGAAAGGATGAAATGGATACGATCTTTTGTCAACGGATCGATCAGATCTCGTTTGACCACAGTCGCTACATCAATAGTCACAAAGACTACCACGAATACAAGGAATCGAAACGCAAACTACACAAATCGTTCAAAACAGCTCAAAATCCTCTTGACATCTATCCATCCGATCATTTAGGGATCATTGCTGTAAAACCAGGAGATCTTTTATCACTGTACTATTCTGTTTTCGATGTGAAGAACAACAGTTCGAAACTGAAGTTTACGGTGAGTATCGAACAGGGACTGATGGACCAGCCTAAGGACCTTTTCTCTTCACGCACTTTTTTTCATCCGGATTCAGCCTATCATTATGTAACAGATCAAGTGGAATTTCACTGCGAGAAGGGTACATTTTACGAGCCCACCAGGAAAGATCTTTCGTTGAAAGGTAACTATTCATTCGGAGATCCTCGGGAACCAATTCAGCAACCGCTAACTGTTAAACTGAAAATTCCCGGTCAGATCAGGGATCGCTCTAAATGTTATATCGCTGTGACAACGAATGGCGGGAGAACACACAATATCAATTCTGAGGTCGAAGGGGATTGGATCAAAGGAAGCTCCATGGAATTGGGAACGTTCAGGGTGCGACAGGATACCATCGCACCTTCACTGCAACCATCCAGTTTCAAGGGAACAAATGTGGCCGGAAAAACCAAATTAACTTGGAAGGTTTCCGAATACCAGACGGATGTTGAAGATTATGACCTGTACATCGACGGAAAGTGGCACGTTATCGAATATGAAACCAAGGGTGATGTGCTCATCTTCACACGACCCTCCGGTCTGAAGGGTACTCATAACGTTGAACTGGTCGTTCGCGATACTTGCGGAAATGAGCGGAAATGGAGTGCTGATCTCACATTTTAAAAGAAAAGCCCGGTTTCATCCGGGCTTTTCTTTTAATGTTCTTATTCAGACTCTTCGTGTCCTTCATCGTGTTCTCCACCGCCGGCTGAAGCACCTGAAGTGATCTCCGGGTGTTTGATCTCACCTCCGGAAGTACCTGTTTGCTTGCCAAAGATCACTATCACAATACCAAAAACCAGCACTGCATAGCTCAACATTGCAGCAAACTTCTTGCGTTGCCAACTAGCCCATAAGGCAAGAAGAGAAAGTGCACCGAAAGCATAACTCAACAATGCGAAGAATTCAGCGACCTCTTCGTGTTCGTGGATCGTATCATGAGATACGCCCTGCATGTGTTCAACCGCTTCTTCGGCCCCTTCACCGCTTGACATTGCTACAGCAGTTGCAACAGCTCCGAGGATGAAGAGAAAATAGGACATTCTTTTAACGATCTCCGATTTGAATAAGATCCCTCCGATCAGGACTAAAAGTCCTGCAACTGGGAACAAGATCGGAATGTGATTGACTACTAAGTGAAAATGTGCATCGTTCATACTTTTCAATTTTAATCAAACTATGCCATTGTACTCGGGGTTCCAAAATTCATTGGTGGCATACCCGGATTGTCTGAATCGTCAATGATTCCGAAGTTTTGTTCGTATTTCTGAACGTTTTCGATCAATGCGCGCATGAAGCGTTTTGCATTCTGAGGTGTCATAATCACACGTGAACGCACCTTCCCTTTCGGCATTCCGGGCATCATCTGAATGAAATCGACTACCACCTCGGAAGGGGAATGCGTAATTATACTAAAATTAGAATAAATCCCAAGAGCAATTTCCTCGCTCAATTCAATATTAACCTGATTATCACTGTTGTTTTCCATACTTTCGATTTATATCTTGAAATTAATAATTCTTATCGATATCGCAGCTACGATCAAACTAATTGAATAAAAAAAGGAGTAACATTTCTGCTACTCCTTCTCATATAAATATGAACTATTAATTTTCCAACATTTCTTCGTAAGCCTCTTTCGAAGCGACCACCATTTTCTGGAAGTCTCTTACTCCTGTTCCTGCAGGGATCAAGTGACCAACGATCACATTTTCCTTCAGACCCAACAAGTGATCTTCTTTACCAGAAATCGCCGCCTCATTCAATACTTTCGTGGTTTCCTGGAAGGAAGCTGCTGAAATGAACGACTGTGTCTGAAGTGAAGCTCTTGTAATACCCTGAAGAAGCGGTGTAGAAGTTGCAGGAATTGCATCTCTTGCATCAACCAGGTTCTTATCTGAACGCTTCAATTGTGAATTCTCGTCACGAAGTCTTCTTGCGGATACGATTTGACCATTCTTCAACGAAGGAGAATCTCCTGAGTCAATAACGACTTTCATACCGAAGATCGCATCGTTCTCTTCCATGATATCTGCCTTGTGAACAGACTGTCCCTCCAAGAATCTTGTGTCTCCTGCATCAACGATCTCAGCTTTCAACATCATCTGACGTACGATCACTTCGAAGTGCTTATCGTTGATCTTCACACCCTGAAGTCGATAAACTTCCTGGATCTCGTTCACGATATACTCTTGTACTTTAGTTGGACCTTCGATGTTCAGGATATCATTTGGTGTGATCGCTCCGTCTGAAAGCGGCTGACCTGCGCGAACGAAGTCATTTTCCTGTACAAGGATATGCTTTGAAAGTGGAACAAGGTATCTGCGAACTTCACCTGTTTTAGATGTGATCTGGATCTCACGGTTACCACGCTTGATCTTCCCGTATTCTGCGATACCGTCAATTTCAGATACAACAGCAGGGTTAGAAGGGTTACGTGCTTCGAATAATTCCGTTACACGTGGAAGACCTCCTGTGATATCCCCTGTCTTTCCTGCTACACGCGGGATCTTAACAAGGATCTCACCTGCTTCAAGCTTATCACCTTCTTTCACTGAAATGTGAGCATCAACCGGCAATGAGTATTCGCGAAGTACTTCCTTCGTCTTAGGATCGATGATGTGGATCGCAGGGTTTTTCTTCTTATCGCGTGATTCAGTGATCACCTTTTCAGTAAATCCTGTTTGCTCATCGACTTCTTCACGGAACGTAACACCTTCGATAATGCTGTCAAATACAACCTTTCCGGAAACTTCCGAAATGATCACGGCATTATAAGGGTCCCACTTACAGATCACGTCACCTTTCTTCACTTTCGTGTTAGAATCGATAACCATTTCTGCACCGTAAGGAATGTTTGCAGTCATCACAACGATACCTGTTTTCTCATCAGTGATCTTCAATTCAGCCGAACGTCCAACAACTACAACACGTTGCGATCCATCCGCATTCTTCTTCTCGATAGTACGCAATTCATCAATCTCCAGTTTACCTGGTGCCTTCGCTTTCATGTCTGAAATGTCCGCTATATTTGACGCAGTACCTCCGACGTGGAATGTACGCAGGGTCAACTGAGTTCCAGGTTCACCGATAGACTGAGCTGCAATGACACCTACAGAATCTCCATGCTGCGCGATACGGTGAGTAGCAAGGTTACGACCGTAACACTTAGAACATACTCCACGTCTCATTTCACATGTAAGAACCGAACGGATCTCAACCTCTTCAATTCCTGCTTTTTCGATCACATCTGCAACATCTTCTGAGATCAGCTCTCCTGCTGCAACGATCAACTTATCTGAATCCGGCATGTAAACATCGTGTACGGATGTTCTACCAAGAATTCTGTCATACAATGGTTCAACAACTTCATCATTCTTCTTCAATGCCGTAGCGACGATACCTCTAAGGGTACCACAGTCATCCGCATTGATCACAACGTCCTGAGCAACATCCACCAAACGACGTGTCAAGTAACCTGCATCCGCAGTCTTAAGTGCTGTATCGGCAAGACCTTTACGCGCACCGTGTGTTGAGATAAAGTACTCAAGGATCGAAAGACCTTCTTTAAAGTTAGAAAGGATCGGGTTTTCGATAATTTCCTGAGACGAAGCACCTGATTTTTGTGGTTTCGCCATCAAACCTCTCATTCCTGATAACTGACGAATCTGTTCTTTAGATCCACGAGCTCCAGAGTCGAACATCATGTAGATAGAGTTGAATCCTTGTTTATCAGTCTTCAATTGCTCCATCAATGTGTGTGTCAAACGAGAGTTAGTATGTGTCCAGATATCAATAATCTGGTTGTAACGTTCGTTGTTTGTGATAAGACCCATGTTATAGTTCATCATCACATCCTTCACTTCGTTCTCGGCCTTCGCAACAAGTTCTTCTTTTTCTTTTGGAATGATAATATCATCCAGGTTGAAAGAAAGACCACCTTTAAATGCCATTTCGTAACCAAGTTCCTTAATATCATCAAGGAATTGAGCCGTACGAGAAGTTCCGGAGATCTTCAATACTTCACCGATGATATCACGAAGTGCTTTCTTCGTCATAACGTCATTGATGAACCCTACTTCACGTGGAACACGCTCGTTGAAGATCACACGTCCTGCTGTAGTTTCGATCAATTGAAGACTAGGTACGCCTTCTTCATTGAGATCGTATGTTTTCACCTTGATGTGCGCGTGCAGATCAAGTTTTCTTTCATTGTATGCGATGATCACTTCTTCCGGAGAATAGAAGGTACTTCCTTCACCCTTCACGATATCATCCCCCATCGTCTTTTTACCTTTTGTAATGTAGTAAAGACCTAGTACCATGTCCTGAGAAGGTACCGCGATCGGTGCTCCGTTAGCAGGGTTAAGGATGTTATGAGAAGCAAGCATCAACAACTGAGCTTCAAGGATCGCTGCGTTACCAAGCGGTAAGTGAACCGCCATCTGGTCACCGTCGAAATCGGCATTGAACGCTGTTGTTACCAATGGATGCAGACGGATCGCTTTTCCTTCGATCAGTTTCGGCTGGAATGCCTGAATACCTAATCTGTGAAGTGTAGGAGCACGGTTAAGTAATACAGGGTGTCCTTTCAATACGTTTTCAAGGATATCCCAAACTACAGGCTCTTTGCGATCAACGATCTTCTTTGCTGACTTCACAGTCTTCACAATTCCTCTTTCGATCATCTTACGGATGATGAACGGCTTGTATAGCTCTGCTGCCATATCTTTCGGAAGACCACACTCATGCAATTTCAGATCCGGTCCAACGACGATCACCGAACGTGCAGAGTAATCGACTCGTTTACCAAGTAAGTTTTGACGGAATCGTCCCTGCTTTCCTTTCAATGAATCAGAAAGTGACTTCAACGGACGATTTGATTCTGTCTTAACTGCAGAAGATTTTCTTGAGTTATCGAACAATGAATCCACTGCTTCCTGAAGCATACGCTTTTCGTTACGCAAGATCACCTCAGGTGCCTTGATCTCGATCAAACGCTTCAAACGGTTGTTACGGATGATCACACGACGGTAAAGGTCATTTAGATCCGATGTTGCGAAACGTCCACCGTCAAGTGGAACCAACGGACGTAATTCCGGTGGAATAACAGGAACAACTTTCACAACCATCCATTCCGGATGATTTTCAATACGCTCTTGAGATTCACGCATAGCCTCAACAACCTGTAGGCGCTTCAATGCTTCATTCTTTCGTTGCACTGAAGTTTCTGTGTTCGCCTGGTGACGAAGATCGTAGGATGTCTGCTCCAAATCAAGTGTTCTCAATAAATCATGAAGTGCCTCGGCACCCATTTTCGCTAAGAATTTATTTGGATCTGCATCTTCCAGATATTGGTTCTCTTTTGGAAGAGTGTCCAGAATATCAAGGTATTCTTCTTCTGTCAAGAAATCAAGACGGCTCAATGATGAACCATCTAAATTTGTTGCAACACCCGGCTGGATGACCACATATCTTTCATAATAGATGATCTGATCCAACTTTTTTGTTGGCAACCCGAGAAGGTATCCGATCTTGTTTGGAAGTGAACGGAAGTACCAGATGTGCGCCACAGGAACAACCAATGAAATATGTCCCATTCGCTCACGACGAACTTTCTTCTCTGTTACTTCAACCCCACAACGGTCACAAACGATCCCTTTATATCGGATGCGCTTGTATTTACCACAGTGACATTCATAATCCTTAACCGGTCCGAATATCCTTTCACAGAAAAGACCGTCTCTTTCCGGCTTATATGTACGATAATTAATCGTTTCAGGCTTTAGTACCTCCCCGCTTGATTGCTCAAGGATCACCTCAGGCGAAGCCAATGAGATTGTGATCTTGTTGAAGCTACTTTGTTTTTTTGGTGTTTCTTTTCTGAAAGCCATTTTTTTGCTTTTTTCTTAGTTCAACAACTTGACAATTAATCCAATGAAACGTTTAGACATAGTCCTCGCAATTCATGCAGCAATACATTGAATGATTCAGGAATTCCCGGTTCCGGAATATTGTCTCCCTTCACGATCGCTTCATATGCTTTTGCACGACCCATAACGTCATCCGACTTAACGGTCAAGATCTCCTGTAGAATGTTTGCAGCACCGAATGCTTCAAGTGCCCAAACTTCCATTTCACCGAAACGCTGACCTCCAAACTGTGCTTTACCACCAAGAGGCTGCTGCGTGATCAATGAGTAAGGACCGATAGAACGTGCGTGCATCTTATCATCTACCATGTGTGACAGTTTCAACATATAGATAACACCCACTGTTGCCGGCTGATGGAAACGCTCTCCTGTTCCACCATCGTATAGATACGTTTTTCCTGACTTCGGAACTCCGGCTTTTGTCGTCCATTCGTCGATCTCAGAAGGATGTGCTCCGTCAAAGATCGGAGTAGCGAATTTCACCCCTAGTTTTTCACCTGCCCAACCAAGTACAGTTTCATAGATCTGTCCAAGGTTCATACGAGAAGGTACCCCAAGTGGGTTCAATACGATATCAACCGGTGTTCCATCTTCTAGGAATGGCATGTCTTCAGCACGAACGATGTTCGCCACGATACCTTTATTACCGTGTCGACCAGCCATCTTATCACCTACCTTCAGCTTGCGCTTCTTAGCAACGTATACCTTAGCCATTTTCACGATTCCTGCAGGAAGTTCATCTCCAACTGAAATGTGGAACTTCTTACGTTTGTATGCTCCAAGAAGGTCATTTGCCTTAATATTGAAGTTGTGTATAACACGACCTACCAGTGTATTGATATGTGTGTCAGAAGTCCAGTTTGTTGGGTTCACGATCGAATAATCGATGGCAAACAAATTCTTCTGATTAAACTTCGTTCCTTTCTTAATGATCTCCTCTTTGAAGTTGTTAAATACTCCAGAAGATTTCTGCTCACCTAGAATAGTCATCAATTTATCGGCAAGCTTCTCCTTCAACGATGCAAAATCCTTCTCATAATCTGAATCAAGACTTTCCAAAACCGGCTTGTCCTGTGCTTTCGATTTTCTGTCTTTTATTGCTCTTGAGAATAACTTCTTTTCAATCACGACACCTCTCAGAGACGGACCTGCTTTCAATGAAGCATCTTTTACGTCACCGGCCTTATCTCCAAAAATTGCACGAAGTAGTTTTTCTTCCGGAGACGGATCCGTTTCACCTTTTGGCGTGATCTTACCGATAAGGATATCTCCCTCTTTGATCTCAGCTCCGATACGGATTAATCCGTTCTCATCAAGATCCTTTGTCGCTTCTTCAGAAACGTTAGGGATATCAGAAGTCAATTCTTCCATTCCTCGCTTCGTGTCACGCACTTCAAGCGTATATTCATCAATATGAATAGATGTAAAGATATCATCGCGCACCACTTTCTCAGAGATCACGATAGCATCCTCGAAGTTATAGCCTTTCCATGGCATGAATGCCACCTTAAGATTCTGTCCAAGAGCAAGTTCTCCCTGCTGTGTCGCATATCCTTCGCAAAGAACTTGTCCTTTTTCAACGCGGTCGCCTTTCTTAACGATTGGCTTCAAGTTGATACAAGTACTCTGGTTTGTTTTCATGAACTTCGTAAGCGGATAGTGCGTTACTTCGCTGTCGAAGCTCACGAGCTTATCCTCAGATGTCCAATCGTAACGGATCACGATCTCGTTAGCATCTACATATTCAACAACTCCATCACCTTCAGCATTGATCAACACGCGAGAATCACGCGCAACTAAGCGCTCGATACCTGTACCAACGATCGGCGAGCTCGGCTTCAAAAGTGGAACTGCCTGGCGTTGCATGTTCGATCCCATCAGGGCACGGTTCGCATCATCATGCTCAAGGAACGGAATCGATGAAGCCGCAATCGAAGCGATCTGGTTTGCTCCAACGTCCATCAAATGCAGGTTAGCCGGCTCTACAACCGGGAAGTCACCTTCATAACGCGCTTTAACCACGTTAGTAAGGAACTTACCTTTATCATCAACCTTTGCATTCGCCTGAGCGATCATTTTAGCATCTTCTTCTTCAGCTGACAAATAGATCGGCTCCTTATCAAGGATTACCTTTCCACTCTCAACCTTTCTATATGGGGTCTCAATGAAACCTAGTTTGTTCACTTTTGCGAATACACAAAGAGATGAGATCAAACCGATGTTCGGTCCTTCCGGTGTTTCGATCGTACACAAACGTCCATAGTGTGTGTAGTGAACGTCACGAACCTCGAAACCTGCTCTTTCACGGGAAAGACCACCTGGTCCTAGTGCAGACAAACGACGCTTGTGAGTTACCTCTGACAGCGGGTTCGTCTGGTCCATGAACTGAGATAACTGGTTTGTTCCAAAGAACGAGTTGATGACAGAAGACAACGTTTTTGCATTGATCAAGTCGATCGGAGTGAAGACTTCGTTATCACGAACATTCATACGTTCACGGATCGTTCTTGCCATGCGGGCAAGACCTACTCCGAACTGCGCGTACAACTGCTCACCAACTGTTCTAACACGACGGTTAGATAAGTGGTCGATGTCATCAACATCCGCTTTAGAGTTGATCAGTTCGATCAAGTACTTGATGATAGAGATGATGTCCGTCTTTGTAAGTACTCGAGCGTCATCAGACTCTTCGAGTCCCAATTTTTTGTTCAAACGGAAACGACCAACTTCACCAAGGTCATATCTTGTATCTGAGAAGAATAGCTTTTCAAAAACGCCCTTCGCAGTTTCGTAATCAGGCGGTTCAGCATTACGTAACTGACGATAGATGTGTTCCACCGCTTCCTTCTCAGAATTAGAAGTATCTTTTTGTAGTGTATTGTATATGATCGTAAAATCAGCGCTGTTCACATCCTCTTTGTGAAGGATAACGTTCTTAACTCCTGAATCAACGATTAGATCAATGTGTTCTTCTTCGAGACTCGTTTCACGGTCCAAAAGAACTTCATTCCGTTCAATAGAAACAACCTCACCTGTATCCTCATCCACAAAATCTTCGATCCATGATTTAAGAACACGTGCAGCCAATTTTCTACCGATAAGCTTCTTCAAATTTGCTTTTGTCGCTTTTACTTCATCAGCAAGTCCGAAGATCTCCAGAATATCCTTGTCACTTTCGTATCCGATCGCACGGAACAAAGTAGTAACAGGCAATTTCTTTTTACGGTCGATGTATGCGTACATCACGTTGTTGATATCTGTTGCGAATTCGATCCAAGAACCCTTGAAAGGAATTACACGAGCAGAATACAATTTTGTACCATTTGCATGTCGGCTTTGTCCGAAGAACACACCCGGTGAACGGTGCAACTGGGAAACGATCACTCGTTCTGCTCCGTTTACCACAAACGATCCCTTTGGAGTCATATATGGAATTGTACCCAAGTATACGTCCTGCACGATGGTTTCAAAATCTTCGTGTTCAGGGTCCGTACAATACAATTTTAGCTTCGCTTTCAATGGAACACTGTAGGTCAAACCGCGCTCGATACACTCTTCAATAGTATATCTTGGCGGATCGATAAAGTAGTCCAGAAACTCGAGTACAAACTGGTTTCTCGTGTCTGTAATCGGGAAATTCTCTGCGAAAACTTTGAATAATCCTTCGCTCTCTCTGTTTTCAGGAGTAGTCTCCAATTGGAAGAACTCTTGGAAGGACTTTAGTTGAATATCCAAAAAATCAGGATAGTCGAACTGACTTTTGCTTGACGCAAAATTAACTCTTGTCGAAATGTTGTTTGATGTTGCCAAGGCCAAACGTTTTTGTTTATGAAAATGGACTTTAAAAATGCGTTAAACGCAATAAAACAGGATAAGGCACTTGCTAAAATAGCAGTGCCTTTCCTGTATATGAAGTAGATAATTACTTAATTTCAACTTCAGCTCCAGCCTCTTCAAGAGACTTCTTAAGTCCTTCAGCCTCGTCTTTAGAAACACCTTCTTTCAATGTAGCAGGTGCACCATCAACTAGATCTTTAGACTCTTTCAAACCATTACCTGTAAGTTCTTTTACAAGTTTAACTACCGCTAGTTTATTAGCGCCTCCTGCTTTAAGGATAACATCGAACTCTGTCTTTTCAACAGCAGCTTCGCCACCTCCTGCAGCAGCACCTCCTGCAACCATTACTGGAGCAGCAGCAGCTGGTTCAATTCCATACTCATCCTTTAGGATAGTTGCCAATTCATTTACTTCCTTAACTGTAAGGTTTACTAGCGTTTCCGCGATTTGCTTTAGATCAGCCATTTTTATTTAATTTAAAAAAAGGTTCAACAAAAATTTAAAAAATTATGCTCTTTCTTCGAGCGTTTTAAGGATACCGGCAATTTTGCTACCAGCACCAGTAAGTCCAGAAACAACGTTCTTAGCAGGACTTTGAAGTAATCCAATGATATCACCGATAAGTTCTTCACGGCTCTTCAACGATACAAGTGTACTCAACTGGTTGTCACCAACGAATACAGCCTCATCGATATAAGCACCTTTCAGGATCGGCTTTGCATTTTTCTTACGGAAATCTTCGATCAATTTTGCCGGAGCATTTCCTACCTCGCTGAACATGATTGAAGTAGCTCCCGCAAGAGTTCCTCTCAATCCTCCGAAGTCTTTTCCCTCTACGCGATCCATTGCTTTTTCAAGCAAGGTGTTCTTCACTACGCGCATACGGATGTTAGACTGGAAACATCTTCTACGAAGGTTGTTGATCACATCAACTGTCAATTCCGCTGTGTCTGCCAAATAGAAAACATTAGCCTCCTTTAGTTCGGCTGCTAAGTCATCAATGTACTTTGCTTTTTCTTCTCTTGTCATTTTAGTAAGTTTTAAGCAACAACAGACTTCGTATCCACCTGGATACCAGGGCTCATTGTAGAACTCAAGTAAATACTCTTGATATACGTTCCTTTCGCTGCAGAAGGCTTCAACTTTATAAGTTGTTGGATCAATTCGTTCGCATTCTCACGAATTTTCCCTCCTTCAAAGCTCACCTTACCCACTGATGAGTGCACGATACCGTACTTGTCAACTTTGAAATCAATCTTACCAGCTTTCACTTCTTCTACTGCTTTACCAACTTCCATCGTTACAGTACCGGTCTTCGGGTTTGGCATAAGTCCTCTCGGTCCCAAAATACGACCCAAAGCACCCACTTTACCCATTACAGACGGCATTGTAATAATCACGTCGATATCAGTCCATCCACCTTTGATTTTGTCAATGTAGTCGTCCAAACCAACGTGGTCAGCACCTGATGCTTTCGCTTCAGCTTCCTTGTCAGGAGTACATAGTACAAGCACACGTACATCCTTTCCTGTTCCGTGAGGCAATGCTACAGTTCCTCTCACCATTTGGTTTGCTTTACGAGGGTCAACACCCAAACGTACACTGATGTCAACAGAGGCATCGAATTTAGTAGTGGAAATTCCTTTCACCAAATCACATGCTTCTGTCAAGGAGTAAGGCTTTGCTAAATCAAATTTAGCCAAGACCTCTTTTCTTTTCTTAGATACTCTTCCCATAACAAAAAAGATTATTTGGTTTTAGGTGCTTCACCACCTTTTACAGTAACTCCCATGCTTCGGGCTGTTCCAGCTACCATTGACATGGCTGCATCCACAGTGAAACAATTAAGGTCCGGTAACTTGTCTTCAGCTATCGTACGAACCTGATCCCAGGTCATCGATCCAACTTTGGATTTGTTCGGTTCTGATGATCCTTTCTTAATCTTGGTGTGTTCGATAATTTGAACTGCTGCCGGTGGAGTTTTTAGTACAAAATCAAATGATTTATCACCGTAAACAGTGATAACAACAGGTGTTACCTTTCCAGGTCTATCTTGCGTACGAGCATTGAACTGCTTGCAAAATTCCATGATGTTAACCCCTTTCGCACCAAGCGCGGGACCAACTGGAGGAGCTGGATTGGCTGCACCACCTTTGATCTGTAATTTGATCAACGCTGCTACTTCTTTAGCCATTGTATTTAAATTATGTAGTCAAACATGAGTAATCACGGGAAGCTTTAATCGTTTTCCTCACTCCTACGGTTAATATGCATTATATTTCCTTCTCTACCTGCATGTAGCTAAGCTCGAGTAGGTTCTTTCTTCCGAAGATCTTCACCATTACTTTCAGCTTTTTCTTGTCTTCGTTGATCTCATCGACCACACCACTGAAATTGTTGAACGGACCATCGATCACTTTCACCGATTCTCCCACAACAAATGGGATTTTCATTTCTTCTTCCGTTTCGGAAAGCTCATCTACTTTACCAAGAATTCTATTGACTTCTGAAAGACGCATTGGAACCGGATCTCCTCCTTTTTCAGTCCCAAGGAAACCGATAACGTTCGGAATACTCTTGATAACGTGAGGAACTTCCCCAACCAAAGCTGCCTCAATCAAAACATAGCCAGGAAGATAAGCTCTTTCTTTGCTCACTTTTTTACCGTTTCGAATCTGAAAGACCTTTTCAGTTGGAATCAGCACCTGATCCACATAATCGTTCAACTTAAGGCGTGCGATTTCAAGGTCAAGGTATTCCTTAACTTTCTTCTCTTTACCGCTTACGGCGCGAACAACGTACCAACGTTTTTTAATCTCTCCCATTAAGCCTTCATTAAAACAATCCGTAGATAAAGCCCATAGCTCCTTTCCAGAAAGATTTTGAATCTCCTGTTATACCAAAACCAAAATCCATTGCAAAAATAATTACCGCGATAATGACAGAAGCCACAACCACGATGATCGTATTGCTTTGCAATTCTTTCCAAGTAGGCCAAGAAACGTTGTGAACCATTTCGTTCACTGTTTCGCGAAAATATTCTCTAATTTTTGACACCTTTCAGCAATTTTGCACGGGCGGTAGGATTCGAACCCACGACCAATGGTTTTGGAGACCACTACTCTACCAGCTGAGCTACACCCGTGTAAAAAGGGGAGCGAACTCCCCTTTAATATTAATTATGTTCTTAGATCTTAAGAAATGATCTCTGTAACCTGACCAGCACCTACTGTTCTACCTCCTTCACGGATAGCGAAACGCAGACCTTTGTCCATTGCTACGGGAACGATCAACTTAACATTGATTGTTACGTTGTCACCTGGCATTACCATTTCACGTCCATCTGTCAAGAAGATTTCTCCGGTTACATCAGTCGTACGGAAGTAGAACTGAGGGCGGTATTTATTGTGGAACGGCGTGTGACGTCCACCTTCTTCTTTCTTCAATACGTAGATCTCTGCTTTGAAATCTGTATGCGGCTTAACAGAACCTGGCTTACAGATAACCATACCACGCTTGATCTGAGACTTTTCAATACCACGAAGCAACAAACCGACGTTATCACCAGCCTCACCTCTATCAAGTATCTTACGGAACATCTCAACTCCTGTAACCGTTGAAGTCAGTTTAAGATCACCCATTCCAAGGATCTCAACCGGATCTCCGGAATTGATCACACCAGTCTCGATACGACCTGTTGCTACTGTTCCACGACCTGTAATCGTAAATACATCCTCAACCGGCATCAAGAATGACTTATCAACATCACGCGGAGGAAGTTCGATGTATGTATCTACCGCATCCATCAATGCTTCAACTGTAGCAACCCACTTCGGCTCACCGTTCAAAGCACCAAGTGCAGAACCTTGAATAACCGGTGCATTGTCACCATCATAGCTGTAGAAAGAAAGAAGTTCACGCACTTCCATTTCAACAAGCTCCAACAATTCTGGATCGTCAACCATATCCACTTTATTCATGAATACAACCAAACGAGGAACGCCAACCTGCTTGCCCAAAAGAATGTGCTCACGAGTTTGCGGCATTGGTCCATCTGTAGCAGCAACTACAAGGATAGCACCATCCATTTGAGCAGCACCAGTAACCATGTTCTTTACGTAATCCGCGTGACCTGGACAGTCAACGTGAGCGTAGTGACGTGCTACTGTTTCATACTCAATGTGAGATGTGTTAATTGTAATACCTCGTTCTTTTTCCTCAGGAGCGTTGTCGATTGAAGAGAAATCACGAACTGCAGCCAAACCTTTGCTAGCCAAAACGCTAGAGATTGCTGCTGTTAGGGTTGTTTTACCGTGATCGACGTGACCAATAGTCCCGATGTTCACGTGTGGTTTGGAACGATCAAAATTTTCCTTAGCCATTGTTCTATTTGTTACTAGTTAATAAAAAAACAAACTTTATATAATATACAAAATTTCACCCATACCTGAGTGAAACAAGTGCCGCAGTGAGCCAATGACGAGATTTGAACTCGTGACCTCTTCCTTACCAAGGAAGCGCTCTACCCCTGAGCTACACCGGCTTCTTCTTTCAAAATTGAGCGGGAGACGAGATTCGAACTCGCGACCCTCAGCTTGGAAGGCTGACGCTCTACCAACTGAGCTACTCCCGCTTAAATAATATCCTGTGGGGAGAGAAGGATTCGAACCTTCGAAGGTAAAAACCAACAGATTTACAGTCTGTCCTCGTTGGCCGCTTGAGTATCTCCCCAACACTTTTGAGCCGATGGAGGGACTCGAACCCCCGACCTGCTGATTACAAATCAGCTGCTCTAGCCAGCTGAGCTACATCGGCACATTGTTGGTATTTCAATAATGAAAGAACTTCTTAAAGTGTTTCTCCCGTTTTGGGTTTGCAAATCTATGAAAGAATTCTGTTAAAACAATAGTTTTTTGATTTTTTTTTGAAAAAAAACAGGGGAGGTATTTACTCCTCCCCCTATCTAATTGATTTTATAAATTTTAAGCCACTTTCTCTTTGTGTTTCTTGACTTGTTTCCTCAATGCCTCTGCAGCCTGATCGGTAGCTTCCTCAAACGTCTTGCATTGCTTCTTGGCAATCAAGGTCTTTCCCGGAATGAGCAATTTAACTTCTGAGATTTTATTCTCGTTCACATGATTCTTGTCAAGCCTTAAATAGACTTCACAAGCAATGATATTATCAAAAAACAGTTCAAGTTTATTCACTTTCTCGTTGATGAAATTGATCAGCTTCTGATCTGCCTTGAAATGAATGGAGTGCACTTGAATTTCCATGTCTAAATTTTTTTGCGGCCTCGGGGATGGGCCTGTGAATAAATATTTGTCAATTTAGCGAACGAATTATGGGTATAGACCTGCGTTGCCGACAAATTCGCGTGCCCCAGAATATCTTTGAGCGCTTCAAGACCTGCTCCATTGTTCAGCATGTGGGTTGCGAATGTATGTCGAAGAACGTGGGGACTGCATTTATCCAAACTCGTCACCTCACCAAGATAGCTATTAATTTTTCTATATACAAACTTTGGATAGAGTTTATTCCCATTATTTAACACGAACAAATAGTACGAATCGAGCTGCATTGCCTGCTTGAATTTCCGGTAATGCATTATCAATGAAAACAGCTCACGCGTTATCGGGATCAATCGTTCCTTATTGCGTTTCCCCAGCACCTTGATCGTTTCCACGTTGACATCAACCTCCTTGAGTCCGATCAGTTCACTGAGACGAACACCCGTCTGATACAATACTTCAAACATCAGTCTATCCCTGACACCATCAAAATCATCGGTAAATAATTGATCAAGCCGTTCCAGTTTCAACTCTGACTCTTTCGCGAAGCTGGGTAGTCGTTTTGAATTCTTTGGTCCGTTCACCCGCGTCATCGGATTTACATCGACAACATTCTCCTTTTTAAGCCATTTGAAAAATGTGCGTAATGAAGACAGCTTCCTATTCACAGATCTGTTCCCAACAGTTTTTTCGATCAAGTGAACCATCCAGGAACGGATTAGCATAGCATTCACTTCACGGATCTCTTCGGATTTCTTGAACTCACCAAATTCGATGAACTGCGCAACATCTTGCTGATATGCAAGAACAGTATGGTCGGAGTACCTCTTTTCGATCTGCAGGTACCGCACAAAATCATCCAACAAAAAAAAAGGAGCCATATAGCTCCTTAACGTATCTTATTAAAAATTGTTACTACATTTCTGCAGAACGCAATTTCTGAACATAAGCTGCTTTAATTTTCCCCTGACGCTTAGTAATAGAAGGCTTTTCAAATTCCTTACGGCTACGCAATTCTTTCATGACATTTGTCTTGTCATACTTCTTCTTGTACTTCTTAAGAGCTCTTTCGATGTTTTCTCCTTCTTTTACCGGAATAATTAGCATATCTTATTCAATTAATTTTTTTCTTAATGGGTTGCGAAGATACAATTAAATAATTTATTCACAATACTTATTTCAAAATTTCTCTGGAAATAACTAATTTCTGAATTTCAGATGTTCCTTCACCAATTGTCATAAGGCGAGCATCGCGTAAGAATTTCTCTGCCGGATACTCTTTCGTGTAACCATACCCACCCATGATCTGCATGGCTTCATTCCCACATTTAACAGCAACTTCACTGGCGTAATATTTTGCATAAGCACCTTGTTTTGTCAATGTCATCTTATTATTCTTAAGAAATGCAGCCTGGAAAGTCAGCATTTCTGCAGCTTCGACCTGAGTAGCCATATCTGCAAGTTTAAACGCAATTGCTTGGAAATTTGAAATAGACTGTCCAAACTGCTCGCGCTCCTTCGCGTATTTAACGGCTGATTCATACGCGCCCCTGGCAACACCGCAACTCAGAGCGGCAATCGAGATTCGTCCACCATCCAGAATCTGCATAGCCTGTTTGAATCCATGACCGACCTGACCAATAACCTGACTATCATGTAACCGAACGTTATCAAAGATCAATTCAGCCGTCTCACTCGCACGAACACCAAATTTCTCCTTGATCTTCACCGCAGAGAATCCTGGCGTGCCTTTTTCAACAATGAATGCCGTAATTCCGTTGCTATCTAACAAGTCGCCAGTTCTAACTAAAACTACTGCCACATCCCCCGAAAGACCATGCGTGATCCAGTTCTTCGCACCATTGATCACCCAGTACTCTCCATCTTTGACAGCGGTGGTCTTCATGCGCATAGCATCTGATCCGGTATTCGGTTCTGTAAGCCCCCATGCACCAATCCATTCCCCTGAAGCAAGTTTGGGGAGGTACTTTTTCTTCTGCTCCTCGGTACCATGGTAATAGATGTGGCCCGTACAAAGCGAATTGTGCGCAGCAACGCTTAATCCAATTCCTCCACATACACGACCCAATTCCATCAGAGCCGTTGCGTATTCAAAATATCCGAAACCTGAACCTCCGTATTCCTCCGGGATATAGATACCTAAAAGACCCAGCTCCCCCATTTTCTTCATGGTATCAACCGGAAAGATCTCCTCATCATCCCACTTTTTCATGTTTGGTCTGATCTCTTTCTCCGCGAAATCACGCACCATTTGCGCGATCATTTTCTGGTTTTCGTTCTGTTCGAAATTCATCACAATCTGATTAATGCTTAAGCAATTTTTGTTTTCAAAAGCGGACTAAATTAGTAATATTCTTGGAATGCTGTTTCAATTTATCTTCTCCACCAAGAAAATCCAGTGAAACCAGGAAATTGAAACCTGCCACCTCACCTCCGCACTTCTTTATCAGCATTGCGGCTGCTTCTGCAGAACCGCCCGTAGCCAAAAGGTCATCATGGATCAATACTTTCTGTCCTTCCTTTAATGCATCGGTATGCATTTCTATAGTAGCCCTTCCATATTCCAATTCATACGCGTAGCTGATCTTTTTATACGGTAACTTACCTTCCTTTCGGATCAATATAAAAGGTACCCCGAGACGCATTGCTAAAGGGAACCCAAAAAGAAACCCTCGGCTTTCGATCCCTGCAACTGCTTCGATTCCCGAATTTCTGTATTCATTGACCAGATGATCCAGGACATCTGAAGATAGCTGCGAATCAAGCATTATGGTAGAAATATCCTTAAAAATGATCCCTTCTTTCGGGAAATCCGGCACATCACGTATCGTGCTCTTCAAACGTTGTTCTAAAGTCATGTCACAAAGATAAATAGGGTTTTATTTTTTCAAATAGCTCCTCGTCAATTAATACTGATTCTCGTATATCGTCAATGGCAGTGAATTTTCCTTTTTTAACCCTGATCTTAACGATCGAATTTGCAATATTCCAATTTAGATAGGGGTGTGATTTTAGTTCTTCCGCCGTTGCAGTGTTCAATGTTATTTTTCTTACTTGATTCCCTTGCACTTCGACGAACATTTCTATGGCATTATATTTTTCGACATCCATTTTCCAAACCTCAAGGAGCTGTTCTTTCTTTACAAATCCACCCAAGCGTTCGCGGTATTTCAGGATATTCTTCGCATAAAAAGGTCCTACTCCGGGTATCTTCTCCAATTCAATCTGATCTGCCACATTGATATTAATGGTAATTGACTTTGAGGTCTTCATTGGAACATTTGAACTCATGACTGCCGAGACCTTTTCAGGATAATAAGTTGAATCTTTGATCAATTCGAAAAGTTCTTCCGGAATTACAAAGATTCGGGAAAGTTCTTCATTTGAACGAATCCTTCTCTTCGCGAAGGACAAAACAACATCCGCCTGCTTCGAGCTTAATCCCAGTTTCATCCAATCCGCTTTAGTATATGTATTTGGATCGAAGCGGGTAATGGGGGGGCTATATTTTCTAGGTTGCTTCTTTTTAAATCGATTGTCAAATTTCTTCAGTTGCCTGGCAGATTCGTTTCTCAACTCACGGACTTCCTCGGCCTTTAATTCGATCGAGGGATCCGGTCGCAGTGACATCAGAATTCGTGGGATAAATACAAATGCAAGGGCTAACAGGAGAAAAACAAAAACTCCTCTTCTATTGCGAATGGACACAAAACCTGACCTTTCATCGATCATTTCTCATGAAAATAAGGTAAACAGGAATACCCAGTAAAACGATCAGCAATCCTATTCCTGCATTCTTCATGTCATAGATCAACAGATCTACACAGATAGCAGCAGTGATCAGAATATACAATGCAGGAACTATCGGATAACCGAAAGCCTTGTAGGGTCTCTCCGCTTCAGGTTCTTTACGCCGAAGAACAAAAATCCCAGCAATTGTCAGTATGTAGAAAAGTAATGATGCAAATGTTGAATATACCAGCAAGTCACTATATTTTCCTGAAAGGCAAAGTATTGAGGCCCATAAACATTGAATCCATAATGCAATCCCAGGAACACTCTTACTATTAAGTTCTCCTGCTTTCCTGAAGAATAGACCATCTTTGGACATTGCATAGAAAAGTCTTGAACCCGCAAGGACTAAACCATTGTTACAACCAAATGTGGAGATCATGATCAGTACAGCCATTATACTCAAACCAAGACCGCCAAAAATAACAGAAGCTGCACCAGCGCCAACTCGATCGTTCGAAGAAAACATGATGCCTTGTCCAATCGCTTCTGTTGCCTCGGGCGAACCATTGATCGGTAACAAAGCCAGATAGGCGAAATTGGCAAGAATATAAATGATGGTCACGATAAGTGTACCCAGAAAAAGGCTTCTGGGAATATTCTTTTTAGGATCCTTTATCTCTCCAGCAATAAATGTTACGTTATTCCATGCATCCGATGAGAATAAGGAATTTATGATCGTCGCTCCCAATGCTCCCATCAGCGCAAAGCCAGTCAATGGAACGACAGTTACAATACCACTTTCAGAAACTGTAGTTTTCGTAGCGGTCCACATATCTTGAAAATTCAGTGCTATCGTGTCTGATTTCAATCCAATTGCCAGACCGAGAACAATGAGAGCAAAAAGTGCAAAAAGCTTAGCAGACGTAAATATTAACTGAATCATCTTACCATTTTGAACACCTTGAGAATTCAAAAAGGTCAAGACTATAATACTAAAAATAGCCAATAATTGAGCAAAGGTGATATCCAGCGTTCCTGTCACCGACATGAACACATTGTTCAACTCTGGAAAAAAGACTGAAGTATACTTCGCAAAGGCTACCGCAACTGCTGCAATTACCCCGGTCTGGATAACCGTAAAAACGGTCCAGCCATATAGGAAAGACATCATCCTTCCATATGCTCTTTGAATATAAACGTACTGACCTCCGGCATTTGGCATCATACCAGCCAACTCACCATAACTCAAAGCAGCAAAAACGGTAATTAGTCCTGTTAGCAGCCACAAAACGATCAACCAACCAGCGGAACCTATATCCCGCATCATTGGCGAAGTCACAATGAAAATACCTGATCCGATCATCGAACCGGCTACGATACTTGTCGCGTCAAGCAGACCCAGAGTTCTTTTAAACGAGTTTTCCATATTAAAACAAAGTCCAGCCTCAATGAAGCCGGACCATATATCGTTTAGATTTTTTAATCTTTTGTTGATTCTTCGTTTAACCCCTCGTCATGATGAGTTATAGCAGCATCCAAATTATAATGATTCAAATTACTTTTTCTGCGGCTATATAAAAAGTAAATAACTATTCCTAACGCGAGCCAACTTAACGATAATAACTGGGCATCGACGCTAAGATTCCACATTAAATAAATATTAATCAAAATGCCTAATACAGCAATTACAGGCAATGCTGGTACTCTAAACGATCTTGGCAGATCGGGTTGTTTTACACGTAACACCCAAACAGCAATACATACCATCAAGAAAGCGAATAGTGTACCGAAACTAGTCATGTCCGCTAACTTATTGATTGGAGTAAATGCCGCAACAACTGCAATTACGACTCCAAGGATATATAAATTACGTTGAGGTGTCCCTGATATTGGATTTATTCGAGAGAACACTTTTGGAAGTAACCCGTCTTTCGACATCCCAAGGAAAATACGTGATTGACCCATGATCATTACCATCAAGACAGAGATTAATCCAACAGTCGCGGCAATCGTAATAATGTAACTTGCCCATTTTTGACCTGCGATATCAAATGCGTAAGCAACCGGTGCTTTTATAGCATCCGGATATGCACCTTTAGGATTGAAGTCTTGGTAATTCATCATTCCTGTTAAAACCAAGGAAACAAGTATATAAAGGGCTGTACAGATCAATAATGAGACGACTATCGCAAAAGGCACGTCTTTTTTAGGATTTATTGCCTCCCCTGCTTGCGTCGACACTGCATCAAAACCAACATACGCAAAGAAAATTGCTGCTGCACCTGAGATAACACCGGATATACCATAGGCCTCAGTCACCCCGTTATCAAGGGCTATTTTCTTGACATCAGGGATAAATGGTGACCAATTTGCCGTATTTATAAAAAATAAACCTGCAATAATAACAAACAAAACAGCTGCAACTTTTAGAATTACTATGAAATTATTGGCTTTTGCAGCGCCCTTTGTACCCCTCACAAGTATTCCAACAACTAATAATACAATTAAAAAAGCTGGCAAATTCATAGAGAAACCTGTACCTGTGTAGCTTGCTGGGTCCGTAGTTAGCCAATCCGGTAGCACGATACCAAACATTTTGAGTAACTTATTGAAGTATCCTGACCAAGAAACCGCAACGGTCATTGATCCCATAGCATATTCCAATACGAGCCCCCAACCAATAATCCACGCTAAAATTTCGCCAATAGTCCCATAAGCATAGGCATAAGCCGAACCTTCAACCGGCAACACAGAAGCAAATTCAGAGTAACACAACGCAGCAAATACACAGGCAATTCCTGCAATAACGAAAGATAAAGCTAAAGCAGGACCAGCATGATAATATGCCCCTGTACCCGTTAAAACGAATATTCCACCTCCAATAATTGCACCTACTCCAATTGCTGTTAAACTCCATTTTCCAAGAACACGCTTCAATTCACTTTTCTTCATGTCCGCTTCGAACGCACTCATTGGTTTTTTGCGCCAAACGCTACTTGCCATACATCTTGTTTTTTAATTAATGACGAATATACTATTTTTTAATTTAACTCTAATTCTTATATCAGATCCAGTGTTTGTTCAATGGTTTTTGGATCATAACCCAGTTCAGTACGAGCATGCGAAAGATCAAACCCTGTTCTTGGAGGGCGTTTAGCAGGCTGATTAAGTGATTTACTAGACGACCTTTTGACATTGTCTATTGATAAACCATAATGTTTTGCGATCCTGCAAACAAGTTCATAGATCGACATTGTTTCTGGACCGCAAATATGGAAGATCCCTACTTTATTTCTTCTACAGATCTCCAAACATGCCCATGCAAGATCATCTGCCCAGGTTGGAGCTCTAAACTGATCATCAACAATTGATAATTCCTGTCCTTTTTTGAGAGCATCCTTTGCCCAAACCACAATATTGGAGCGTGAAAGATTATTTCCTGTTCCATAAACAATGATCGTTCGAACTATTGACCAATTTCCTTCCTTTTCTTTAAGAAGGAGGTTTTCAGCTTCAACCTTCGAACACGCATAAACACTTAAAGGTCCTACCTTATCTGATTCCTTGTAATTTCCTTTAAGTCCATCAAAAACAAAATCTGTTGACAGTAACTGGAAATGAGCACCGAACCGTTTTGAAATATCATAAAGATAGCCTACCGCTGCCGTGTTTACTGTCTGGCATTCCAATGGATTCAACTCGCAGTGATCTACATTGGTTATCGCCGCAGTATGGATCACATGAGTAGGTTTAAATGTGCTAATAACTGTTTCTATCTCATGAGGGTCAATGATATCCATACTTTGGAACAGGTGTTGTGGACAGTCTGGATTTCGATTCTCTCCTTTTGATGTTGCCAGGAATACATGTTTATTCTCTAGGCAGTGTCGAACTATCTTTTGACCAAGCAGACCGTTTGAACCTGTAATAAGTATTCTCATATCAATGATTCAAGCCAAATAAAGCATTCAATTTCTGAATTTGTTCTGCGGAACCAAGAACAAACAAGGTTGAATGAGGAACTACTTCAATTTCGTAATCAGGATTTATAATATACTCACCTTCAGGTGTTTTGAAACCTATAATCGTTACCCCCGTAAGTCGTTTCGCTTCCAACTGGCCAATTGTTTTATTCCGAAACTCTTCGGGTAACTCATTGAATGAGATCGACTCAATGTTTGCTCCTCGATGCCCCTCCAGCTTTATAGCTTCAATGAATTCCACAACATCCGGACTACTAATCAGAGATGCCATGTGACTCCCGCCAATCGAGTCGGGCATGATGACATGATCAGAGCCTGCGATCTTCAATTTCGTCACAGCCGATGTTTGTGTTGCACGAGAAATGATTAAGATATCCTTCCTGTTTTCTCTTGCAGCAAGCACCACGTATAGATTGTCAGCATCTTTGGGCAGACAGCTAATGATTGCACTGGCCTTCAGAATACCTGCAGCGTGAAGAACTTCATCGTTTGTTGAATCTCCTTTAATGAAGATATATCCATTATTCAATTCGTTTTCACTGATCGTTGACTCGTCCTGATCCACAATTACGAATGCTTGTCCTGTATACTTCAGATCATGGGCAACTTGTTTTCCTACTCTCCCGAAGCCACAAATAATCACAAAATTTTCCATTTTTTTCATTTTTAACATCACGCGGTAATCACGCAGGTTTAACTTGTATTCTCCACCAACGATATAACTTGTCAGTGAAGAGACGGTATATGCAAAAATCCCGAAACATGAGATCAACAAGATCGAAGTAAATAGACGTCCAATATCCGACAGTGGGTGCACCTCCCCAAAACCAACAGTTGACATCGTAATGATCGTCATGTAAAAGGAATCAAATGCTTCCCAACCTTCGATGATCATGTATCCAACCGTTCCGACACTTGTTATAACAAGCATCAGCGCAGCGAAGAAATAAATCTTTTTAAAAATTTTGTAGCTATGCTTTAACATTACAATTCCCAGATCGTTTTCCGTCTGGCACGTTGAAGTTTAAAATAATGTTTATGCTCGAGTATCCAAGCCATAGCCAGATACAATATCAACGGGGAACCCAATGCAATAAATGATGCATATATGAACCCAAGCCTCACCTTCGAACTGTTGATCCCCAGTTTACGAGCCCACCAGGAACAAACACCAAAGGAGCGCATTTCAAAGAAAAAGGTGATCTTTTGTATCAATTTCATTTACCAAGTATACTTTTACCTATTCCGCAAGATAGGCATTTCTTACGAAAACAAAATTCGTTAAAAATCTCCAACATTGCCTGTGTTTCGAATGCATTTTCACAATTAAGCCCTAATCGCTCCCATTTGGCGATGATGGAATTTTGCTCCGGTGGGATCTGTCGAAGTAAAAGAAAAGCAAGTTCAACCAAAAGGTCATCCTTTCTGATCTGTCCAAACCACCACAAGAAAGGAGCAACCGCATTGATCAAGATCATATCAATGGACCATTTAGTAAGCTTTTTATATTCTGGATGAGTTAAGCTGTAGGATTTGTTAATGGAAAAATGTCCGTGAAAATATTCTCGCAGATCCAAATTATCTGATAGTTGCAAGAACAATTCAGGATCAAGCTTATGGGTCAACGCTGCAAATTGTCTTATCCTCACTTCAGGTGCTGCGCCCGGACGTAAACCTCCCCTTTTCCATGAATGGGGATTAACCGTTCCAATCATGTTTTCATATCGAATCATTTCTTTTGATGTCGACAATAATTCAGATGGCTTATCAGAAGCAACGAATCCTCCTGTTTGAAGGAGTACTAATTCACGATCATTAACGCGGACATTTTTAATCTTACGATAGGGAAGTCTTCTTGCCAATTCCTCGAATGGAAGTTGATTTACTTTTGCTCCCATAGCGCGGGCAACCAAAATATAGAAAGCTTCATGCGGATCTCCCCTGAATTCATCCAAGAATTCAGTTTTTCGATTTAGTCGGTTTAATATTGCTCTTTCCTGCATATTGATGCGATTGATCGCATCAACCGCGGTGAACTGTGAAGCACATAGAATTTTATTTTTTCTCCTAAAAAAATCGGTGTAGCCTTTATAATGTTGCACACTGATTACATTCTTAAGTTCGAGTGCGGGAATAGTTCTGTTATCAATGATCACATCCTTATCAAATTCGTACACGACATGCAATATAACATTGGAATAGGCAGGATCGAACTGATGCCCATGACGGTACCAGTCCGACGATCGGACATGCAACTCCACATTCCCATTCCAAACCAATCCATCAATTTGGATCTGTGCATTGAAAAAATCAGGTCCGCTTTCATTTTCGTTGTAATCGCCCGGATAAATCACCGCAAAGTACTCCCCGGATAGTAATGTCATTTGATGGTAAGGAAGCAGTTTATTCTGCCAGAGGTAGTGCAGATATTTTTCTTTCATGTTAGAAGGTTAGGCTACATGAATATACGAAAAAAGGCGCTGTTTACCAGCGCCTTTTCTATTTTTTAAACATACTCAATTATGGATACTTGACATAATTCATGTATTCAGGGTTCGCAGCCGGGTTTGAAGCAGGATCAAAGTTCATATTGATCACCCTACCTTCCGTTCTACGATTCAGCTGGTGCAGCCTTTCGAACAGGGGTTTATTCGTTGCTTTAAACTGATTAATGTACTCCTCCTTGAGAAGGATCGTTTCAACACCTGCCATATCCATTGGTTTTGACTCAAGGTATTCCTCACCTCTCTTATAGATAGTTCTTGGTTCCATCTCTCCTTTTCCTACAGGTACAATTCGACGAGGATCTACACCTTTCTGTTCTACAAGGTACTTGTAACATGCACGGGCACGATTCTCAGAGAGTTTCTGGTTGCGCTCATTACTTCCTCGTGCATCCGTATGGGAACTAAGTTCCAATACCATTTCAGGATATTCCTGAAGTAGGTTGTATACGAACAATAGCGAGTCAGGAGAATTGATCGTGGAATCCGCCAAAAGAACCCACTGATCCAAAGGATAACGAACTTCAGGAAGACGAATCGGCTTCTTAGGAAGAAGCGCCATTTCGATGATGAAATTCTGATTGTAGTTCAGTCCAACAGTTGTGAACTGAGCTCCTTTCTTGTCTTCGTGATACCCTTCTTTTGAGATCGCAATGCTATATGAAGACTCTTCATTCACATAACGAGAACCGTCAGCCTTCTTTTCCCAAATAATCGTCTCACCGTTCTTTTTCGTAAAACCTTCCCAAGTTGACCCGTCAGATCCTTTAACAACCACTTTAACGTCAGCGATCTTAACAGATTTGTCTCCAAGCTCTGAAACGATTACCTTCAGATCGAATAGGTTTGGAGGAAGTTCATATGACCAAATATTCGGATTGTTAGACTGCTCACCCGGTATAACTCTCTCGGAGGTAAAGTATCCTTTTCTATCTGTTTGTTCGTACAAAGCGTATTCGTTATTCGCCGAGTTGATTGGTGCACCAAGATTTTTTGGATTTTCCCATTTCATCTGATCTCCTGCCTTTGTTGCCTTGAACAAGTCTAGACCACCCATACCCGGAATTCCGTCGGTCGCGAAATAGAGACTTCCATCCTTACCAAAGGTCGGAAACATTTCATTACCCGCTGTATTCACTTCTGGGCCAAGGTTTTTAGGGGAAACCCAAGATTCAGACTTACGATCATAAGAGGTGTACCAAAGGTCACGACCGCCATACCCACCCGGAAGATCAGAAACGAAAATTAAGAATTTGCCGTCATCCGATACACAAGGGTGACCAACGGTGATCGAGTCAATCCCATTTTTAAGATTCAGTTTCACAGGATCTCCCCATTCTTCTTTTCCTTCCAATGTTGACATCCAGATGTCACATCCCAGGTTTTGTTTCTTCATGTTCGGACAACGTGTGAAAAACATAGTTTTCCCTCGCCCATCAAAACAAGCAGTTCCCTCATGAGCCTCAGTGTTTATCTTGCCACTGGCATCGACTAGTTTTGGCTCCATAAAAGCCTGTTTCTTCGCATCATAATCTGCTACCCATAGATCCATGTAGTTCTCACAAGAAATAGGATCCGTCGAATTACCCGTACTCCCCTTTCTACTGGACCCAAAATAAATCTTCGACTCTTTTCGATCTGCAAACATCGGAGCCATGTCCATTTCTTTCACATTGAGAGCAGAGATCGGTGCAACAGTGTGTCTTGTCTTGTTCGCTACATAACTCTTGCTTTCCTTACAGGACTGGATACCTACGTCTCCCCTTGTGTCAGCGGGAACGAGTTTCTTGTACTCTTCAAAGCTCTTTTGAGCCTTCTCCATTTCCCCCATCTGCTGAAGCATGACTCCATTGTAATAATGAACCTCCGGAACGACCTCCTGATAGTCCAGTAATAAGGCTCTGTCATACCACTCATTTGCCTCACGGAAACGATCAGTAAATCTGTAACACTCCGCTGTTTTGAATGCCATATCAGCCTTCATTTTCTTGGCTTGATTACCTTTTCTATTCAACTTGCTGTAAGCAAGACTGCACTTCTCCGCTCCTTCACAATATTTTTCACTTTTGAAGTAGACATCTGCTTCAAGAACGAACTTATTCTGTGCCAAAGAAAGCCAAGAAAGGCTTATAAAAACAAGTGGTAGTACGAATTTGTAGTACATAGAACCTTTTTCAATTAATTATTCAAACAACGAAGAAAACAAATATTTACGAATAATTAATGATCGAACACAAAATATTCACAACATTTTAGATTCGGGAACAATAATTACAATGATATATACACTTCATAAAAGCGATGGGTAGATGCCTTCCTACAACATGTTTGCTACTCAACGGATGACGTGTAACTCTTCCATTTGTCTAGTATTCCGGAGAAACCAAGTGGCAACTCTGAATCGAACCGCAAAAATTCCCGAGTTTCTGGATGTTCAAAACCCAATGTTTTAGCATGAAGTGCTTGCCCGGGAATCAACTCGAAACAATTATCTATAAATTTTTTATACTTTGAGGAAGGTGTTCCTTTCAGTAATGTATCACCACCATATTCCAGATCGTTGAAAAGTGGGTGACCGATAAACCGCATATGAGCTCTGATCTGATGTGTGCGGCCCGTTTCTAATTTGCACTCCACCAGCGTCACCAGCCCAAATCGCTGAATGACTTTGTAATGCGTAACAGCATGTTTTCCGTAATCTGCTTCAGGAAAAACGGTCATCAGTTTCCTGTTCTTAAGGGATCGACCCAGATTACCCGTAATCGTGCCGTCCTGAGATACATCACCCCAAACCAATGCGTGATACCTTCTTTCGGTAGTACGATCATAAAACTGTTTAGCGAGGTGCGTCAATGCGTGCTCAGTTTTTGCGATCACCATTAATCCGGTAGTATGCTTATCCAATCTATGAACCAATCCCGGTCGACCAAAATAGTCTTGTATCCTGTGAGGCAAATTTTCAAAATGATAAACCATTGCATTAACCAATGTTCCAGTATAATTGCCATATCCAGGATGCACAACCATATTAGCCGGTTTATTCACTACTACCAGAAAATCATCTTCATAGACGATATTGAGTGGAATGTTTTGTGGGATAAGTTCTATTTCCCTAACAGGATAAGGCATCACGATAGAAACCTCATCGCCAGGTTTTACTTTGTAATTCTGCTTTACCTTTTCTCCGTTGACTAAAATATTACCATTCTTTGCAGCGACCTGAATCTTATTCCGTGAAGTATTAGGTAATCTGTCTATCAGGAATTTATCGATACGAATAACCTCTTGTCCTGGATCCGCCTTAAATCTGTAATGCTCAAAGAGTTCTTCCTCTTCGTTCTCCAACTCATCAACAGTTTCGCTCATTACTGCTTGATGATTTTATAGACTTTTTGTGACCCTTTGATACGGAAGAAATATACACCTTCGGGATACTGTGAAAGTGAAACTACTTTTGAATCCGAAGAAATGATCTTAACTCCTTGGATCGAATATATATCCACTCCCTCAAATTTGCCTTCAGACATTTCAATCGTTATTTCATCTGTTGTTGGATTCGGATAAAGTATTGCATCTATGTATTTACTTTTCTCGTCAACACCAAGTTCTGCATCCAGTTCCGTTGAGAACATCGGGCGTATCATTACAGAACCTGAAATCGATGATTGTATCCAGTTAGAACCACCGTCTATACTGTAATAGGTCGCTGTATGATTATCGAGATTACGGTCAAGCCCCACATTCAATCTATCTTCATCAAACTGACGCCACCCCACAAAGAAAGAAGTACCAACCTTTACTTTCAAGGTGTCCAAAAAATAATAATCGATGAAATTATTCCTGTAATTTCCATAGATCGGAGATCTTGGGAAGAAGACGTCATCTTCATAAAGCACAGTGGATGGCATACCATTTGAACCGGCTGCCCAAACGGTCAAAAGAAACAGCTTATCGGAGACATCGTTTACTGAAGGGACAAAATGAATTTTCATTCCAATCAGTGAATCCTCTTCATAAGAATCATATTTTACAGCCAAACGTGCCTGCACACCTGTTGGACCATAAGCTGCCTCCGCACTGCCATCATCATAACTGTAGTAATTACCAAAATGCTGTATTCCGAATGTCGAATCATTCTGTGCCAGATTCGGAAACTGAGCGGAGGCTGTTGCAATAAGATTAAAATTCTGACTAGTTCCGGGCTTTGTAATATCAAATATATAACCCGCGGAACAGTCATGTTCAGAAGTATAAGTAGTCTGCGGATCATAATTGATATTTCCACCAGACAGGGTGGTTGCGTTCATTATGTAGCTACCTTCTATGACTGAATTGTACAAGACCTCGATCTTACCGTTCTGATTGTTCTCGGGCAAGTTACTCCCATTATGAACTGTAATTGTTGCATTTTCTGTCATTTTTCCAGTTGGGGAATTCTTGAAATGATCCCACGGCACGGCAGTATATGTTTTCAACAAACTCCCCGCCGGATAAACAAATGCAAAATCTTTGAAAAGGGTATCCTGAAAACCGGACAGTGCTCTCAGATGAACATAATCCAAATGAAAGTGATCAAGACTACCGGAGAGTGCACCATAATTTTTAAATCGAAACTGGAAGCCTTTCTTGAAATATTCAGGATCTTCCAGTCGCACATGTCCTACTTTAAAATCTGTAGTTCCCTCTCCCGATGCACTCCAGATTCTAGTCCATACATCCAGATCCTTCGCATAGAACTCTAAAACGAGTGAGTCACCTGCTTCAGGTATATCTCCAAAGCCTTCTGTTTGATACAAAAAACTGAAATAGACAGAATCCGCAGCATTCAATGCAGAGAGATCTAACGGCTTTGAAGTGAGATAATCAGCATAGTTCGTTAGAGTTGTCCCAATGTTGTAGGGGTAACCATTCTCGTTCAATCCATCAAACGTTACCACACCTATTGAACGAGGTTCGAATGCATAGCGGTAATTGTGATAGGCGTGTCGGTCCAACCAAAATGCATTTGGATCATTAAGGTTTGTAAAGAATTGTGTTGCTGAATCCTGATAAAATTCAGGATCAATTATCCAAACCGTGTCTGATTCATCTGAAACACCAATAGTATCGTAAATATAGTAAGGCGGATACAAATCGGTCGTTGCGTAATTCACGGGATAGGACGTCAGATCACCGACCTTATATTGTATCGGCAAGAAATTGTTATCTATAAATGTAGATGTGCCAATATCATAAGTACGACGGAACGTAATCTGACCGGTAAACAACTGATCATTTGGTATTGGTAATAATGTCGAGTTCTCGAGAATTCGGTATTTTTTGTCACTCGTTACTCCTGGATCTGCGAAATCAGCATTGTAAACCTGAAAATGATCTTTAGAGAATTCGTCAAAGAATGGTAAGTTCAAGGTATCGGAAAAGTAAATGAACGTGCTATCAAAAGTTCCGGCGTTTGCCCTGTTCCCCTTTACTCCTGAAGGATATTTCCCTAAGAGTTCAGGATTAGTTGTCAATGGACCTATCCCCTCCCCCTGTGAGAATAAGAAAGATGGAATTAGAGCGCTCAAAACAAATAGAAGAGTTCCTTTCATGCGAATAATATTTAGCAATTAAGGGTTCTGGCCACCACCGGTATAATTTTTCGTGGCATACACTGTGATCGTTGAACCTGACGGGATCAAAATCCCTTCAATGTACTCGGGAGACTGCGATTCAATGCGCGCTGCGACAGAATCTTCATATGTCATACATTCAGCACAAACAGGCAAGTAACCAAATGCTCCGAGAGCTACTAAACGTTCTTGAGCCTCAAAAATTGTCATACCAACAAGATTTGGTATTTCCACAGGCTCTCCCGCATCATTTTGGCCCACAATAAGAACGATGGTTGAGCCGATAGGAATACGTGTACCTTCCTTTACCGATCTTCCTTTGTATAACTGATCAAGAACCGCACCATTCGCTTCGTTGGTAGGTTTGTACTGAATTCTGAGTTTCAATCCGCGATTCTCCAAAATACTCTCTGCGAACCTTTGGGATTTATCGATCAGACTCGGCATCTCGACTAGACGAGATCTCTTGGACACGCGTAAACGAATGATCCTACCTTCTTTGACGGGAACCAAGGACAACATTGTTGCATCTGGGTCCTGATCAAGAATAGTTCCTTCCGGCTTTGAAGGGTCGTAAATGGAATCTAAGACTTCATATTGAAGTCCAAGTTCTTCAAGCATGGGTTTCACACTGTTCACATCTTTACCAACAAGATTCGGTACATCAATTCGCTGGCCATGGTTGGTATAGGAATCAAGGTAAAATACCGTCACACTTACGATCACAAGGTAAGACAATGCAACGAGTCCGAGATGTTTCAGAAAATGCTTACTCCAAATAAAGGATCTGAGTTTTCTCAAAAATTCCATACACTGAGATGAAAGTAGCAAATATAGGAATTAAGCCGAAAGTGCAACTACAAAACTTTCCCCGTACACATTAAAAGTTTGGTGATAATGCATGAGATTTGTAAAAGTCATCAATGAACTGGAAAGCCTCTTCCGCAGTATCAACCAATTCGAACAGATTCATGTCGTTTGGTGAAATATTATGCTCCATATTCAGCATAGCCTCCTTTATCCATTCAACAAGTCCTTGCCAATAATCCTTGCCAATCAATACAACAGGTCGCTGATTGATCTTCTTGGTCTGAATCAATGTGAGTGCCTCAAACAATTCATCAAGGGTTCCAAAGCCTCCAGGAAGAATCACAAACCCCTGAGCATATTTGACGAAGATCACTTTGCGGACAAAGAAGTAATCGAATTCAAGATTGTGCTCAGCGTCAATGAAAGGATTGTGATTCTGCTCAAAAGGAAGATCAATGTTAAGTCCCACAGATTTACCTCCTCCCTGCTGTGCGCCTTTGTTTGCAGCTTCCATTATTCCCGGACCTCCGCCTGTTATTACCCCATAACCCGCTTCAGCAAGCATTTCCGCGATCTGAACGCCAACTTGATAGTATTTGTTGTCTGGTTTTGTTCGTGCTGAACCGAAAACAGAGATGCAAGGGCCGATCTTTGCCATTCGTTCATAGCCTTCAACGAACTCGGACATGATCTTGAAAATCGCCCAGCTGTCGTTTATCTTGATATCATTCCAATCTTTTCTGATCTTATTCATAGTCTGCTTTTTTAACGGAAAGAGAGTATTTTGAAACCCTAACTGTAGCTCTTTTCATAACATTTCCACGTTCTTAAAAGTACTCTTTAAAGAAAAGAACGAATTTCCTGATCTTTTATTTTTTCAACACTGGATTCCTCATAATTCCGTGATTTGGATTACCTTCGGGGGAAATGATCCGGCTCCTTTTTATATCCTTTTTCACATCTTTGATCGTGCAAGTACAAGCTCAAAAAAGTGTGCTGGAAAATTCGAGCGCTCCATCACCTAAGCGCTTTGGAATCATTACGAGCTCAATTGGATTGGTTTGGGCAGGTAGTATGACTGCACTTTATGAGGTTTGGTATAAGAATGAGGTAATGGAATCCTTTCACTCGTTTAATGATTTTGACAATTGGCTTCAGATGGACAAGGCGGGACATATTTATGCCAATTATAAGATCAGTCGTCTCACAGGTAACATGTACAAATGGACAGGCATGAAGGAAAGTACAGCAGTGTTGATAGGCACAGGTATAGGACTAGGATATCAGACAACACTCGAATTTTTTGACGGTTACAGCCCGGGGTGGGGATTTTCCTGGTACGACATGGGCGCTAACGCCATCGGAGGAGGATTGTACCTTGGACAAGAACTCGTTTGGGGAGAAGAGCGCTTAATTCCTAAGTTTTCCTTCCACACCACCGAATTTGCTTCATTGCGACCAAATGTTCTTGGCTCAAACTTTTCCGAGCAATTGCTCAAAGATTATAATGGCCAAACCTACTGGTTAAGTTTTAATCCAACCCTTTTCTTGAAAAGTTCTTCAGTTCCCAAGTGGCTCTGCTTTTCCCTCGGTTATAGTGTGGACGCAAAGCTCGTCGGGGATATGGAAACATATACCACCCCTACTGGAACAACCTACTCATCGCGTAGGGAATTCCTTTTTTCACTTGATATTGATTTCAGTCGTCTACCGGTAAAGAAGATCTGGCTAAAAAAACTTTTGGATCAGATTAATTACCTGAAAGTTCCATTTCCCGCGCTGATCCTATCACATGGGAAGCTTTCCGGATCAGTATTCTATTTTTAAGAACACTGCTTTAGCTGACGATTAATTTTTATTTTTAATCGGATAAACGTAGCAAATGAATTACACGATCGAAAACCTTGAACAATACTTTCGTCAATACAGAAGGTCTATTGAAGTTCCCCGGAAATTCTGGAGCGAAATCGCATCGAATTTTGAATGGTATACCCACTGGCACAATCTCCTTGAACATGACATGGTCCAAGCCCGTTTTAAATGGTTCGAAGGGGGAAAGCTAAATATTACACACAATGCGATCGATCGTCATCTTGCAACAAGATCAAAAAAAACAGCGATCCTGTTTGAACCGAATGATCCGGAGGAGCCAGCACAGAAGATAACATACAAAGAACTTCACGAGAGGGTGTGCAAAATGGCGAATGTACTATTGGATCAAGGAATCCGAAAAGGAGACCGAGTGTGTATTTATTTGCCCATGATCCCTGACTTGGCAATCGCGGTTCTTGCATGTGCAAGGATCGGTGCAATTCATTCAGTTGTCTTTGCTGGATTTTCTTCATCCGCTGTTGCAGCAAGAATTATGGATTCAACCTGTAAGATGGTTATTACTTCGGATGGAGGATATCGCGGGAATAAAATAATCGATCTGAAAGGGATCGTCGATGAAGCATTGGAAAAATGTGATTGTGTAGAAAAAGTGCTTGTTGTAAAAAGAACAACTACTCCTGTTGAAATGAAGTATGGTCGAGATCTCTGGATGGAGTCATTGATGCAAGATGCCAAGTCAGCTAATAAACCCGAAATCATGGAAGCTGAAGATCCTCTATTCATTCTTTACACTTCCGGATCAACCGGTAAGCCGAAAGGAATGGTTCACACAACCGGTGGATATATGGTTTACACCGGCTATACGTTCAATAATGTATTTCAATACAAAGAAAATGATATTTTCTGGTGCACTGCTGACATCGGTTGGATCACTGGTCATTCATACATCCTATACGGTGCCCTGCTCAATGGGGCAACTACCGTGATGTTCGAAGGTATCCCATCCTACCCTGATTTTGGACGGTTCTGGGAGGTGATCGAAAAGCACAAGATCACCCACTTGTATACAGCCCCTACCGCTATCCGTTCACTTGCAAAAGAAGGGTCAGAATGGGTTACGAAATATGACCTCTCTTCCCTGAAGGTCCTTGGATCTGTAGGTGAGCCGATCAATGAAGAGGCATGGCATTGGTACAACGATCACGTAGGCAAAAAACTAAGCCCGATAGTCGATACATGGTGGCAAACCGAAACCGGTGGAATCCTTATATCGCCATTACCTTATATTACGCCTACAAAGCCAACTTATGCGACACTCCCTTTACCAGGAGTCAGACCTGTCCTGCTGGATGAAAAAGGCAATGAGATCGAAGGGAACCGTGCTGGCGGAAATCTTTGTATATCTTTTCCGTGGCCATCTATTGCTCGCACTATCTGGGGCGATCACGAGCGCTATAAAGACACTTATTTCAAAGCCTTTCCGGGATACTACTTCACAGGAGATGGTGCATTGAGAGACGAAGTAGGGTACTATCGAATTACAGGACGTGTTGATGATGTTGTGATCGTTTCCGGACATAACCTTGGAACTGCTCCGATCGAAGATGCCATTAATGAGCATCCTGCTGTAGCAGAATCCGCTTTGGTTGGATTCCCCCATGATATCAAAGGAAATGCACTTTACGGATTTATTATTTTGAAAGATGCAGGTGAAGGACGCGATCGCGATAATTTGCGGAAGGAGATAAATCAACATATTGCAGATCATATAGGTCCGATTGCAAAATTGGATAAGATCCAGTTCGTTCAGGGATTGCCAAAGACGCGGTCAGGTAAAATCATGCGCAGAATCCTGAGAAAAATTGCAGAAGGGGACCTGTCCAATTTCGGTGACACTTCAACATTACTGAATCCCGAAGTTGTTGATGATATCGTGGGAGGCCGTTTGTAAGACTATTTGATCAGTTCCACACGGAATGCAAAATCCACGATATTCCCTTCCTTCGAATCAGCTTTCATACCGAATTCAGTTCGATCAATAGCTGAGCGTCCAACTAATACGGGATATTTTTCCGATCCCATCTTTCCTGTATATTTCAATTCAACCTTCAATGGTTTTGTAACGCCGAGCATGGTGAAGACACCTTCCAATTCATAGTGCCCATTCTTTTTGGAAAGCTTTTTTGATACAAAGGTCATTAATGGATATTTCACAGCATTGAAATACCCTTCTTCTGCTAAGGACTCATCCCTGTACTTATTAAAAGTTGTCAGTTGAGCAAACGGAAGTTCGATCGAAAAAATAGAGTTGACAAGGTCTTTGTTTATCGAAATTTTCCCTTTAAATGACTTGAATCCTCCTGTGGTAATCCCACCTTTTGGTCCCAATTGGAAGTTCAGCTGAACTGTGCGCTCGTTAATAGTGTATTCACCAATGATGCTATCAAGTGGTAAATTATCTCCTTCAAATAATGTAGGCTTCTCCTTATTCTTCTTTGATCCAATGCCTGTTTTTAAGTCCATTGTATCCTGTTCGTAACCTATAGGAACTGTCAACGGAAGCAGCAACAAAGCTATAGCTACAAGTGTCGGAACAAGCGCTTCAGCTAGCCGAAAATCGGGAAGAAGAGCTAACGCGGCCGCCACTCCCACAAACGAAGCAATGAATGCATCGGCTCCTCCAAGATCGGCTTTCTGTGTACCCATAAAAAGTAGCCCCGTTAAAAACAGCACCCCAAAAGCTAAAGCTAACAGTAAACCTAAATTTGTAGATCCTGATCTATAATACCAATGAAGCAAATAGACGACAGAAGCACCATAGAAAATAGCGGCAATTGTTTCTCCTAAACTAAGATCAATTATTTCTATCCCGCCTGATTCCTGAAATACGGGTAAAAGAGAAATAAAAAGCAAGCCGAAGGCTACATTTCTAATTGCAGGAAAACCATAGAAAGAAGCTAATATGACTCCGGATGCAAAAAGAAGAACCCCATAGTACGATCCTAAAAAGAACCCTACAAAGGTTCCGCTACCCATTATTAAAAGCGATACGGATTTAGACAGATCCTCCTGCTCATCAGGCCAATTTTTTAAAAGTCCGGAAACCTTTGAACCAATAGTAGGGAGCACAACTCCTAACGGAAACAAGACAATTAAACTACTTCTGAAATTCAGATCAAAAGAATAATAGGTGAAAACCTTTTCACCCAAAAGTATTGGAAAGAAAGAGATCGCTGCGGGTATGATCAATAGCCACACAGATGATTGTAATTTGACAAGACGAGACAATACAAACCCCGCAGTAAGTGATATAACAAGAATGAGGGTAAGCATTGAAGATGTACTTTCTGATTCAAGCCTGGTTCCACTCATGACCAAAACAGCGAGTGAAAAAAGCAGCTCAAGAAAATTTCCAAGATCTTGGCGCGATCGATTATGAACAAGAATAGATGTGACTCCAATTACCCCAAATAACCAACTAAAAATCGATTCCATTTACTCTTTTTTGTAAAACTACAAAATGTTTATTTACCATGGTATGTAGTTTTCGACATGTTCGTCCTGCAAAGATTTCTTTCAATTCAAAGTGATGAATTCTTTAGTTTCAGAGATCCTAACTTATGAAAATAAGGGTCTGACAAGTGCTCTTCTAACAGCAGCTGATGTTGTATTCTATGGCAATCAGTGCCAACAAAATCAACTAGTTCATTATCGATCAGCCGCTGAGCCTGTTTTCTGACCTCAGGACCATAATGTCCTGTCAATGAATTGAGATTAACTTGAATATTTACTCCCTTTTCGCGATACTCAATCGCTTTATCATTCGAGCCGTGAAAATAGGAATAGCGCTCAAAGTGGGCCAGAACAGGCTTGTAGTTAGCCAGCTGCATCTCAAAGAATAAATTGTCCTCGTAAACAGGCGCCGCTTGAAATGAGAACTCGATCAGTACATAGCGGTCGCCAAAGGTCAAAATGGATGCCTCCTTAACTGCTTTAACCAATGAATCATCAAAATAATATTCTGCTGCCGCTTCGATTTCAATATCAATACCTAATCCCAGGGCTGTTTGTCGCACATGTTCCAGACCTTCCAAAATGATTTGCGGGGTATTCGGGTACACTTCATTCATGATGTGCGGGGTTGTCACAACCTTCTTAAATCCGAGACTTTCAAATTTGGCCAGCATCGCGATGGTTTCATCCATGCTTCTCGAACCATCGTCGATACCCGGAATCAAATGACTGTGCATATCCGCTCTGAACAGTGACAGATCGAAGGGTTGAAGTTGAGATTTTCTCTCGAAAAGCTTCGAAAAAAAACTCATCTCAACGGTTCTCGTACATGTTTGAATAATAGGACTGGTATTCTCCGCTAGTCACTTTGCGCACCCATTCTGGATTCTTCAAATACCAATCCACAGTTCTTTCGAGTCCTTCCTCGAATTTGATCGATGGTGTCCATCCAAGATCTTTTTCTAGTTTACTTGCATCAATGGCATACCTCTGATCATGACCCTTTCGATCGGTCACGAACGTGATCAGCTTTTCTGAATCACCTTCTGCTCTCCCAAGTTTTCGGTCCATCATTTTACAAAGAAAATGCACCAATTCGATATTCGTCCATTCGTTGAGTCCACCAACATTGTAAGACTCTCCGACATTTCCCTTATGAAAGATCGTATCGATGGCACGCGCATGATCTTCAACCCAAAGCCAATCGCGCACATTTTCACCTTTGCCATAAACCGGAAGCGGTTTTTTGTTTTGGATATTATGGATCATCAGCGGAATCAACTTCTCGGGGAAATGATGGCTGCCATAGTTGTTCGAACAATTCGACATCTTTACCGGTAAACCATAAGTATGGTAGAAGGCTGATACAAAATGATCGGACGATGCCTTCGATGCAGAATATGGACTTCTCGGATCATAAGATGTTTCCTCAGTGAACAAACCTTCATGCCCCAGACTCCCATACACCTCATCGGTAGAAACATGATGAAAAACATGATCACCTTCCTTCCAGAAATCCTTTGCAGATTGCAATAAATTGACGGTTCCAACGACATTTGTCATAACAAATTCCATTGGTCCTTCGATCGAACGATCAACGTGAGACTCAGCTGCTAAATGTATAACATCTGTAATCTGATAATCAACAAACGCGGCTCTTACATCATCTCCTGAAACAATATCCCCTTTCCGGAATGCATAATTCGGGGTATTTTCAACATCACGCAGATTTTCAAGATTTCCAGCATACGTCAGTTTATCAAAATTGATAACCTGATAATCAGGGTATTTGTTCACAAATAAACGAACGACGTGCGAACCGATGAATCCGGCTCCCCCTGTTACCAATATCCTTTTACTAAATTCCATCCCCCTTGACAATTGAAACTTGAAAATTATAACGACCAGTACTCCAGTTCTTTTATATTTCCTTTGAAAATTCCCTTCACATCCACGAAAACACCTTTTCCATCTATCAAAAGGGCTTTAAAGTCCTGCTCTGTGAGTGTTTTATATTCTTTGTGGTTAACTGCTACAATGATCGCATCGTAATCATTTGAAGGTTTATCAAGCAGACCAACACCATATTCGTGCAGCATCTCAACAGAACTTGCATGTGGATCAACCAGATCAACATGCACCATGAACGAGGTTAACTCATTCACAACATCGATCACCTTCGAATTTCGAATGTCGCTGACATCTTCTTTAAAAGTTGCCCCCATGACCAACACGCGAGCGTCCTGGATATGTTTTCCTTGAGCAATGATCTTTTTGACCGTCTGTTTTGCGATGTAGCCACCCATTGAATCATTGACGAAACGACCGCTCGTGATCACTTTAGAATGATATCCAGCCTGCTGCGCCTTGTGCGTGAGGTAATATGGATCAACGCCTATGCAATGCCCGCCCACAAGTCCAGGAGAAAACTTCAGGAAATTCCATTTGGTTCCCGCAGCATCCAGCACATCAAAGGTATTTATCTTCAATTTATTGAAAATAATCGACAGCTCGTTCATCAAGGCGATGTTCAAATCGCGTTGAGTATTCTCAATGATTTTAGCTGCTTCAGCTACCTTGATCGAAGATGCCCGATGAACACCTGCTCTCACAACCAATTCATATACTTTCGCGATCTGATCCAAGGACTCATCACAACATCCGGATACGACCTTCACTACATTTTGCAAAGTGTGCTCCTTATCTCCAGGATTGATGCGTTCAGGAGAATATCCAACCTTGAAATCCTCCTTAAATTTTAATCCTGATTCAACCTCAAGGACAGGGATACAATCCTCCTCAGTACACCCCGGATAAACCGTTGATTCAAAGACCACATAATCCCCTCTTTTTAAAACCTTACCAACTGTTGAACTTGCTCCCAAAAGTGGTCTGAGATTCGGAAGATTCGCATCATCGATCGGAGTTGGAACTGCGACCACGAAAAACTCTACATCATTTAGATCATGGATGTCCGCCGTGAATTCGATGTCACATCCGTCAAAAGCAGATGCTTCCAATTCATTACTTGGATCGATCTTACGCTTCATTAAATCGATGCGCTCCGGATTAATATCAAATCCAATAACTTTGATTTTTCTTGCAAATTCCAACGCAATAGGCAATCCTACATAGCCGAGTCCGATTACTGCAAGACTTGCTTCCTTCTTCAGAAGTTTATTATAGATCGAGTTGCTCATTTCTCACTTTGTATATTCTTTCAATAATCTCTACCACTTTTAGACCCTCGAGTGCATTTGTGGTTGCAGATGTTCTTCCTTTCAATGTGTCGATCACGTTCTTGATCACGTAATTGTGGTTCGCTGCGGAACCTTTATATGCGCCATAGTCATTCCCAGGATTGGTCGGTGCCAGTTCCGGCATTTCATAATCCTGAATATTACAAACCTCTACTTCATTCATGTACTGACCACCGATCTTAACACTACCTTTTTCACCAATAATAGTAATGGAACTTTCAAGATTCTGATTTGCAACAGCTGTGGAATAATTGATGCACCCCATTCCTCCATTGACAAAATCAAAACTTACGAATCCAGAATCCTCGAAATCGGTAGAGTTCTCGTGAGTGAAATCAGCGAATTTTCCCTGAATGTTATCGATGTCACCAAACAACCAGTACATGATGTCAATGAAGTGAGAAAACTGCGTGAATAATGTTCCTCCATCCAAGTCCTTTGTTCCTTTCCAACCATCTTTTTTATAATAGCGGTCATCTCGGTTCCAGTAACAGTTCAATTGCACCATGTATATCTTCCCCAAAGTTCCGTTGTCGACCAACTCTTTTATCCACTGTGACGGCGGAGAATAGCGGTTTTGCATGACACAGAATACTTGCCTTGAAACCTGGAACGCCTTGAATATCATTTTTTCGCAACTTTCCTTTGATAAACCCATCGGTTTTTCGCAAACAACGTGCTTTTTAGCTTCCAAAGCCATCAAACTTTGACTGGCGTGAAAACCATTCGGCGTACAAACATTCACGACATCGAATTCCAATCCGGAAGCAAGTAGTTCCTCGATTGAATGGTAGAAAGGAACATTGAAATCATTTGCACCGCATTCTTCCATTGAACGCACATCAACCATTGCAACCAATTCACCTTCTTCATCGCGGCGAATCATTTCTGCATGTCGCTTTCCAATATGTCCTGCACCAATTACTGCGAATTTTACTTTTTGATCCGTTTTGATCATATCCTTTACTTTATGCGGGTCACCGCTCCATTTTCCAACTGATATTCCTGTTCACTTTCCGGGCAAATTGCGAAACCATCGAAATTAAATTCTAATCTGTGTCCATATTCGCTCATCCAACCGATCTGACGGGCTGGATTCCCAACAACCAATGCGAATGAAGGAACGGTTTTCGTTACAACAGCTCCAGCTCCAATAAATGCATACTGACCAATATCATGTCCACAAACGATGGTTGCATTTGCGCCAATACTTGCACCCTTTCTTACAATAGTTCGTGCGTACTGATCACGACGATTCACCCCACTTCTCGGATTTATCACATTCGTAAAAACCATAGAAGGCCCCAAGAATACGTCGTCTTCACATTCCACACCAGTATACAGAGAAACGTTATTTTGGATTTTCACATTATTTCCTAATTTCACCTCCGGAGAGACCACAACATTCTGACCGATATTGCAGCGTTCTCCAATCACACAATCAGGCATAATATGCGAAAAGTGCCAGATCTTGGTGCCCTCTCCGATCTTACAACCCTTGTCAATTACGGCAGTTTCATGCGCGAAGTATCCCATCAGCGAATAATGTATTTATCAAAGTTATTGTGTTCAGTCTCCATCAATTCTTCCTTTGAGAGACTCTTAAAGTAATCATAGGTTATCTTCAAACCATCTGCACGGCCAATTTTTGGTTCCCAGTTCAACAGTGCACGAGCCCTTGTTATATCAGGCTGTCTTTGTTTCGGATCATCCACCGGAAGATCTTTAAAAACCACTTTTTGTGCAGTTCCAGTCAATTGAATAATCTCCTCCGCAAAATCCTTGATCGTTATCTCATCCGGATTACCAATATTGACTGGCATCACATAATCACTGTTTAATAAGCGAACGATTCCATCTACAAGGTCATCGACATAGCAAAAAGAACGTGTTTGGGAACCATCTCCAAAGATCGTGAGGTCCTCACCTCTCAGTGCCTGGCCAATAAATGCTGGTAATACACGCCCGTCATTTAAGCGCATTCTTGGTCCATAAGTATTGAATATGCGTACGATACGTGTTTCTATACCGTGGAAATTGTGGTAGGCCATCGTGATCGCCTCCTGAAAACGTTTCGCCTCGTCGTACACCCCACGCGGACCAACGGGATTCACATTTCCCCAATAGTCTTCATTCTGCGGATGAACAGTTGGATCCCCATACACCTCTGACGTTGAAGCTATTAGAACGCGAGCCCCCTTCGCTTTTGCTAATCCAAGACAGTTATGAATACCGAGAGAACCCACTTTTAATGTTTGGATCGGAATCTTTAAATAATCGATGGGGCTCGCCGGGGACGCGAAATGCAATATATAATCAAGCTTCCCCGAGACATGGATGAATTTTGAAACATCATGATTATAAAACTCGAAATTCTCCAATTTGAACAAATGCTCAATATTCCTCAATCTCCCTGTGATAAGGTTGTCCATACCGATCACGTGATAATTCTCATTGATAAAGCGGTCACATAAGTGTGAACCTAAGAAACCTGCAGCTCCCGTGATCAATATTCTTTTTCGTTCACTCATTCTAACCTATGTTAAAATACAGTCTTCCGACCAATTGAATTATAATAAAAACCCTTTTCGCTCATCTCACTCAAATCGAACAGATTTCGTCCGTCAAAAATGACCTTATCCGCCATCAACTGACCCATTTTATTAAAATCAGGATTTCTAAAAACACCCCACTCCGTGCAAATAATCAGTGCATCTGCATCCAGTAACGCTGTATATTCATTCTCTGCATAGGATATACTATCTCCGATCTGATTCCTGACATTGCTCATTGCTTCCGGATCATAAGCAGTCACAATAGCTCCATGTTTTAATAATGACTCAATCATATATAGTGCAGGTGCTTCACGAATATCATCTGTGTCAGGTTTGAATGCCAGTCCCCACATTGCTATTTTCTTTCCTTTCAGTTCACCTCGAAAGAAATTTTTGATCTTTGGAACAAGGACCGTTTTTTGATCCTCGTTCACATCCATAACAGCATTAAGGATCTCGAAGTTGAAATTGTACTCAGTTCCCGACTTTACAAGTGCTTGAACATCCTTGGGAAAACAAGACCCTCCATAACCGATACCCGGAAACAGGAAACGCTTGCCTATTCGCTCATCGGAACCAATTCCTATCCGAACTTTATCAACATCTGCGCCAACCAGTTCACAGAAATTAGCGATCTCATTCATAAATGTGATCTTCGTCGCTAAAAAGGAATTGGCTGCGTATTTCGTCAGTTCAGCCGATTTCTCATCCATAAAAATGATCGGATTTCCCTGGCGTACGAACGGTTTGTACAATTGCTCCATTACTTTCTCAGCTCTATCGGACGACGTGCCTATTACCACACGATCAGGCTTCAGAAAATCATCCACCGCAAAGCCTTCTCTCAAGAATTCAGGATTCGAGACAACATCAAACGGAACCTTCGCATGTTTAGAAATTGTAGCTTGAACCTTTTCAGCAGTTCCAACAGGAACAGTACTTTTATCTACAATCACTTTGTATTCCGTGATCAGCTTTCCTAGTTCCTCAGCTACACCAAGGATATATGACAGGTCGGCGGAACCATTCTCTCCAGGAGGCGTTGGTAATGCCAGAAAGATGATCTCAGCATGCTTGATCCCATCTTCAAGGCTTGTAGTGAAACTAAGCCTTTCGGCTTTAATATTGCGCTCAAATAGCACATCAAGGTGAGGCTCATAGATCGGAACCTCTCCATTTCGCATACGTTCGACCTTCTTCTCATCAATATCAACGCAAACAACCTGGTTACCGGTTTCAGCGAAACACGTTCCCGTCACCAATCCCACGTATCCAGTACCAACAACTGCAATTCTTTTCATTCCCGTTCGTTATATCTGAGCATTAATGAATTGAGCAACTGAGTCACAAATATGATCGAGCTGCTCTTGTTCCATTTCTGTATGGATAGGCAAGGAGATCACTCTTTGTGTTAACCAATCGGTGACTGGCAACACGGTATTATCACTTCCAAATGCTTCAAACATCTTCTGTCTGTGAGCCGGAACTGGGTAATAGATCATGGATGGCACTTCTTTAGATGCGAGAAATACATTCATCTCATCACGATCGACACCCTGCAACTGAAGGGTATACTGATGGAAAACGTGCGTTGAACCACCATCACGTACAGGCGTTTTAATCTGAGGGAATTGTGAAAAGAACTTGTCGTAATGATCTGCAACTTTTATCCGTGCAGCGATATAGTTATCCAATTCTCGTAATTTGATTCGCAATACGGCAGCTTGAATACTGTCCAAGCGTGAGTTGCATCCTACCACATCATGGTAGTAACGTTTACTCTGACCGTGGTTCGCAATCATACGCATCTTCATGGCAAGATCATCGTCATTTGTACAGATTGCTCCGCCATCTCCATAGCATCCTAAATTCTTCGATGGAAAAAAAGAAGTACAACCGATATGACCAATCGTGCCTGTCTTGGCAATCATTCCGTCGGAATGACGATAGTCACTTCCTATCGCCTGAGCGTTATCTTCAACAACAAACAAGTTATGTTTTATCGCAATTTTCATGATGGCATCCATATTCGCTGCCTGGCCATAAAGATGTACAGGTACAATGGCCTTTGTTTTCGTGGTTATTGCTGCTTCGATTGTACTGGGATCAATACAATAAGTATCCTTGTCCACTTCAACGAAAACAGGCTTCAGGCCTAATAATGCCATGACCTCTGTTGTTGCGATATATGTAAACGAAGGAGTGATCACTTCATCGCCCGGTTTTAGTCCAAGAGACATCAATGCGATCTGAAGTGCATCTGTTCCATTTGCACATGGAATAACATGCTTTACTCCAAGATACTCCTCAAGTTCACGCTGGAAGGCAGATACTTCAGGACCATTAATAAATTGGGCGTTTTCAATGACATTCAGGATAGCAGAATCGATCGCCGGTTTGATCTTCTGATACTGAGATATCAGGTCGACCATTTGAATTTTTTTCATTAAAGATGGATTTAACCGAATTTAAGGATGCAAAGATAATTGATAATTGTGATGGCTGAGCAGTTCAACAGGAAATTCTCAATTCTCAAACGCCAATTATTTGATGACCCTCAGAGCTTGAAATGGCATCCTAAAATCTACATCCCGAAAACCTGCTCGATATGATCCAAAACTTTTACTGAGGCCCCTCTGTTTTTCTCGACAAAATTTATTGTAATGGTGGATAATTCTCCTGATTGAGCCATAATTCGACTGTAAGCATTCTCAAATCCTTCAAGGTCTTTCACAGCATAACCAATACCTAAATGAATGAATTGAAAGGCTTCCGGAAATCGCTTGAACTTTGGCCCAAAAATAACAGGAAGTCCAAATACAGCCGGCTCCAGAATATTGTGAAGATTACCAGAAAAACCTCCACCAACATACGCAACATTACCATATGCATATGCACTCGCTAAATGACCGATCGTATTCAGAATCAAAACATGACCACCCGTTTGATCATCCGTAAAAAGGACCGCTCTTCCAGCCAATTTTCCCTTTAATTCCTTCACATGCTGATCATCCACATTATGCGGGGCAATAATGAATTTTCGATCCGGGTTCTTCAAGATAAATCGAACAATGATCTCCTCATCTTCGGGCCAGGAGCTTCCGATAATCACCGCAGTCTCTCCTTTGAGAAATGATTCAATACGTATGTTTGGCTCCAGTTGTTCTTTATTTTCGATCACTCGGTCAAATCGGGTATCTCCAGTAGTTTTGAAATTAGTGATCCCAATATCGCCAAGAAGTAGTGAAGAAACCTCATTCTGGGTGTAGAAAAAGTCGATATTCTTTAATGTTTCCCGAAAGAATCCTCCGTACCATTTGAAAAAACGGTGATCATTCCTGAAAAGGGAACAGATTGAAAAAATCTGAACATTTTGCTTTTTTGCTTCAAAAATATAGTTCGACCAGAATTCATATTTAACAAAGAAAACCTTGTCCGGATGAAAATGCAAAATAAAACGACGTGCATTCTCTATGGTGTCCGACGGCAAGTAAACTGCATGGTCAACCTTATGTTTGCGCTTTTGGTAATGCTCCATACCTGATGGAGAAAAGAAACTGACAAGAACAAACACGTCCGGATGTCGATCCTTCAAAAGGTTCATAACCGGCAAAGCCATATCGAATTCACCAAGCGAAGCACAGTGGAACCATATCACTTTCTCAGCAGAAATTTCGGGTAAACTTTTGAAATAATCTTTCCTACCATCAACCCATTTTCTGGCTTTTGGATTAACGATTGCGGCAGCTTTTACCGCAAGTTCATAAAGGTGTATTCCGATGTTATACAGAAAATACATTAATCGAAATAATAATCCTTGGGCTGACGTTTGTAAAAAGGGATAAACCAGCCAGCTTTTATGCCAAACTGCAGATCCATTCTTGTATCCTGAGATACTGGAACATTAGGTTTATCATAGTTTTGATCTCTCCGGTTCTGAGTAAAGCCTTGCTGAGCATAGAAGCCGCCATAAAAATTATAGTATCCACCATTCGCCATAAAAGAATAGCCAAGAAACTCGTGCAGATTTGGACCGATTGTCAGGCGGTCATAGCCGCGTTTGTAATCCAACTCCAGTTGAGGAACCACCTGATCCTGGGTTTCAACTCTTAGTTTGTGTGCTAAATATCCTGCACCAATCTGAATCATAACACCTGAATTCTTGTTGGGACTAAACACGGGAATTATATAACCAACAGTCGCATTGATGTTAATCCCTCTCGAATAAACCAATACTTTCGCAATGTCACCGTTAGCATCCGTAATATTGCCGTAAGAATCTGTTAGGTGATCGAACAGTCCATAAAATTCATCAGTCGACTCATCCGCATTGATTTGGTTGCCAAACATAAAATTGGCATCCATACCGAGGAAAACGTTTCTATTGCTTTTGTAACCAGCCATTATTCCGACGTGATTGAAGAAAGTGTAGCGATCTGCAAGATCTCCTCCCGACCACATAGCACCATAATGCACACCCACCAGTGGAGTCCCGATGATGGAATCCTGAACATTGCGCTGTGCAAGCGTAAGAAACGGAGAAAGTGCTATACAAAAGATGATTAATCTCATACATCAAAAATAAACGCAATTTGCGGGAAATAATGTGAATTAGTGCGAAATATTCAATTGAACCAGACTGGAAGGAGCAAGATAACGCCTAACTTGGTCACAATCACGAACTATTTCTAACGAAAAACCAATTGATTTTTGTAAAAGAAGTGGTCGACAGATCTCTTCAATTCGACACAATCTATACTACTACAAACCAGTTATTCACCAAATCCTCTCGATTGTATTTCATTGTTTTTTTTGTGGTCCAATCAACAACTTGACAGCCTGCGTACTCGCATACACCCTGCCCTGCAGCTGTATCCCATTCCATTGTCGGAGCGAATCTCGGATAGCAATCAGCGGAACCCTCTGCCACCATGCACAATTTTAGAGAACTGCCAATAGAAATGAGTTTAACTTCTCCATGTTTAACTTTAAGCTCGTTGATGAAATTTTCCGTTTCGGTTGACATATGCGATCGACTTGAAACAACTGTATAAACTGAGCGGTCTTTTCTAAGCGGTAATCGGGATCCTTTAAGTAATAAATCGTCAGAAAAACGCGAAACACCGCTAACTTTATACGATCCCAGTCCTTCTAAACCAAAATACAAATCTTTTAATACGGGTGAAAAAACAATTCCCATTTTAACCTTTCCGTTTTCGATCAAAGCTATATTGACTGTAAACTCGCCATTTCGTTTGATGAACTCCTTCGTGCCGTCCATTGGATCAACAATCCACAACTGTTCCCATTTTTTACGTTCTTCAAAAGGAATTGCCCTTCCCTCCTCGGATAAGACAGGAATACCTGTTGCCGTTAAAAATTTCATGATCACCCGATTTGAAGCAATATCGGCTTTTGTTAACGGTGAATTGTCAGACTTAACATCAATATTTAAATCATTGGAATTATAAATGTCAATAATTGCCTCACCTGCTTCCAGAGATGCCTTTATGGCAATCTCGAGTAATTCTTCCGGAGTATGTTTGCTGTCTGGCATTTCATTCTACGAGTTGTGATCACTAAAAATATGTGTTAGAAACATTGAAAGTACTCAATCATTTGAATAGAATAATTTTGGCTTCAAGCTACTGATGATCTTTTCAGCACAATCCAATGGGGTTGAATTTACAGTGTCTATTATGATGTCCGGATTGATAGGCTCCTCATAAGGGGAAGATATCCCGGTGAAATTGGGAATTTCTCCAGCACGGGCCTTTTTGTATAACCCTTTGACATCCCTTTTTTCACAAATATCTAGTGGTGCATTCACGTAGACCACCATAAAATCATCCCCTAAAATTTGCCTCATCATATCCCGATCCACCTGCAAAGGAGAGATAAATGCAGCAAGGACAACAGTACCACTGTCAACAAAAAGCTTGGCTACCTCGGCGATCCTTCTTAAATTCTCTTTTCTGTCTTCTGCTGTGAATTTCAAATCTTTATTAAGCCCCAAACGAATATTGTCACCATCAAGCAGATAGGTCTTGTACCCATCACGATTCAGTTTCTTTTCTACCAAATTGGCTAATGTAGACTTTCCGGAGCCACTCAAACCGGTGAATAGCACCATTATCGAATTGTGTCCAAAATGCGCGTTCCGCAAAGAACGGTTAATTTCATAATCTTGTTTTACAATATATGGTGAGATGGATGCTTGTTCTTGATCATATTCTTGCACAACTTCCAGAAGCCCAAAATCAGTGCGGTGCCAAACTCTTTCATGAAGATAATAGAGCCCCATCTTTGTCACGAGCTCCAACCCTCCAAGTTTCAAGCCGACCAGAGGATCGCCTGAAATCAGCCATCCCATGAACATAGTGTCCATTGTTCCAACCAATCTCCAAGTTATCGTTTTTAGGACGTGTCTTACATGACTCTTTTCAGACTTAAAAACATGCGTGCGGTACCAGATTCTTTCATGGAAATAATACAGCAACAATTTCGTGATAACCTCTGCACCACCAATGGCAGTTCCGATTTTCGGATCACCGGAAATAAACCAAGCAAGAATGATCGTATCAATCGTACCAATTATTCTCCAGGTAAACGTTTTGGCTATATGCCGTTTACGCGAAAAGTGTTTCATTTTAGGTTGTTCAGTCTACGAAATTAAATGAATCTTTTGAATGTAAAAAACATTGATGCTAGGTCTTGGTATTTTCTCCGTTCTGTAAACCCTTAGAACCACCTTCGAGCAGTTTACGAGCACTTCAAATTCGTAGGTTTACAATCACTGGAATAATTCCAATTCTGTTTACCGCATCAACTGAATAGCTTAATGGCCATATCCTCAAATCTTTCAGCTGGTGTTTTTATCCCTTCCAATCGATTATTTGCATTGCTTGGCGATCTGATCGATTATAAAAATGTTGTACTTCCCTCAATAAACTTTCGATAAAATTGCGCTTGATTGAACGATTGGGAAGCAGCGCAATGACCTCTCGAGCTGGAACTAAAATGTTACCTGATGCATGAATATGTTTTAAATAAGAACGATTGTTATCATTCAGATGATAGAATTCAGGCACCAATGAATAACCTCCATCCTGCTCCACCATTTTCATCAACAGTTCCAAATTACCACCTTCGTAATTCCAGGAATGAACTATATTTTCTTCCTTTAACTGACAAAAACTGATCATCTGGGTACGCAGACAATTCCCCTTACTGAGCAACCAAGGATGTAAATCGGCAAGTTGTTCGGTCGAGATGCTTTCGCCTTCTATCGTTGGTGTATATGCAAATATCTCCTCGGTATACAACGGGATCGTTCGTACTTTGGCATCGTTGTGTGGTCCGGCTAAGATAGCAACATCCAATGCTTTTCGTTCCATGGAATCGAGCAATTCTTCCGTTCGCTGCTCTTCGATTACAAGTTGTATTCCCGGAACTTTTTCCCTCCATATTTTGAATAGATCAAGCACCATGTAAGCTGCTATAGTCGGAATTATCCCAATCCTGATCTGTTCCTTAAATTCACCTTTCATCTTTTTTGCTATACTTCCAATCTTGTCGTTCTCACTTAAGATCTCTCGTATAACAGGGATGAGTTCTTCACCGAAAATAGTCAACTCTAGTGGACTCCTTGAACGATCAAAAATGGGATAACCAAGAAAATCTTCCGCCTTCTTAACCTGCATGGAAAGAGTAGGTTGAGTGACAAAACAGCTTTCACTCGCCTTTTGAAATTGCTTGTGTTCACTCAACGAAAGAATATATTGCATCTGCTGGATAGAAAGCATATATATTAAATTTATAGCTCTATAAATTTAATCAATTAATCTAATGGGTTACTCTTGTTATTTTTGTTCATCCAAATGAAACTTGGATTGCATGAAAGTCTAAAGACTTTTGAAGTACAGTATATTTTCAATGATCCACTTGATCATTACAAATACCATATGAATTTTGAATAGAACCATATAAGTATTAAATTTGTTCATAGAATATAAACACAAACAATCAAATAAAAAATGGGAGTATTAGTCGGTAAAAAAGCGCCATCATTTAAAGCGGCTGCAGTAGTTAACGGAGGTGAGATCGTAAATGATTTCACTTTGGATCAGTATCTTGGAAAGAACCATGTGGTATTTTTCTTCTATCCGAAGGATTTCACATTCGTATGTCCTTCCGAGCTACACGCATTCCAGTCAAAGTTAGGAGAATTCGAAGCTCGTGGGGTGAAGGTAGTTGCATGTTCAACAGATACAGAAGAGTCGCATTGGGGATGGTTACAAATGCCCAAGAATCACGGAGGTATACAAGGTGTAACATATCCTATAGTTGCTGATACATCCAAGACGATCTCCGAAGCATTCGGAGTATTAGCAGGAGAGTACGAGTACGATATGGAAGGTAACTTGACAGCTTCAGGTCCAATGATCGCATACCGCGGTTTATTCCTTATCGACAAAACAGGTACTGTTATGCACCAGTTAGTGAACATGTTCCCACTAGGACGTAATGTTGATGAAGCGTTAAGAATGGTCGATGCACTTCAGTTCTTCGAAGAGAACGGGGAAGTTTGTCCTGCTAACTGGCACAAAGGGGACGAAGGCATGAAAGCTGACTTCAAAGGTGTTGCTGAGTACCTTTCAAACCACTAATAATAACTTTTAGAGAAGTCAAAGCCGTTCGTTTGGACGGCTTTTTTATTTAAATCACTTCGGGTCCTTCAATATAATTCAAGTCTTTCCCAAAGGTCTCTTTCAAACGGGAAATACTCAACAAAGCCAGACCTATGAAGATTGTACCAACAAGAAACGCAGCAGTACCATCTGTCAATGATGAAGCGAGTATTCCAAATAAAAGGGTGATAAGGTTCACCGAACCACGAACAAAGTTTGGGATCGTATTCGCTGCTGTAGAGCGGATATTGGTTCCAAATTGCTCTGCTGCAATTGTAACAAAGATGGCCCAATAACCTGTTCCTGTACCCAAAAGGAAACACATGAAATAATACGTGCCCAAGGAAATATCCTTCAAGAAGAAAAGGAAGATAATCGTTGAAATAAGTGTGAAGATGAGATACACGTATACAACGATCTTACGGCTTTTAAGGATCTGACTCAAAATCCCTGACAAAAGATCCCCGAAAGACAAACCGATATAAGCATACATAACCGCTGTACCGTTTACAACATCCTGAACACCAAGCCAGGGTCCGAAGTTATCTTTTGAATTCATGATCAACAGTCCAATCACATACCAGATAGGGATACCTATCAGAACACAATGCATGTACTTGACCAAATTAGAAGGATTTCTAAAAATCAGCTTCAGATCCCCCTTCTTGACTGATTCTTTGTGACGTACATTTTTAAAGAAATCGGATTCAATAGTACCAACCCTCATCAGGAGCAGCACCAATCCCATAATACCTCCAATGATGTAAGCCACTTGCCAATTAGCAAATTGCATTCCCGAAATATCGTAAAAGAAGGTTCCGATAGCTTGACCTTTTGCACCCACCAGTGAGGCAACAACAGCTCCGAGTGCACCAAAGGTCACAATGATCATCGTTCCGTATCCCCTTTTTTCTTTGGACATCATCTCTGAAACGAGTGTTATTCCTGCTCCTAGTTCACCTGCAAGTCCTATCCCGGCAACGATTCTAACAGCTGCATAAGTAGGAATATCGGTAACAAAGGCATTCGCAATGTTGGCAACAGAATACAAAAGAATAGAGCCGAAAAGAACTTTCAACCGTCCCTTTTTGTCACCAAGTATTCCCCACAAAAGCCCTCCAATCAACATACCAAGCATCTGCATGTTGAAGAGGAACTTACCGGTTGCAGCTTTATCACCCGCACTCGCCGTAGCCATGATCTGATCTAAACTTTCGGACTTTACTACACCGAATAGCACAAGATCATAGATATCGACAAAGTATCCAAGTGCCGCAACAATGAGGATCATAATGATCTGACGATTCTTCTTTTTTTGTGAATTACTATCCATGATGCTAAAATAAAACTTTCCAATTGAAAACTGATTTGAAATGCTGAATTAGGCTTTACCTGTCCTATTTCTTATCTTCGTTGCTGTGAAAGTGGATGAATTATACATGAGGCGATGCATCGAACTAGCCAGACACGGGATGGGTTCGGTGGCACCCAATCCAATGGTGGGTGCAGTGATCGTGCACAATGAAAGGATAGTTGGAGAAGGTTTTCATCGGGAATTTGGTGAGGCGCATGCCGAATTGAATGCTGTAAATTCAGTCGCCGAAAAAGCACTTTTAAATGAATCTACGATATACGTCTCTTTGGAGCCATGCGCACATCATGGTAAAACACCTCCCTGCTCTGATCTATTAATTCAATGCGGCTTTAAACGAGTAGTCATAGGTTGTAAAGATAGTTTTTCGAAGGTAAGCGGTAAGGGAATTGAAAAATTAAAGAAAGCAGGTATAGAGGTAGTAGTTGGTGTACTTGAACAGGAATGTCGCGATCTGAACAAACGTTTCTTCACCTTTCATGAGCGACAGCGACCTTATGTTATTTTAAAATGGGCACAATCAAAGGATGGCTATCTTGACAGAATTCGTCAGAATGAGGAAAAAGGAGTCAACTGGATATCTTCCCAGGAAACCAAAGTTTTGGTCCACAAATGGAGGTCTGAAGAGCAAAGTATCCTTGTTGGCCGTAAAACGGTACAAAACGATAATCCATCATTGACAGTAAGAGAGTTCAGCGGCACAAACCCAACCCGCATCATTATTGACAGTCAATTACAACTATCTGACGACCAGAATATTTTTTCAGAGGTCGCTCCAACCATCATCTTTAACAGAATACGAAATGAAGTGAGGGGTACTATAGAATATGTCCGAATTGCAGAAACGAACACCAAGCTAATCCTCGACGAATTGTACCGAAGGAATATCCTTTCTGTATTTGTTGAAGGCGGGAGCCGAACTTTGCAGTATTTCATTTTCGGAAATGTTTGGGATGAAGCGCGGGTAATTGTTGGCAATACGAACTTTTACGAAGGTACGAAAGCTCCAACCATCAATAAAGCTCCAACTGAAAGCTTTCAATTCTCAACGGATATTATCCACTACTATTTCAGGAAATGATCGCTCTGCTTTTTTCCATCATATCATCGGGATTGATCTTCGTGATCTTCAAGCTTTTTCCGCGTTACGGAATAGATACCTTTCAAGCTATCGTATTTAATTATTTCACTGCTTTTGCCTGCGGTACCATCTTGTTTGGTAACGAATGGAAAGATACTGCACTTCAACAAGGCCAATGGCCATTATTTGTGGTAATATCTGCCTTCCTTTTTATATCACTGTTTATCCTAATGGGGATCAGCTCACAACGGAATGGGGTTGCATTAACATCGATCGCTGTTAAAATGAGTATGGCGATTTCCATGTTATTGATGATTACACTCTATCGTGAATCTCTTTCAGCACTTAAGATGAGTGGGATCCTTTTTGCTTTTACAGGCGTTTTTCTCGTTTCCTTCTCAGGCAAAGAAAAGAGTACAGAAAAAGGTTCCATGTGGATGTTGGGTGCTCTTTTCTTCGGTAGTGGCATTTTGGATTTCGTGTTGAATTACGTCCAGAAATATGAACTTTTCGACCTTAGTCCATCACTGTTCTCTGCCTTTGGCTTTGGTTTAGCAGGAATAATCGGTCTGATCATCCTTGCTTACCGGATAATCTCCGGACATAGTAGATTCCATCCTCGTAATATTGCGGCAGGTATCGTTCTTGGCATACCAAATTATTTCTCGATCTTTCTGCTGATTACTGCTTACAAGGAAACAGGATGGAAAGACACGACAGTATTGTCGATAACGAACGTCTCTGTTGTACTGATGTCGGCACTGATCGGATTCACTGCTTTCAAAGAGCAAACAAGCACCCGCAAATTTATCGGTCTTGCCGCTGCGATCGCTGCGATCGTTTTTCTGTACCTTGCAGACATAAACTAGAATGAAATAATATATAATGACGATATATCCTTTAAACACTGGAAATTTCAAATTAGATGGTGGAGCCATGTTCGGAGTTGTACCGAAAATGATCTGGCAGAAAACGAATCCGGCAGATGAGAACAACATGTGTGATTGGTCTATGAGATCGATGCTGATCGAAGACGGAAACAGACTGATCCTGATCGATGCAGGGATCGGAGATAAACAGTCCGAGAAGTTCTTTTCGCACTATTATCTTCACGGTAATGACAGTTTGAATGGGAATCTGAATACACTTGGTTATTCAGCTGATGACGTTACGGATGTCTTCCTGACGCATCTTCACTTTGACCACTGCGGCGGTGCTATTCGTTGGAATAAGGCTCGAACAGGATTTGAACCGACATTTAAGAATGCCATATACTGGAGTACAGAAAACCACTGGGAATGGGCTACCAAACCAAATCCTCGTGAAAAAGCATCCTTCCTGAGCGAGAACATCCGTCCAATAGAGGAATCAGGACAGTTAAAACTAGTTGACCGAATTGGAAATTACACCGAAAATGTATTTGCCAACTTCGACGTTTTGTTTGTTGACGGTCATACAGAAAGTATGATGATACCGCACATATATTATCAAGGAAAGACAATCGTTTTCATGGCTGACCTGCTACCGAGCGTCGGACACATCCCATTACCATACGTCATGGGATATGATACTCGCCCTCTAATCACCCTTACCGAAAAAGAAAAGTTTCTAAATACTGCAACGGAGAAGGAATTCGTTTTGTTTCTTGAGCACGACAGTGTTAATCAGTGTTGTACCTTGGAGATGACGGAAAAAGGTGTCCGATTAAAGGATTCTTTCAGCTTCGATGAAATGTTCTGACAGCATCAATACGTGAATCACTTTTATTATGTTAGGATAAAGTAACTGCTCATGGATAAGTATCTTCTGGACATTCTAAAGGAGATGAACACTATCATCATTCCAGGCTTGGGTGCACTCACCATCACCAACAATACAACTGGCGAGATCATGTTCATGCCTTATCTGAAATACGATGACGGCAAATTAGCGCGCTATATTGCCCAAAAAGAAGACTGGTCAGAGAATGAAGCGCATAATCTGATTGCTAAATATGTGCGCGAGATAGAGGCAAAACTGAATATTGGTGACACCTATGACATGTATCGATTTGGTACTTTCTGTAAGAATTCTTCCGGGGATATCGAGTTCAATCGTTGGAAGGATGCCAATATAAACGATGATGAAACGAATATAGTTGAGCCTATTATCGGCGAGAAAGTCATTGAGGATTCTAAAGATGAAACTATTACTGAACCTCTTATTCAAACTGAAATTGAAGAAAACACGAATGCTGAACACACCGATTTTGAGCATATAGAAGCAATAAAGCAGTCTTCGGAACCTGAAAAGGAAATATTCGTCCCGGAAGAGATACAAGTGACGGAATATGTTCCAGATCCTATTGTACCTGAAACTAAGTTTCAGCTTTATAGCGAAGAGGATCAATGGAATGATGATCTTGATATTCCACCCGTCAATTCAACAGTCAAACGAGCTAAAAAACCAATCCTGGAAAAGGCCCACAAGGATGAAAAACAGCGTAAACCGATCCTGATCATAACACTTGTCGCAGGATTTTTGCTCATTGGTACAACACTGACTATGGTCATCTACAACAATAGCTTCAGGGATATCAAAACGGAGCAGAATAAAAAGACGGTAAATATAAAACTATCGGAGAGGCGGATTCGACGATCAGTTGAACCAAAGAAGGTTACCAATAATAAATCAAAGGATGTGATTCTAGAATTTGATGCAGTTACGAAAGAAAACGTATCAACCAATGAATCAGATATTTCCGTTTCAGCAATGATTCAAACCTCCACAGGTCAGATCGATCCAGCCAAACCGTATCATCTCATAGCCGGAGCATTCTCGGTAAAAGAAAATGCTGTACGCTTTAAAAACAAATTGCGGGAAACCGGGTATTTAAACAGTGAGATTATTGGTAGGTTCGATGGTCTGTACTTTGTCAGTGCAAATTCATATCGTAATTCTGAGGAAGCACACTTTGCAAAAAAAGAGAACACAGCTATAATGAAATTATGGGTATTTCGTTGGCCTTAAACCCTTCTTACCAGATCCAGCAATCTATTGGAATAACCTGCCTCGTTATCGTACCAGCCAACCACTTTGATCATGTTGTTCACTACGGAAGTAAGTTCAGCATCGAACAAACAGCTATTTGAATTTCCGATGATATCTACTGAGACAATCGGATCTTCCGTGTAGGCAAGTATCCCTTTCAGATAGGTTTCCGAAGCCTCCTGCATGGCAGCATTGATCTGTTGCACCGTAGGTGGGTTTCTTACAACCATTGTCAGATCCGTGAAAGATCCATCAGGCACGGGAACACGAACACCGCAACCACCAATTTTCCCTTCCAGTTCAGGAAATATCTTTGTTATCGCTTTTGCCGCACCGGTAGATGTCGGCACAATGGATTCTGCTGCTGCTCTGGCCCTACGAAGGTCCTTGTGTGGAGCGTCATGCAAACGCTGATCAGATGTGTAGCTGTGGACGGTTGTAATATAGGCACTTTCGATTTCACATAATTTTCTCAGGACCATCACCATTGGTGCAGCATTATTGGTCGTGCAGGACGCGTTGGAGAGTATTAATTCAGTGCCATCAAGAATATCATCATTCACCCCGAGCACCACTGTTTTAATATCCTCACTGCTGGCAGGAGCCGAAATGATCACCTTTCTGGCACCTCCATTTAAATGCTTTGATGCAGATTGTCTTGTCAGAAATAAACCAGTAGATTCTATAACAGTCTCTACACCATATTTATCCCATGGGATCAATTCCGGTTGACTTTCCTTCAAAAAAATAATTTTCTTTCCATTTGAAAAGACTAGTGAATTGTCCTCGATAACAAAATCATGTTTTAAAATTCGGTGGACGGAATCATATTTAAACAAGTGTGCAAGTGTTCTAATATCTGAAACATCATTCACAACTGCTACATTCACATCTGTTGTATCCAAAGCAAGCCTTGAAAAATACCTGCCAATTCTTCCAAATCCGTTCACTCCCACTGTTTTCATGACCTTTATTTAGATTTAACAACATACAAACCTATGAAATATTGCAGTATTTTATTGCCCATTGTTGACAACAAATAGTTCGTCACATAGCTTAAACCGGATAAACCATTTATTGTTCAATTACGGAGTATTAAATAGTTCTTACTTCTAATTAATAAACATATCCGTTACTTCTGTAAAGGAAAAATTTTGACGATTACTTGGACTATACTTCGGGGATATTTTAAAAGAATTTTTAGTATTCGATGATACGTATGTTGAACTCTCGGAAAGGAACGGATTCCAAACGAATAAATCGATCTTGTTTTTTAGCGGATCAATCAAGCCAAAGATTGTTTAAAAAAAGTTGTATTTGGGGATAAATGTACTTCAGAGTGACAGTCTCAAGTTAATAATTAAACTTAGTTTTGCAGTACATTTTCGCCCAAATATAGTAGTAAATATGGAAACAACAGAACTCCAAAAAATTTCCTCTCAAGTACGCCGGGATATTGTCAGAATGGTGGCTGCAGTTAACTCTGGACATCCAGGTGGTTCACTGGGATGCGCTGATTTTTTAACACTTTTGTATTTTGACGTAATGAAACATGATCCGTCCAATTTTAGAATGGATGGCCATGGTGAAGACTTGTTCTTTTTATCAAACGGCCACATTTCTCCCGTATGGTATAGTGTATTGGCGCGCTCAGGTTACTTTCCACTTCCTGAATTAGGAACTTTCCGGAAGTTGTCAACGAAACTGCAAGGACATCCTTCTACCGATAAGAAGTTACCAGGAGTTAGAATGGCCTCCGGATCCCTCGGACAAGGACTTTCAGTAGGTATCGGAGCTGCTCAAGTTAAGAAATTGAATAAAGATGCTTCCTACGTTTACACACTTCACGGTGACGGAGAATTGCAGGAAGGGCAGGTCTGGGAAGCAGCAATGTATGCAGCAGCGCACAAAGTAGATAATATCATCGCTACGATCGACTATAATGGTCGTCAGATCGACGGTGATGTGGAGGATGTGCTCTCACTCGGAAACCTCGCTCAAAAATGGCAGGCTTTTGGATGGCACGTTCTAGAAATGGACGGACATAATTTCGTTGACATGAAAAATACAATCCTGAAGGCTCATAGCTTGTGCGGTGAAGGGAAACCGGTCGTGATCATCATGAAGACCGAAATGGGTCAAGGAGTTGACTACATGATGGGGTCACACAAATGGCACGGGGTTGCACCAAATGCGGAGCAACTTGAAAATGCGCTTGCTCAACTGGAAGAAACACTTGGAGATTATTAATTGAAAAGATTCCTGCTCATAGTGTTCCTTTTTTGCGTTCCCTTCCTCTACGGACAGGAACTCACAAGGATATTGTTCATTCTGGATGCATCCAATTCCATGAACGCTCCATGGGACGATAATCAGACACGTTTTGAAGCAGCAAAGGAACTTCTAGCTCAATCAGTAGACAGCCTTAAAGGTATTCCGAACTTGGAGATCGCTCTCCGGGTTTACGGTCATCAATCGCCGATCACAGCAACTTATCAAGATTGTAACGACACAAAACTGGAAGTTCCTTTTGCTGCTGGGAATCATGACAAAGTAAAGAACAGGATCAAGTCGATTACCGCGAAAGGTACCACGCCAATTGCACGCTCTCTTGAAGCTGCAGCTGAAGACTTTCCGGATCAGAATGCACGGAACATTATCATTTTAATCACCGATGGTTTGGAAGCGTGCGACAATGATCCATGCGTGATTGCGAAAAAACTGAAAGATAAGGGTGTCAAAGTTACTCCTTTCGTGATTGGTCTTGGTATGGACCTCTCCTACCTCGACAAGTTCAATTGCATCGGACCATACTCAGATGCTGAAACAAAAGATGCTTTTCGAAATGTGCTTAAGAATGTCATTTCGAAAGCATTGGTCAATACGACGGTTCAGATCAACCTGAATGATATTAGTAAGAATCCAAAGGAGACGGACGTAACGATGTTCTTATATGAGTCCGGCACCACGAACCTGAAATACACGTTCGTTCACACAATCAACAGGTATGGAAATCCGGACACCCTGATCATCGACCCTGCATTCAAGTACGATCTGGTAGTTAATACCCTACCTCGTACAGAGAAAAAGAACATCACGATCCAGAAGCATGTGCACAATACGATCATCGTTGATGCTCCTCAGGGATACATTCGCACGCGCTTCATCAATGCTACAAAAATGTATCCGATCGAAACGCGGGTAATGCAACACAAGGATCCGAAAACATTGAATGTTCAGAAGATGAATATTTCAGATAAGTACCTGGTAGGGAAATATGATCTTGAGATCCTGACCTTACCTCGTACCTATATTACGGTTGATGTCACCCAAAGCAGTACTGTTTATGCAGACATAATGGCTCCGGGTCTGTTCTCTTACAGAACTTCAAATCCGATAGTTGCTCAGATCTTTGTTATTCGAGAGAACGGTATCCCGGAATGGGTTTACAACCTGGATGACACTGCGCTGAGCGGCGGAATACAATTGCAACCTGGGAATTATCGCATGGTTTACAGACAAAAAAGTCTAAGATCCTCATCGTATACGATTGATAAGGATTTCAGAATATATTCGAACAAAACAACAACAATTAATTTTTGATCATGAAGGAATTTGAAATTCTGGGCAACAAGGATACCCGATCAGGATTCGGTGAAGGACTGGCCGAATTAGGCCGTACAAACGATGATGTAGTAGCACTGTGTGCCGATTTGACTGGTTCGTTGAAAATGGATGCATTTCAAAAGGAAAATCCGGACCGCTTCTTTCAGGTGGGTATCGCAGAGGCAAACATGATCGGTCTTGCAGCCGGTATGACCATTGGAGGCAAGATCCCTTATACCGGTACTTTTGCGAATTTCTCAACGGGAAGAGTTTATGACCAGATCCGTCAGTCCGTCGCTTATTCTCAGAAGAATGTAAAGATCTGTGCTTCTCACGCAGGACTCACTCTTGGAGAAGATGGTGCTACTCACCAGATCCTTGAAGATATCGGAATGATGAAAATGCTTCCGAATATGACGGTGATCGTACCGGCGGATTTCAATCAGACTAAGCAAGCTACTATTGCGATCGCTAAACACAACGGACCGGTTTACCTTCGTTTCGGACGGCCTGTTATGCCGATCTTTGTGAAACCGGATGCAGAATTCGTGATCGGCAAAGCAGATGTTCTAACTGAAGGAACAGATGTTACGATCATCGCATGCGGACACCTTGTGTGGAAATCGATCGAGGCTACAAAGGCTCTCGAAGAAAAAGGCATCTCTGTTGAATTGATCAATATGCACACTATCAAACCACTGGACAAGGAAGCTATTCTTCGTTCCGTGAAGAAAACAGGATGTGTTGTTACAGCAGAAGAACATATGCGCAACGGTGGGCTTGGAGATTCAGTAGCACAGCTTCTTGCACAAGAGTTACCTGCACCTCAGGAATTTGTTGCAGTGAACGATACATTCGGTGAAAGTGGAACACCAATGGAACTCATGACAAAATACGGTATCGATAGCCAGGATGTCGTGAACGCTGCTCTTAAGGTTATTTCACGTAAAAAATGATCCTCCATACGGGTTAAGTCCCAAAAGGAAGCGAGAAAATAAATTGATATCTTTGAACCGCTGAGAGGAATGCCTTTCAGCGGTTTTTTATTGTGCACATGTCCAGAGAACAAGATTTTATTCACCAACAGGGACAAACCAACCAGAGTCCTTACCTCATCGATGTAGATCGTGCTGAGGGCATCTATATCTATGATAAAACAGGTAAAGGCTACATGGATATGATCGCTGGCGTTGCCGTAAATAACATTGGACATAATCACCCAAAGGTTGTGAAAGCCCTCAAGAATCAGATCGATCGTCACTTGCATGTCATGGTTTATGGAGAGTTCATCCAGGATGCACAGTTGGCTTTTGCAAAAAACCTCGCATCACTGCTCCCTGAACAACTCAACTGTGTTTACACTGTCAATTCAGGAACTGAAGCGAACGAAGCCTCCTTGAAACTAGCCAAACGAGTAACAGGCCGAACAGAGCTGATCTCGTTCAGAGGATCCTATCACGGAAGTACACATGGGTCGATGAGTGTCAGCGGAAATGAGGTGAAAAAACAAGCATTTCGTCCATTGCTGCCGGATGTGCGTTTTCTGCACTTTAACAATCTGGAAGGTCTTCAGCAGATAACGGAACGAACGGCGGGTGTGATCATTGAAACAGTGCAAGGTGATGCAGGTGTGCGGGTTCCTACGGTAGAATTCATGCACGCATTGAGACAGCGCTGTACAGAGGTCGGAGCTCTACTTATCTTCGACGAGATTCAATGCGGGATCGGAAGAACCGGAAAGCTGTTCGCCTATGAACACTTTGGAGTCGTACCGGATGTTCTGACCCTTGGAAAAGCATTGGGAGGTGGAATGCCTATCGGAGCAGTTGTCTCTTCTCAAACTCATCTCTGGGAATTCACCTATAACCCTATGCTCGGTCACATTACTACGTTTGGAGGTCATCCCGTGATATGCGCGGCTGGAAATGCTCTACTCGATATCATGAAAAATGAGATCGATATGAACGAAGTTGAACGGTTAGGTGCATTACTCGAATCAATCGTTGCTTCCGATCCTGAGATCAAAGAAATACGACGAATCGGAATGATGTTCGCCTTTGATATGGAATCATTCGAGCGCGTTGAAAAGGTGGTCAAGAAATGTCTGGAAAAGGGATTAATCAGCTTCTGGTTCCTCTCACATCCTTATAGTTTCAGATTGTCTCCACCCCTTAACATAAGTGAAGTCGAAATTCGTAAAGCCGGTGAGATCATTCTAGCATCGATCGCCGAGACGAGAGACTGATCAGATCTCCTTCAACAGAAAATCAATATGACCAAACTGGTCACGGGTATTCCTGATATTCTGACGAAAATACTCTTCCCGTTTGCGCTGTTTGAACTTCTTCGTAGCCAAACCAAAGCTCAGGGCACCAAAGAATACAGTAACGAATGGTGGCTTGGGATCAAAACCGGGATCCAGCGGTTGAATATCGTTCACATGGACCGCCAGATCCTCAGAGGGCTGCATTCCCATCAGATCAGCTTTCAATTTCTTTGAATATTCAGCAAAAGAAATAACCGCATCATCTTCGACCTTTTGGGATTTAAGGATCTTGTCGGCCTGAAACTGGATATCCTTTAATTGCCTGAATAAATTGTCGATGCTCATGTAAAATTGATAGGTCGACAAAAGTAGTATTAAATACTATTTTATCACCTTCGGGAGCTCATTAATTGAATCGGCAGGAATGAACAGAATGGAACTGGTATTCACACAATGACGCGTATCTTTATCCGTAAAGCCCTCCCCGAGAAATACGTGTCCCAAATGTCCTTCGCAATTATTGCAGATGATCTCAACGCGCATCCCATCAGCATCAGGCACGCGTGTAACTGCTCCTTCAATTTCATCATCGAAACTTGGCCATCCGCAGTGTGAATCGAACTTGTCTTCGGAATTGTACAATGGGTTGTTACAACGACGGCAGATGTACATCCCCTTGTCTTTTTTGTTGTAATAGTCGCCTGCAAATGGCCGGTCGGTCGCTTTGTATTCGATCACCTGTTCCTGCCAGGGACTCAGCTTGTTGTATTTTGATTGTGTCGTGTCAGCAGGACTTACCGGGATATTGGTGTTTTGCGCTCCGCATGAGGAAAACGCGAACAGCAAAAGGATGAACGAAAAGATCTTCATAGCAACTGTTTTCCAAATAACGTTCAAAATGAGATTTTGTGCGCTGCTATTCAATGTCGCTCGCTAACTTTCGTTAAAAATGCCTTAAAAACACTGTAGCAATGATCGAGCTGAGCATCAGTAATGCAGTACGGTGGATTTAAAAAGATGATGTTTCCGAGAGGTCGGCACAGCATCCCATTCTCCAGAAAAAAGTTGTAGGCCTCATCCCTGATCGATGAAAAATAGGTATTTCCCTCCCCTGTTTCGATCTCTACAGCGATGATCGTTCCTAACAACCTACATTCTTTTAAAGCCTGATGTCCAATAATGTCCTGCCTGAAATCGGCGTGTTTAGCACTTATCCGAGCAATGTTTTGAATTGTACTCTCCTGTTCGAACAGATCTATACTTGCACATGCCGCTGCACATGCCAACGCATTCCCCGTAAAGGAATGTCCATGCAATAATGCCTTCGTGCGTTCTTCAGATAAAAAAGCATTGTAGATCCTGTCCGTTGCCACCGTAAGCCCAAGAGGCATGACTCCTCCCGTTAAGCCTTTCGACAAACAAACGATATCCGGTAATTCGGAACAATGATCCATCGCAAATAGTTTTCCGGTTCTTCCCCATGCCGTCATGACCTCATCGAAGATCACCAGTACATCGTGTTGATTGGCAATAGAAACAAGTTTATCCAGAAATTCCGGGCTGTACATGCGCATTCCCGCAGAGCCCTGAACCAATGGTTCTATGATCATTCCTGCGAATTCTCCACTAGAGAACAGCACACTGGCCATCTTCAGCAACTGCTCTTCGTTCGCTCTTTCAGGGAAATCAAGGAAATCCACATCGAAGAAAAAATGCTCGAACGGCGCGTTGAAATAACCACGTTGCCCCACTGCCATTGCACCAAAGGTATCACCGTGATATGCCCCATCCATTGCAAGGATACGCTTCTTATGTACACCTTTATTGTACCAATACTGAAAGACCATTTTCAGCGCAACTTCTACTGCTGTCGATCCATTATCCGAGAAAAAGACCTTTGCAAACTGATCCGGTAGGATCCCGATCACTCTTTCTGCCAGTTCAATACCTTTTTCGTGTGTAGCTCCTGCGAAGATCACATGGTCAACCTTTGCAAACTGATCATTCAATGCTTGACGGATATATTCATTTCCGTGTCCGTGGACATTTACCCACCACGATGAATTGCAGTCTATGTATTCTTTTCCGGCTGCCGTAAAAAGTGATGCATCCTTTGCCCTCAGGATTTCAAGGGGATCAGGTGCAGTTTGCATCTGTGTGAACGGATGCCATACGTATTTCTTGTTGCGTTCGATCATGAATTGATCTGTTCATAAAAATAAGTGTCCCGTAATTTCCTAGCTTCAGTCTGTATAAAAGCAGTTCCCAGCTCGTCCGTTATCGGTATCCGTGTGATCATTTTAACCCCTGTGACATTCAATATGATCGATTCCGTAGCTTTATTCTCCGCCCCCACAAAAACGATCCCTTCTACTGGAATCCCCCTGCTTTTTAGAACTTCCAATGTTAAAAGCGTATGATTGATACTTCCCAGATAATGACGTGAAACAACAATTACCGGTAGCCCCCACTTCTTGAAGAGATCAGCGTATAACAGACCGTCGTTGTTCACCGGGACCAATAATCCTCCGGCGCCCTCGACGATCAGATTTCCATGAACATCCGGAAAACAGATGGAATCTTCATCGATCTTAAGTCCGTCGATCGTTGCCGCCGCATGTGGAGACATCGGTTCGGTCAATCGGTAGGCTTCATGCAGAACATTTACCTCTTCATCCGTCCAATTGTTCACTTTGATCGAATCTGAATTATCAAGATCCCCTGCCTGAACAGGTTTCCAGTAGGTTGCGTTCAGGGCCTGAGCAAAAATGGCGCTTACGACCGTTTTCCCAACATCCGTTCCTATACCTGTAATAATGTACTGATACGGTTTTGAATCCATGCGTCTTTTACTTAGTATATTCTCTAAAAGAACTAGGTTCTCAGCGTTGCATTCAGCTGACCTTCCAATTCTCCGCGGATCTTCTCCATGACGGCATCGATCTGATTATCCTTCAATGTTTGTTCAGGGTCCTGGAACGTAAACGATACAGCATATGATTTCTTTCCTTCCTCCAGGTTTTTTCCTTCATATACATCGAACAATCCAACCTCCTTCAGAATCTTCTTGTCGCAATTTCTTGCTAATGCTTCGATCTCAGCGAATGTTGTTCTCTGATCCAAAAGCAGGGAGAAATCTCGACGCACTGCAAAGGTCTTCGGTAATTCAGCGTATTTCACTTTTACGTATTGAAGACTTTCCAATATCGCATCCCAATCCAGATCTGCCACGAAAACATCCTGCTTGATCCCGAAATGCTTTTTCATTCCGGAGTTGATCCAGCCGATCTCTCCAACTTTTTTCTTCAAGACCGATAGCTGGACTCCTTCCTGCAACAAAGAGTTTTTAAGTGACGATTCGGTGATCATTCCATTCAGTCCAAGTCTGTTGAAAACTGCATTTACCAATCCCTTGATAGAATAATAACTTACCGTTTCCTTATTCGAATTCCATGACTCCCGTTCCTTTTTACCTGAAAGCACAAGGATCAAACGCTTGTTCTCGGAATAACCGCTTTCATAGTTATGATACACTTTACCGAATTCGAATAACTTTAGATCAGCGTGCTGTCGGTTCTGGTTGTGTTCAACCACTTCCAATGCGTTAAAGATCAGAGATTGACGCATCACATCCAATTCCTGACTCAAGGGATTCAGCATTCGCACATTGCGCTCCGCCTTCACCGTTTCTCCACCCAGCTTCTCGGCATACACAGAGCTCGTCAATGAGTTGTTCATCATCTCGATCAACCCTTTTCCTACAAGCATCTCAGAAAGAACGTTCTGTACTTTTTCGATGTCCGGTTTAAGGAAGATATTTACGGAAGTATTCAGTTTTTCAGGCAAAGGAACATTGTTGAATCCATAGATCCGCAATACTTCCTCGATGATATCCGCTTCACGGGTAACATCCACACGGTAGGCAGGGATTTCAAGGAGCGCAACTCCATCTGTAGAATTCAAGATCTTGATATCCAGAGAACTCAGAATACTGTCGATCTCATTTTTTGTAATGGATGAACCGATCAACTTATTGCATCGTTCATAACTGAACTCCACCTTTTTAAGTTCGAATGGATGTCCGGCTTCCTCTGCGATCGGCATTGCTATCGTTCCACCTGAAACCTCCTGGATCAACAACGCAGCTCTTTTCAGAGCATACTTGGTCAATGCCGGATCAACTCCCCGTTCAAAACGGAAACTCGCGTCCGTGCTAAGTCCATGGTGTTTCGCTGTTTTACGTACAGAAACCGGATTGAAATAGGCCGATTCCAGGAACACCTCCTTTGTATCATCCTTAATCCCTGAACCGGCACCTCCGAACACACCCGCAATACATAAGTGTTCTTTACCATTAGTGATCATGAGGTCCTCTGCACTCAACGTGCGTTCAACACCATCAAGTGTAACAAATTTATCACCTGCACTTGCGGTTTTTACCACGATCTGACCGTTCAATGAACGTGCATCAAATGCATGCAAAGGAGTTCCAAGCTCACGCATCACATAATTCGTAACGTCCACAACATTGTTGATCGGTGAAAGGCCTACTGCTCGCAATCTCTTCTGCAACCAGGCAGGAGAAGGCTTTACGGTTACTCCTTTGATCGTTGTGCCTAAGTAGCGAGGGCAACGCTCTTCATTCTCAACCTTTACACTGATCGGAAGTGAACTGTCAGCTACGTTAAATGCATCAACAGAAGGCAATTTCAGAGCAAGAACTTTGGAATAATGAAAGTTCTGGTGTGCGATCAGGTCGCGCGCAACTCCTATGTGTCCCATTGCATCTGCACGATTGGGTGTAAGTCCTATCTCGATCTGATAATCATCCTCCAATTCAAATAGGATCGCTGCCGGAGTACCTACTTTCGTGTCATGATCCAAAACAAGAATTCCCGCATGTGATTCTCCCAAACCAAGTTCATCTTCAGCGCACAGCATTCCATGAGATTCAACCCCTCTGATCTTAGAGACTTTCATTTTCAAAGGCTCGTCAGGTTTTGGGTAAAGGGTACATCCCACTGTTGCAACGATCACTTTTTGACCGGCTGCTACATTTGGTGCTCCGCAAACGATCTGCAAGGGTTCTCCTCCGATCGTAACCGTCGTAACCTTGAGCTTATCAGCATCAGGATGTTTCTCACAGGTCAACACCTCTCCTACTACAACTCCTTCCAGTCCACCTTTAACGGCTTCGATCTTTTCGATGCTTTCAACCTCAAGACCTGTATCCGTAAGGATCTTTCCCATTTCCTCTGCTGAGAGGTCCGTATCAATATACTGTTTTAACCAGTTGTATGAAATTTTCATCCGTATTCTGAATTGAATGGCGAATTTAAGCATTCTGACCGAAAATTCGGATGTGCCGAACTGCTCAAAAATTCATATTCCATTTAAAAAGAAATAATACCACTCGAACAAATTCCAAATTTGCTTTGTTCGTATTTTTGCACCTTTGATGACCAATTGATATCATGAGATCTTTAATCCTTATATTGCCAATGTTGTTATTGTCATTTATGACCTTTTCTCAGGCAAAAAGTACGCTTAGTGGCTACATCACCGATGCAAAGAATGGTGAAGCGATCATTGGCGCAAAAATTTCGATCCCCTCATTAAAACAAGGGACTGTCACAAATACCTACGGATTCTACTCACTCACTGTTCCGGCAGGAAAATACACTGTCGAGTTCACTGCTATTGGTCAAAATGCTGAAACAAAGGAGCTCGATCTGACCAATGATGTAACTCTTAGCATTGAAATGGGAGCTAATTCTGAAACGCTTCAGGAAGTAACCGTTAATGCCAAAAAGGGAGAGAATGTAAATTCCACGAAGATCGGACAGATCGAACTGGATGTTGAAAAGATCAAAACACTGCCTGCCTTCATGGGGGAAGTAGATATTGTAAAAACGATTCAACTGTTACCTGGCGTTTCTTCGGTTTCCGAGGGAGGGCAAGGATTTTACGTCAGGGGCGGTGGTCCAGATCAGAACCTTGTTCTGTTGGATGAAGGAGTTGTGTACAATGCCGCGCACCTTTTTGGTTTCTTTTCGGTTTTCAATGCAGATGCGGTTAAAAGCGTTAACCTGATCAAGGGTGGAATGCCAGCTAATTTTGGTGGAAGGATCTCTTCTGTGCTGGAGGTGAACATGAACGAAGGGAATAACAAACGCTTTAAGGTAAAAGGCGGGATCGGAGTGATCTCTTCACGATTGACCGTGGAAGGACCTTTGAAAAAAGATAAAGGATCATTTATTGTTTCAGCAAGGCGCACCTACATTGACCTGATCATGAAAGCTGCCATTCCTGATTCGTCTCCGTTCGCTGGATCCGGATATTATTTCTATGACATGAACCTCAAGCTTAATTATAAACTGGGGGAAAAGGATAAGATCTTCCTGAGCGGTTACTATGGTAAGGATGTCTTCACGTTCAAAAGCAACGAGGACGATTTCAATGTTCAAATGCCATGGGGTAACGGTATTGGTGCATTAAGATGGAATCACCTGTTCACGAACAAGCTTTTCATGAATGTTACCACTACCTTCTCAGATTATCAGTTCGGATTCATTTCCGATCAAGATGAATTTCAGTTCTCCCTTAACTCAGGAATCCGGGATTACGGGGCGAAGGTAGATTTTTCGTATTTCCCTTCAACGCGTCACCGAATCAAATGGGGAGCAGATTACATTTACCACACCTTCACTCCTCAGAGTGTTTCAGCAGCTGCGGACACCGTTGTTTTTGTAGATCCGGACGATGCACAGCGACTTTTCAGTCATGAGTCTGCCATCTATGCGCTGGATGAATTCGATGTTAACGAAAATCTGCGCATTAATGCCGGATTACGTTACAGTATGTATCATCATGTTGGACCATTTACACGATACATTCAAGGGGACATCAGTAAGCCGGATACTTCATTCAGCTACAACAATGGCGAGTTGATCAAATTCTACCATGGCCTTGAACCGCG
>JBKCJG010000087.1:0-69263 GCA_046301895.1 Flavobacteriia bacterium
TAATCCAAAAGACTTCTTCTTTTACCAACCAACAGCTGCAAAGAACGCTGTGTTCCGTAATCTTTGCGGTTTTTCTTCAAGTGCTCAGTCAAATGACTGATACGGTATGTGAACAACGCTATCTGACCTTCTGCTGAACCAGTATTCGTGTCAGCACCACCGTGCTTCTTGAATATCTCTTTTTTTACTTCCGTATTTAAATACATGCCAATATTTAGTTAAATGATTTTTATGTAGTCGATTTTCGACGGTGCAAAGATACTACTTTTTTTTAATTATGAATAATCTTGAGTAATTATCAGCATTTTTAAAGAAGACACGTTCACTCATGTTGAAATCGACCATCGAGGATAGTTTAAATGCGCCGAAAAATCCAGCAATAAGGGACTTTAATTTTAATTCATAAACAACTTCAGAGAGAGCGATAAGGTTTCCTTCAATTTTGTGCGATCAACAATGTAATCAAGGAAACCGTGTTCCAAAACGAACTCTGCAGTCTGGAAACCTTCCGGTAGATCCCTACCGATCGTTTCCTTCACTACTCGCGGACCTGCAAATCCGATTAAGGCTTCCGGTTCAGCAATATTAATATCACCCAACATCGCAAAAGAAGCTGTAACTCCTCCGGTTGTTGGATCTGTGAGAAAAGAAATATATGGTAACTTTTGCTCAGCCAACTGTCCCAACTTCCCTGAAATCTTTGCCATCTGCATCAATGAATATCCAGCCTCCATCATTCGGGCACCGCCTGACTTTGAAATAATCATGAAGGCAGCATTGACCTTGATCGCTTCATCAATGGCTCGAGCGATCTTCTCCCCCATCACCGAACCCATGGAACCCCCAATGAATGAGAAGTCCATTGCTGCAACTACAAAATCCATTCCATCAAGCTTACCTTTGGCAGTGCGGATTGCATCGTAGAGGCCAGTATTCTTCTGAGTTGATTTCACTCTATCAACATACTTTTTAGTATCCTCAAATGCCAAAGGGTCACCAGAGCTCAATTTGGTATCCAACTCCGTATACTTTCCTCCATCGAAAAGGATTTGAAAATATTCTTCAGAACCGATCCTTTCATGGTTTGAACATCGGTCACAGACGTAGTTATTCTTTGCAAGGTCCTCAGCTGTGAAAAGCGTTTTACAATTGGAACATTTCGACCACAGTCCTTCAGGAGTCTCTTTTTTCTCTTTGGTAGAAGTCGTAATTCCTTCTTTATTTCTTTTAAACCAACTCATATTCTAGCGTTTAATTTGATGATTTGAATATCCCGTTATCTGAAAAACATGTTCAAATTGTCGAATCCTCAAATTAGTTAAAGTGTGTTTATATTATTGAGATCCTCGAATGCTTTCACTAATCGATCACTGAATGTGATCTCGCCTTCACGCATCCATTTGCGAGGATCGTAGTATTTTTTATTCGGCTTATCATCTCCTTCGGGGTTACCGATCTGAGTTTTCAAATAATCAATTTTTGATGTCACATAATCTCTTACACCTTCTGTAAAGGCGAACTGAAGATCCGTATCGATATTCATTTTTATAACGCCATAAGAGATTGCTTCACGAATTTCCTCCAATGTCGAACCTGAACCACCATGAAAAACAAAGTCAACAGGATTTGGCCCTGTATTGAATTTATTCTGAACATATTCCTGAGAATTTTTAAGAATCTTTGGTGTCAACTTAACATTACCAGGTTTGTAAACCCCGTGAACATTCCCAAAGGCAGCGGCAATGGTAAACTTGTTAGATACCTTCATTAATTCCTCATAAGCAAATGCGACCTCCTCCGGTTGTGTGTAAAGTTTTGAGCTATCAACATCCGTATTGTCGACACCATCTTCCTCCCCCCCTGTAATACCTAATTCAATCTCCAAAGTCATACCCATCTTGGTCATTCGTGCGAGGTATTCCTTACAAATCTCGATATTCTCTTGGATAGGTTCTTCTGAAAGATCAATCATGTGAGAGCTATACAAGGGTTTGCCTGTCTGCTCAAAGTGCACCTCGCTCGCAGCAAGTAACCCATCAATCCATGGGAGCAGACTCTTTGCACAATGGTCCGTATGAAGAATAACAGTTGCACCGTAAAGCTCCGCAAGTTCGTGTACATGTTTCGCACCGGCGATAGCTCCTGCTACCGCTGCACTTTCATTTTCATTTGAAAGACCTTTACCGGCATTGAAATGTGACCCTCCATTCGAGAACTGAATGATAACCGGTGCATTGACCTTCGCAGCCGTCTCCAGTACACTGTTAATAGTATTTGAACCCGTCACATTTACCGCAGGAAGCGCAAAGCCTTTCTCTTTTGCAAAGTTGAAAATCTGCTGCACTTCATCGCCTGTGGCAACCCCTGGTTTGATCGAATGACTCATACTAACATTTTTATCAGAGGGCAAATTTAATATAAAACACTTTATTCGAGTGTTTTTTGACAGGTAGTTTTATGAGTATGTAATCAAAAAAATGAACCTTTAAGTTTTAAAAATATCCTTTATTTTTTGCTAAATTTGTTCTGTTGGGTTCCGATCCTAAACCCAAGCAACAAACAACACAAACTATATCCTTACATGAGTTATCTGGACGAATTAAATCAAAGCCAGCGCGAGGCTGTGGAATCAATTCATGGCCCTACCATGGTAATAGCAGGAGCAGGTTCCGGGAAGACACGTGTTCTAACATACCGAATTGCTCATATGATGGAAGAAGGTGTTGACCCATTCAACATTATGGCACTAACCTTCACGAACAAAGCCGCAAGGGAAATGTCAGAAAGGATTGGAAGGATCGTGGGGCCATCAGAGTCTAAGAATATAACCATGGGAACATTTCACTCGGTTTTCTCAAGGATTCTGCGCTATAATGCAGACAGAATCGGCTATCCAACCAATTTCACAATTTACGATACACAAGATTCTAAAAGCTTGCTAAAGGATATTATCAAAGAAATGAATCTTGATGATAAAGTTTATAAACCAGGAATGATACTTGGAAGAATCTCATCTGCCAAGAATAATCTTATTTCAGCAGATGCCTACCTCCAGAACAACGACATTATAATTGAGGACAATCAGTCTAGAAGACCGGAATTGGGAAATATCTATAAAGCATATGTAACCCGATGTTTTAAGGCAGGCGCCATGGATTTCGATGACCTTCTGTTCCAAACAAACGTATTGTTGAGAGATTTTCCGGACGTCTTACATTATTATCAGCAGAAGTTCAAATATATACTTGTTGACGAGTATCAGGATACAAATTATGCTCAGTACCTGATCATTAAGAAATTAGCAGCTGTTTACGAGAATATTTGTGTTGTTGGCGATGATGCCCAAAGTATTTACTCCTTCCGTGGTGCAAATATCCAGAATATTTTGAACTTCCGGAAAGACTATCCTGATTTCAAACTTTTCAAGTTGGAACAAAACTACAGGAGTACAAAGAACATCGTAGAAGCTGCAAACAGCATCATTGCACGAAATCAGGACCAGATCAAGAAAAACGTATGGACGGACAATTCAGAAGGCATTAAAATACATGTTGTTCGCACACTCACCGATAACGAAGAAGGTAAAGTTGTAATCAATAAAATATTCGATCTGAAACAGTCAACCGTTTCATCTTTTAATGATTTTGCCATTTTGTATAGGACAAACAAGCAATCACGCTCCTTCGAGGAAGCTTTGCGTAAATTGAATATCCCCTACAAAATATATGGAGGCCTTTCCTTTTATCAACGAAAGGAGATCAAAGACCTTCTTGCTTACTTCCGACTCACAACAAATCCACGCGATGAAGAGGCCCTGAAGCGAGTTATCAATTATCCAAAAAGAGGAATCGGTAAGACATCCATCGAAGCTATCATCATTGCAGCAAACAGCTATGGCATGAGTATTTGGGATGTAATTACCAATTTGAACCAGTATCCTGTTGCTCTTAATGCAGGAACTAAAACAAAGCTCTATGAGTTCACAACGATGATAAGTAGTTTCGGTGCTCAGATCAATAAAATGAATGCCTATGATCTTGCACAAACTATCGCAAAATCATCCGGAATACTAAAAGAACTTTACACTGAAAAAGACAAGGGGCCTGAGGAAGTTGAACGTTATCAAAACATAGAGGAACTTCTGGCGGGGATCAAGGAATTCACAATTTCGCAACCCGAAGGAGCAGACCATTCTTTATCGGAATTCATGATCGATGTTGCCCTATTGACTGATGCCGATGAAGATAAGAGCGAAGAAAGGAACCATGTAACTTTAATGACCATTCATTCGAGCAAAGGATTAGAATTTCCACACGTTTATCTCGTAGGACTCGAAGAGAATCTTTTCCCTTCACAAATGGCTCTTAATTCCCGAACGGAACTCGAAGAAGAGCGTCGATTATTCTATGTCGCCATAACTCGTGCGAAAGATACATGTACCTTATCATATGCTACATCACGATTCAACTGGGGCAATCTAGTTACTTCCGAGCCCAGCCGATTCATCGACGAGATTGATCAGAAGTATTTGCATTATGAAACACCACAGCGAGCGGGTGGACGATCATTAACGGGGAAAATAACTGATTTTGAAAGACCTTTAAGTGGCGGACTCAACCGTTCGTTGGGCGCGCCGGCTCCAAACTTCAAATCTGTTCAAGATTCAAATCCTTCTACCTCAAGATCTGGCTCAACAACTGATATAAAAGTTGGTTACAATGTCATGCATGACAGATTCGGAAAAGGGAAAGTAACGAAATTAGAAGGTGAAGGTGCAGACAAAAAAGCGACAATCTTCTTTCCTCATCACGGTGCAAAAACTGTTCTCCTGAGATTTGCAAACTTGGCTATTCTCGAAGATTGATCTTTTTAGAATGGGAATCCTATACCGAAATGATACACGAAGCTGAAAGGTTTTGGTATTACCGCTTGGTGACCTACCAGGTAATAGGAAGCTATTTCTTGATTGTACTGGGTTCTTTTTTTGTTAAAGATCCACTTTTCGCCTTTCGGCATAGATGGCTCCGTTAAAGGCCATCCAAAATCAAATCTTAAAATAAAGAAATCCAAATCAAGTCTTAGTCCTGCACCTGCGGACAAAGCAATCTCACGGTACCAGTTTCCGGAGAACTGACTTCCCGGACGGTTCACATCCTCTTTGAAGGTCCAGATATTGCCTGCATCCATGAACAAAGCTCCCTTGAACATATCTCCCATCGAGAACCTGAACTCAACCGATCCACCCAAACGCATGTCTCCAATTTGTGTCACAGTGCGATTGGAATCAAGATAATATTTGTAAGCTCCAGGACCAAGTGACCGAGAACGCCAGCCTCTGTTGTCATTCGCTCCTCCACCAAAGAAACCGTAATCATAGGGCAATGATGTCACCGTATTGCCATAAGGAACACCTGCCCCCACCTGAACCCTGGCGTGTAAACTAGTCTTATAGGGCAGTGGAAGGGAATAAATCATTTCATTATCCAATCTGGCAAATTCGGAATAGCCTACACCAAATATGGAATATTGTCCACCGACTATTGTATCCTGACTACCTTTGAATATGTTAAGTGTATTACCTGCAAGATCAAAAGCAGAATTCATATAGAACAAGGACCGGCTTGTCTTGTTGTCCTTATCTTTGTTATTGTATTCAAATGTAAGCTTGAGGTCTTGCCAGATAAATTGGTTACTGTAGGAATTTCGCAGAAAAAGATCATTCAATGCTTCTATCTTACTTTGAAAATCGTTGGATGGCCGGACATTTACATACTTGATTGTTGATAGACCGGGTAATCCAATTTGGAAGATCTGGGTTTTTGAAACATAAAATTTCCACAGATAATTCAACTGAAAAATATGACGTGTAAACTCCGATCGCGCCTGATAATTATATGCTGCGGATATAACTGTTCGTGGCCTTTGACGTTTAGATAAGGCTGTAACCTTCGTCGGAAACAACCCAGGGAGATCAAGTTTGACGCTCGGACCGATCTCGAATGTATTGAAGCTTCGACCTGCTGTTTTTACCTTTTTACCGTCTAATGTTGTAAATACTGGAGGTTGTGATTCGAATCCCCCGCCTACTGAAAAGGTCAACTTTTCGGCACCACCGAACAAATTTTTATTCGTATAATTTACCGACGCTGAAACTCCAAGAAATCCATTGGAAGTAGTTGTTCGCGGTTCGAAACTATAATTCTGTCGCTTAGCTGGAACAAGGTAATAGTGCACGTCGATCATTTTTTTACCGGGTATCTCGACAAGTACAGGTTTAATCACCTGGAACAAGCCGAGCTGCAGCAACCTGGTATAGGACCTTTCTAAATAATAGTCCTTGTACCAGTTCTCATGCTCAAGATAGTTCTGGATTTCAATAACTTCTGGGTCGATGGATAATAATCCATTGTATAAAAATGTTGCTTCCCTGTGAGGATCAAGTTCATCCGACCTCGACTTCGTGATCTTGGCATAATAAAAGGTGTCAATGGTGCGAATAAACTGTCCATCCAGCATCGTTAGCCCCATTTCCTCAACCGTTTTTTTAAAATTCCCTTCAAAATAAGCCGTATCAGAAATGTGAAAATAGACATCGCGAACCTTAAATTCAGCATGTTTTACCGGTACTAAAGAATCCCTGTTCTGATCAGAACGAACCAGACGCTCACTGAAGACGATCTCCAGTTTCATCTTCATGTCCTTGCACTCATTGGTGTCTGCAACAAAATTTACATGACTGCTGCTAAAACCGTAGACTGCGTTATCACGCATGTATTTTGCGACTCTTCCTCGGTAATCATTCAACTGATCTTTATCAAATGGTAATCCGACCAACGATGTGTGCTCTTCCTTCGTTAAGAATTTACTATAATTTGACTTTATCAATTGGTCATTTCCTGAAACGATCACAGTATCAATGATATATTGCGGGCCGGTATTAAGATCGTATCGAACTTTCACTTTTCGATTATTACGATACTCCACAGCTCCTTTCACATTACCGTAATAAAACCCTCGATTCTGCAAGTATATAGAAAGTTGTTCAATTGTTTTATTAAAAGGAACACTATCAAAAACAACCGGTTTTTCTCCGAACCTATATTTGAACCATTCTCTTAAAAAGAGCTTTGGATTTATAGTATCTTTTAATTTAACTATCTTTTGAGTGTATAAAGCACTACCTTTCCTTCTTGCGCGATCGATCCTTCTTTGGTTGATCTCATTCTGTCTTTTAATCTTTTTTTGATTCTTAACACGTAATACTTCATTCTTGCGAAAACGTTTTTCTGCTACTCCTGCGGAATCGACCAAATTGAATGCGGCAAGTTTCAAGTTTAAACGGAAGGTCTTGAAATTTTCCTTTTGACGAATTATTTCTGCAATGTCATCTGTATCCAATTTACCTCCTGTGACTTTCACAGAATTCTTCTTGAGCAAAAACTTTCCTTCAGGAACATAGCGGGTCTGCTTGCAGCTCGCAAAAATCAAAACATTGATTAAAAGAATATATGTAAGTTTGGACCTGTAAAGCATTACTAATTAAACAAAAATAGTAATAAAGCGGTTTTGACAGGACTTTCAAAGAATAAGATTAAGTGGATCAGATCCCTGCAACAAAAAAAAGTCAGAGATGATTTGGAGTTGTTCATCGTTGAAGGTGAAAAAATGGTTTTGGAGGCTGTTGAACTGTTTCCAAATTACATTGATTCAGTCTATTACATTGATGGTTCATTGAACCTGCCTGAATCTTTAGATTCAACGGTCATTTCTGAAAAAGAATTGGAACAGATCTCTGGCTTGAAAACACCAAATAAAGCCATTGCAGTGCTAAAAAAGCCAATTTCTACCTACAATCCAGTGGCAGAAGGACTGACAATCGTTTTGGACGGAATACAAGATCCGGGGAACTTTGGGACTATTCTGCGGATTGCAGACTGGTTCGGGATAGAAGACGTTATCTGCTCAAATAATACTGTGGAATGTTACAACCCAAAGGTAGTTCAAGCCTCAATGGGTGCCATTTTAAGGATCAATATTCACTATTGTGATCTTTCTGTCTGGTTGTCTGAAATAAAGAAGCCGGTCTATGGAGCACTTCTGCAAGGTGAATCCGTTTATAGCACGGATCTTCCTAAGAACGCTGTACTCATTGTAGGTAATGAAGGGAAGGGTATATCCAGTGAAATTCAAAAAATAATAGAATTTCCAATCAAGATCCCTCGCTTTGGGCGGGCAGAATCATTGAACGTTTCTGTTGCTGCAGGAATTCTTGTTTCAGAATTCAAACGAAGATAATTTTTCAATGAAGACAGGTCAATTATACCTGCCAAATAAAATAACAAGAAACCCTGTAAAGAACCTTCTAATTTTTCATCAAGTTCTACTTCCTATTCTGGAGATATGTATTTGCGCGCAGTATCGCATTTTGTCTGATATCTTCCCAGAATAAATTAACATCTCCAACATGATAGTTCTTCATGCTGAAAGAAAGATATCGATATGGGAAGTGAGGTAAAGAAATCCACACCACACCATCAGAAAGATGCGTATTAAAACTTTCATCATAGAGTTTTCCATTGGAAAATAAAAAACCTTTGTGATCAATCCTGGCAGAAAAGGCAGTTGTGTCCCAACTTACAGGATTAATCACCGCCTTGCCCTTGTACCATTTATACTGGGCCTCATCAAACCGTTTTTTAAAGGTATTCCACGCAACAAATCCATTAGTCTCATTCGGTTTGGTCATGAGCCTAACAGTTCCGAATTCGTTTTCATCCACGCCTATTCCTGGAAGATATGCTGCAACCAATTGATCTTGTAAAGGCTTCCCATCGAAGAACTCTTTGAGCAAAAGTGAAACATGTGTTCCTCCCTGACTGTGACCAGCCAGGATGATGCCTTTTCCTTTGTTGTATTTCGCCAAATACTCCTGAAATGCTGCCTTTATATCAGAGTATGCCAAAAGCAATGCTTCTCTCCCTCTTCCATCCAGTGATGAATAAGAACGAATGTGAGCCTGGCGATAGTAAGGAACAAAGACCGATCCTGCACTTGCCCATGCCGAAGCCTGAAATTTCACAGCAGAATTAAGCACCTCTGTCCTGTGTTTCTGATCATCTATTTCGATGTTCCAACGAACATCCTTTTCATCTGTGAGAAGAGTCGGATAAATGTAAAAGACATCAATAGAATCTATCGCTGGCAAGATCGAATAATCCAACAGTTGCTCCGGATAATTTACCGGCAGAACAGCCCAATTCAAGGCAGTGGTATAATCAGTAGGAACAGTTTGAGCTTCGAATGCATGAACAACAAACAAGGTGATTGAGGTAAGAATCCTTTTAAGCATGTTTTATTTTTTGGATAGCATCAACACATTTCATTCCATCGATGGCTGCCGAAACAATTCCTCCTGCGTAACCTGCTCCTTCGGCACAAGGATATAAACCCTTTAACTCGACATGCTCGAAAGTAATTGGGTTACGGGGAATAGAGATCGGTGAGGATGTTCGAGATTCCGGTGCGTGAAGCACGGCATCATTGGTAAGAAAACCGTTCATTTTCTTGCCAAAATCGACCAATGCCTTGCGCAAACGATCTGCTATGAACGGTGGGAAGACAGTGTGCAGCTCTACCGATACAATCCCAGGCTGATACGATGACCTCGGAAAGTCGCTTGACTTTTTACCCTGAACAAAATCGATCATTCGCTGTGCTGGGACTTTCTGATTCTTTCCTGCTGCTATCCAACAGGAATGTTCTATCTCCTTTTGAAAGTCAAGACACACAAATGGATCGCTCTCTTTTCCGGGAAAATCCTCTGGAGATACACCCACCACAATGCCCGAATTTGAATAGGGATTGTTCCTTTTAGAAGGAGACCATCCGTTTGTCACAACTTCACCATCAGCAGTAGCACATGGTGCAATTATTCCTCCGGGACACATACAAAAGGAATACACTCCTCTCCCATTTACTTGAGTCACCAACGAATAAGATGCCGGAGGCAGATATTCATCATTCAAGCGGCCATGGTACTGGATAGTATCAATCAATTGCTGCCTATGTTCGATGCGCACACCAACTGCGAAAGGTTTTGCATCGATCCGAATCTTTCTTTTGTATAAGAGTTCAAAAATATCACGCGCCGAGTGTCCTGTGGCCAATATCAAATGTTCAGTATTCAACCAGTCCGACCCGTTGATACTAATCCCAGTCAGTTTTCCGTTTTCCACTCTTAAATCCGTTAACTTCGAACCAAAGTGAACTTCACCGCCACATTCGATAATTTTTTCGCGCATGGCGACAATAATCTGTGGTAGTTTGTTTGTACCAATATGCGGGTGGGCATCTACAAGTATGTCTGGGTCTGCGCCGAATTGAACAAAGATCTTGAGCATCTTTTCAACATCCCCACGCTTCTTAGATCTCGTATAAAGCTTTCCATCCGAATATGTGCCTGCTCCACCTTCACCAAAACAATAATTAGATTCAGGATCAACAACTGCCTCTTTATTCAATCTTGCAAGATCACGTCTCCTAGAACGCACATCCTTACCTCGTTCAAAAACGATAGGCTTCAATCCCATTTCAAGACAGCGAAGGGCAGCAAAAATACCGGCTGGACCAGCGCCAATGATATGAATGCTATCCTTGTAATTAACGCTTTGTGGAATTAATCCAACTATATCAACAGGTTCTTCTCCTTTGTCAAATACCTCAAAAGTACAGTTGATCTTGATCTGCTTTTTCCGTGCATCGATACTTCGCTTTTTCCAGACAAAACTGAAATTATTGGAATTCAAACCCAATTCGCGACCGATACGAACGCGCAAGAATTGCATATCATGAATTTCCTCCGGTAAAATCTGAAGCTGAACTATCTTGCTCATTGTTATCCTTCAAAAATGAAAGAGACCCACCAAACATGGTTATACAACCGATCTACAGGTTTCGAAACAAAGGTTCCGTCTTGAATAAAGGAGTTAAAGAAACTGTGGGAATACTTTAGCTCGACACCAAATTTAAAGTAAGGTGCAAAAAACTCCAAGCCTCCACCCACCTGTCCATGGACATCGTGTTTTCTCAATTTAATGAAGGGGTCAATATAATTCTGCGATGCCTTTTCCTGAGACTGAAGATCGATGGTATATTGTCCGCCTCCAAGCAAATATGCCGCAAAATTGTTCAGGCGAATCGTCCGGAACTGAAACATCAAGGGAAAGTCCAGATTGGTAGAATTAATTCTTTCTTCGTTGTAAAGATCTTTTACTTCAGTAGGATCTGGATTCTGAAATGTGTACTGAAGAACACGTTCCTGAAAAGATAATGTCGGAATGAACCTCAAGCGCACTACCGGTGTACCTAATTTTAAAGTTGAAACGATGCCAACCTGACCACCTGGCTGAGATTTCGCCGTAAAAGACTTCAAACCATATTGCTCGTATGCATTCATTACCGGATACTCCGTAAAAGAAGCAGTGTTAAAACCAAGCATAAAACCGAAATGTAACAGTCGTTCATCAAATCTTCTGTAATTCTGTGGCCTTTCCTTCTGAGCATAGGAAGTTGAAGCCAAAAACAGAAACAGCGGGATGAGCAGAAATTTCATGCAAGAAAAAACGATTTTAACCAAGCAATATTGTATGTTCGAACTCAACATATTATTTAGTACCACTATAAATTGTCGCAATACCGCCTGCAACCAGTTTCGATTTGACTTCTTTGTAATTTAACTTCGTAAGAATATCCTCAAAGTCCTTGCCTTCAGGAAATGCCTGAACCGATTCCGGCAGATAGGCATATGCTTTTTCATCTTTGGAAATGCGCTTACCGAAAAAAGGTATGATATACTTCGAGTGAAAAGCATAATACTGTTTCACCGGAAATTTCTTTGGCTTGGAAAATTCTAAGATGATCAGTTTACCACCAGGTCGAACAACTCGAAGCATTTCTGACAATCCTTTTTCCAAGTTCTCATAATTTCTAACACCAAAACCAACGGTAAGTGCATCGAAATAATTATCTTCAAAAGGAAGGTCTTCGGAATCTCCCAAGCGCATGGAAATGACTTTATCATACCCATGCCTTATCATTTTTTGTCTCCCTACCTCCAACATTCCTTCAGAAATATCCATTCCAATGATCTCTTTGGGATTCAATCGAAGACTTTCGATTGCAAAATCTCCCGTTCCGCTCGCCAAATCAAGTATGCGCTCTGGATTTATGACCTTTAACATCTTCACCGCCTTTTTTCTCCAGATCTTATCTATCCCAAGAGAAAGAAAGTGATTTAGAAAATCGTAGCGCTTTGAAATGTTATTGAACATTTCTGCAACCTCCTGTTTTTTTGATTTATCCTCGCTCCCGTATGGTTTAACTACTCTTGAACCTGACATACTTTTTTTGCTATATAACCGACCGACCGAATAATTTGTTCCGCGATCCTAATTCTTTAAAAGTCTTTCTGTTTCCTGAAGCAACTGAATACGGTCAATAGAGACAACCCCACTCTTCTCACAGGCCAGTCCACCAGCGATATTTGAGATCTCTGCGATCAAAGACAGAGGGGCTCCCGCGACCAAACAAAGCGTCGCAACCGAAATCACCGTATCACCTGCTCCACTGACATCGGCAATATTCCTCACATGAGCAGCGATGTAATGCTGAGAATCATCACTTTTAATAAAAACTCCATGCTCAGAAAGCGTTACAAACGATATGCTGTTATTTAATCGCTTCTCAAGTTCGTTCACCGCCTCTTCAAACTTGTCTTTATTTGAAAGAAACGAAAAATCAATTCCTAAACCTTCTTTCAGCTCCTTGAGATTTGGTTTAAAAAGCGAGCAATTCTTGTACGCGAAGAAGTTTTCCTTTTTGGGATCCACTGTTGTGATTACGTCATGTTTTTCGGCCAAAGAAATTATCTCGCTGATCACTTTTGGTGTCAGGACACCTTTATTGTAATCTTCAAAAATGATTCCGTCGACTCCATCTTTCAAAAGTTCCTTTACTTTTCGAATCAATAGTTCCTCTTCATTGATCGAAACAGGATCTGTTTGCTCCGAATCAACCCGCAACAATTGCTGATTATTACCGATAATCCTTGTTTTTACTGTCGTTTTCCTTGTATGGCTATAAATCAGCCCATCTGAAGAAATACCGGCATTCGCGAGTAAAAACTGAAGATCATTACCTTGTTTATCAGACCCAACAACCGAACATATAACAGGTGATGCGCCCATTGCTACCAAATTAACAGCGACATTCGCTGCTCCACCAAGTCTGTCCTCTTCTTTATCAAGACTAACGATCGGAACCGGAGCTTCCGGACTCACCCGATTCACCTTGCCCCGAAGATAGGAATCGATCATTACATCTCCTATAACAAGGATGCGCTTCCCGAGAAACTGGTCAAAGAGTCTTTTAAATTCCATTAGTTCAGTTTTTCAAGAGCTGACTTGATTCGTTTCATTGCTTCAGCAAGGGTTTCTTCAGAAGCTGCATATGAAATACGTATACATTTCGGGTCTCCAAAAGCATCGCCTGAGACAAGGGCTACCAGCACCTCTGCAAGAAGATATAAACAAAGGTCGTTTGCATCCTTGATTACAGTTCCATTATAAGATTTTCCAAAAAAAGAAGATACGTCGGGAAAAACATAAAATGCTCCAACGGGAACATTCGCCTTGACGCCTTTCATTTCATTCAAGGCAGCTAAAACCAGTTTTCGTCTATTATTGAATGCAGTGATCATATCTTTCAAAACAATAGGATCTGCCTTCATTGCTGCAATTGTGGCCTTCTGGGTTATTGAGCATGTACCAGAAGTAAACTGTCCCTGAACTTTAGTACAAGCATCAGCGATCAATTTAGGCGCACCGATATACCCCAAACGCCATCCGGTCATTGCCCAGGCTTTAGAAACGCCGTTAACGGTGACAACTTGCTCATACACATCCGGGAATTGTGCTAAACTTTCATGCTTCCCGATAAAATTTATATGCTCATAGATCTCGTCGGAGATAACTACAACATTCGGATACTTCACCAAAACATCAGCAAGATCCCTCAACTCTTCCTTCGTGTAAACAGATCCTGTCGGATTGCAAGGTGTTGAAAAGATCAGCATCTTCGTCTTGTGGGTGATCGCTGCTTCCAACTGCTTTCCGTTGATCTTAAAATCATTCTCTATTCCGGCATTAATGACCACAGGTGTCCCTTCTGCCACCTTAACGATCTCGAGATAGGACACCCAATATGGAGCTGGAACAATTACTTCATCTCCTGGTCCAATGATACTCAGAACGACATTTGCGATCGATTGCTTCGCCCCCGTAGAAACGACTATCTGATCCTTGGTATAGTGTAGTCCGTTATCTCTTTTGAACTTCAATGAAATGCTCTCACGAAGATCATCATAACCCGGAACAGGCGTATACATTGTAAAGTTATTGTTCATTGCCTCAATGGCGGCATCCTTGATGAATTGCGGAGTGAAAAAATCAGGCTCTCCCAAACTAAGTGAAATCACATCTTTCCCCTCAGCTTTCAACTCCCTACTTTTACGGGACATGGCAATAGTTGCCGATTCTTCCATTGCCATCAGGCGCTCAGACAATTGTATCATACCTTGTTTTAAACGATTCTATGCAAAACTAATGAATCTTGAGCGAAAGGACGGGTTGAACAGTTTAAAAATACCAGAAGAATTCAATACCATTTTGTGGATAATTTGAATCAAGTTAAAATATTTGTAGCATGCATAACCCTATTTTTGTGTGAGGTATGAATAAAGACAAGTTCATCGATGTAAAAGGACTTATCGAAAGTAAAAATCCGCGGCTCGTGAAGTGGCTGCCTGGTTTTGTTTTGAACTATTTGAAAAGAATTCTGCATCAGGATGAGATCAACGCTTTTATTTCGGAACACAAAGAAATCTATAACGCTGATTTTTGCGAGGCTGTAATAGACTATTTCAACATCACTATCAACGTTCAAAACATCGAACAGATACCTAAAGAAGGTCCAATCATTATCGCCATGAACCACCCCTTGGGAGGCATGGATGCAATCACACTGATCACCGCGCTAAAAGGACACCGCGAAGACTTGAAGTTCATTGTGAATGACTTGTTGATGAACCTTCACAACCTTAGAGACCTATTCGTAGGTGTTAACAAACACGGTAAGAATGAAGTTTCAACACGTCAACAGATCATGGAATTGTTCGAATCTGAGGAGGCAGTTTGCATCTTCCCCGCCGGATTGGTCAGCCGCAAAAAAAATGGATTGGTTCGTGATCTGGACTGGAAAAAAACGTTTGTTACTTATTCCAAGAAGTACAATCAACCGGTGATTCCAATCTTCATTGACGGTGAATTAAGCAACTTCTTCTACCGATTGGCGAACTTCAGAAAAGCGATTGGGATCAAGGTAAATATAGAAATGCTTTATCTGGCAAACGAACTATTCAAGCAAAGGAACAAAACCATGAACTTGATCGTTGGTCAGCCGATCTGGCCGAAAGACCTTGATCAGAGTTTATCGGAGCGCGACCTTGCTCAATTCTACAAATCGAAAGTATACGAACTTGCAAGAAAAAAATAATATGGAAAAGATCATCGATCCAATTGATAAGGGGGTCCTGAAATCAGAACTAACAAGAGAACTTTTTGTGCGCCATACCCGAAAAGGAGAGAATGAGATATACATCATTGACCAACGCAACGCTCCAAATGTACTGCAGGAGATCGGCAGACTCAGAGAATTGACTTTTCGCGCATCCGGAGGAGGAACCGGCTTTTCAGTTGACCTGGATGATTACGACCTTAGCGAGCGCTGCTACAAACAATTGATAGTTTGGTCACCGGAAGATGAACAGATAGTTGGAGGCTACCGTTTCATAAAATGTTTAGATGCGATCGATGAAAATGGAGAGATCCACCTTTCAACTGCTCATTATTTCAACTTTACTGACCGATTTGTGAAGGACTACCTCCCCTATACTATCGAATTGGGTCGCAGTTGGGTACAGCCAAATTTCCAACCTTCCGTCAATCCGAGAAAAGGGTTGTTCGCATTGGACAATATTTGGGATGGATTGGGTGCTTTGGTCAACCTCAATCCGGAGATCAAATATTTCTTTGGCAAGGTTACCATGTACCCAAGTTACAATACTGCAAGCAGGGATTTCCTGTTACATTTCATGCACCACTACTTCCCGGACACCGAAAATCTGATGAAACCAATCAATCAATTGGTTCAAAATTATGACAGGGCCTACGTCGAAGGTCAATTGAAAGGACTGGATTTTAAGGACGGTTTCAAAGTATTGAACAGTGCCGTAAGAGAAAATGGCGAGTTCATACCTCCTCTTGTGAACATATACATGAGTCTTTCACCAACGATGAAAACCTTTGGAACTGCCGTCAATCCTGAATTTGGAAATGTGGAGGAAACAGCCATTCTTGTTACTATCGCTGACATCTACGAGGATAAAAAGGAGCGGCACATGCAATATTGATTAGGCAATCAACTTCCTGCCTCTTCCAACTTAAAGATTTCATTCACCGTTGTATTGAATATTTCTGAAATCTTTAAAGCCAATACGGTCGACGGAACGTACCTTTCCGCCTCTATCGAATTGATCGTTTGACGCGAAACACCTACACGTTCAGCAAGTTCCTGTTGCGTCATATCCATCTTGGCACGTTCAACTTTGATCGTATTTTTCATTAGCTGTTACGCTTTTGCACATAATATACTATTAAGTACGCGATCAACATACTCAACACAAGGGACTGAGATGACATAAGCGACAATTCATCCCCAAATATCACATCCAATACCGGTCGTATCACCACCATGATCACAGCCCACGCAAAACTGATCGCCAAAGAGCGCAATTTCAGTACCAACAATCTTTCATCTTCTTCCTTCTCTCTGGCAAACGCCAAAAAGAATGCACCCAGAATAAACCCGCTAAGAGTTAGTACTTTGTATCGCTCGTTCTCACCGCCCAAATCAAGATCATTAAGGTTGGCATATCCGATAAATCCTGCTGAAATAATCATCAAAGCCAGGCCTACCCATTTATAATACAGCGGTAAAGAAATGAGCTGGTTTTTGTTTTTTCGTCCTTCCATTTTGTAAAGTATTTAATTCTTTTTGACAAATTTACTTTACATTTTGCAAAAAACTAATCCCGATGATTTCTTTTATTTTTTTAATTCGAAAATGGATCATCCAGTAGATCCGGTGCAGCTAAACTACTTTTCGTTGAAATCTGTGCACTGCGTAATGAGACAACAGAATGGATAAGAAAAACAATGTACACAAGTAATAGAAAGAAATAGCCACTTCCTATCTCGATAGTTTTGTGATTGCCAAAAAGATTTAACTGAAAATTTAGAATGGCATAAAGAATGAACATGAACAAACCGGCAATTACCGTAAAGATCAGGCCGATTATTCTCAACGCCCTATTATCCCACATCACCAAAAGAAGAGCAGCGATCAATAGTATCCCATGCTCTGTAAATATGATGGGCAAATCAAATGCATTCATTGATCTTCTGCTTGGATTTACATTATGTAAATTTCCAAACAAGCCGGATTGCATTCCTTCTCGGACAGTTTCGATCCTGAATGGAAAAAAGGCACATAGGACCGACAGGATCAAAAGAATCAGAAACACTATTCTTATTTGACCGGACCTTTTAATCCCTTTATCCTCCATGCGCAAAACTTTTAAGTCGCCCGAAATATCAAACGGATCAGGAACCGAAAAGGACAAAAATCATCTTTATGAACTGAAGTTCGAGATCAGATATCAGTAACCATCTGGTGCTTTTCGATCAACTTTCTCAAATTGATCAAGGCATAACGCATCCTACCAAGAGCTGTATTTATACTGATATCCTCTAGCTCAGCAATATCCTTGAAAGACATATCCTGGAAGATACGCATCTTAAGTATCTCCTTTTGAGAAAGCGGAAGATATTCGATCAAATCGACCATTTGCTTTTCTAACTCATCGTATGACATTTGTTCCTGAACATTCTTATCCTCCATAGAAAGTGTGCTGAAAATATTGAAATCATCCTTCATTGACGAAGATTCCGAGACCATGCGCACTTTGCTGCTTTTCCTGAAATGATCGATTACCAGATTGTGTGCAATTCGCATTGCCCACGGAAGGAATTTCCCTTCTTCATTATAGGATCCGATCTTCAGTGTGTTGATTATTTTCACAAAGGCTTCCTGGAAGATATCCTCTGCCAACACCTGATCCCGAACCTTAAGGTAGATAAATCGATAGATCTTATCCTTGTGTCGCATCAACAACACCTCAAAGGCTTTCTCATTACCGTCAATATACAATGTAATCAATTCACGGTCATCCATACGCTTCATAGTCATAACTAGCTGAATTAGTAGTTCTTAAATCTAACTTTTAAGCGTAAATGTGTTCTATAGGCGACCTGAATTATTAGAATTTGAATTGCTAAGATACCAAATAAAATAGATATTCCAAACAAATCAATGATTTAGTTAATTGGTAAGAGAAATGAACAATTTCCTTGAAAGTGTTTTTTATCTTTACGTTCACTCTTCAAACGGGTATGTCAAAGCAGAAATTTATCGAGGTAAAAGGTGCACGAGTTCATAATTTGAAGAATCTCAGTGTCAAAATCCCGCATGGTAAAATGACGGTGATCACAGGCTTATCTGGTTCAGGTAAATCTTCACTTGCCTTTGACACCCTTTTCGCTGAAGGACAGCGGCGTTATATCGAAAGTCTTTCATCTTATGCACGTCAGTTTCTTGGCAAACTAAATAAACCCGAAACGGACTATATTAAGGGCATCTCTCCCGCTATTGCCATCCAACAAAAAGTGATATCGAGCAATCCACGGTCGACGGTCGGCACCACCACTGAAATATATGATTATCTTAAGATCCTTTTTGCGAGAATTGGAAAGACCTACTCTCCAGTTTCGGGCAGTGAGGTCAAAAAGCATACCGTTACGGATGTAGTCGATCATTTAAGAACTTTATCTGAAGGCACTCGGGTTTACATCACTTGTCCGATCGTTGGTTTTCAGAAATACGGTATTCAAAGACAACTGGACGTCCTAAAACAGCAAGGCTATACTAGGATCCTTCTTCACAAGGAGGTTCTGGAAATTGCTGAATGCATAACACATGCTCCTGTTGAGATCGACTCTTCCGAGCTTATAATAGACAGGATCTCCATCAATTTCAACGAAGAGAATGAGGCGCGCTATGCAGATTCCATAGGACTTGCTTTTGCGGAAGGTCACGGAGAATGTTCCATCCTTTTAGCGGAAGACTTTCTCAAAACCTCCTTCTCCAATCGCTTTGAACTTGACGGCATGGAATTTCAGGAGCCAAACGAGCATTTCTTTACGTTCAACAACCCCTTTGGAGCTTGTAAAATATGTGAAGGTTATGGTTTGGTTATCGGCATCGATCCTGTTCTGGTAATTCCGAATAAGAGTCTTAGCGTTTACGAAGGTGCTATTGCTCCATGGAAAGGAGAATCTATGGGTGAATACCTGAATGAATTAGTATACAACGCCAAGAAGTTCGATTTTCCGATCCATCGACCTATCTCAGAACTCACCAATGAAGAATACCGTTTATTATGGCAGGGAAACAAATATTTTACGGGAATCAATGGGTTCTTCAAGTTCATTGAAAGTCAGACCTATAAAATCCAATACCGCGTGATGCTTTCCCGCTACCGAGGAAAGACAGAATGCCCTGATTGCAACGGAACACGATTAAGAAAGGATGCGAACTATGTGAAGATAGATGGCAGATCGATCACCGATGTAGTGTTGATGCCTATTACGGAAAGTCATGAATTTTTCAATACGCTCAAGCTCGGAGATTTTGACAGCCATGTTTCAAAGCGAATTCTGCCGGAGATCATCAATCGACTGGGATTCCTGAAAGACGTAGGTCTGGGATATCTGACACTCAACCGTCAGTCCAACTCACTTTCCGGAGGAGAATCGCAACGTATCAATCTTGCAACCTCCCTTGGAAGTAGTCTCGTTGGCTCAATGTACATCCTGGATGAACCATCGATCGGACTTCATCCGAAAGACACCCAACGACTGATCAAAGTCCTCCATGAACTTCGCGATCTTGGAAACACAGTCATCGTTGTCGAACACGAAGAAGAGATGATGCAGGCAGCGGACGAGATCCTTGATATTGGACCAATGGCCGGGATTTTCGGTGGAGAGGTTGTCTTCCAAGGAGATCATAAAATGCTGAAAAAGGCTAAAGGCAGTTTAACAGCAGATTACCTCAACGGAAAACGGACTATCCCCGTTCCAATCAAACGCAGAACGATAAAGAACAAGATCACTGTAAGCGGTGCCAGACAATACAATCTTAAAAATATTACTGTAGAGGTCCCTCTCAATGCTTTGGTCTGTATAAGCGGTGTCAGCGGATCGGGTAAATCCACCTTGATAAAAGAGATTCTGTACCCCGCACTAAAAAAGGAACTGGGGATATTTGGAGATTCCGTGGGACAATTTGGAGCATTGACCGGTGACATTAAGCAAGTCAAAGCAATTGAATTCGTTGATCAGAATCCTATCGGAAAATCGAGTCGAAGCAATCCGATCACCTATGTTAAGGCTTTCGATGATATTCGCGAACTGTTTGCAAAACAACCGCTTGCCAAGATGCGGGGTTATAAAGCCGGATTCTTTTCCTTCAATGTGGAAGGCGGAAGATGTGAGATGTGCGAAGGCGAAGGTGAGATCACAGTCGGGATGCAATTCATGGCAGATGTTCATCTTGAATGTGAAACATGTCAGGGAAAGCGTTACAAACAGGAAACACTTGAGATCGAATACAGAGGAGTGAACATTGCTGATCTTCTTGACATGGATATTGAATCGTCGCTGGAATTCTTCAAAGCTGGAAATGATAAACTCGAAGCGAAGATTATTGAAAAGATACAACCGTTGGTTAATGTAGGGCTAGGCTACTTAAAAGTGGGGCAGTCATCCAGCACCCTGAGCGGTGGGGAGGCACAGCGCATTAAACTAGCATCCTTTTTATCTAAAGGATTCAATGCTCCATCTACTCTATTCATATTCGATGAACCAACAACGGGATTACACTTTCACGATATCGATAAATTAATCATTTCATTTAATTCTCTAATCAATTCAGGACATTCCATTGTAGTTATTGAGCACAACACGGAAGTAATCAAATGTGCGGATTGGATTATCGATATGGGACCAGAAGGTGGTAAAAACGGCGGAAACATCCTATTTGCAGGAACCCCGGAGGATTTGGTAAAAGAAAGCGGAAATTCGACTGGAAAATTCCTCTTACCTAAGCTTCAGAAGGAATAACGAGCTCCCCTTCACTTCTTGCAATAACTGCAGAGGCAAGACAATTTCCGAGAACGTTCACCGATGTTCTCGCCATGTCCATCAAGGCATCGATCGCAAGTATGACACTTGCCTTTTCAGGATCAAGTCCCATTGATGCAACCGTTCCGGCAAGGATCACGAAGGATGCTCCGCGCACCCCCGCAACACCTTTACTGGTCAACATCAGAACAAGACAAATTGATATCTGCTCACCGATGGTAAGGTTCACTCCGGACATTTGTGCAACGAATACAGAAGCGAGCGAAAGATATAAGGTAGTACCATCCAGATTAAAACTGTAACCCGTTGGAATAACAAAGGCGACGATCTTCTTAGGAACACCAAATTGTTCCATATTCTCAAGCGCCTTTGGTAAAGCAGCTTCACTACTGGCCGTAGCAAACGCCAGCGTAACAGGTTCGGTAACAGCTCCGATAAATCGTCTGATCGGAATTCTTGCCATCAAAGCAATGGGCAACAACACTCCTACCACAAAGATGATAAGCGCTACATAGAGCGTCCCCACCAATTTCATTAGATTAAGCAGGATATCTACTCCGGATTTAGCCACTGTCGCAGCCAAAGCTCCAAATACAGCTAGCGGAGCCACATACATCACAATATCCGTAAACTTGAACATAACTTCTGCAAGACTTTCGCTGAAATCCAGCATTGTTTGTTTGTGTTTCTGGTGTTTTACCATTCCAAGCCCAATAGCGAAGATCACCGAAAAGATCACAACCTGAAGCACCTGATTCTCACCTATCGCTTTCGCTATATTTTCAGGAAAGATCTCAACCAAATGATCCTTGTGCTCAGCCTTCTGAGCAAGTAATTCCGTTGACTTCTCCTTATCCTGACTCCGCGCCTCTACCTTCACACCAACACCGGCTTGAGAAACATTTATAGCCAACAAACCGATGAAAAGTGCAACTGTTGTAACGATCTCGAAATACAAGATACTTTTCAAACCAATGCGTCCTACTTGCTTAAGATTACTGTGTCCGGCAATCCCGACTACCAACGTTGCAAAGATCAGCGGTGCCACAAGTGATTTCACCAATCGCAAGAAGATCTTTCCGAATCGCTCCATTTCAAGAGCAAAGACAGGAAAATCCATTCCCACCTCAATTCCCAGTATCATGGAGGAAAATATCCATAACGAAAGCTTTTTACGCTTAAATGAGATCAGGAACAGATACCCTATCAACAAGTAGCGAATCATTTTGAAGGCAATTGGATCCACACCCGGCAATAGGCTTTCAATTAAAAAAACGAGTCCGATGTGCACGAATGCAGTGACATACCAAAACACGGTATACATGGATTGAAATAGGTTCATGCCGTGAAGATAATTAAATTTCCAAGAACCTTTCGGGCAGCCTTCGCCGACACTTTTTTCAGTCTTGGCTTAAAAACTTTTACACTTGACTAGTTTTATCAGTTTTAATGTGTATTATTGTACCACAGAACATGAGCATCTTGTCTTTTGCTCATCAATCCAACTCAATTTGATATATTCCAACTAATCATTTTGCACTTTTATTTTATTTATGGATAAAAAAGACCTGGAAAGTAGAAAGCTTTCTGATCTGCGTGAGATAGCCAAGTCAATTGGTATTGAAAACGCTGAAAACCTCAAAAAATCTGAATTGATCATGGCGATCACCGGAGACTCACCTTCATCTATAAATAATAACGATGAGGATTCGCGCCCTAAACGTAAACGAATCAAGGCGGACGCTGCGGATGTTAATAGCGAACAGGCATCCTTATTCTCTGATGAGGTAAAAACAGAAGCTCTGTCTTCCTCTGAACCTGTAGAAGAAAAAGTCGATGAAAATCGCACTCAGAAAGGTCGTCAGGGACGTCCTGGAAGAAATCTACTGGAAGTTGCTAAACGACCAAAACCGGATGTTTCGGCAGAAGAAGTAGCTCAAGCACCTACTGAAAATCCTGATTCAGCACCTGATGCAACTGAGAATATTGAGAGAAAGGAACAACAACATCAGCGCCCTCAACATCAGCATCAAAACAGAAACCAAAATCAGAACAATCCACATAGAAAAGACCAGCATACCAGACAACAGGAGATGAAGGTTGATGAAGCCGCTTATGATTTAGTTGGAATTGTATCTGCGGAAGGTGTGCTCGAAGTGATCCAGGATGGCTATGGTTTTCTGAGATCATCTGATTATAATTATTTGCCATCTCCTGACGATATTTATGTTTCTCAAAGTCAGATAAAATTGTTCGGTTTAAAAACGGGCGATACTGTTAAAGGTACGATACGACCACCCCGGGAGGGAGAGAAGTTCTTTCCTTTGGTAAAAGTAGAATCAATCAATGGGCGTGATCCGTCATATATTCGCGACAGAGTTCCTTTCCAATACCTTACTCCCCTTTTCCCGGATGAAAAGTTTAAGTTGACGGGGCACAAGCAGGAAACATTATCAACACGAGTCATGGATCTTTTTGCTCCAATTGGAAAAGGTCAGCGAGGAATGATCGTAGCACAGCCTAAAACAGGTAAAACCATGTTGCTGAAAGATGTCGCAAATGCGATCGCTGCGAATCATCCTGAAACTTATCTTATCGTTTTGCTAATTGATGAACGTCCGGAAGAGGTAACTGATATGGCACGCAGTGTAAAGGCTGAAGTAATTGCCTCTACTTTCGACGAACCGGCAGACCGACACGTTAAGGTTGCCAACATGGTACTCGAGAAAGCAAAGAGAATGGTTGAGTGTGGTCACGACGTGTGCATCCTACTGGATTCGATCACTCGCCTGGCGCGCGCTTACAATACAGTTTCACCTGCTTCAGGCAAAGTCTTGTCTGGAGGTGTTGATGCAAATGCACTTCACAAACCAAAACGTTTCTTCGGTTCTGCAAGAAAGATCGAGAATGGTGGTTCACTATCCATCCTGGCAACGGCATTGACAGAGACTGGTTCAAAAATGGACGAAGTAATCTTCGAAGAGTTCAAAGGCACAGGAAATATGGAGCTTCAACTAGATCGGAAGATCGCCAACAGAAGGATTTACCCTGCCATTGATATTACCGCATCAGGTACACGTCGTGAAGATCTTTTGGTAGGAAAGGACGTACTTCAAAGAGTTTGGTTGATCCGTAAGTTCATTGCAGACATGAACCCTGTTGAAGCAATGGAATTCATGAAATCACATATGGAAAATACGCTTTCAAACGAGGAATTCCTTGTATCGATGAACAGCTAATTGTATTTAAATCTTACTTTTGTCCCGGTCCATTTATGGATCGGGATTTTTTTTGAACAACTATGAGGATCACAGTTAAAACAGGAATTATTTCAGCATTTTGCTGGATTGCTCTGAAAATGAGCTTCTTCTACTTCGGTTTGTTCGAAGACTCCATTAAAGCGGGTGTCCTGACGAATATTCTGGGGGTTTTAATTGCGATCAGTATTGGACTGTTCCTTCAAAAACTGAGAGATACAGAAGAAACGAACGCATTACTTGACATGAAAAACGCGATGAGTGCAGGTGTTCCTTACGTAGTAATGGTCAGCATCTTTATCTATTTCTTCTATGCGAAGATCAACCCTGAATTCGACCGACACCAGATCGCTGAGAATGAAGTTGCGATCGAGAAGATGGTGAATGACCCGGCTCAATTGAAAAAATTCAGAAGTGAAATGGAGGACGCAGAGGTTATGACCAAAGAGGAAATCGAGAAAAAACTGAAAGACAGTAATATCCAAGGAGCATCCCCTGGATTCAGATCTACCTTATCCGTTCTTGCATTATTGGTTCTGGCTACATTGTATAGTATACTGGTGACGATCATTTACCGTCAGGTCGTTTTCAAACCAAGGACCTGATCAGGATCAGATACTTGAACAAAGCTCTTCGCCCAGCTGCTCATAATTGATACCGTCAAAATTTCCTGAAGACATCATTAACAAGACAGCATTGTTCCATTTGTGTGACCGAATGTAATCAAGGACTTCCTGTGTTTCATTCATAACCGTCACACTCCCTCCAAAACCATCACAAACAAGATCTTTGGTTATAGGCTCCAGTTTTTTATGTTTTACCACTTCAGGACTGAAATAAACCACCGCTTCATCGGCTATTTTCATGGCATCTTTGTAGTGTGGAAGGAATTCCTTTTTTAATGAGGAGAAGGTGTGAAGCTCCATGCAAGCCACTACTTTTCTATCTGCAAACTGTTCTTTTACCGCTTTTGTAGTGGCTTTCAATTTGGACGGTGAGTGTGCAAAATCCTTAAACATTGTAAACGTACCTTTTTCTGCTACTTTTTGAAGTCGTTTACCCGCTCCGGTAAAGGTCTGAATAGCCTGAAGAAAACGGTGAGGTTCGATCCCAATAGCTTCACCAATACGCATCGCACCAATCAGGTTTTGAAGATTATGCCCACCGAAAATCCTTAAATTATAGATCCCCTCATCGAAGAACAATCGTGTTCCGGTTTCAGTTACTTCGTAAGTCGGAGTTTTATAAGGTACCGTTTTCATAGTAGCGGAATATTTCTTCCCCAGTTCGTTCACTTCAGGGTCCTCTAAATTATAAATAAGTGTTCCTCCTGTTTCGATCAGTGAACAAAAAATATCGAATTGTTCAACATAGTTCTCAAATGTCGGGAACACATTGATATGATCCCACGCAATACCGCTGATAATCGCAACATTGGGTCTATACAAATGGAACTTAGGCCTCCTGTCGATCGGAGAACTCAAGTACTCATCACCCTCTAGAATCATCACCCCGGCATCTTCAGAAAGCTTTACCATACAGTCATACCCTTCTAGTTGAGCCCCCACCATATAATCGACATTGATCCCGAGTTCATTGACAACGTGGAGCAGCATGGAGGTGATCGTTGTTTTTCCATGACTCCCTCCTATAACGACACGGAGCTTATCTTTACTCTGTTCATACAAGTATTCCGGATAGGAGAATATCGGAATATCCAATTCTTTCGCTCTCAATAATTCCGGATTATCATCACGTGCATGCATGCCTAATATCACTGCATCGAGATCAGTAGATATGCGGGAGTTATCCCATCCAATAGTTGACGGAAGAATACCCTGTTTTTCAAGTCTGGATCTGGACGGTTCGAAAATCTCGTCATCTGAACCGGTAACCAACACTCCTTTTCTACTAAGAGCAATTGCTAGATTATGCATGGCACTTCCGCCAATCGCTATAAAATGAACTTTCATGACTTATTAGATGAATGAACTATTAAAAAATAACCGTCTACAAGTGCAGGGAGTATTAAAAAAATCGTCCCCACATCAGTGATCAAGTGATAGATCTGCTCATTTTGTTTCGTTGCAAATGTCGCAGGAATCATAATGGAAAGCAGACCAAAATAATAAACCCAATCCCACCACTTGTTAACTTCTGAAAATTTGCGGGTGAGCATTTGCATGCCGATGTATAAAACAGCCAGAACAATGATGTAAATCGGCAATCGTTTGATTGATAACAGATCCGTTGAATTCCAAAAATAAATGCAGATTAATAAGGAAAACACCAATTTCCCAATAATCACCAACGCCAACAAGAGACTTTTTGACATACGTTAACTTTTGGATGAAGTTATCTGAAAAGCACCATGTACCGACACAACAATACAAGAGTTACTGACACTAAATATTGAATTTCAAAAGCTCCATTATCTGAATCTAATAGTGCTTTTGAAGATGTGGCCCCTGTGTTTCCTTCTGCCAGACCATTTCGGTAGTCGGAGTGCCATTCTTCGTATATGTAATCGCATACAGGGTTTGGGTTCTAACGTACACATCTCCATGCCCTTCTATAACTACGATCCTGCGCGTGATAACCGCTTTCATAAGGCCATTTTCATCATTATCCGTAAAGGATTCCTGCGAGACACCTTCCGGATAATCTTGACCAAGTGAATTCGCCAGCTTAACTTTCCCAGGTTGCTTCGACCCGATCGTGTTCAACTTGGTTTGAGCATCATAATGTTTCTCAGTTTGATTCTCCCCAAGGTTCGTAACACCCTTTTCAATCGTTTTACTGACATCATCTAACTTCGTTGAATTCTTCGACTGTTTTTCTGTTGAAGTCTGTGAACTTTCCTCATTGTTTGCATTTATCATCTCAACATTGGAACGCGATTTAAGTCGCTCCTGATCGTCACCCAGCGCTACTTCTTCATATACTGCTGTTGCTTTTTTGTCCAATAATTCAATCGATGTGATATTTTCACTTTGCTTTTCAGCGGCTTTTGCACTTAACCCGCTTTCTTTTTCAACTTCTTTGGTAATTGCATTTTTAGCTTGAAGATATTTTAAACTCTCATTTGCATAATCCGCATATGCTGCATTTTCAATTTCTGTTCTTCCCTCTTCTATCGATTGGGTTGTTACCTGTCTATTGAGGTCACGTTCATAGTTGTTCTCTATTATAGAAACATTGATATTCTCTACTTTAGAATTGATCTCAGCAGAATGGATATACTCCTCATCTCCTCTGATTCTTTCAGCATCAACAAGTGAATTCTCTATTACCTTCAAAGTTTCTTTATTTTCAGGAGCATGCTTGGCATCATTTTGCATTTTCTCCTCGACTAAGCGGTCAACTTTGACAAGCGTTTCTTTATTTCCCAATAACTCCTCACTTTTGGAGGAGCTCATCTCCGTTCGAATATCTATTGAGCGCTGAACCACTGAATTAACTTGACTTTCAGTCTCTTTTCTTTCTTCAAAATCATCTTGTGCTTCAGCACGCATATATTCATTGATAGCAATCAATTTCTGATCAGCTGTAAGGCTCGATTCGGTCTCAATTTGAGCTTGATTTCGAACTCTTTCAGCTTCTTGGGTAGCGTAGTCTGTCAATACCTGTGTGTTTTCCTGATAGACATTCTGACGAATCGTATTGTCCAAAGCGGAGCGTTCAACAACCACATCTAATACTCCCTGAGACTTCAAATTATCCTCTTTTTTACTGATGTTGCTCATCGAACGTTTGTCTTCCAGCTCTTTTTCGGCTTGTGCAAGAACATCAACTGTTAACTGCCGATTGAGATCTGACACCTCATTTGAGATGGCAATCTTGCTGGTAATCTGGTAAATCTCATTCGTGGTTTGTTGCTGCTCAATCTGTTTTATCTCTGAAAGTTCAGTTTCTGTTTTTTTGATGTTATCTACAGTTTCTATCAAAGCATCATCTTTCAGATTTTTTCGCTCGATATCCGCTTTAACCAAGGCTGCATATCCGTCCATGATCGAATTGTCATAAGGGACTCCGAGGTCTTCGAGTTTATTCATGTTTTGAACAACCGGGTTCAAGATAGCATCAATCTCAACCAATCTGTCCTTAGGGTATGAATCCTTCGGCCTGATCGACAATGCTCTCTCATAGTTCGACCTTGCCTTGTCATAGCTCTTGATGTCGAAGTTCTCATTCGCTTCTTTTATAATTCCGTCATATTCAGCATCAGCCATTGCCAGATCTTTCAAAAGCTGTCTCTTTACACATTCTTCAATTTGTGTTTTTACATATGAGTTACTACCTTCCAATAGTAGGGCTTTCTCATAATTCAGTTTGGATTCCAGATAATTTTCCTGACTAAATGACATATCGGCTGTAGCTATCAATGCGTCAAACTGGTTCTTTCTTTCCTGTTCACTTTTTGCAGCATTATTCAGATCATCGATTATCTGCTGTACCTCAGCTATTCGATCCTTCGCAATTTGATCATTCTCTTTTACAGACAGTGCATTTTGGTAGTGAGAAAGCGCTTGCTCCCAGTTTTTTGCATTCTTACTAAGATCCCCTTTCATCATGTAATCTCTGTACAACTGTTCTTTCTGCTGTGTTGAAGCAGTTTCACTCATCAGGCGGTTCATCTCATCAATTCGTTCCTGAGGTTTGCTTTCATCCGGTTTAATTGTTTTGGCTTGCTCAAAAATGTTTATTGCCTTCTGATATTCTTTCGCAGAAGCAAAAATTTCAGCTTCTTGAATTTTGGCTTTGTATTCTTTCTCCTGCCTTTCAAGATCGTCGATTTTTCTCAACATTTCCTTGGGCCGTGGATCATCAGGTCGCATTTTGCTTGCCCGATCAATGAGTAATTCCTTTGCTTTTAAAAAATCCTTTTCATCAATATTACTTTGAGCCGCACTCAAAATTTTCTCGAATAATGCATCTGCTTCTGATGTCTTTTCACGTGCCAGTCTTTCAGCTTCTTTTGCTTTCTCTACCGGTTCCTGTTCATTTGGTTTTAAACCCAGAGCTTCGTTGTATTGCTGAATTGCTTCAATATACTTTTGCGCCTTTACCAAGTCATCTCCTGCTTTTAAGAACACACGATATTTTTCATCGATCTCCTTTTGCTTGGCTGCATCTCCCTTCAGTAATTCAAGTGCTGATATTCTATCTTTTGGAAGCTGTTCATTTGACTTTTTAACCAAAGCTTCCTTGTATTTAGAAATAGCCCCGTCATAATCCTTCGCTGCTTCTTTAACCTCTGCGGCGGCAATAAGATCCGAGTAATCTTTTTCGAGTTTAACCAATGCCTCATTTGCCTTGATCTTTTCTTCAATCTCTTTTAGTTTTGCCGTAATTAGCGCATCGGATTTAATTACCTGTGCTTCAGTCAGCTTTGTTTTTGCTTCAATCCATTGCTGTTCTGCTGCAAATTTCATGCCTTCAGACTTTAACTGTTGGAACTTTTCATCTAACGCTTTCTTTTCTTCTTCTTCTTTTATTTTTTTAAGCACATCATCCAATTTGGACTGAATAACCGGCTCTGTCTTCAGTTCGAGTGCTGCTTCATATTTTAGTTTTGCGTCCTGATATTTCAATGATTTTGCAGCTGCATCACCTTCCAAGACAAGTTTGCTGAACTTCGAATCGATAGCTGCAGAATCTTCCTGCTCTTTTAACTTCTGAGCAATCTCAGCAAGTTTATTTATGGCATTCTCATTAACCGAATCAAGCGTTAATACCTCATCATATTTTAATTTTGCTTGATTCCATTTGGAAGCAGACATTAACAATTCCCCTTCTGTTAGTAATTTTGCGATTTTATCCGCTTTTTCCTTTTCTTTTGCCTTTTCAATAATCTTTGCATCGCATTCGCGAATTCTTTCCGATGGATACAACTCATTCGACATCAAGACCTTTGCCTCGCCGTATTTCAGCTTAGCTCCCTCGTATTTTTCCTCTATAAATAGCTGATCTGCCGATGCGATAGCTTCATCGTATTTCAGTTTCTTCTCATTTGCAGCATTTTTTTCAGCAATCTTCTTTTCAATATCTGCAAGTCGCGTGATTGGATGTTGTTCCGATGGCTTTAAATCTTTTGCAATCAAATATTTTTCCTTCGCCGCTTCCCATGATTTCTGCCCAAAGAACATATCAGCCATTTTCACAGCCTCAAGATACTTCGTGTCTGTCTCTGCTTGTTTCTTCTGATCCTCGACCATCTTTTTCAGTATCGCAACCTGATCTTTAGGATATTGCTCGTCCTTTTTTGTAATAGCCTCCTCATATTTTGCTATGGCCGACTCGTATTTCTTTTGATCCCGTAAAAGATCTGCCGCTTTAATCAGGTTCAAATATTCAGAATCTGCCTGCTGAGCTGCCAGGTCTTCTTTTTTCTGCGCCATGATAAGTGCATCAAGTTCAAGAATACGATCATTAGGATACTTCTCTTTTGGTTTGAGCATGACGGCTTCTTCGTATTTTGCCCTAGCTTCCTCGTACTTCTTTAGGTTCAAGTAAAGATTATCTGCTTCCTTTATGGCAGCCTGGTATTTTGCATCATTCGCGGCATTATTCTGATCTGCCTGAAGTAACAGTTTATCAATGCGTGCCTTCATCTTTTCAGATGCCACTCTGTCCAGCTCCGGAATTGCTTTAGAACCATTCCAGTCAAAACTTGCAACGGGTTCTGTTTTCAAAAACGAAAAATCTGCGTTCGGCTTTTCAGCAAACAAAGACATACTAAGGTCGGAGATTGGTTGGTATTCAGAGCCTGCTGGGATATCTTCCTCATTCAACAAAGCAAAGTTGAAATTTACTCTTTTTGAAACCAACCCATTTTTAGAAAAAACAACTGAAAACGTCTGCTTGTAATTAACGTTTCCCTTAAGATTGTATTTTCCGTTGGAAGCTGTTGTTGCAGATGCTATTGTGGAACCAGACTGAACGATAGCAACAATAACACCCGCCTCGCTTTTACCAAGATCTGAATTTTCCACCGTTCCTTTGAAAAGAAAACTCAACGACTGAGCCCCAACAGAATAGGACAAGAAAACTAGACAAAAAAGTAAAAAATGCCTCATATTTTTTCTTTAAACGAAGCGCTGTACACCTAGTTACAGATTTGGTTTAATTTTGATCAAAACAATTTACATACAAATATGGCTAAAAATGTTCAATTAATACCGTCTCCAAAATGCTAAACATTGAAGAGCTGAGTTATTGGGAACGTAAGACCTATTTTGAAGAGGTAGATTTCCTGATCATTGGTGCCGGCATCGTAGGTTATTCTGCTGCTTTAGAGCTTCGGGAGAAGTACCCACATGCGAAGATTCTGATCCTGGAAAGAGGCTTCCTGCCTTCTGGAGCAAGCACAAAAAATGCCGGTTTTGCGTGTTTTGGTAGCGCGACCGAACTGCTTGATGATCTAACCAGAATGGACGAAGACAAAGTGTGGAGCACTGTTCAGAAACGTTGGGATGGACTTCAGAATCTAAAAAAAGTAATTGGTGATGATGCGCTGGATCTTGAAGTAAACGGTTCCTGGGACCTTATTCTTCCTACAGATGAAAGTCAACTTTCCACCATAAACGAACAGATCCCCTACCTGAATGAACAAATCAGATTGATAACTGGCGAGGAAAATGTTTTTTCTGAGGACAAACAAAGCATCCATTCATTTGGTTTTAAGGATATTAAAACGAGTTATTTCAATCGTTTGGAAGGTCAGATAAATACGGGAAAAATGATGTCCCGTTTTCATCAACTAGCAACAGAAAAAGATATCAAATGTCTTTTCGGTATCAGCGTCCATGGCGTGCAAACGAACTTATACAATGTAGGAATACAATCAAGTGCCGGATACATGAAGGCGCGACATGTTCTTGTGTGCACTAACGGATTTGCTCAGCAACTTCTTCCCGGTAGAGATGTTCATCCGGCGAGAGCGCAAGTGCTTGTTACGACACCGATTGAGAATCTGAAAGTAAAAGGCACTTTTCATTACCAGCAGGGATACTATTACTTCCGAAACGTAGAGGACAGGATTCTTTTAGGCGGTGGACGAAACCTCGATTTTCTGGGGGAAACAACAACTGAACTTGAAACCACCCAGTTGATCACTTCAGCTTTGAAACATCTTCTGGACACTGTGATCATCCCGGGAAAGAACTATGGTATCGAATATCACTGGTCTGGGGTAATGGGAGTTGGTCAAACCAAAGCTCCTATCGTTGAATTGATCGATCCGAAGATCGGGATTGGTGTTCGTATGGGAGGAATGGGCGTTGCGATCGGTAGCCTAGTTGGAAAGGAACTTGCTGAAATGTTCTAAGCGCTTTTCGTTTACTTAAAAAAGCTACTTTTGATGACCAATAAAAATGAAGCATGAAAAATACAGCATTATACGAAAAGCATGTTGCCCTGGGAGCCAAGATGGTTCCTTTCGCGGGATACAACATGCCGGTACAATATGAAGGGGTGAACCTCGAACATGAAATAGTAAGAAACGGAGTTGGTGTTTTTGATGTTTCTCACATGGGGGAATTTTTGTTGCGCGGACCAAAAGCACTCGAATTAATACAGAAGTTCTCATCGAATGATGCATCCGTTCTTTTTGATGGAAAAGCGCAGTATTCATGTATGCCAAATGGAAAAGGAGGAATTATAGACGACCTGATCATATATCGTGTGAAGGAAGATGAGTATTTCATTGTGGTAAATGCGTCGAACATTGAGAAGGACTGGAACTGGATCTCTTCCCTGAATGATCTTGGTGTTGAGATGGAAAACCTCTCCGATGAATATTCTTTATTGGCTATTCAGGGACCGAAAGCTGCAGAAGCTATGCAGTCTCTGACAGATGTAAATCTGAATGACATGGTTTATTACACCTTCACCAATGGTAAATTTGCAGGGGTTGAGAACGTTATGATCTCAGCCACGGGTTATACCGGCTCAGGAGGTTTTGAGATCTATGTAAAGAACAAAGACATCAAGCACGTTTGGGATAAAGTAATGGAAGCAGGAGCTGCTTTCGGAATTAAGCCGATCGGTTTGGCTGCACGTGATACACTTCGTCTTGAAATGGGCTTCTGTTTGTATGGAAATGATATCGATGATACAACATCTCCATTGGAGGCAGGTCTAGGATGGATTACAAAATTTACCAAGGATTTTATAGATTCAGAATTCCTGAAGAAGCAGAAAGAAGAGGGTGTTAAGCGCAAGCTGGTAGCATTTGAAATGGTTGAAAGGGGAATTCCTCGACACGACTACCCTATTCAGGATGCGTCAGGAAATGTGATCGGTAAGGTGACGTCCGGAACGATGTCTCCTTCTATGAAAGCGGGAATCGGTTTGGGATACGTAACAACAGATCACGCTTCATTGGATTCTGATATATTTATTGAGATCCGCGAAAAAGGAGTGAAAGCAAAGGTTGTAAAACTACCTTTCTATAAAAAGTAAAATCAGATTAAATACAACAGAAAGGTTTGGGGTTGACTCAAACCTTTTTTTATGCTTCTGAGTTCTTCGGCACACGGTACAAAAGAATCAATCCAATAACAAAGAAGCCAACAAGTGCTAGAACAGAAGTACGTATATCAGCATAGGATTCGATTATTCCAAAAGAGAATGTACCGATTGCTAGCCCTATTTTCTCACTTACGTCGAAGAAACTAAAGTAAGAAGCATTGTCCTCAGTTTCAGGCAACATCTTGGAATACGTTGATCTCGCGAGCGATTGAATCCCTCCCATCACCAATCCTACGACACCAGCTGCGATGTAAAATTGCCAAGGCTCATAGACGAAGAAGTATACATAGATGCAAAGTAGAATCCACAAGCAAATCGCTAAAGCCAAGCCGTTTAAATTTCCTACTCGAGATGCCATTTTAGAAAACAGGAAAGAACCAAGCATACCAACAAACTGAATAATCAGAATGCTTACAATTAAATCCTGAGTTTTAATACCCACGATTTCCTTGTTGGCAAAGGCCGTAGCCATTATCATTACAGTCTGAACGGCCATGTTAAACATGAAGTAACTCGCTAAGTAACGTTTCAATACCACGTGCGAACGGATGTCAATCCATACTTTCTTCAACTCACGAAAGCCACTGCTCAACAAATGGCCCTTTTCTCCTCTTTGTCGTGTCGCAGCAGGAAGACGTTTAAATGTATAAAACGCGAAGGAAATCCACCATAAACCAACCAAGGGGAATGCATATTTGATCGGCATTATTTTCGAGAACTGTGTTAGAACAAGTATGATAATCAATAAAATAGAACTCCCCAAGTATCCCATTGAAAAGCCTCGCGCACTGATTTTGTTATGGTCTTTTGGTTCGGCAATTTCTGGAAGGTAGGAATTATAATACACCAAACTCCCCCAATATCCGATACTTGCAAAGAACAAAGGCAAAATGGTCAAACCAATTGCGTACGGTGTGTAATCGACACCCCCATTGCTTGGATTAAAAAAATAGAGCAATCCACTAGATATGGCACCCATGAAACAGAAAAACTGGAGAAAAAGTTTCTTTTTTCCTGAATAATCTGCCATGCCTGAAAGCAGAGGTGTTGAAAAGGCAACAACGAGGTAAGAAATCGAAACGAGATACGCGTAAAACTCAGTGTTTTTGAAATGCATTCCGAAGAAAGAAACCGTGTCATAAATAGTCTTCCCTGTTTCTTGATCCTTAATACTCGTTAATTTCTCAAACATGATTGGAAAAATCGCCGAGCTGATAATCAATGGATAAACCGAATTCGCCCAATCATAGAAAACCCAACCGCGAATGATCTTATTATCGCCTTTCTCCATTTTCCTTATTCTATTCCGTCAACGTACGATTGAAGGTAGGCAAAATTTTCAGTTAACTTCCCCTCAAGGGTTGTTTCACTCGCTCTTTCGATAAGATTATCCGGATCCTCTTTTAACAAAACGGGCAAAACAGAACGCATCAGTTCGTTACCGAAATCTTCAGAAGCATCAAGTGGCAATTCACATGGAAGATTATCTACAGCCATTACGGCAATAACTCCCTCCTTTTTGAAATCATCTTCTTCACATGTTATTGGGTTGTATCCGTATATTGGATCAGCGATCTTGCTCGGACGGATGGTACAAGCGATTGGACCATCAATATCACAGGAAACATCTGCCACAACACTCAACCGTATATTTGGTTGTTTCAAATCATCCTTTGAAACAATGTAAGGAGACTTATTACTCCAGAAGTGACATGGAATATACATATCCGCTATCGGTAAGAAACGTGGAAAAGTTGATTTGTACTGGTCTGGATTAGCATAAAAATCTGACTTTTCAAATGTCTTACCATCTTTTCTCCCGTAATAATCCTCCACCTCAAGGTGAGTAAATACAGGCTCCGAAAATATATCTTTCAAGAATTCTTCTGGAGTGACTTCCTTGATAGGAAGTAGGTCTATGATCTCTCTTGCACCATGTCCGACCCGTCCAAATCCTGTCAAAACAATCTTGGTATCTTTCGGCAAAACGATCTTTGCCATTTCTGCCTCCATTTCCTTGCGGTTATGACATTTGTTAGCCGGAGTAAGATCATACAAGCCCTTTTTAAGCCCAAATGTTCTGAAAGCATTGTAAGTCCCAACGATCCCCGCATATCTACCAAAACCAATAATTCGCTTGTTCTGTTTATTCTTAAGCGTCTCATAATCGATCAACTGGATCTTCTTTTCAAGGATCGCTCTCAAAAGATCACGATTATAAGGTTGCTTTTTAATGGTGTGTGAAAAGAACAGGAATTTCTTGTTCGGGATGAGATCATCGATCTTTACCTCTTTCACTCCCATGATGATGTCACATTGACTAAGATCGTGACTCAAACGAATCCCTTCAGCTGCATATTCTTCGTCCTTGTATGCACGGATCGGACTGGGTTGAACGATCATTTCTACATTGGGATAGAGTATCTGGATCGATCTGCATTGCTTCGGTGTCAGCGGCACACGATGATCCGGTGGCACTTTTCCTTCTCTGATCAATCCGATTTTAATTTTTTCCATCAACTGTTATGATAAAGGTTGTTTCAATAAATATGTATCAATGAATTCACGCACGCATCCTTCTCCTCCTTTTCTGGACAAGACGATATCCACTTGAGTTTTAACTGCATTTACTGCATCACTCGGGCATGCTGAGAATCCTATTTTACGAATCATTTCGAGGTCATTGATATCATCTCCAACAAGTGCGACATTCTCCAAACCGATCCCCATTTCCTTGCAATACCCTTCAAGTATCTGAATCTTGGGATCCCTGCCGACATAGCATCGCTGAATACCCAGCAATTCAGCCCGCGCTTTTACCATCTCAGCCTTGAAGCCGGAAGAAATGATCGCCACTTGAAAATTGCTCTTCACCACGTGCTGGATCGCCATTCCATCCTTGGTATTGTATTTCTTAAATTGATCTCCGCTTTCTGTGTAGTACATACCACCGTCAGTCATGACCCCGTCGACATCGAGTACGAGCAATTTGATCTTGTCCAGTTTCTTACTCCAGAGGTCCGGACGGTACATCGGCTTAAAAAGTAAAGACAGCAGATCGACTTCGTATTCTTCACAAACCGCCTCTAGATCATAAATCGTCAGTTCACTCACATTGTCAACATCCAGATCATTCAGGAATTCGTTGTAATCTATCCCAAACTTCGAACAGAGGCCTTTGACATTTTGCTCCAGGTACATATCAGATTATTTTATATCCAACGCTTTCAGCCACAGGCCGCAATGATTTCATCAAATGCTCGAACTGATTATGATCCAACTGCTGGGAAGCATCTGATTTAGCCACTTTTGGATCTCGATGAGTTTCAATCAGTAATCCGTCGATACCCATCGCAACACATGCCTTGGCAAGCGAAGGAACTCCGTATGCATACCCCATGGCATGTGACGGATCCAAAATGATCGGCAAATTCGTATATTCCTGCAACCATGCCACACCACAAAGATCTAGTGTAAATCGCGTTCCTGTTTCGAAAGTTCTTAAACCTCTTTCACAAAGAATGACGTTTTCATTTCCCCCTGACAACACAAATTCAGCTGCCTGCACGAATTCCTGCAAGGTGGTTCCAAATCCTCGTTTGATTAACACCGGTTTATGAGTTTTTGCACAAGCTCTGAGTATCCCCTGATCGTACATCGCCTTCGCTCCAACCTGGATCACATCAGTATATTCAATGATCTCATCAATATGTGTTGCATCACGTGCTTCAGTGATCACATTCAATCCGTATTTTTCACGCATTTTCGCCAATAGTTTGAGTCCATCAAGACCCAATCCCTGGAACGAATACGGACTTGTTCTCGGCTTATAACATCCTCCTCTCAGCGTAGTAAGTCCCATTTTCACGAGCAACTCAGCTGATTCACGGATTTGGTCTTCAGATTCTACAGAACAAGGTCCGCCAATTAGTACAGTTTGTTTAGTATTTCCGCCAATTGTCACTGCACCAAATTTCACGGTCCGTTTCTCATTCAGGTATAAACGTGATGCTAACTGTATATCGTTTGGGAATACCCAAAACTGATCCACTTTATCTTCAATTGAGGCGGGTAACTCTTTTACGCCGGAACCGGTTATCAGCACATTCGTACCTCTAAACATGATATGAAAAGCTCTCACAGAAGCTGCTATCTGAGCTGCTTCATTCGAACTGACATTAGTCTTTAAATGTATGATCATATTTCTCCTTTGATAAGGTGGACAAAGTTAACAATTCCAACAGCTTTTCGGTCATTATTTAACACCGGCAAATACATTATCGGGAACCTGCAGCGTTTGATCTTCTGCAACAATTCAAGGACTGTCTCATCATCCTCAACGAATACAGGATTCGAATTGATCAACTCTTGCGCTTTTATCGCGTTAAGATCTTTCAAATTACGTAACATGGTTTTGCGAACATCTGCAGATGACACGATACCCATAAGTGTTTTATCTGAATTCAAAACCAAACAAAAACCAAGTTCCCCTTTCTCGATGGTCAAAAGAATATTCTCAATTGAAATATCTGCATAATCAACCACAGGACATTCTTCCAATGGGATCATAAAATCACCAACATGATATTGTGACTCGATCTCTCGTTTGGTAAGATTCATCAATGCATGACCAATACTGGGCGCATTGAACAAATAGGATCCGGAAACAGATGAACTCACTCCCATGTTGCGCAGGATGAATGAAACTTCCCCGTTCACTCCCCCATCGACGTGGATCGACTTATCTGGGTATTTTCTCCGGAACTGACGTATTTTTGAGAAATTGATCTTATCGAAAACACCCCCGCTCTGTCCCGGAACTGTTGCCATGATGAGGATAAAATCGTAATCGGCATAGTCATCGAATACATCAATACCGGTTGGAGTAATGATCGCCAATCCTTTTCTTCCCGTAATATCTTCGGGTATCTCAAGCTTTCTCGTCAGTTGTTCGAATTGAAAAGTGATATACTCCACCGGTGTTTCCCGAAGCAGATCAAAATATTTTTCAGGCTGATCAGTTATGATGTGCAGATCGATCGGCAAGTCACACCATTCGCGAATCGATTTTATATCATCGAAAACGCGAATATCATCATTGCAATCTACATGAAGCATATCTACCTGGTGCTGAACAAGATCATCGATCACCTCTTTCAAAGGACGCCTTTTATCACTGTAAATGGAAGCAGAGATCTTCATCGGGGCATTTCGTTAGTAATGGTTAAAGTTCAGTTTAAGCAAAATGATCGCAATAAACATTCCTTTTTCCTTGCTCGGCAAAGATACGAAACATGGAGTTCACGTGTTCCTTAAAATACTATTTTTGAGAATATGTTATCAACTAAAATCCATAATGCGGTATACACAGGATCTGCCGGGCGCAAAAGCCTATACGACCTCGAAATCCCCGAGAATTTCAATAAAAAGCTAATAGTTTTCATCCATGGCTACATGGGTTATAAGGATTGGGGATGCTGGGAATTGGCGCAGCGTTTCTTTGTTTCGAACGGATATGGATTCTGTAAGTACAATGTATCCCACAATGGAGGCACCGTTGAAAAACCAATCGATTTCACGGATCTTGAGGCTTTTGCTCACAATAGTTATTCTAAAGAATGTCAAGATCTTCAGTGTGTTTTGGCTCAACTTGAGAAGCACTTTGATGTTTATCCCGATATCTTGCTGATAGGCCACTCTCGTGGAGGAGGGATCGCACTACTTGCTTCCAGTGATACAAGGATTAAAAAGATTTCCACTTGGGCAGCAATAGCAGGTATCGAAAAGAGATTCCCGACCGGCAAGGAACTGGAGGTATGGAAAACACAGGGAACGCGCTACGGAGTGAATTCCCGTACCAAGCAGAAAATGCCTCATCTATTCATGCAATACGAGGACTTTATTGAACACAGGGATGAACTGAATATTGAAAAAGCCTGCTTAAATTCTAAAGTGCCTACGCTTGTGATCCATGGTGATCTGGATACATCTGTTGATATTGAAGAAGGGCGACAGATCGCTGGTTGGCTTAAGACCCATTTATTCGAAATAGAAGAAGCTAATCACACCTTTGGATCAGCCCAACCGTGGGAATCCTCTGAAATGCCCGAACATTTGCAGAAAGTCTGTGCTCTAACACTCGGATTTTTTCAAATAGAACAGGACTAGTAGATAGGAAGTAAAGAAGACAACAACGTTTTCTACATGAAGAAACAACTGAACGATCAAAACTAATCGCCTATCTTGTTCAAAAAACGCTTTCGTTGCTCATTCGTTGGTAGAACGCACCTTTTCGACATGAACCATTTTCGTCGTTTTGCAATGAAATTGTAAAGCTGATCACGCTGACAAACGGGTATAATGCGAAAGATATTCAGAATTCGATAGGGCCATTTTAATATGGGCAATAATGCCAGCGCAGCGGTTGAACGACTGTAGAAATGATGATCACGATAGAGATAGAATGTACTAAGATCAGGTGGAGGCGCATTATTATCGATGAAGAATTGTTGCGCAAAAGGTGACTGTAAAGAGGAGAAAAAAATCTCATCGCCTCTTTCGGCATTGAAAATGAAGGATACAACCCAATTGCAGAATCCGCAATCTCCGTCATAAAAAACGATCGTACGTTTCTCTGCGCTCATAACATAAAATTAGTCAAATTCAACTTTAGTTGTTGGGGAATGAATGAACCACGCAACTCATTATTATATTTGCGCTAGAAAAAAAAGAAAAGATGAAAAATGTAGCAGTTATTGGTGCAGGAACAATGGGTAACGGGATTGCTCACGTGTTTGCTCAGTTCGGATATAAGGTATCGTTGATAGACATCTCCCAAGCATCACTTGACAAAGGAATAGCGACAATCGGAAAGAACCTGGACCGTCAGGTTGCGAAAGAAGCGATCACAGAAGCCGACAAGTCCGCAACATTAGCAAACCTTACCACTTACACGTCTATCGAAGAAGGTGTGAAGAATGTTGAACTCGTAGTAGAGGCAGCCACAGAAAATGTTGATCTAAAACTTAAGATCTTTGCAGATCTGGATAAACTGACTGCTCCGAACGTTATTCTTGCAACAAATACATCTTCGATCTCCATAACAAAGATCGCTTCCGTGACTACTCGTCCGGACAAAGTGATCGGAATGCACTTCATGAATCCGGTTCCGGTAATGAAGCTTGTTGAGATCATCCGCGGATACTCTACTTCAGATGAAGTAACAAACCTGATCATGGAAACTTCTCGCAACCTGAAAAAAGTTCCTGTTGAAGTGAACGATTATCCGGGATTCGTAGCAAATCGTATATTAATGCCAATGATCAACGAAGCAATCATTACACTTTTCGAGGGCGTAGCAGGAGTTGAAGAGATAGACACAGTCATGAAACTTGGTATGGCTCATCCAATGGGACCACTTCAGTTAGCAGATTTCATTGGATTGGACGTATGTCTTGCTATCCTTGAAGTACTGCAGGAAGGCTTTGGAAATCCGAAATATGCACCGTGTCCGTTATTGGTGAATATGGTTACTGCCGGGAAGAAAGGGGTTAAATCAGGCGAAGGATTCTACTCATGGACACATGGTACAAAGGACCTTGTGGTGGCGGATTATTTTAAAAGGAAATAAAAATCGAGAACAACTTAATTAAGGCCGGAGTGATCCGGCTTTTTTGTTTCCGTTTATTCAAAAAGATCCCACATCACCTCCCCTTTCGAAACAGGAAAATCGAAGTTCAACATTCGAGCGATAGTCTTACTGATATCGAGCTGCTCATATGCATTTGACAACTGAACGTTCTTTTTACAATCAGGACCTAAGGCGATCAGGTAGATCGACCTGCATCCTTCACAGTTGTCACCATGGCTGACAAAACCATCTTTGTGCCCCTCAATATGACGACCATGATCATTCGTAATGAATAGCGTTGTTTTATCCTTGTAAATAGAATCAGATTGAATGAAGTTCCAAAGTTCCAGTGCTTTCTGATCGGTGTTTCTCAAGGCTTTCAAATAGTCATCCCATTTGTTCTGATGACCTTTCACGTCAACTTCCAATAAATTAATCAGAACCAGTTTGGGATGATACTTCGACAAGATATCTCTCCCCACTTTCCAGGTATCGTTATCTCCTGCGTATCCCATTCCTGCACCGTTCACTCCACAGTAAAGCGAAGGGTTGAATTGATCTTTCCACCTCCGATCTTTCGTATTGCCTAATACATTTAGTTTTCCTTTGCTCGCGATCACCCAGGCATGAGTAGAATCCAATCCCTTCTCTTTCAGAAAATACTGGAACATCGACGGATTCCTGGGAAGTTCCTCCCCGTTGTTCTTTAAACGCTGATATACACCTGTTGTGATTGCGGTATGACCAGGATTGGTATGCGTCACTCCATTGTTGCGGAAATTCTTAAGAAGAACTCCTTGTGGAGCCAGAACGTTTGCCAGATTGGGAATAAACTGATGTGTGCTGTCTCCAAAGGTTTCAGACATCCTGGGACCATCTATCACCAAAATGAAAACATATTGCGTCTTGAAACGCTTAAGATCAATGAATGGCTCCTCACCCTTGAATGACAGAGAGATAAGCACTCCTGATAATCCAACGAAAGCTACTAGACTGCTATATATTACTCTATTACCCATTAAGGGAATTTCGGGAATTTTGAGAAATCACGCGGTCTCTTCTCTAAGAAAGCATTCCTTCCTTCCACAGCCTCCTCAGTCATGTAGATAAGACGCGTAGCCTCACCGGCATAAACTTGCTGGCCTACTAAACCATCATCGATCAGGTTGAAGGCGAACTTTGCCATTTTTACGGCGGTCGGACTCTTGGTCAGGATTTCCTGTGCCCATTCGTAAGCGACTGTTTCCAATTCATCATGCGGAATAACAGCATTGACCATTCCCATGTCAAACGCCTCTTGTGCGGAATAACTGCGTCCAAGGAAAAAGACCTCACGTGCTCGTTTCTGACCTACCTGTCTTGCTAGATAAGCAGAACCAAATCCACCATCCACGCTAGCCACATCAACATCTGTCTGCTTGAAGACCGCATGTTCCTTACTCGCTAATGTCAAGTCGCAAACCACATGTAAACTGTGTCCACCGCCAACGGCCCATCCAGGAACGACTGCGATCACCACCTTGTTCATGAAGCGGATCTGACGTTGCACATCCAGAATATTGAAACGATTCACACCATCCTCTCCTTTGTAACCTGTTGTGGAGCGAACTCGCTGATCACCGCCTGAACAGAATGCCCAACCGCTGTCTTTCGGAGACGGACCTTCCCCACTGATCAATACAACTCCGATCTCCTGCGACTCGTGGGCATGGACCAGAGCTTCCAATAATTCTGATACTGTTCGTGGCCTGAAGGCATTACGCACTTCCGGACGGTTGAATGCGATACGCGCAACCCCATTGCATGTTTTATAGGTAATATCCTGATATTCTTTAACGGTCTTCCAGTTGATCTGTTCCATGAAATATTCTTTAATCCGTTTCTGTAACGACAAATTTAATGAAGTTCCCTCAATCAACTTCCTTTCGGTGTATACATCGTTACCCCACGTTGTTTGTACTCTTCAAGCATGACATCAAACATCCCTTTTGCTTCCACCAACAAAGAATCCGCTTTACCGATCTTTACCTTTTTCATTACTCCTTTTTCAATGAAAAGAGGGATTAATTCGTCGCACTTGCGCTTTTTACTCTGTGAAGGATTGTGCACCAAGGTTTTCATTGTACGCAAGATTCCATTCTCTAACAACACCTTCACTTCAAAGATCTCGGGGTAATAAACAGGGTATTTAAATTCTTCTACAGCGTCTTCAAGCGTATGCAGATTGGTTCCTGCATTATCCAAGGTTACTCCAAGGTAAAGGATCTTTCCTTTACGTTCCGATACGCGGTAGAAAGGACTATTTTCATCGTACGCTGTTAGATTCCCAAAGTGATGCCCTACAAAATATTCAGCATCAGGGCCAATACAAGAAACCGGCTCCGTTGGATGCGCGCTACGGACGGCATCCGGTAAGAGACGAAAGTATTCGCTGATAGCGCCCAGTTTCGAAACACTGTGTTCTACATCAAATACATCCAGTGAGCGAATATACTCCAATTGAAAACTGTCATTGGGCGAATTAGGCATTAATAAATGTCCGTCTAATCCCACCGTTTCCAAAAGAGCATTCACAACATCTGCGGCACCATTTTCCACAAAACCGATCTTCGAAAGACTGGCATGAACGAGTAACACATCTCCTTCTTTGATTCCTATCTTCCGGAATTGATCGATTAGGTCCTTTTTGGTGATCACTTCTCCACGTTGCCGCTCGTCTTCAAGGGCAGCATTTTTACTTTTCTTTTTCGAACTTCTGTAGCGCTCAAGAATGAAAGATGGGGTCAGTCGACGGATCAGGTCTCTCATCTTACTGAGAAATAAAAGTGTAAACGATCTTTCCTTCCTGAATTTTTGGTGCCGAAGAGGAAAAGTTGAATCGGGACATCTTCGCGTATTTCTTTGCTTGATCGATCATGCATTGATTCGCTCCTGATGAACCGACAGCCTCAACTGAGATCACATCACCATTTTGATTTACTTGTATAGTCACAGTCACTTTTCCGGTAGAACCGTATCCGCAGGTATAACCTGGATTCCTGACCCACCAATTATCATTCTGATGAGGATTACGACTCTTCAGTGACCAGTCAACCATTACATTTCCCGAATAAGCTGTATTTCCGCCTTGCTGCGTTGTTGCTTGTTTGTTTGTCGATGTGGATGGATTGGAACGGTCTTTCTTACGCTGTTCCATTTCTTGCTGAATGGCACGTCGCTTTGCTTCTCCACCAGTTTCCTCGAAATACTTACGTTCAAGATCGCGGGTTTCCTGTTCTACTTGTTTTGCAGATTTATTTTGGTAGAACTTGTCATCCGAACGCTTCCTTGAATCATTTACATCGCGAGATATATTCTTTATTTCTCCCGGAACAAATCCTTCAGGCATTTCAATATTCTCGGGTTTGATTTCCACTTCATCTTCAGGAAGAACGAGACTTGGATCATCAAAAAAAGGCTGAATAGGAAAGTACTGGGTATAGGTTTCCATCTGCAGGTACATGAAAACCCCAACATACACAACAAACACGGAAATTATGCCGTATTTGTATCGATCAATCATATTCAGAAGTTTACTCACCGCTCAAATTTGGTTGAATGATCTTTTTATCCGAAAGTTTAAGATAATGTAACTCGTTGTTGTTCATCAAAAGTACGAAATCCTTGTCTAAAACCCTAATCTGTTGGTAACTGACCGGAACCACCTGCTCTCCTTTCGAGGAAATGATACCAAAATGTGAACCATTCGAAACCAGAAACAGATCCTTGGTCAATCGCGTGACACTTGTATACGTTATCGGGATGATCTCGTTACCTTTTGCATCAATTACACCTTGAAGGGTCATTTTCTCAACGATGGCCTGACTGTCTTTAAAGCTCTCTGCATAATCGAAGGTCGGCTGAATGATCACCTTCCCTGTCAGGTCCATGAACCCCCAACCTTTCCCTTTGGAAAATGCTGTCAAGGCGCTTATATCGCCTATTTCGGTAAAGATGATCGGAATCACTACCTTTCCATTCAGATCGATTGCTCCAAATTTTCCCTTTTGTTTGACGATCGCCATATTGGAGTAGAACTGACCCCTTTTCAAGTAATTAGGAAACATCTCATAACTACTCTGGATGATCTGTTCTCCGGAACCATCAATATATCCGATGAGATCATCCTTTACCACAAGGGCACGATCAAGCGAAGGCTGACCGATCTCTTCGAATTCTGCCGGAACAACCACGCGACAATTCTTGCGCATCAAGCCTACTTTATCATCTTCTTCAAACAAGAGCAATGAATCGTTGAAGAATGATATCTCCGAATATCCCGGAGCAACAACAAACGTTCCATAGATATCAATATATGCTTGATTCTCTCCCGACTGAACTTTTGCAATCCCTTTTGAAAAAGGATAAGCTTCCTTGAATTTCGATGCGATGCGCACATTTCCATTCCGATCATAGTAACCATACAAACTGTCCGCATTAGCATAAACCAGATCTTCCGATACGTTCCCGAGATCGTTGTATAGAATCTTGAATACCGTATTTCCTGTTCTGTCAATCATTCCAAACAATCCAGAACGTTCAACCACTGCACGGCCTTCTTCAAAGTCCGTACCAGATGAATATTCAAACGGTATAATTGTTCTGTTGCCCTTATCTATATATCCGAACATCCCTTTTTTCATGGCAAGAGCAAGCCCCTCTTTGAAAAAACCCAATTGTTCATATTCCGCCGGGATGATCACTTTCCCATCATGATCCATAAAACCGTATAAGTTCTCATCTTTAAAAGGTAAAAGATTTAATTTCATCAAGGAGCGGTCTGCTTCAAGTTCATCCCAATAAGGATATATCGGAAAATCTCTCTTAAATTGCTCGAGACGCTCATCCGTAAAATCGACCATAAACAACTGATATAGTTTTCTCCAAGCTGGACCTACATTACGATTAGCAGGATAGGCCTGAACGAATGAATGGTAGGATTCGACTGTATTTTCGACTGTCACGATCTCATAAACTCGGTCCTCCGCCTGATGTATATAGGGATTAGAAGGGCACTTCTTTAGGAAATCCAGGTAAGCCACCAATTGGTTGGACTGTGTCATCTCCAAGTATTGTAACCTATTGAATTCTGCATTTGCAATACCGCTTAAACTACTTTCGGGATATGAGTCGTTGAAGGATTGAAACGCCGCAGAACTTCCTGTTTGTTTCGCTTGTTCATAGGCCATTGAATCACGCACAGCGATCGCTTCGAAAAGTTCATTCGCCCAAGGGTGCTCCAAGATAAATGCGGAATATGCATCAATTGAATTTTCATCCTTTGCTCTCTTATAGAACTCAGAACTAACCGAGGCTCTCAATTCAAGTATATTCAGATAATCAAAATTTAATAATTTCAATTTCTCCTTCTTTTTTTCTTTCAGCAATGAATAGGTTCTTTCAGAACGAAGAATGTAGAGATAAGCGCTATCCAGGGAATGAAACGGATTGTCTTTTCTCAGATAGATAGTTGTTAAGCCGTAAGATGCTGGAGACTCCCATTTTTTAAGTGAACTTTCAAATAGATCTTTTGCTTTGAAATAATTGAAAATCCGCAACGCATTGAATCCATTTTCAATTCTTGATGAAAATAATTGTCCCTGTGAAGTAAAGGACAAAAAAAACAGTGCTATAACGAAAATTCTATTCACGTTAAACAAAGATAAGGTCTGAACAAAAAAGAACGCTGAACATACATTAATGTTTCAAACAATTTATCAAAAAAAAACCCTCTGCCAATGACAGAGGGCTCACTATTTTTCAAACAGCGTCTTATTTCATGTGACGACCGTAACGGTTTTTGAACTTGTCAATACGACCCGCAGTATCCACAAACTGAACGATTCCTGTAAAGAAAGGGTGAGATTTGTGCGAGATATCCAATTTAACCAAAGGATACTCGTTTCCATCTTCCCACTTGATCGTTTCGCTTGACGTCGCACAAGACGGACAAATGAATGAATAGTCGTTAGACATGTCTTTAAAAACAACCATTCTGTAATCTTCCGGGTGTATATCTTTTCTCATATTGAAATGTATTATGTACTATCTTCCCATGTAAAGGGATGCAAATTTAATGAAACTTTTTAAAGATAATGATTTTTTGAAATAAAATATTACTTCTTTCTTTTCGTTAATTTTGTGTGACCTTCTAAAAGGATACATGAAACGCATTTTTTACATCCTGACTGTTCTCTTTGCGCTGGCGATATCATTCGCCGGATGTAAAAAACCTTCGATCCTTTCCAAGGGAAATCTTGACTTCTCTCTTGATACGGTCGTTTTTGATACCGTATTCACAACGATCGGTTCAACCACTCAACAATTCAAAATCTATAACAGAGCGAATAAAACTGTAAAAATAGAAGAGATTGAGTTGATGGGAGGCGAAAGCTCCCCGTTCAGGATGAATATTGATGGTCTCATGGGTACAAACATGAGTGATCTCGAACTGGAGAGCGGAGACAGCCTATTCGCATTTGTAGAGGTGACGTTGGACATAAATGGCGGCGTGTTACCCATGATCGTTGAAGATTCCATCCGATTCAGAACCAATGGAAAAGATCAGTATGTGAATTTAGCTGTTTGGGGGCAAGACATGTATTACCACTACTCCAACTTTCAAGAAGGTATCTTGGATCTCAATGAAGGAACCTGGCCAAACGACAAACCGCATGTTATATACGGAGCTGCCATTGTCGATTCAGCAAAAACATTAAACATTCAGGCAAATACAGATATTTATATGCATAAAAATGCAGTGCTTTTTGTTTATAAAGGAACATTGAACATCGACGGGGCCCTGAACAATGAAGTAACCTTTCAAGGAGATCGCCTTGAATCCCTTTATGATGATGTAGCAGGTCAGTATTATGGAATTTATTTCCAAGAAGCAAGACCTTCTGCAATCGACTATGCGATCATCCGAAACGGAACATCTGGAGTTCATCTTTTTTCACGGGACCAAGTATTCAGTGACTACACGCTCACAATGACCAATACCGTTTTAAAGAACAATGCGCGCTATGGCGTCTTTATCTATTCAGGTGCCAAAGTGAAAGCTGAGAATTGCCTGATTACAAAAAACGGGAACCATGCATTGCTGGTTCTTGAAGGCGGCGACTTTAATTTCAATCATTGTAATTTATTAGGATACGGTGACAGTGATGCCGCCACTCCTGCTGTTGGGATCAGCAATTATTACAATGATTATTCTACAAGCACAACGAATATTGGCTCCATTAATGAAGGGAAGATCTACAATTCTGTCATCTATGGCAACCAGGATTCGGAGATCGTTTTCGACACCATCTCTGATGCAGCGATTACCCTCAATTTCGACATTCGAAATTGTTTGATCAAACGCCAAGCCCCAGCTATTGAGAACTATTACACATCTATTTTCTGGAACTATAATCCACTGTTTATTGATGTCACAGCAGACGATTACCTCTTCCCTGCTTCTTCCATTCTGAATAACAACGCAGATCCTTCCTTATCCATTCCGTTTGACATTCTAGGAATCAGTCGCACAATATCACCATTACCGGATATCGGAGCTTACGAGAATTAAATCAGCAAAAAAAAGGGGAAGCTTATCTTCCCCTTTTTTTATGCCCAAACAATCTTTTATTGCAGAACGATCTTTTGAGTACGTTGAATTCCTGAGTTACCAACACGAACAATGTAAGCTGCTTTTGGGAGAGCGCTAACATTGAAGATGTGAGACATCGAGCCGTTAACGGGAGAAGTCGTCATTGAGCTAATTGTTCTTCCAGAAAGGTCAAACAGCTCGATAACATATGCTCCTTCCTTCTCAAGACTATTAATCGCTACATTCAACTCCGAGCCATTTTGATAGACCTTCATTTCAGACTGATCCAATGCATTTTGAGGTGTCTCCAATATATCCTGAAGACTGAATGAGAAGATACGAGTCTTTCGCGACCCTGCCGACCCAAGATACTCACCGGTGAACCAAAATGTCTTTCCATCCGGATCCAGCGACATGTGCGAATAATCACCATAGCGATTTCCTCCTGTTTGAGAAGATAGGCCTGTTACGGCAATGGTTTCCTGAAGCCCCATATCACCCGGAGCAAACCACGAATAACGTCCTGTGTAACCTATACTTGGAAAAATATTCGGGCCTGAAATGCAATATGCTAAACCGATGTGCTTTTGATTATCCATAGCGATACTGCCGATAAAACGACTTGCTCCATCAGCCGGAGCATAGGTTCCTTCCTGAAATATTGAGAATTGAGACGTTGCCTCTTGTTGATGTAATTCATACCATCTAATCCCCGCTCTATTCGCCCCATCCACATCCACAACATTACACAAAACAACGGAGTTATAACCTCCTGACCATCGCATGTACTGAGCACGATAATTGAACACCGATGCGATCGCATCCAGTTTTTGAGTTGTATTCTTCTGTGTAATATCATCCCATGTATTCGTGAATACAGCATTAAATGCGGAAGGATAAAGTGTCTGATGAAGACTTATCGTTGAATTAGTAGGAGTGTTCCAGTCGACTTGCATCTTTAGGATCTTGATCACATCTGCTGAAACATTATTCCATGCATCATCCTGAAAGTAAAACAAATATTGAGGAGTACCAAACGGAGGAAGTGTTCCATCTGCGTCGGCAGGTAAAACACTTTTGAATCCATATTGTGTGGTGAATCCCGGTGTATTTAATGCAATCATAGATGCAGATGGATCACCAGCCAGCATTTTAGTGCGATCAAACGCAACGGCATTTTTACTACTTGAATTCGATGTCATATAATAGCCATCCGCCCAAATCGAATACTTGGGGTAGTCAGGGAATTGTGTAAACGTATAGGAATAGGTAAAATAAGTACCTGTCGGATCAGGGGTTGTAGAAACTGCAAACAGAATCTCCCTTGACGAAACCTGAAACTGTGTAATTACCCAACGATCAGCATGGCGATCATACATAACTATCGGATCTCCATCATTTGTACTTCCGGCCCAAAGCGAACTCAAGTTTAAGGAGTTTGTCAATGCTGTCCCATTCTTATCATAAACCCGGTACTTTGTGTTTACAGCCTGTACATAGTGATTAGGTCCAGCTGCACCGGAAGGATCCGGAGGAAATGCTCCTGTCTGACCATCCCAATTCTTGATAGGAGCCCTGGATGGAGTCATCCCGAAACTTTCCTGAACAATTGGATCCTTGCCTGCAGGTAATGCCTCTGCATTCACTGCCTCAGGACGCTTTCTATGCTCTTTGATCTCTCCTTCATAATGTTCCGACTCTTCCGTATCCTTCGCAGTTGGTAAGTTTTTTAAGGGGATCGATTCACCAAGAAACTTTCCATGGCGATAGGTTATCTCATTGTTCTCGATCTCTTCTTGCCCAAATGAGAGCAAAGATCCTGAAGCAAAGATCAAAACTGTAAGTAGTTTTCTATTCATAATCGTAGCATTTGCACAAATTTCGCAGAATAATTGAAGAATTCCTAATAATTCCGCTTGAAACAAAAAACCCCGGTTAATACCGGGGTTTTCAATTCTATTCGATAGCTATTAAGCATTCGTTACGTTCATATTATCCAAAACGTCCATCACCACCTTCACAGCCTCTGCTGAGTCCTTCAACAAGGCTTTTTCATCCTCGTTCAAATCTAATTCAATGATCTTCTCGATTCCGTTCTTACCAAGAACAACAGGAACTCCAAGATAGATATCTTTCATTCCATACTCACCTTGTAGCCATGCACAAACAGGGAAAATCCGTTTCTGGTCACGGATCACCGCTTCAACCATCTGTGCTGCAGCAGCTCCCGGAGCATACCATGCTGAAGTACCCAACAACTGAACGATCTCACCACCACCGAACTTTGTTCTTTCGATGATAGCATTCAGCTTTTCTTCAGAAATCAATTCAGTTACAGGAATACCGGACACAGTCGTATATCGGGGAAGTGGAACCATTGTATCGCCATGCCCCCCCATCAATACTGCCTGAATATCCTTCGGAGAAACATTCAATTCCATTGCAAGAAATGAACGATAACGAGCCGTGTCCAACACACCTGCCATCCCAAACACTTTACTTGAATCAACTTTCGCTGTCAAGTATGCACAGTATGTCATTACATCCAATGGATTAGAAACGATAATGATTACGGCATTAGGTGAGTATTTAACAACGTTCTCAGTAACAGTTTTTACGATTCCAGCATTCGTAGCGATAAGGTCGTCACGAGACATTCCAGGCTTCCTCGGTAATCCAGAAGTGATCACAACCACATCAGAGTTCGCAGTTTTTGAATAATCATTCGTAGAACCGATAGTGCGTGAATCGTAAAGATTGATCGGAGATGTTTCCCAGATATCAAGCGCCTTACCTTCAGCAAAACCTTCTTTGATGTCCAACAAAACAATCTCATTGGCAATCTCTCTGTGAGCAAGCACATCAGCGCATGTTGCACCTACATTTCCTGCTCCTACTACTGTTACTTTCATTCTTTATTTTTTGGGTTTGTAATCTTTATAATCGTCGACGAATTTAATACATATTGACAAATATTTCTTTTTATTTGTAAGGAAAATGATCCGTATCATGAAAGATTTTTGAATTTCAAGGCAACCGCATAAATAGCAGTGCGTCTAATAAATGTCAAGAATGTGGAGAACAGAGAAAAATTAAAAGAGATTATTGAAGGATGCTTGCGAAACAACAGACGATCGCAGGAGGAATTGTTTAAGCTTTTTTATGGAAAAATGTTACCGGTCTGTTTGAGATACATACCAGACAGGGACAGTGCACAGGAGGTTCTGCAGGAAGGTTTTATTAAGGTCTTTGAAAAGTTGGAAGCATTTGACTACAAAGGTTCCTTTGAAGGTTGGGTCAGAAGAATTATCGCGAATACAGCGATCGATTCGATCAGACGTTCAAAAAAGGATCCTTATCTGACGGACAATGACAATGATTTTAAACTTGGAGCTTCTGATCCCATGGAGGAAAAAGAAGAAATCGCGTTTACGGATCTAAAAGCCGAGATCGCCATGATGGCCATCCAGGAATTGTCACCCGCATACAGAGCTGTATTCAACTTGTATGTTTTGGAAGATTACTCTCACAAAGAGATCGGCGAGATGCTCGGGATCAGTGAAGGGACTTCCAAATCGAATCTGGCGAAGGCTAAAATGAACCTTCAAAAAATATTGAGTGAAAAATTCATGAACATACGATAGACATGAAAAACAATTTGGAAAATAACATTAAAGACAGTCTGAATGGCTTTGAAATGCCATACGATGCGACAGCATGGACTTCTTTGAGCAACAAATTGGATCAGGTGATGCCTACTACTCCTACTAAGCCATCCAACCTGAAATGGTACCTGGGAGGTGCCGCTGCGATCGCTGTGATCGTTACCGGTGTCCTTCTTTACAACCAATCCGAAGAAAAAGGAACAACTAAAGTAGCTGATAACACTACCATAGTAAATACTCCATCAGAGCAATCAACCGGTGTAACTGCTACTCAAAATTCAGTGAACAACGATCAGCCTTCTGCAGTAGAAAACGTAGCTGGAAATGCATCTGTTCAGACTCCATCTACCGACCCTGCTTCTGCCTCTTCCACTCCTACTCAGTCGAATGAGCCGAATCACAATAACGATGTTAATACCTTGCCTAACAAAGGCACTCAAGGAAATCTTGGAAATGGCGGTGATAACAGAGACCGCATCATACCAACTACACCGGTAGGTTCGAAAGTGATCTTGCCAACTGTATCCAATATTTGTCAGGGTGAATCGATCACAATCAACAACACAAATGACGTTGACCTTGTTATCACGGGACAAGACTTCAAAACTATTGTTCCTGCCAATAAGAAAAAAACATTTACTCCTGACAGCGACGGAAATTACCGCGTATCTTATCTACAGGACGGTGTTAGCAGATCTGAAGCTTTGTTTACTGTGAATGAAGCACCTTCAGCTGAGATCGTAATGAACGATGTTGAAGACAACGGACTTCCTACGGTTGAATTCAGCACTCCGTCTATCGGAACAAAATACAGCTGGAACCTTGGTAATGAGAGCGGAACTTATTCAGATAATGAAGTAACGGCTCACTTCTTCGAGAAAAAGGACTACACCGTAACACTGAAAGTAACCAATGCCAATGGATGCACTAGTACTGCAACGAAAAAGGTATCAGTTGAATCTGATTACAATCTGAATGCAGCAGGTGGACTTCAAACGAGTAATCCTGATCCTTTAGGAAACAGTTTCATGCCTGAAGCATTACGTGTGAGAAATGTAGATTTCAACATGATCATCATCGAACCGAGCACAGGATCCATCGTTTTCGAAACATCTGATGCTACGAACCGCTGGACAGGTATCGACAAGAGAACTGGACAATACGTGGATGCCAACAAAGCATACATCTGGAAGGTAACGTTGAAGAATCCTGCCCGAGGAGAGAAATCAGAATACAAGGGAACAGTAATACGCGTACAATAATCAACCACACGATAATCAAAAAAGAAAGAGGCTTCGGCCTCTTTTTTTATAGCCTTACCTCAGGATGTTTTACTTTAAACAAACGTTCCGATTCTGAAAGAGAGGCTTTGTGCTTCAGATCCTCTTCACTTCCTTCGAACAACGAAACATGTTGAGCCGAATGTCGCAATCTCTTCACTTCCTGCATGATCGTTACCGTTTCCTCCACACAGAATGTCTGGATGAAGCGATCCCACACATATGATACTGCTTCATCGGATGGATGAACACGGTCCTCCTTGAAGAACTGATGGTCGCGCAGTTCATCAATTACGATCTCATACGATGGGAAATAAGAGGTTCCTCTCTGCTCATTCAATAGTCTTACTGCTTCTATCAGGATCGCTTTGCTTCGACTGTTTTCAACCAGTCCGTCGCGAACATGTCGTACAGGACTCACGGTAAAAACAATTCGCAATTCAGGAGCAAACTTCTTTAATTGTTCAATTACCGAACCCCATTCTGAAACGATCTCATGAATGGATGACAGTTCCTTTGTGAAGTGCGATCCCGGCAGTTTATGACAGTTGGCAACGATCTTACCGGTGGTAGCGGAGCGATAACCCCAGGCTGTACCGAAAGTGATGAACAGGCATTTTGCTGATGCGATCTGATCTCTCCATTCTTCGCGGACTTGTTTTAAATTACTGAAGAGTTCATCTGATCGAAACGAAAACAGCTTGCTCCCTGCGTCTTCGGAAAAAAATAAGTCATTTCTCTGTAGAATGCGTTCTTCAGTATTTTCTACAAGCGTTTCTTGCACAAAACGACTCATCGCAAGCGGATGAAAGACTGTTCCGAAGGGATTACTAAAGCTGTTGAATCCGTAAAATCGTGCTTTCAAGTGCATTTCATCTGAAAAACAACTTCCTAGAAATCCAACAGGATCACCGTAGGCGATCTTGAACTCTGATGGTTTAATATTGAAGGAAAGACGAAAGTTAGGGCTCATCAGCTCATCAATGCTTTGGCGTTCTGCATCGCAGCATCCGTGATCGTTTCACCGCTCATTAATCGTGCGATCTCCTCTACCCTTTCATTCGTATCCAGGAAATGAACCGATGTGACCGTCCTGTTGCCGATCAATTGCTTTTCAACGCGCATGTGATGTGAAGCTTTCGCTGCTACCTGCGGTAAATGAGTGATCGCCAACAACTGGAAATGCTCTCCCATATTGCGCAATAAGTTCCCGATCTTTTGAGCGACATCACCGGAAACACCTGTATCGATCTCATCGAACAGAACTGTTGGGAACTGACGTTTTTCAGAGATCAGTTTTTGCAATGCGAGCATAACACGTGATAATTCACCGCCACTGGCAGCGCGCTCGATGGGAACAGAATCAATTCCAACGTTTGCCGAGAAAAGGATCGTTACATCCGATAAACCGTATTGATTAAATCCCTCCCGTTCATTAACTGAAAAATCAAGACGTGTATTCGGTAATTTCAATTCTTCCAGTATGTTACGGATCTTATCGGAAACACTTCCCACTGCCTTTTTTCTTTCAGTATGCAGATCCGCGGCTTTTTGACGCAGGTTTGTTTCCAGGTGGTTCAGTTCATCCTCTAATTGAAGGATGTCATTCTCACCGTTCTCTAAATTTTGAACTTCACCTTCCAATCGGTCGCGCAAGCCCATCAATGCCTCCTGGTCCTGTAAATTATGTTTGTTCAACAGATGATTAAACTTGTCCATCTGTTTTGAAAGATCATAGATCTTTTGCGGATCGGTTTCGATCCCATCCATCATGCGCGAAGCATCAGAACTGACATCACTCAGCTCGATCATCACCGATTGAATTCTGGATGCCAATTCATCAAGACGTGAGTCCACACCCTTCATTCGGTCCAGCAGCGGACGCACTTCACGGATCTTATCCGCGATCTGTCCATCATTCTCTACAACAGCAACCAAGGCCTGAAGTGCCTGTAACAGATCACCACTGTTCTCTGCTTTACGCAGATCAGCTTCTATGGACGAGTAGTTGCGGCTATCCAGCTCCAACTCTTCCAGCTCGTTCAATTGAAAACGGTTGTAGTCCTGACGCTGTAACAGGGTAGCAAGTCCGTGTTTTAACTCTTTCAGACGTTTGTTCTTGTTCTGATATTCATCAAACAAGTTGGAGAAATCGGTTCTTTTTGAGGTCAGATCAGCCAACAAATCCAAGACTTCCAACTGATAGGTCCGGCTTTTGAGTTCAAGCGTATTGTATTGAGAATGGATATTAACCAGTTGCTCGGTGAATGCTCTCAGAACCGGTAAACCAACCGGCGTATCGTTAATGAAAGCACGTGACTTACCGCTAGAACTGATCTCACGACGAATGATCGTTTCAGGTGCAAAATCAAGGTCATTCTCACGAAAAAAGGAGTCCAAACCAAAGGATGCGATCTTGAATTCAGCTTCTACGATCGCTTTATCATTGTCGGGACCGATCACAGAAAAATCAGCACGCTCTCCAAGTATCAAACCAAGTGCTGAAAGTAAGATTGATTTTCCGGAGCCTGTTTCTCCCGTGATTGCCGTAAAGCCACCTGACAGGTTGAGCTCTACACGGTCTATCAGTGCGAAATTCCGTATGCGCAGAGCCTGTAACATTAACCTACAATTTCCTGGTACTTAGAAGCATTCGCAGGATCAAGCTTCTTAAGAAGATTGACAATCTCGTTCTTATCCGCTATCTCTGCATCATCATAAAGGTTCTTTAGCTCTGCTTGTTTTGCCTGCACAAAGTTCAACAGATTGATCGAATTAGGGCGAGTTGCAACTACTTTGGTCAGTTTGTTTAATGCATCAAAGATAGCCTTCCTCCCATCCTCTTTGTTATCATAAAGTTTGTCTATGCCCATTCGGTGGTATTCATAGTTACATTCACGCAACGGCTCGAATAACTGATGAAGAATATTATCTACGAGGTAAAAACGGTTTCTCTTTCCCGATTCGTTAGATTTCCAACCTGGAGCACTTGAAGCTTGCGCATTGGTTACTATCTGCTGTGCCTCGGTAAAATAAGGCGTCCCTCCTTTCAGTGAGAATGAGTCGTAATCCATTCCGATAATAAAATAAGCATAAAAAGCCAGTATTGAAGTCAGGTTATCTCTGAACTGATTTGGTGCATAAACCAGAACTGCATTACGCGAATAGGAAAACTGGATGTCGTCATCTTGAAAGTTGAAAACTGTAGTATTGTAAGATGAACTGAATGAAGGGCGAGAAGACTGAACTTGCAGAGAACCTGAATAACTACCCGGTGAAGGAATTGAATTAATCTGCAGCTGTATGTTACAATTAATGCGTTCTTCTACCTTGAATTTGTCCTTCGTCCACTGAGTGGTATTCATTAAATCGTAAATAGTCTGCTTCAACTGATCGAAGACCTCTTTTTCAACCGATGTGACTTCAAGCCGCGCATCTGTAATGATACTAACCTGACAATTCAATTCTTGAGAATTGACAAGATTAGATGAAGTTAACAAAAGTAAGAAACCAACCAAAAAGGATCTCATGAACGATAGTTTATCAAATATTCGACAATGTCTGTCGCTACTGCGAACTTAGACTTTAACTCAAAACTAGTGAAATTATTGTGATCATCCAAGATGCAGATCTTATTCGTATCGACTGCAAATCCTGCCCCGTCATCTTCCAGCGAATTCATGACGATCATGTTCAGATTCTTCTTCTTAAGCTTCGCCGTTGCATAATCCACCACCTTATTGGTTTCAAGAGCAAACCCGGTCAAAAACTGATCTGCTTTTTTAACCGATCCCGCCCATCCCAGTATATCCGGGTTCTTTACAAGCTCGATCGCCATTTCGTCCTCGTTCTTCTTGATCTTTTGATCAGCCGCTTTTCGCGGCCGGTAATCTGCTACAGCCGCCGAAAAGATCCCGATCTGACATTTGTCCCATTGCTTCTTAACCATCTGCATCATTTCCTCTGCCGAACTGACATGCAACACCTGCAAACGCGGATGCACCAGTTCCAGATTCGTCGGTCCACTGACAAGGATAACCTCTGCTCCTTCCGCCAGACATCTTTCAGCTATAGCATATCCCATTTTTCCGGATGAATGATTTCCGATAAAGCGAACAGGATCGATAGCTTCGTAGGTTGGACCTGCAGTGATCAATATATTTTTTCCGGAAAGCCGTTTGTCTGAAGGTCCTTTTTCAAAGAATTCACGAATAGCGCTTGCGATCGTCTCAGGTTCTGCCATGCGTCCTTCTCCTTCCAAGCCTGAAGCCAATTGACCGGATTCAGCAGGAATAATGTGTACACCGTCCTTTTCGAGCTGGGAAAGATTCCGTTTCGTAGCCGGATGTGCGTACATGTCCAGATCCATTGCCGGAGCAACCATCACCGGGCATTTCATAGAGAGATAAGTAGCGAGCACAAGGTTATCGCATGCTCCGCTGGCCATTTTTGAAAGTGAGTTAGCAGTCAGTGGAGCCAAAACGAACAGATCTGCCCACAGTCCATATTCAACATGGTTGGTCCATACACCTGTCTTTTTATCCCAGAATTGGGTACCAACAGGATTTTCTGTCAAAGTTGAAAGAACCAGAGGACTTATAAAATCAGAAGAGGCAGGAGTCATTATACATTTGACTTCTGCCCCCGACTTTTTTAATATACGAACAAGGAATGCGATTTTGTATGCCGCAATGCCTCCTGTTATTCCGAGAAGGATGCGTTTTCCCTGCATAAATTAGTATTCTTCTGTCTTTCTAAGATAGATTTTATCATCAATCAATTCCTGCATTGCAATTGCAACCGGCTTTGGAAGTTTCTCATAAAATTTAGATATCTCTATCTGCTCCCTGTTTTCGAAAATCTCCTCCAGATTATCTGTTGAAGATGCAAACTCCTGCAACTTAGAAGTCAATTCCTCCTTCATTTCAACACTGATCTGGTTTGATCTTTTAGCCATAGCTACGATTGACTCGTAGATATTGCCTGTTTCCTTTTCCATCTTGATCGTGTCTCGCGTAATTGTTGAACGCTCTGCAGTACTGCTTTTAAAATTCATTCTTCGTTATTTCTTGGAACATAAAACTTCAAAATCCCTATTCATTTTCTCTTCGAAACCCGATAATTCCAAAGTGAATGATGAGATGGGGAATTCATTCACAAAAGTACGATATCTTTCAATAGTTTGCTCAATTCGCTCACATTTTTTATCATCGACACTGTTGAGCGCGAGATAATACGAATTTTTAACAAGCAAATAATTCATCTCCTCCTTGAATTTCGAACGTGGATAGTCTTCATTGAAAGTAAGCGCACAAGTCACTGCAGCACGGTAATTTTCAGTTCTGGAATAAAGTTTTACTGCATCATAATCCTTGATCTCCAGCTTTAATCGCAGTTTATCCATTATTCTGTTGCACGAATCCACAAGACTTGACTCAGGGTAAGTGTTGATGAATTGCTGAAGATTGTTGATCGCGAGCTCTGTTTCGTTCTGGTCCAGAGAAGGCTCAGGTGAATTGTTCACTGAACACATCGCAGACAGGAATAGAGATTCCTGTGCCTTCGGGGAGAACGGAAAACGTTGTGTAAAAGATCCTAGGTAGTAACCTGCCATATAATAATCTTCGACTTCGTAATAGCTTTTACCAATGCGAAAGTAAGCCAGCTCACCTTCTCCTGTCTTCGGCATCCGTTGATAGATCTGCTCGTACAAGGTTACAGATCGCAAATATTGCTTTGAATCGTACAGTTCATTCGCCAATTCAAACTTTCGCTGGTAATCATCCCCTTTCACGATCTTGTTATAATCCGAACAGGAAATGAAGGATAACATTACGAGCAATAGCACTATGGCCGATTTTAAGAATCTCATTGACAACAAATGTAAAATAAAATGTGCAGGTTGGACTTCCAAAAGTTTGTTAAATCATTATTTGACTCTCAAACTTCGTCCGATCTGCAAGGTTGATGTCGGACGAATCCCATTCAACTGACAGATCTTGGAAATTGTAGTTTGATTACGTGCCGCTATTTCGGAAAGTGTATCTCCCGAACGAACTTTATAATATTTACGCTGAGCAGTCTCAATAACAGGTTTGGCCGGTTCAGGACCCACATCATCTCCTGTCTCGTCAGAAGGTTTTGCCCCCGGTCTAAAAAGACCTTTGTGAACAAAGAGATTCTCATCTTTAATCACGCGCTTTTCAAAATCAATGATTTCCTCGGGATTAATCGAGGCATCGTAAAACCGAATTTCCATGTGAAGGTGAGAACCATAGGAACGACCGGTATTCCCTCCCAAACCAAGTATATCTCCAGCTTTCACATCCTGATCAGGCACAACTATGATCTTGCTAAGGTGCGCATAAAACGTTTCCAGCCCGTTATAGTGACGAACAATCACAAGATTTCCAAAACCGCCATCGTTGTATTTAGCATACCTTACCTTACCAGACCAGCATGAGCGCACGGTATCTCCGGTTTCAAGATCAAGATCTATCCCGCTGTGATGTCGACCATGACGGTAACCGTAGCGGGAAGTAACAATTCCGTCAACCGGATAGCGGAATTCACTGTGAGTCGAATCGTTGACGCATAACCAAATTGTATCTTTCAAACGGGAAAGATCATTGTGTCTGCCGGAGGTATAGCAGCTATTATTATCCCAGGCTTGAATAAACCTGTAAACGGAATCTTTCGAAACCTGAGCATGAATGCGGGGATTCAATACGCCATCAAAACCTTTGTCTTTAAGAAAAGCCCATGTGCGGTTGGAATATATAATCATCGGCCCCAAGTCAGATTGCAAGGTATCCAACACACGCTGACCAATTCCAGCATTGAAAATGAACAGAAAGAGAATAAATGAAAGTGTGCTTTTCATCTCCGAACTTGCGGGTTGAGCATGAGGAAGTTCCACCCTAATTTTCCAGTTTGACGCCCAAAGATAAGGAAATCCTCCTATATCTTTGCTACATCCATAACAAGAACGTTGTAAAACAAGTCTTCATTCGGTTTTACCAAATCAAGGTATCCTTTGTTCCCATAAGCTTCAGAAGCAGGTACAACTATGTACATCCTATCCGATCTTTTTGCATTTATTAACGCTTTCCGAAGCCCAGGAACCAAGCCTTTATGAGAAAGTTTGTACGTGAACGGCTGATTGGATCGAAAGGTATTTACATACATGGAATTGGATGGAGAACTCACCATGGCATGAAACGACACCTGGGTTTTCTCATTGAATTTCAACTTATTATCCTTGTTCTCCTCAAGTACCCATACCTTTGTACCGTCAACAACCCTATCCGGTTTTTTATTTTCCAGAATCTTGACATACAGCAAATTATCTGCATTAGGCGGAATCATTCCTTCTATTCCTTTCTCTCCACGACCCATTGATGGCGGAATCAAGATTCGTACAAAATCTCCTACTTTCAATTCATGCATTGCAATATCCCAACCCGGCTGCAAATTAAACCCGATTAGATAAGGTAATGATGATTTGTTGATCATGTGATTCCCGTCTACAACCGTGCCATCCTTCAACTTCACCTTGTATTCAATCATGACTATTTCACCGTCCTTCAGGGTCTCACCTTTTCCTTTGGCAAACCATTCGATAGCCATTCCCTCATTCAGGCGTTTCTTACCGATCACCTTGTTATCACCGTCCAAATCCGATCCTGCAGTTTGCTTCTGTTGTGAAGGGACGTCCTTTTTCACCCCCGACGTTTCACAGGCTGCCAATAAAAGGAGAACAAAAATTCCTGAAAGTCCTGGTTTCATTTCAATAATCCCATTAGGTGAATATCAACGAGTATGACTGTCAACGGCGGGATCTTATTCATATCCCCTACTAATCCATGAGCTAGATGGCTTGGGATGATCAATTTAGCTCGGTCTCCGGCATGTAATTTCTTTATCCCTTCCTGGATACCAGTTTCAATATCACTCTTGTCCACAATGAATTCTTCCAACTCGTCCTTTGCCGTTTTGTAACACGGTGTCCCATCCAACAGAGAAACTTCCATTTCAACCTGTGCCTTCATTCCGGGCTGAGTCTGTTCACCTTCTCCTTTTTCGTAGACATAGTACTGCAAACCAGAGCCGGTCTTTTCCATTTCCCAGTCGCGGTGTTGCTCCAGGAAGAACTTGATCTGCATTTCCTGCTCGATAGCCAGTTCCTTATTGAAATCAGTCGATTTTTTCTGATCCCAATCGATCTGTTTCGGCTGTTCATCTTCGCCACAAGCAGCCATGATAATCAACAGTACTATGTATATCCCGTTTTTCATGCGAAATACTCAGGGATGAGTTTTTTGAATTTATCGATCGTTGTTTCCAACGGCTCAAAGCTCACTCCTCCTGATGCATATTTGTGTCCGCCACCTGCGAATTGCTCCATACACATTACATTCACGGCATACTCTCCTTTCGAACGAAGGGAGATCTTGATCTGCCCGTCTTTTTCTGAGAAGAAGGCTGCTACTTTGATTCCTTCAATTGAAAGTGCTACATTAACAAGTCCGTCAGTATCTCCTTTCTGGTACTTGAAGCGCTTGAGCTCTGCCTCTGTAAGTGAGATGATGGCTATGGGGTAATCCTTGATCAATTCCAGTTTGTCTGCGATCGCATAACCGCGCAACTGTAGACGGTCAACTGTATTTGTATCCATTACTTTTTCATGGATATCCCAGTGCTTCACCCCAGCTCTAATCAATTCAGCAAGGATCTCGTGCGTGCGCGGTTGCACCGAAGGAAAACGGAACGAACCTGTATCGGTCATGATACCGAGATAGATCGGCGTACCGATCGCTTCGTCCAACAGAACGTGGTTACCTGAACCATCGATTAATTCACAAATGAGTTGCGAAGTGGAGCAAACAGCAGTATCAGAAACTGTGATCGCACAAAAATCTGCCGGGTGCATGTGGTGATCGATCAGGATCTTTTTCGCCGGTGAGGCACTCAGGAAAGGCTCCATATCGGAACCTACTCTATCCGGTGAATTGTAATCCAGACAAAACACAAGATCCGCTTCAGCAAGTAAACGCTTGACTTTATCAGGTTCTTGTTCGAAAAGAATTATGTCATGTGCTCCGGGCAACCAGGTCAAGAAAAGCGGCGCTTTGTCCGGATGACAAACAACAGCATCCTTTCCCAGTTTACGGATGAAATGATACAAGCCAAGCGAACTTCCTACAGAGTCGCCATCCGGCCCTTTGTGTGAGGTGATCACAATTCTATCCGCTTGTTTGACCGCTTCTACGATCTCGTTGTATACTCCCATCCCGATTATAAATTTGTTCGTGTGTTTCTGTTACACTTAAGACAGTAAACGCTTTGTTTCAGCTGTTATTCTATTTCTCAATCCATCGGAAACGGGATACAACGGAAGACGCATGTGCTCTTCCATGATGCCGCGTACGTTCATTGCTACTTTGACTCCGCCAGGATTTCCTTCCTCGAAGAACATCTTTGTTACTGGCAACAGGTCGAAGTGCTCTTCACGCGCCTTTACCAGATCTCCTGCCTGAGAGGCGTGTACCATGCGTGAGAATTTCTCTGGGAAAGCATTCGCTACCACCGAGATCACTCCATCCGCTCCGGTTACAATCAATGGCATAGTGATGGCATCATCTCCCGAAAGAACACCGAATCCTTCCGGACGCAAACGGATGATCTCCATGATCTGTTCCATGTTACCGGAAGCTTCTTTCATCGCTACGATGTTCGGGATCTTTGCCAGTTCCAGTGTTGTCTCAGGTGTCATGTTGGAACCCGTTCTACCCGGTACATTGTACAGGATGATCGGCAACTTTGTGCAAGACGAGATGTATCTATAATGTTCGACAATCCCTTTTTGGATCGGTTTATTGTAGTAAGGTGATACTGAAAGGATCCCATCTACTCCGGCAGGAACCTTCTTTAGGATCTCTCCCACCGCAACGGTATTATTCCCGCCAACGCCGTAAACGATCTTCAATTTTCCGTTATTCTCTTCGATCACTGTTTGCAGGATCTGCATCTTTTCATCCTGGGAAAGTGTCGGTGACTCACCGGTTGTTCCTTGTACAACCAGAAAATCCGTGCCTCCTTCAATCTGAAGTCGGACCAATTTTCTAAGTGCATCAAAATCGATGCTGTGATCTTCTTTGAAAGGAGTCACCAATGCCACTCCTGAGCCTGTAAACGGATTGTTCATATCAACTTATTTTCTCCAATAAACGTTTAGCAAAATTAACAATTTCCAGCGGGTATTCTGATCGACAATCGCCTTTCAGATTAAAAAAAGCATAGTCTGAACAAATGCCAACTTTCCAGGTTGCATGTGCACCGGATAGCAGCTTTACAAGCTTCTTGTTCTCCACTTGGAACCATAGCAACATATCGTAGGGTTGGACCATTACCGTATCGAAAGTATCGTCCTTCAGTCTACCAAAGAGATTGAAATCTTTGTTTGAAAGGTAATGGATCAACTTGTGCTGCGGCATCGTTTCTTTTTTTACCGAATCCGGCAATACGACCACCAACTTCAAATCGACTACGTTGCTTTCGTTCAGCATTATATCCAGTGCCTTTCTGTATTCCTTGTAATTCGATTCCTCCGTGTACGGAAAAACGATAAGCAAGCGCCTGCAATCGGTCCATATGGAACGTGTCGCACTCATCAGTTGTTCAACAATTTTATGAACTCATCTTCCGAAAGGATCATTATCCCCAGATCTGTTGCCTTTTTAAGTTTCGCCGGCCCCATGTTCTCTCCTGCTATCACGAAATCTGTTTTAGCCGAGATCGATGATACATTCTTTCCTCCGTTCGATTCGATCACTTCCTTGATCTCGTCTCGCGAGAAGGCATTGAAGACACCGGAAACCACGAAGGATTTACCGTCAAGCTTGTTCGAAGCACCCTCCTTCTCAATGATCTCGAATTGAAGTCCCGCCATTTTCAAACGATCGATCAACGCATGATGATCTTCATTCAGGAAGTATTGTTGCACAGAGATCGCGATCTTTTCACCGATCTCCTCCACATTGGTTAACTCATCGAATTTAGCCTTACTGATCGCATCGATGGAACGGAAATGTTTTGCCAGTTTCTTTGCGACAGTCTCACCAACGAAACGGATTCCCAACGCAAACAGTGCACGTTCGAAAGGCACTTCCCTAGAAGCTTTGATCCCTTTGATCATCTTGTCGGCCGACTTATCAGCCATACGGTCCAACTGAACCACCTGGTCGAAGGTAAGATCGTACAGGTCAGCGATGGAGCGCACAAGTCCTTTTTCATACAGCATATCGACTGTTTCAGCTCCGAGTCCGTCGATATTCATCGCCTTGCGCGAAATGAAGTGTTCGATCTTACCCTTCATCTGCGGAGGACAAGCGTCCTCATTCGGACAGTAATGCTGAGCCTCTCCTTCTCTCCGGATGAGTAGCGCCATACATTCCGGACATTCTTCAATGAAATGAACAACAGGAGATAAAGCATTCCGCTTATCTGTATTCACCCCAACGATCTTCGGGATGATCTCCCCTCCTTTTTCGACGTAAACGTAATCGCCTTCGTGCAGGTCCAGTTTTTCGATCTGATCGGAATTGTGTAAAGATGCTCTTTTTACGGTGGTTCCTCCCAGCTGGACAGGCGTGAGGTTCGCAACCGGAGTGATGGCGCCCGTACGTCCGACCTGATAGGAGATCGAATCGAGGCGTGTTTCCACCCGTTCTGCCTTGAATTTATAAGCAATTGCCCAACGCGGTGATTTAGCGGTAAAACCTAATACTTTCTGCTGACTATAATTGTTCACTTTGATCACCACCCCATCGATCTCGAAAGGCAGTTCGTAGCGTTTCTTATCCCAATAATGGATGTAATCCATGATGCCTTCTATGGAGTTCGTTCGCTCGATGAAGCGATCTTTCGTCTGGGGCACTTTGAATCCCCATTCACCCGCTTTCTCAACACTTTCAAAATGACCGGACGACGGCAGATCCGTTCCGTACACGCCATAGAGGTACGAATCGAGTCCGCGCTCTGCAACGATCTTTGAATCCTGCATTTTCAGTGTTCCTGATGCCGTATTTCTCGGGTTAGCGAACAGCGGTTCCCCGTTCTCTTCCCGTTCCGCATTGAGTTTGGTAAAACTGGCCAAGGGCATGAAGATCTCACCGCGGATCTCAAAATCAGCCGGGAAATCACCTTTCAATTGTAAAGGAACCGTGCGGATCGTTTTCACGTTCGTGGTCACGTCCTCTCCCTGCGTTCCGTCGCCGCGGGTTATGGCACGTGTCAGGATACCATTTTCATAGCGGATCCCGATCGCCACACCGTCGTATTTCAATTCACACACGTATTCGATGGGGCCTTCCGACATCTTTTTCAATCTGTTCTCCCAATCAATGATCTCCTCTTCGGAATAGGTATTTGACAGCGACAGCATCGGAAAGCGGTGTACCACTGTTTCGAATTTCTTGGTAATATCACCTCCAACACGTTTTGTCGGACTGTGTTCGAACGCAAACTCCGGAAACTGAGCTTCAAGATCCTGCAAGCGTTTCAGCATCATGTCAAACTCATAATCCGATATTACGGGGTTGCTTTCCACGTAATACAGGTGGTTATGGTGATTAATCTCTTTTGACAAATGAAGGATCTCTTCTTTTGCTTCAGTCTTGTTCATGGTGATAAAATTAGGGATTTGGGATAAGGGATTGGGGTGAATTTGAGAAGAGTACGAACAGTGGGGTGTTGATTCGCGGGGTGTTTTTTTTTAAACACATAGGCACATAGATTATTTTTACACCCACTCTCATCAAGATTGAGAACATATAGACAGGTAGCGGTGCTCCCTTTTTTTTCACCACATAGGCACATAGATTTTTTCACATTCACTCTTATAAACATAGAGCACATAAGAAAGGGTGATTCTCGGCTTGTGCCAACCAATTAATTTCTTGCTGACAATTGATCATTAATAATTTCTGAAGGTTAAAAAAAACTAATGTGCCTATGTTTCTATGTGTTGAAAAAACTTGTTTCAAATGATCTTTTCGATTAACTTAAATAAGAAAACACAATTTAGTTATGTTACCTACCATTCATTTGAACCGACAGGAAATTGGCCTAAAAACCTACTATTACGTCACCTTCCCATTCAACCGGAACGTGTATGCTCTATTCCGTTCACTTAAGCAAGTTCATTGGGATAAGCACGAAAAATCGTTCGTGTTTGACGAAAACGATTTGTCCATTGATATGCTCCTTGCTCATTTTGCAGGAAAAGCGCAGGTTGAATTTCTTGAGAAACGATTAGAAAGTGTAGAATATAAACGAGCTCATTTGCGTCCGTGTGATTTTTTAGAACCCTTACAAGAAAGCAAATCAAATGAAATTGTGCGTTTCGAGCACTATTTGCAATCAAAGCGCTACAGTCTGAATACCATCAAAGTTTACGCTGAAACATTGCGTATTTTCTTTCGCTACTTCACGAACAAATCAATAGAACAAATTAGCAATGAAGACCTCATCGTTTTCAACAACGAATATATTTTGAAGAACAATTTTTCTTCCTCCTATCAAAACCAACTTGTGAATGCGGTTAAGTTATACTATTCGGCGATTCAGCACAAGCGTATCGATGTGGACTTGGTTCATCGGCCGCGACGAGAGAAGACATTGCCGAATGTACTCAGCAAAGAGGAAGTCAAAAGACTATTAAATGCTTCAACCAATCTTAAACACAGGACAATGCTATCATTAATCTATGCATGTGGTTTGCGGCGCAGTGAATTATTGAACTTAACTTTTGCAGATATTCAATCAGCTCGAAATATCTTATTAATTAAACAATCAAAAGGCAAAAAAGATAGAATAGTTCCGATAGGTAATAAAATAATTCAACAACTGAGAGAATATTATTTGCTCTACAGACCAAAATATTGGCTATTCGAAGGTCAATCTGCTGGAGAACAATATTCTGCAAAAAGTTTACAAAATATTTTGAAGCTGAGTGTTTCAAAATCAGGTATATCAAAACCAGTAACGCTGCATTGGCTTCGCCATTCATATGCAACTCACTTATTAGAAAGCGGAACAGATCTGCGCTATATTCAAGAATTATTAGGGCATTCCAGCTCTAGAACTACAGAAATTTATACGCATGTAAGTACCCACGAAATAAAAAAAATTATTTCACCGTTTGATACATTGTAATAAAGTGTAAATTCGAAAATATGCTCCCATGAAATGAGACCTATACAACAAACGCATGTCATAAAAGGATCATAATGTGGGACCTATATATAAGTTACAGGTAATTGACACACACAATATAATGACACTAAGAGAGGATCTAAAATATTTTCTTAAAACTGGTAGGTTAAAAAATGTTGAATTTGGTATTACACGAAGTCAGTTGATCGATAAATGTGGCAATACAGAATGGCTTCACTATACATTTGCTAAGAGTAAATATCCGTCCATATATAAATACGGGAGATTTGAATTTTATTTTGATGAAGGATCTAAAGGGACATTAATTGGTATTATGTTTCAACCAATACCCATGCCCGCAGAAAACGGAAACATGTTTTTTAACTATAATCGTCTTAACTATAACACTAGTATTAATAAATTGAAAGATTATCTCAAATCAATAAACATAAATTTCAAAGAACTGGATGATGAATTTGATAAAGAACTTAAGTTAATTATTACCGAAGGGGATGTAACAATGTTTTTAGATTGTCAAAATTCAAATCAATATTTATTGCATAAGGCAGGTCGTTTTATTGAGAGATAAAGATACCTGTAACAGCGGTTA
>JBKCJG010000088.1:0-32261 GCA_046301895.1 Flavobacteriia bacterium
GACCTTGATGGTGTTTATCCGAACAATGTTGTAACGGTTTACAACCGTTGGGGGAACATGATCTTCCAGTCTGAGAAAGGGCAGTATTCAGCGAAGCCATGGGACGGAACATTTGAAGGCAATGCACTTCCTGTTGCATCATACTATTATGTGATCGACTTCAACGATGATCAGAAGGGTTCACAGACAGGGATCGTATCGATCATTTTAGAGAAATAATAAACTACTACTAATAAAAGAGAAATGAAAAGATTATTGGTCATATCGGGTTTGATGCTGAGTGTTTTTTCGAACGCACAGCAGATCCCACAGTACAGTCAGTATTTACGGAACCAGTATATGGTTAATCCGGGAGCTGCAGGGGTGTATGATTTTGTAGACGTTACGATGAGCGGTCGCTGGCAGTGGGCAGGATTTGGAGACGAACCTCGAACGGCCTATTTATCTGTTACCTCACCACTTACCAGGAATCCAAAGCCGAAGTACAACCCTGCTCTACGCATTGCAAACGGACCTGTTCGTAATCCTGAGATCAAGACAGGGAAGTTGAAGCATGCTGTTGGAGGACAGTTGCTGGCAGATCAGTATGGAGCATTCCGCACGATGCAGGTGGCAGGGACTTATGCCTTGCACTTACCGGTTTCGAGGAAGTTTAACTTGTCTTTCGGAGCTCGTTTGGGCATGTCCAATCACGCATTTCTGAGTGAGAAGGCCCAGGTTTTGAATATGATCGATGCCGGTTATGGAGGTGTTGATAATGCGTACAACAATTTTGCTTCGAACAATGCCAGTAAATGGATCTTCGATCTGGGTGCAGGATTCTACCTTTATTCAAAGAATGTATTCGTTGGACTCGCTGCCGATCAGTTGACCAAGGACCTTGTTGAGTTTGGATCAGGCACGGCGAATTTCAACAATCAGATGCACTTTAACGCTATGGCCGGTGTGAAGCTCCCGTTGAACGATAACCTGACCCTGACCCCTGCAGTCCTTGCCAAGATGATGAGCCCTGCGCCGTTATCTGTAGAAGGGACTCTTCAGTTGGAGTACAAGGAATGGTTGTGGGCCGGTGTTTCATATCGCCATACAGATGCAGTTGTTGGAATGCTTGGACTGAATGTTAATGAGCGCTTCAAGTTCGGATATTCGTATGATTTCTCATTATCCCGTTTCAATGATTTCACCGGTGGAGGCCATGAGATTGTATTGGGTATCATGTTGCGATAAGGAATAAAGACTATCAAGGAAACGAAACACTACTTATGAAAAAGAAATTAATACTGGCGGGATTGGTAAGCACGATTAGTATCGCTGCAAATGCACAGTTTTGGGATATCACCGAACCGGTTCGATTGCCGGGTACGGTCAATACAGAAACAGGAGAGGAAAGTATTCCTGTCTTCTCGAAGGATAGCTCGATCCTATACTTTGTAAGGACCTTTGATCCGTCAGCAGTAGGAGGAGAGAATGACCAGGATATCTGGTTCAGTAAGCGCGAGAAGGATGGCAGCTATACGGACTGTCAGCGTCTTAGTGATGTTAACAACAAGTACAACAATGCAGTGCTTGGTTTGGGTAAGGGCGGTACAGTGATGTACCTTCTGAATGCCTACGAAGGAAAGAAGGACCTTGTGAAGGGTCTTGCCACTTCTACACAAAGCGGTAGCGGATGGTCGAAGCCTGCAGAGGTGGTGATCCCAACGCTGGACATCGAAGGAGACTTCTATGGCTTCCATGTGAACGAAGCAGAGAACACGATCATCATTTCCTACAAGGGACCTGGATCGGTGGGTGAAGAGGATCTTTATGTAAGCACAAAGAATGGGAGTGAGTGGTCAGCACCTGTTCACATGGGCAGTACCCTTAATACGGCAGGATTTGAGATCTCACCGTTCCTTTCAAAAACACAGGATACCCTTTACTTCTCAAGTAACGGTCACGGAGGCCAGGGAGATGCAGACATCTTCTACTCGGTAAGACAGGGAAGCTCATGGACGAACTGGTCGAAGCCAACCAACCTCGGCAATAAGATCAACTCACCGAAGTTCGATGCGTACTTCATCCACACAGGAAAGCAGTTGTACTGGTCATCGAACAGAGATGGCGAGCGCTCGGATATCTACCTTGCAAATATCTTGACACCACCACTGGTTAGCATTGCTTGTAAGGGAACAGATGCAACGGTATACGGCGGTAAGGACGGAAAGACAGATGCGACAGTAAAAGGAGGTATCGCACCGTTCAACTACAAGTGGTCAACTGGTGCAACAACAGAAGATCTTACAGGCCTTGCGAAAGGAGAATACAAGGTAACGGTTACGGATGCCTTGGGTCAGACAGCGAATACGACCTGTGTGGTGAATGAACCGCAGCCGATCATCGTTCAGAATCTGGATTTGAAGCACTACTTTGAATACAATGGCGACAAGCTGACGATAGAGGAAGGAAAGCTGAAGGACTTTGTTACGAAGATCGAGGGGCAGATGAACAACGGACGTGAGAAGATCACGATCAATATCCGGTCATCAGCATCCTATGTGCCGACAAAGACCTTCGGATCGAACGACAAGCTGGCAAGATCGCGGGCGAATCGCATCAAGTCGGAGTTGGAAACCTACTTTGCAAGCAAAGGAATGAAGGCGAAGGTAACGGTGAAGGTCGTATCGGCAGTGGTAGCAGGTCCTAAGTACGATGGAGACTTCGAGAATCAGGCGAAGTACCGTGACTATCAGTTCATCGAACTGAAGACAGAATAAGAAATAAATTATCTGATAAGAGATATAGAAACCGCCCATTGAATACTCAGTGGGCGTTTTTTTTATGAATTAATTGAATCTGATTGCTCTTATAGGATTGATCCGAGTGATCACGATACTAGGAATGATCAGAGCACTTATACAGATCACTAAAGTGCCAATGTTCAAAGCAGCCCAGGACCAGAAGGAGATCTCTATCGGAACTTCAGACAAATAATATACTTCAGGATTTAAACTAAGTACACCGAAGAAGTATTGGATGCCGCACAGGGATAATCCGATCAAATTCCCATAGATCATTCCGCGAAGGATCAGAAAACCGGCCTGGATCAAAAAGATCTTTCGAATACTCCAATCATTGGCTCCCATTGCTTTCATCATGCCAATGAAATTGGTTCTGACCAGAATGAGTACCAGAAGGGCAGAACCCATATTGATGATTCCAATAATGATCATTAACGTTAAGATGATGAATACGTTCAGATCGAGGAATCCGAGCCATACAAAGATGTCATTTTGGGTATCCATGATACTTTTTACACTGAGTATTTCATTGTGTTTTGTTGGGATCAGTTCGAATCTTTTCTTCAATCTTTCCGTGACTTCAGGCAATGAATTCCAATCAGAAACAGCCAGTTCGAATCCGCCCACATAATTGGAGCTGCTACCTTTACCATCGATCTGCTCGAAATGAATTTCCTTTTGAGAAGCTTTTATTGAGAAGCGTGTTCCGGAAGTGTTCAAATAATCTCTGATAAGGTTGGCATCTGAGGTCATTTTAAAGTCACAGTAACTAAAGCCAGTACCTTTGATCTTAATCTTCAGATATGCTGTGTCAGGAATGGACGTCTGTTCTTCTCGACCGTTGATGTCAGTCATGTAATCAGAAGCAATGAGGCGGATAACAGTATCTTTTGTTGGACAAATTGTAAATCCGGAATAGTTCTCATAGCCATTTCCCCAGTCATAACGGTAATTCCCATTTCCGCCCGTTATCGCTCCTTTGATGATCAGTTGGCCATTCGACATGGTATCTTCCACAACAATGGATGCTTTAATGCCCCAATCATTTAATTCCTGAACGATCCGAATATCTCCGAGGGCAATTTTTTTATCAAATTCCTCCAACCCTGTTTCATAAATGCCCACAAGTTTAAATACCCGTTTTATCGGTTGGCTCTTCACAAAAAATGCCTTGACATCCTCGTTCAACTTCAGGTTCAGATCACGCGCAATCTTTGCTGAGATGATGATCTCCTGTGAAATAGAATCTTTTGGGAATTCAGGCAGGCGACCCTTTTTTAAATGCTGTTTAAAAAAACGCATGTCATACGTGTGATCAACTCCTTTCAGAATTGCACCTTGGATCTCTTGTTGAACGTATGTAGTATCTTTTCCCGAACTTAATTTGAATGAACGTTCCTTTTTCTCCGATTGAAAAAGAACCGGTTTGTATGCGACATATTGAATGTACTTAATTCCGTCTTCTCTTTTGAGCCCCGGGTAAAAGGCTTGATCTTTGCGAATAGGCTCACATTCGTAGATACTATTTTCTCCGGAATTCATTATGAAAAGGTGGGAACCGAATCCTGAAACCTTTTCCCGAACTTCGTGCTGGAAACCGGTAACTACGGCAATTGTGATCAAGTTAACAACAACGGCTAGTGTAATACTTATAATAGATATGCGTACGATCGGTCTGGAAACTTTCTTACCTTGGACCTCGCTTTTCAGTACCTTCCGCGAAATGAAATACTCGAATGACAATACACTGTTTTTAGGTGCACTAAAGTACATAAAGCTTTTGTGCATTAAAAGCATTTTATTGGTTTTGATCGCGTCTTGTACCATCCAGCGTGAGCGGGATGCAGGGACGAAAGAAACGCAGGTTATCGAGCAGTGTACACCAACGAACGAAGAGTGTATACGGGAGGAGGAAGCCATTAACAATGCCTTGCATAAACCGGTATTGGGGATAGACAGATTACACCTCTTTAAAGATTCATTAAGGGATAAACGGATCGCGGTTGTCAGTAATCAAACATCCATGGTGGGGAATGTACACCTCGTTGATACATTATTGGCGCTGAAACTTAATGTTATCAAAGTTTTTTCACCTGAACATGGGTTCCGTGGTGATGCGGATGCCGGAGAAAAGGTTCATAGTACGGTAGATGAAAAAACAGGATTGCCATTGATCTCACTGTATGGTCAGAATAAAAAGCCACAACCTGAACAACTTGCTGATATAGATGCTGTGATCTATGATATCCAGGATGTTGGTGTTCGCTTTTACACGTACATTTCAACGCTACATTACGTCATGGAGGCTTGTGCAGAGAACAAGAAGCAGCTAGTGGTTCTCGACAGACCAAATCCGAATGGTCATTACATCGATGGTCCTATCCGTGAACCTGAACATCGCTCATTTGTTGGGATGCACCCAGTTCCTATTGTCTACGGGATGACAATCGGAGAGTACGCCATGATGATCAACGGTGAAAAATGGTTGCGCGACAGTGCTGTTTGTCATCTATGGGTTATTCCGTGCAAATATTACACCCATAAAACGAAATACGTGCTGCAGGTTCCCCCTTCTCCCAACTTGCGATCTGAGGTTGCAATAACATTGTATCCCAGTTTGTGCTTGTTTGAAGCAACGACGGTTAGTGTTGGAAGAGGCACGGACCGACCGTTCGAAGTGTACGGTCACCCACGATTTCCGAAAACCGAATATTCGTTTACTCCGATTTCAACATTGGGTGCTAAAAGCCCCATTTACGAAAACAAGGTCTGCAATGGATTTGATCTTCAGCAAAGTATTGTCAAGCGGAAATACGAGATCAACTTGAACTACCTGATCCAGGCAAAGGACCTACTCGGAGATTCAACTACCTTCATAGACCAGGTGGGATTCTTCAATAGATTGGCAGGCACATCAAAATTGCGTGAACAGATCTTGGCTGGATGGACAGCAAAAGAGATCCGGGAAACGTGGAAACCCGGGCTGGAGGAATTCAAGAAGATCAGACAAAAGTACCTGCTGTACGATTGATAAAAGTTATTTCAACTTTTCGGAACTTTCCAAGACTTTTGTTTTAAGCTCCTCCATATAGGTAGTAAGCTTTTCTAATACATCCGGATTCGATGCGCCTATAATCTTTGTTGCAAGGATTCCTGCATTCTTAGCACCGTTCAAGGCAACAGTCGCGACTGGAATGCCATTGGGCATTTGAAGAATAGAAAGAATACTGTCCCAACCGTCTATCGAATTGGAAGATTTTACCGGGACACCGATCACAGGTAGTGGCGTCAGTGAGGCTGTCATTCCGGGAAGGTGGGCTGCACCTCCTGCGCCGGCAATGATCACTTTCAATCCTCTTTTATGCGCATTTTTAGCATAATCGAACATCAGCTCAGGAGTGCGGTGAGCCGAAACAATATTGATCTCGAAGGAGATGCCGAATTCTTTCAAAATGTCCGCGGCGTCCTGCATGACCGGAAGGTCTGAAGCACTGCCCATGATGATACCAACTTCTGCCATGTTAAAATATTTACACAAAGGTAAAGACAATTCCCGTAATACGGGATAAAACCTGATTCTGATCAAGCATTTGCGACAACTAAAAAAGCGCGATGAATTTCAACGCGCTTTTTAGAAGTATGAGCTTTAATTAAAGAGTCCCTCTCTTTTCTTGCTCTCTTTCAATAGATTGAAACAACGCTTTGAAGTTTCCTGCTCCAAATCCACGTGCACCCATTCGCTGAATGATCTCGAAAAATAAGGTCGGCCGATCCTCCACAGGTTTCGTAAAGATCTGAAGCAAGTAACCTTCTTCATCAGCGTCAACAAGGATACCTAACTTCTGGATCTCTGGAATGGGCTCTTTCATCATATCACGGTGCTCACCTAAACGTGCAGGGATCGCATCGTAATATTCCTGGGGAGGTGAAGAAAGGAATTCTACACCGCGAGCTCTTAACTGTGTTACCGTTTCAATGATGTTGTCAGTTGCTACAGCAATGTGTTGAGCTCCTGCACCTTCATAAAAATCAAGGTATTCCTCGATCTGAGAACGTTTTTTACCTTCAGCAGGTTCATTGATCGGGAATTTGATCCGACCATTTCCATTGCTCATCACTTTCGACATTAAAGCCGAGTACTCCGTGTGGATCATTTTATCATCGAATGAAAGGAAATTCACGAAGCCCATTACATCTTCGTACCATTTCACCCATGTGTTCATTTCTCCCCAGCCAACATTTCCGACCATGTGATCGATGAATTTTAAACCGACCGGCGAAGGGTTGTAGTCCGACTCCCACTTCTGATAACCGGGAAGGAAGATACCGTCATAATTCTTACGCTCAACGAAAATATGAACCGTTTCACCATAAGTGTAGATACCTGAACGCACGACTTGACCATCTTTATCGCTTTCGACAGTTGGTTCCATGAAGGAACGTGCGCCACGACTTGTTGTCTCTTCCCAAGCTTTTCGGGCGTCATCAACCCACAGAGCGATTACTTTCACACCGTCACCGTGCTTCTTTACGTGCTCACCGATCGGTGAATCACTGTTCAACGCTGTTGTGAGCACCAAACGGATCTTATCCTGCTTTAAAACGTATGATGCACGGTCCGTCACTCCTGTCTCAAGGCCTGCATATGCGAGTGACTGAAAACCAAAAGCAGTTTTGTAATAGTGAGCTGACTGTTTGGCATTTCCGACATAGAATTCAACGTAATCAGTACCTAACAGTGGAAGGAAATCCTGTGCCCCTTCAAAGATCTTTTCTAATCCGTAATCAACGGTTTTTATTTCTTTACTCATATTCATTTTTTTGTGCCGTCTTAATTAAGCAGTTCCGGCAAGATAAACTATTTCAATTAATTCTTTGGTGATTTAATGTAGCCAGGATGTGTGGTAGTCACCCAACTCAATATTAACAGCTTGTTTTGTAAGCATGAGCGGTTTGAAAGTATCAACCATCACGGCAAGCTCGAGGGTTTCCTTGTGGCCGATACTTCTTTCGTATGCTCCTGGATGCGGACCATGTGGTATGCCTGATGGATGCAACGTGATCTGTCCTTTTTCAATATTGTTTCGGCTCATAAAATCGCCATCCACATAATACAGCACTTCATCAGAATCAATGTTGCTGTGATTGTAAGGTGAAGGGATTGCATCAGGGTGATAATCGTACAAGCGAGGCACGAAAGAACAAAGCACGAATCCTGCTGTTTCAAATGTCTGGTGGATCGGAGGTGGGAGGTGAACCCTTCCGGTTATCGGTTCGAAATCGTGAATTGAAAAGGCATACGGATAGTTAAAACCATCCCATCCAATTATGTCGAAAGGATGAGTTCCGTAGACATAGTCATACAAAACATCTTGTTTCTTGATTCGAACCAGGAAGTCACCGTTTTCAGCATGTGTTTCTAATTCGTGAGGCGGTCTGATATCTCTTTCGCAGTATGGTGAATGCTCCAGAAGCTGGCCGAACCAATTTCGATATCTCTTTGGGGTATAAACTGGGTTGAAAGACTGAACGATGAACAATCTGTTGTCCTCCTCCTTGAAGTGCAATTGATAGATCATTCCCCTCGGGATGACAAGGTAGTCGCCGTAAGAGAAATCGATGTTTCCCAATTGGGTTTTCAATTTACCTTCACCTTTGTGAATGAAAATGATTTCGTCAGCATCAGCATTTTTATAAAAATAATCAGACATGGACTTTTTTGGAGCAGCGAGTTCGATGTAACAGTCTGAATTAATCAGCATCGGCACTCGGCTTTCGAGGAAGTCGTCTTTTGACTCAACTTTGTAACCCATGAATGAGCGGCTTAACATGTTTTTTTCATGAGCCACTTCTGGAGAAATGTTTTTTTGACCCCTTACTTCCTTGACAATTGTCGGTGGCTTCAGGTGGTACATAAGACTGGACATTCCGTCGAATCCTATGGTGCCGAACAGTTGTTCATGGTAAAGACTTCCGTCGGGCTGTCTGAACACTGTATGTCTTTTGTGCGGGATATTTCCCAATTTATGATAAAATGGCATGTTTCAAAATTTAAAATAAAAACGAACTTAATTGAAAGTTGTTCGTGATCATTCCGGTTTCCGTTTGATCATATATTTCAAGAAGAGGGTTAGTTCTGCCCACATAAAACTACAGATTATTTCGCAAAATTATTTTTGTCTTTTTATGGAAAAAATGATTCTCGTCATAATTTTCAAATTTCAGATTTTTTTAGAGAAGTCGTTTCAATAATAACTCAAATTTTAACTTTGTCAAAATTGGGATATTAAACTATGGCAAAAACGATCATCATTGGTGCATGCGGACAGATCGGCACAGAGTTAGTGCATGAACTTCGCAGAAGAGAAGGGGAGCAGAATGTGATCGCTTCTGATGTCAAAGAATTGTGCCCTCCAAGTCTGAGTAATGGGCCTTATGTGCAGATGGATATTCTTGACAGGGAGCAGGTTCGCAATTACATTATTCAACATGAGATAAAGGTTGTTTATCTGCTCGCAGCACTGTTGTCGGCTACAGCTGAAAAGAATCCTGATTTTGCATGGAAGCTCAACATGGATGGACTCTTTACTATCCTGGACCTGGCTAAGGATGGCTATGTCGAGAAGATCTTCTGGCCGAGTTCTATTGCCGTATTCGGTCCTACCACACCCCGCGATTACACGCCTCAAACGACCGTTATGGAGCCAACAACGGTTTATGGGATCTCCAAACAGGCGGGAGAGAGGTGGTGTGAGTATTACTTCCGTAAGTTCGGGGTTGATGTGCGAAGTATACGCTATCCGGGGTTGATCTCTTACACGAGTCTCCCGGGAGGAGGAACGACAGACTATGCGGTTGATATTTTTTATCAAGCCAAGCTGCAGAAGACCTTCACGTGTTTTTTAAGGGAGGATTCAGCGTTGCCGATGATGTATATGGAAGATGCGATAAGGGGCACCCTGGAATTGATGGATGCACCGAAAGAATCGATCACAATACGTTCTGCATACAATCTTTCCGGCTGCAGTTTTACGCCGGCAGAATTAACGAAAGAAATAAAGGAATTAATTCCTCATTTCGAGATTTTTTACGCCCCTGATTTTCGTCAGGAGATCGCGGACAGTTGGCCACGTTCTATCGATGACAGCAAAGCAAGGCAGGATTGGGGATGGAGAGAGAAGTACGACACCAAAGCGTTGGTAAAAGTCATGATTGAAAATGTCGATCCATCTCTTTTGAATCATACCTGAGAATTGATTTACAGTGATGGCATTTTTAATGCATTAAAGCGAAAAAAATCATTGTCTGGTAATCATGTATTAAATATTTTTTTTACATTGCGTTCAAACTACGAGTACTGCAGATAAAGTTCATGTTCGGAAGATTTATTATATGGCTGGTTTTCACAGGATTTCTAACAAGTCCTGTTGCCTTTGCTGATTTAAATCAGGATGAGAAGAACAATCGTAAGGATGCTGAAGGTAAAAAGCAAGGACGATGGATCTACTTTGGTAAGGATCGCCCTCAAGAAGGCTATCCTGCTGATGGTAAGATCGAAGAAGGAGATTACAAAGACGATCGAAAGGAGGGTCTTTGGATCAAATACCATAATGATGGCGTCACTCCCAAAACGAAAGGTGAATACGTAAATAATCGTCCGGAAGGACCATACGTCAAATTCTATCCGAATGGAAAAGTAAGGGAAGAAGGTGTTTTTGTGCGCAATCTCTATCAAGACTCTCTAAAGCGCTATCATGAGAATGGAAAATTGGAATATGAAGCGAAGTACAATGATGCCGGGAAAGAACAGGGAGTCGTAAAATATTATTATCCGAACGGTCAATTAGAATTTGAATATGTAGCGCAGGAAGGAAAGCCTTCAGGTAAAGCGACGCGTTACTATGAGAACGGTGATGTGAAAGAAGTTACCTTTTATGGAGCTGATGGTCAGGTTGAAAAAAGCGAACAACGAGAAATGATCTCGCCTGCAATAAAGGTAGCTGATCCGGGAGCATCCCGAGAAACAGCCCCAAAATTGGGTGCGACTCCAAAAACAAAAGGAGTCAAATTCCAGCCGAACGGTTACAACAAGGTGTACAACACAAATGACGAGATCTGGCAGGATGGAAATTTCAAGAACGGACTCCTGTGGGACGGAAAGGTCTACGAGTATGACCGTGATGGTATCTTGCTTAAAGTAAAAGTTTATAAAAACGGGGTTTACCATTCGGATGGACAGCTCTAATTCAAACTAGAATAAAAAAGGCCTCAATTGAGGCCTTTTTTATTGGTTATTTTCTGATTTCGTATATTTGGCAACATGTTTATTAAGTTGTGAGATGAAGCACAAAAATACCAAGACCTTTAAAGAGGAATACCTCCTTGTGCCTCCTGTTGATAAGGTTGGTGTAGAAGAGCGTGTGGCTCGGTTTCAGACCAGAAGTATTAAGAATGAATCAAAAGTTCAAGGGTTGAAAATGGCTCTTAGCATGATCGATCTTACCACCCTTGAAGGAAAAGACACACCGGGAAAGGTGCGGCAAATGTGTTACAAGGCACAGCATCTGTATGATCTGCATCCTGATCTTCCAACGGTGGCAGCAGTATGTGTTTATCCTTCAATGGTGCGCATTGCCAAGCAGGAAGTGAAAGGTTCAGCAGTCAGGGTCGCATCGGTATCGACAGCTTTTCCCTCAGGACAAGCCCCTATCGATGTAAAGATCCGAGACACGCAATATGCTGTTGAAGAAGGCGCTGATGAGATCGACATGGTTATTTCCCGTGGAAAATTTCTGTCCGGGCAATACAATTATGTTTTCGATGAGATCGCAGCGATAAAAGAAGCGTGCGGCAAAGCTCGGTTGAAAGTCATTCTGGAGACAGGAGAGTTGGCAACATTAGATAATGTCAGGCTTGCCTCGGAAATCGCAATCCATGCCGGAGCCGATTTTATAAAAACATCAACAGGAAAGATACAGCCTGCCGCTACAATGCAGGTAACATATACCATGTTAATGGCAATCCGGGATTATTACGATAAAACCGGGATCATGGTCGGTATGAAACCAGCAGGAGGAATTTCGACATCTAAACTGGCTTTGCACAATCTTGTGATGGTCAAAGAGATCCTTGGTTCTGCCTGGCTAACCAACGAGTGGTTCAGATTTGGAGCCAGCAGCCTCGCGAACGATGTTCTTATGCAGATCCTGAAATGCGAAACTGGTGTTTATCAGTCCTCAGACTATTTTTCAATTGATTAACATGGCTAAGAAGAAAGAAGTTTCAAAAGCGCTCGAATGGAATTATTCTCCCTCACCGGAGAGTACCTCACATGTCGAACTGAAGAAAAGATATGAGTTGTTCATTGATGGAAAATGGGTAAAGCCATCGTCAGGGAAATATTTCGCAACGATCAATCCTGCAAATGAAGAACTGCTGGCTGAGGTCGCTCATGCTGATTCATCCGATGTGGATAAGGCTGTCAAGGCTGCTCGCAAAGCGTTTAAGGAAGTTTGGGCTGTAATGCCTGCTTCCGAAAGAGGGAAGTATATCTACCGAATTGCCCGCAAGATGCAGGAAAGAGCAAGAGAGCTTGCGGTAATTGAGACGCTGGATGCCGGCAAGACGATCCGCGAATCGCGGGATATTGACGTTCCATTGGCATGTAATCACTTTTTTTATTATGCCGGTTGGGCGGATAAGTTGGACTACGCTTTTCCGAGTAGGACGGTAGAACCGCTTGGAGTTGCAGGGCAGATCATACCATGGAACTTCCCTTTGCTGATGGCTGCATGGAAAATTGCTCCGGCTCTTGCGGCAGGAAACACAGTTGTTCTTAAGCCGGCTGAGACAACCCCACTTACAGCATTGATCCTGGCAGAGATCATTGAGGAGTCAGGACTGCCTGCCGGTGTGGTGAACATTGTTACCGGGCATGGTGATACAGGTGCAGAGATCGTCAACCACTCTGACATTGATAAGATCGCTTTCACCGGGTCTACCGGAGTTGGGAAGATCATACAGAAAGCGTTGGCCGGGACGAATAAGAAACTTACTCTTGAATTGGGAGGAAAATCAGCGAATATTATTTTTGACGATGCCCCCATCGATCAGGCAGTAGAAGGAATAGTGAATGGTATTTTCTTTAATCAGGGTCATGTATGCTGCGCCGGATCCCGCTTGTTTGTGCAAGAAAATGTTGCTGACCGAGTAATTGCGAAATTGAAGCAGCGTATGGAGTCGCTCTATGTTGGTGATCCTCTTGATAAGAACACTGATATTGGTGCTATCAATTCAAAAGAGCAATTGGATACCATCACGAAATACATTAAAATTGGTAAGGAAGAAGGGGCTGAAATGTATCAACCGAAATGTTCGATACCAAGTAAAGGATATTACTGCCGACCAACCTTATTCACGAATGTAGCGCAGTCACATGTGATCGCTCAGGAAGAGATCTTCGGTCCGGTTTTAACGATCCAGACATTCAGAACGGTAGATGAGGTCATCCAAAAGGCAAATAATTCACCTTATGGACTTGCTGCCGGTATCTGGACTGACAAAGGTTCAAGGATCTTTAACCTCTCTGCGAAGATTCGAGCGGGTGTTGTATGGGCAAACACATACAACAAGTTTGATCCGACATCTCCATTTGGAGGATACAAGGAAAGTGGGTTTGGAAGAGAGGGTGGCTTGCACGGTTTAAGTGCCTATGTAAAAATGAAACAATTATGAGTAGGTTGGAAGTACTGAAAACATACAAGATTTATATTGGCGGGCAGTTCCCACGGACTGAATCTGGTCGATATTATGCTCTTTTGGATCCCAAGGGTAAACCGATTGCAAATATCTGTCTTTCGTCCCGAAAAGATGTTAGAAATGCTGTTTTAGCTGCCCGCAAAGCTTTTGGCGGTTGGTCGGAAAGAGCTGCCTTTAACAGAGGTCAAGTGTTATACAGGATAGCAGAAATACTGGAAGGTAGAAGAGACCAGTTCATTGCCGAATTAATGCGTCTGGGTTCAACGAAAGCCAAGGCTGAAGCAGAAGTGGATCTATCGGTAGATCGCATCGTTTACTACGCAGGTTGGTGTGATAAATATGTTCAGGTATTGAGTGCTGTTAACCCGGTTGCATCCTCTCACTTCAATTTTTCTATTCCAGAACCCACCGGTGTCGTTGGTATTACAGTTCCATCACAAGGTTCATTGATCGGTTTGGTTTCACTCGTTTTACCTGTAATCGCCGGAGGCAATACGTGTGTGGTTGTAGCTTCTGAAAAGCTTCCATTGTGTGCCGTAACTTTTGCAGAAGTGCTTAATTCATCCGATGTACCGGGAGGGGTTGTAAACATTCTTACGGGCACTAACAAGGAGTTGTGTGATACCTTGTCAACCCATATGGACGTGAATGCTATAGTGTATGGTGGATCCGATGATTCCATGTTTCAGAAACTACAAGAGGCATCCGTCGGAAACGTGAAGCGAGCTCACTGGCACAAGAGGGATTGGATGAAAACAGATGCGCAGGATCTGTATCTGATTGCTGATCTGCAGGAGATCAAGACAACCTGGCATCCGATCGAGAATATTGGTGGCTCAACCTCCAGTTACTAGTCTGAAAAACAAATTGTAATTGGTAGAGTTACCCGACTCCGGACCTTGATTGAATGATGAATGGCTGGCCTCCAAGTTGGACAATTCTGCATCAGTAATACTGCCATTTGTTGGCTCAAAAAACACGGATTAAGGCTCTTTTCATGTGTGATCGATCCATCCTTTTCGACGATGAATTGAAAGTAGATTTTTGAACAAGTGCCATCGACGAACTCTTCTGCATGGAGCATCTCCTGATTGGTTAACCATTTCATCCATTCTATCTGCCCCCCTGGAAATTCTGCTGTCGTATCCGGGTTATCATAGATCAATGTATCCTCTTGTAAAAATGAGGAGAAGGGCAGGAAGGAAAAAAGTAGAAAGAAGAGCTTCATACTATTATGGATAGATTAAGTTAAAAAAAATCCCCCTTTCGCTAGAAAGAGGGATTCCTAATTTATCGAAACGGATTAACCTATCAACTCCGCATAACTGTCTGCATCGAGGAGATCATTCACTTCAGTAGGATTTGACATCTTTACTTTGATCATCCACCCAACTCCATAGGGATCAGTATTTACAGCCTCAGGATTGCCTTCTAATTCAGAATTAAACTCAATGATCTCTCCACTCACCGGCATGAAAAGGTCAGAAACAGTTTTTACTGCCTCGACTGAACCGAATACTTCTTCCTGGTCCAATGTTTCACCTTCAGTTTCGATCTCAACGTAAACGATATCGCCCAATTCACCTTGAGCAAATGCAGTAATACCAATTGTTGCGATGTCACCGTCTACACTTACCCATTCATGGTCTTTTGTGTATTTCAAATTTTGTGGAATGCTCATTTTTATATTTTTTGAAACAAATGTAAAATTTTTCTATTGCAGAAGAGGCCTTTTTACTGAAATTGTTCTGCACATATTCCTTTCAAATTTGAACAATACTGTTTGAAACGATTTTAATCTAACAGACCGGCCTGAAGCTACCTCGCAAATTTCCAAATTTCCAAATTTGCAACATGAGGTAGATCCCCCGATTTTACTTGCTCGCAGAGTATGAAATTATTTTTAAGTGAATCCCTGTAGCTCTCAAAATCGACTTCTTTCCCCTTCTTTTACTAACTTTGCAGCGCTATGATAAACATCGATCAGTTAAAAGAACTTTCTCAACGCGTTGAAGCCATTGAAGGCTATCTGAAGATCAGCGAAAAAAGAGTGCAGTTAAAAGAACAGGAACTGAAAGCACAGGACCCTGATTTCTGGAATGATGCGAAGGCTGCTGAATTAAAGATGAAAGAGATTCGCTCGTTGAAATATTGGGTAGGCACCTACGACGAACTGAAGCAGGCTATCGATGACGTGGAGGTGCTGATAGAGTTTGTCAAAGAAGGCGCCGCAAGCGAAGAAGAAGTTGATGCCGCAACTGAGGAGTTAATCAAGAAAATCGAAGAGCTTGAATTGAAGAATATGCTTTCCGGTGAAGAAGATCCGTTGAGTGGTATTCTGCAGATCACGGCTGGGGCAGGTGGTACTGAAGCATGCGATTGGGCCGGTATGCTGATGCGGATGTACATCATGTGGGCTGAAAAAAGCGGGTATAAAGTAAAGGAGCTGAATTTTCAGGAGGGAGATGTTGCGGGAGTTAAAACCGTGACACTTGAGATAGAAGGAGAGTATGCGTTCGGTTACCTGAAAGGTGAAAATGGAATACACAGATTGGTTCGTGTTAGCCCATACAATGCGCAGGGTAAACGGATGACTTCTTTTGCTTCTGTCTATGTCTATCCTTCGGTGGATGATACGATCGAGATCTATATCAACCCTGCCGATATCAGTTGGGACACTTTCCGTTCGGGTGGTGCCGGAGGGCAGAACGTCAACAAGGTCGAAACCGGTGTTCGTTTGAAACATGCTCCGACAGGGATCGTGATTGAAAACACGGAAACAAGATCGCAACTTGGAAACCGAGAGAAGGCTATGCAGTTGCTCCGATCCCAATTATATGAGCTGGAATTGCGCAAAAGAAAGGAATCACGAGAACAGATCGAGGCGGGTAAAAAGAAAATCGAATGGGGTTCGCAGATCAGAAGTTACGTAATGGACGATCGACGTGTTAAGGACCACAGAACAGACTACACTGTGAATGACCCGGACAAGGTGCTGAATGGTGAATTGACTCCTTTCCTGAAGTCATTTCTGATGATGTATGGTTCTTAAGGGATAGCAAGACACCAATTGCATCCTAACCATTCACCTCAAATTATAACTTTTTGCAACTCTTTGTAACCAGTTCATTTAAAGTTGGCATTGAAATAATCTGTTTATTTTAGCTTTACGTTTGGGTAACAACCCGGAAACTTCAATTTTAAGTAATACCATGAGAAAATTCATCCTTCTAGAGATGGTCTTGTTGTTTGTCTATTCATCTTTTGGACAGATCAATATTAACAATACGCTCTACACTCCCACTCAACTTGTCAATGGAGTCCTGATACCTTCCGGAAGTGGGGTAACGGTCTCAAATGTAACGTTCTCCGGAGTTTACAATAACTCCAACCGCTACCAGGTTGGCTATTTTACCACCGCAACAACGACATTAGCGCAGATGGGGTTCACATCGGGAATCGTTTTATCCAGCGGTAATACATCCGATATTCCATTGACCTTAGGCTCGAATCCACAGGCTGCCGCACAGATGAGTACAGGATACACCTCTTGCACGGCTGGTGAGGTTCGTGAAGGAGGAACATGTGCAACTATTGTCAATGATTTGAATATCCTTGCTGGAAGCGTTAACTATTATAATGCAGCGATACTGGAGTTTGATTTTGTTCCGGTTGGTGATGTGGTTCAATTCCGCTACATTTTTGGTTCTGAAGAATTCACTGATAATTCGGGATTTATCAACTACCAGTGTTCCTCGTTCAACGACCAATTCGGTTTTCTAATCAGTGGACCGGGAATTACCGGTGGACAAGGTTTCACGAACAATGCTAGAAACATTGCGAGACTTGCTAATGGTTCTCAGGTTTGTATTAATTCCGTAAATAATGGAGTAGTTGGATCGGGCGCAGGAGCTCCGTCGGCTTCAAAATGCCAGACGGCCAATCCTGCCTGGATTCAAAATACTGCAACTTCCGAATATTTAGGGACGATCGATGGCACGGAACTAAATGGAAATACGATTATTCTCACGGCCGAGCAAACAGGTTTGACCCCCGGACAGACTTACCACATTAAGTTGATCGTAACGGACGTGAATGATGCTGCCTATGATGCCGTTGTTTACCTTGAAGCAGGCAGTTTTTCGACATTATCTTGTACGGACCCTGCGGCACCGACATTAGGAACAATAACGCAGCCAACCTGTACAACGCCGACTGGAACAGTTGCGTTGAGCGGTCTTCCGGCAACGGGGGCATGGATAGTAGCTGCATCACCCGGTGGGGCAACACTCTCAGCATCCGGCACCACTGCTAATTTCTCAGGATTGACACCATCACTCAACTATACGTTTACCGTAACAGTTGAAGGAGGATGTACTTCTCAGGCTTCGGCTGTTGCCGCGATCAATAGTATTCCGCCTGATCCGACTGCACCCATAATTGGAACAGTTTCCCAGCCGACTTGCGTAGCACCAACCGGAAGTGTGAACTTAAGTGGATTACCGTCAACCGGAAACTGGATAATTACAGCGAATCCCGGCGGAATCGTGCAAAATGGTTCGGGTACTTCCACTACCTTTGGCGGACTCAATCCCGGCAGTACTTATTCGTTTACGGTAACCAATGCGGCGGGATGTACGTCACTTTCTTCTGGCAATGCAGTGATCAATGTTTATACGCCAACCCCACCTATCCTAGGCGTGATAACACAGACGACTTGTTCTGCATCAACTGGTTCGGTTGCATTAAGCGGTTTACCACCCTCAGGTTCTTGGGAGATTTTTGAGTCCGTGGGAAATACCTCGATCACGGGGTCAGGCGCAACAGCCACTTTTTCAGGACTTGCACCAGGGACCTATACATTTTTTATTGAAGATAACATTGGGTGCCTTTCGGGACAGTCTACAACAGCTACCATTCTACCACAACCATCAACACCAGCCGCTCCTGTTGTTGGTACTGTGACCCAACCAACTTGTGCGGTCAATACAGGTAGTGTAGCACTATCAGGACTGCCTGCTTCAGGCACATGGACCTTGACCACTTCACCGGGAGGTAGTACGAATGGCTCTGGAGCTGCGACGACAGTCAGTGGATTAGCTGCAGGAGGTTCCTATACTTTCACTGTAACCAATACGAGTGGTTGTACTTCTTTGTTGACAGCCGCTGTTTCGATCAATTCCGTACCATCTGCCCCTGGTGCACCGATTGTTGGTACCGTTACACAACCATCCTGTCTGTCGCCCCAGGGTAGTGCAGACCTCAGTGGTTTACCTGCCGGAAACTGGACAATCACAGCAAATCCGGGAGGATTGAATCAGTCAGGAAGTGGAGCCACCACCGTGTTTACGGGTCTTTCTGCTAATACAATCTATACCTTCATCGTCACGAATACAACAACTTTATGCAGCTCCGCGTCATCCGGAGATGCGGTGATTAGCCTATACAGTCCGACAGCACCGGTAGTAGGTACGATCACTCAACCGTCTTGTACGGTTTCAACCGGTGCAGTTGCATTGAGCGGACTGCCTGCGGGCTCATGGACGCTGACTGCATCACCGGGTGGAGCAACATTTACAAATTCCGGATCAACCTTTAATTTTACAGGTTTGACTTCGGGGAACTATACGTTTACGGTCACAGACAATAGCGGTTGTATTTCATCGCCTTCAACTGTTGCTTCGATCGATGCGCAACCAGTCACACCGGCACCCCCTGTCATTGGATCAATTACACAGCCTTCCTGTCAGGACATCACTGGAAGTGTTCAATTGACCGGCTTACCATCAGGAAATTGGACGATCATTGCTTCACCTGGCGGAACAACCTCCGGAAATGGATCAACCTTTACGATTACCGGTCTATCTGCAAATTCAACAATAACGTATACTGTAACAAATAATGATGGTTGTACTTCTGCTGCTTCTCAACAAGCAGTTTTGAATGGAATACCAACGCCACCAGCGGCTCCTGTTATCGGTACAGTTACACAACCGGATTGTGCGAATCCTGACGGATCCGTTCAGCTGAATGGTCTCCCGACATCAGGTCTTTGGATTGTAACAGTTACTCCGGGTGGAACGACATTGATAAATAATGGTTCGACAGGAACCTTTACCGGTCTGGCTGCAAATAATTCCTACACCTTTACCGTTACTGATGAAAACGGTTGTACATCATCTTCTTCCGTTTCAGTGACTATAAACAATGTTCCATCTGCACCTTCAGCACCAACAGCAACAGTGACGATCCAACCGACCTGCACTACGCAAACAGGAACGATCCTAGTAACAGCGCCAACCGGTGCGAATTACGAGTACAGCGTGGACGGAACGAATTATCAAAGCTCAACGACATTCTCTGGTCTTCAACCTGGAACCTATCTGGTTTCCGTTGCTGACCTGACTACAGGTTGTACCTCAACTACTACCTCACTGGCGGTTAACACCGTTCCAAACGGACCCGCAACCCCGGTGGTGAATATTTCCGCACAACCCACTTGTTCAGATCCTACAGGTGCATTTGAGATCGTATCTCCACTAGGTGCAAATTACTCCTATACTAGCAATGGAATAGACCAAACGGAAACCACCTTTACGGGATTATTGCCGGGACAAACCTATTCAGTTACGGTAACGGATGTAACAAGCGGATGTGTTTCCAGCGCATTTGATGTGACCTTCAACGGTATCCCGACACCGGAATTAGTGGATGCAGGTCCTGACTATACAATCTCAGCAGGTGAAAGCGTAACATTAACGGCTTCGGGAAATGGAACTATGGTATGGAACAGCGGTGACATCACTTCAACAACCGTAAGTCCGACTGCTCAAACAACTTATACGGTTACCCTCACGGATGCAAACGGATGTACCTCCTCGGATCAGGCGACAGTATTTATCGCTGTTGAATGTGGTGATCTGTTCATTCCTACTGCATTCTCTCCGAATGGAGATGCATTGAATAGTTCCTTCAGGATCAAGGTCAACCCAACATGTATCGAGGAACTGGAACTCAAGATCTTCGACAGATGGGGAGAACTTGTATACGAAACGACTGATCCGAATGGTTTCTGGGACGGTAAATACAGAGGCAAGGAACTTGATCCGGGTGTTTATGTCTATGTACTTGATATTTTATTGATCTCAGATACTGAAAAGCAGAATTTTAAAGGAAATCTTACTCTGATCAAATAAGAAAGCACTATGAAAGAGATAATGAATATAATATTGGCTGCAGTTGTTTCGATAGCCTTCATATCGGGAACGAAGGCTCAGGATCCGCAGTTTTCCCAGTACAGGATGACACCGTTACTGATGAATCCTGGGTATACAGGTTTAAACTATGACCTCAGAGCAGTCGTAAATTACCGTGAACAGTGGAAATCAGTCGCTACACCGTTCTCAACAGCGGCATTTTCCTTTGACATGAATGCCACCAGAGATAAACAAAAGAGAGCTTCACTTGGTATTGGTCTGCAATTCCTGAATGACAGAGCCGGCGATGCAAGAATGGGAATGACACAAGGAAATCTTCTGCTCTCCGGAATTCTTGAACTTGCCGAAGACAGTAAATTAAGTGTTGGATTAATGGGGGGATTTGGTCAGCGTTCTGTTGATTATTCTGCACTTCGTTGGGAAAGTCAATATGTGAACGGATCGTACCTTTCCAGTGCAAGTTCAGGCGAGAATCTTGCGTCGAATAACTTTACATATATGGATGCAGGAGCAGGTTTTGTATGGTCGTATGGAAAAGATGCCGGGTATATCACGCAAAACAATGGATTTAAAATGAACTTCGGAGCCTCTTTTTTCCATTTTGGCATTCCGAATGCATCCTATTTTAGTGTTGGATCCCAGAAACTTGACACAAAATTCACCGTCCATGCATCAGCTGAGATTGGGAAGGAAAATACAAATCTTACATTTATCCCTGAATTGGCATTTATTCAACAGGGCCCGCAACGACAAATACTTGTTGGAAACGTATTCCGATACCTTCTTTCTGAGGGTTCTCATGTTACGGGATTTGTGAAGTCATCAGCGCTTTCCTTGGGTCTTAATTACCGTGTTCAGGATGCACTCATCACCTCTGTGATGGTAGATTATGCAAATTTTTCTGTCGGTTTCAGCTACGACATTACCATGTCTAAGCTCGCAGCAGCAAATAATTCCCGCGGAGGATTTGAGGTAGCCTTGCGATTCGTGACACCAAATCCTTTTGCAAAAGTTTATCGATCAAGGATTTGACATCTAAATTAAGCCTTCATTCAACGGAGGGGCGCATTTAAAAAAAAAGTTGTTACTTTGGGTTCTTCATGGACCTGATGAATCGATTTTATCTGTTTTTATTCCTTATTGTTTGTGGTGCGTCGAATGTGCTTGGACAGAGCACGGATGATCCATCCCTGAAGACGTTAGATTCATTGGCATTTGCCGCGTTGGAGAGCAATTCGGCTGATGTTCTGGATAAAGCTGCAGACCTTTTGGATAAAAGTATGACGATCCGTCCTTCTTTTTACAGGGTTAATGCATACACCATCTTCGGAATTGTCAACAAGGACAGAGGATTTTATGTGACATCACTCGATTATTATCTCAAAGCACTCAATGCCGCAGAGCAGATCAAAGATATTCCACGTCGTTCAGCATGTTTGAACAATATCGGCAGCGTATACCAGTTACAGGGGAATTACGAACAAGCAATTAAATACTTTGATCAAAGTCTTGAACTTGAAAAGAAACTGGATGATCCTTTACAAAAGTCCATTCGCTATTACAATCTTGGTGAATGTTACAAGGACATCAACAATTTCGAGATGGCGCTCACTTTTTTCAATAATTCATTGCTAATCGAGAAAAAAGCAAACAATAACGAAGGTATTGTCTATGCACAGTTAGGTATTGCTGATGTCTATATCAATATCAAAAGACTGACCGATGTCCAAATAGTCCTGGAAAATATTAGTAAATTGATCAGGGAAAGTCAGATTGAAGAACAGATCATTTTTCACAAGTTAAAGGGAAAACTCCGATTGGCGCAAGGTTCGCTTGATGATGCCCTTGTTGAATTTAGAGAAGCAGAAATGATCTCAAAGAAATACAAGGTACTCACCAATCTTGCAGAATTATTCAAGTTACAGATCGAGATCTATGAATCCCGTTCTGATTGGCAAAGGGCATCTTCGAAATACAAGGAATACATTCAATTGAACGAAGAACTGAATTCAGCACAGATCAAAAAACAGCTGGACGATCTCAATTTTCGGAATGAGCTCATAAAAAAACAACTAGAAATCGAGTTTGTGCAGGAGGAACGAGACCTTGCGATGAAGAACGAACAATTTGAGAAAGACCTGCGTATCTATGGACAAAAGATTACCTGGTTCATTGTTATCTTGTTGATCAGCTGCTTGGGACTAATCTTGTTTGGGGTTAAGAAACTTACTGACAGAAAAAAATGACAAAGCTAATAAAGAACAGATCCTTGATCTCTATTGTATTTGGAATCTACCAAATGCTGATCGGCTTATTCTTTGGGGGATATGTTTTTCTCCAGAGCGACGTGAATCTAGGGATGTACCTCGCTACCGTATTTATTTATATTGCCGGGGTCCAGTTTATTATTGTAACTATTGAGTCTCGCATCGAACGTTCACAGACAGTGCGTGCTCTTTTTTTAAGTGCGTCCTTCATGCTATCTGCCGTCATCGGTGGTTCCCTTTCGTATTTAACTTTCACAGCTCATCTTGATCATTTTCTGATCTACATTTCCTCCTTTCTTATCTCGGCTTTTTTGCCAACAGTTCTTTTTCTGTTGTATTTCATTTATCAAGATGCGGAGGAACGAATTTCAGACCTTAAAAAGGTTTCATTGAAGGATAGTAGTAATGATACTGCAGATACAAAACAAAAAATTTTTCATCTGGAAAATGAGAATGGGAAGATCCTGCTGGAAGTTCCGGTGGAAAGGATCATTTTCTACGAAGCGAATGACAACTATGTGATCACCCATTACATGGATAAGAACGATCGGCCGAAGCGTTCCATGGAACGAGCCTCACTTAAAAAGATCGAAGAATTATTGTCGAGGGAGCAAGTCTCATTCTTTAGAGTGCACAAATCATATCTAATAAACCCTGATTATCTGGATGAAATAAAGGGTAAGGCACAAGCATACAAACTTCAGATGCGTCACGTTGAAGTACAGATCCCGGTTTCACGAAGCTACGACATTAGTTTTCTTGAAAAAAAGGACTACTAAACACATGTTCATTTGTTGTTTCATTCATTCAGAAAAAGACCTGACAACTTCCATTAGTTACTCTAAAAGTATAACCAATCACCCCGTAATAAATATCACTTCACCCCAAAAAAGGGCTTTACATCCTTTTTCATAACAGAATACGTAAGTTTTTTGGCAGCTAATCCGGATAAAATTAAGTTTGTTCTGTTAGAGACACACCAACCGGTGGTATTACCGGTGAAAGTGTTGGTTACAAAAGCTATTATCTACCGATTAAAATCATGTTAGTGAGACTACTTGTTTTCGTTCTGAGCTTTTGCTTCGCTCAATCTTTGGGAGCCACTACTTATTATGTGAATGATGGCTCGTTACTTGGCGATCTTTATTGCATCGCCCAGGGCAATAATGCCAATTCAGGGACGAGCTCGTCAGCACCGAAGGCATCACTTACCAATCTTCTTTCATCGGTTACTTTGATGTCGGGTGATGTCATATATGTGGATGCGGGAACCTATTCAGATGCTAATTTAACACTAAGCACGAATGGGATTTCAATTATAGGTGCCGGACCCGCCAAAACGAAATTTGACAATAATTATGCAAGTTCAGATGCAAACAGATTATTCACGGTGACAGGTGATAATGTTGTTCTGCAGGGATTTTATGTAACTGAATACAATCGAGGAACCGGCGGTGCAAGTGCTATACAAATAGACGGTGCGCTAAATCTTCAAGTCAATAACGTTCTGTGTGATGACAACAAGCAGGGTGGGGGTTCGTCAACAATTGTAGTCACAGGAGCGTCTACAGTAACTTTTAACGGTGGCGGTTCCAGTTGTAATGCGCACACTTCAATCGCCGGAGGAGGAATCAACATTGAAGGAAGATCAAATAATGTGACATTTCAGAATTACCTGTTTTCAGGCAACAACAAGTCTGTTCAGGCAGGATCCGGATTATACGTAATCTGTGATAATGGTTCAACAACGGTTACCGTTAATCAATCCCTTTTTTCAGATAATGTGAACAATACATCAGTCGGAGGAGGAGGGGCTTTTGTTACAGGTGCTACAGTAAATATTACAAATAGTTGTTTTAGGAACAATGAATCCGGTGCCGTCTCATCTTCCAATAGCGGCGGTGCTATCTCTGTAGGAAGGGGAGCAACGATCAATATTTCCAATTGTACGTTTACTGCTAATTTCGTAACATCATCCGGTAAAGGAGGAGCAATTGCCATGAATCCCGTTTCGATCAGTGGAGGTGGCTCAGGTAATTCAACGGTAAATCTCACAACTTGCACGTTTTCAGGAAACACGGCGGCATCCGGCAATCACATTTACACGGATACTGATTTCTCGAACAGCGGAATCGTTAATATTACCAATTGCACCTTTATCGCACCCACATCCGGTGTCTCTATACGGAGTAATTCGTCTGCAGCAACAGTTACAATTTCAAACTCAGGAAGTCCGTCAACCTCAGGTACAGCTGTTTCTTTTGTAAATACAAATAGTCCAACCAGTCTAGCGTCTCCTACTTATCCTGTTCTACAGGGAAGTTGCTATGGTATTGTGTTACCAATTGAATTGACTGATTTCACCGGTTATTGTGAGAATAATTTAACAATGCTGAACTGGACAACAGCATCAGAGCACCATAACGATTATTTTAAACTTGAGCATGGAACGGACAATGGTATGTTCAGAACCCTCGCAATAGTAGACGGTAAAATGAATTCTACTGAAAGAACGGATTATTCATATACAGATCATTACGCTGAACCCGGCCTCAATTATTACAGACTATCTCAAACAGATGTAGATGGGCACGAAAGTGTTTTGAAAACCATCACTGTTGACAAGAATTGTTTTTCAGGAAGCGATTCGGATATGAGCTGCTGGTATGATCAACAGAACAATTCAGTGTGGATCTCTTATTTGTCTGAGCACCGCCAGATAGTCGACGTAAAGATAATGAACTTGACGGGGCAGTTGGTTGAAACAACACAACTGGTAATGGAACCGACTGATCGTATGGCATTGATAAAATTAAGCGAAACCTTCTCGAATGGGATGTACTTCCTGATTCTTTCGAACAATTCGATCCGTTTTTCAGAGAAGTTCATGATAGGAAGGTTTTAAAACAAGGTTAAGTTAAAGTATAGTGAGATTATGAAACAGGCAGTTATTATTCCAGTCATTATTAACATTCCAATGGAGTGAGAATGCCCGCGTTCATGAAACTGGCCTTTCTCACATGGGAAAGGCCATTTTTATTTAAGTAATTTATTTAATGTTATGTATTACACGGACGAAACAGTAGTATTTTTAAATGGGAAATTTGTTAAAGCAAAAGATGCAAAGGTTGGCTTATACAACCAGACGATGCATTATGGTAATGGAGTGTTTGAAGGAATACGCTCCTACGATACCCCAGACGGAACAAGGATTTTTAAGGCGAAAGAGCACTATGACAGGTTGCATTATTCAGCAAAGATGATGCATATCGATCTGAAGTATTCTTCGGAAGAATTGGAACAGATTACTTATCAGTTGCTTGAAATGAACGGGTTAAAGGATGCATACGTTCGCCCTTTGGTATACTTGGGTGAGAATATGTCCTTGACACCGACGGATGAGGTACATGTTGTGATCATGGTCTGGGAGTGGGGGAAATATTTGGGGGATAAAATGCTCAAAGTGATGTTGTCGTCTTATCAGCGTCCAAATCCTAAATCATGCCATGTGCAAGCGAAAGTGGTCGGACATTATACGAATTCAATACTTGCAACCACAGAAGCAAAGTCCAACGGATTTGATGAAGCATTGCTAACTGATATGAACGGTTACATCGCGGAAGGACCGGGTGCTAATTTCTTTTTTGAAAAGGATGGGAAACTTGTCACAGCACCACTCGGTAATATCCTCTCCGGTATCACACGTGCCACCGTATTCGAGTTGGCGAAAGAACTAGCCCTGGAAGTAGAAGAACGCTTCTTCGTGCCTGAAGATATCTATACAGCTGATGCTGCCTTTTTCTGCGGAACAGCGGCTGAGGTTATCGGAATAGCACAATTCAACGAATACATATTCCCGTTGAAATGGGAAGATTCAAACAGCCATTTAATACAGCGGATGTACAAACGACGCGTTTCGACAAATGAATACAAAGAAGTTTATCTCTAATTCTATGGAACTTAACAAGTATAGTAAGACGATCACACAGGATGAAACTCAACCCGCATCGCAGGCAATGTTATACGGTGTTGGTTTTTCAGATGAGGACATGAAAAAACCACAGGTGGGCATTGCTTCTACCTGGTTTGAAGGAAATACCTGCAACATGCATCTGAACGGTTTATCAAAATTCGTGAAGGAAGGTGTGCAAAAGAATGGTCAGGTTGGGTTACAGTTCAATACGATCGGTATAAGCGATGGCATTACGAACGGAACAGATGGGATGCGCTATTCCCTTGTTTCGCGCGAAGTGATCGCTGATTCTGTGGAGGCAGTGACAGCTGCTCATTATTACGACGGACTGGTAACTATAGCGGGATGTGATAAGAACATGCCGGGTATGACGATGGCGATGATCAGACTGAACAGACCCTCGTTAATGGTTTATGGTGGTACGATTGCCTCAGGTAAGTACAAGGGCAGAACATTGAATATCGTCTCCGCATTCGAAGCCCTGGGTGAACGTTATGCCGGAAAGATCTCAGAGGAAGATTACAAAGGAGTGATCAAGAATGCATGTCCTGGAGCAGGAGCCTGTGGTGGAATGTATACTGCAAATACCTTGTCTTCAGCCATCGAAGCACTCGGATTAAGTTTGCCATACAGTTCTTCGAATCCGGCGATGAGTCCTGAAAAACGTGAGGAGTGTTTAAACGTAGGGAAGTATATGAAGATCCTTTTGGAGCGGGACATAAAGCCATCTGACATCCTGTCGAAAAAAGCCTTTGAAAATGCGCTGAGAGTGGTTATTGTATTGGGCGGTTCAACAAATGCGGTACTGCATCTTATAGCGATGGCTAAAACAGCAGGTATCGATCTTTCTTTGGAAGATGTGACACGCATGAATAATGAAACACCGCTGATTGCAGATCTTAAGCCAAGCGGGAAATACCTCATGGAAGATGTCTTTGCCATCGGTGGGGTGCCGGCGATCATGAAATACCTGTTGTCCAAAGGCATGCTGCACGGTGATTGTTTGACAGTTACCGGAAAGACGTTGAGAGAAAATCTGGATGAAGTAGATGATATGCCCGCACATCAGGATGTTATTCATCCTATTGAGAAGCCATTGAAAGATTCGGGGCACCTGAGAGTGTTGTATGGAAATCTTGCACCGGAAGGATCTGTAGCGAAGATCACGGGAAAAGAAGGCGAACAGTTCTCCGGCCCGGCTATCGTCTTCGAAGATGAGTTCGATTGCATTCGCGGTATTCGTGATGGTGAGGTGAAAGCAGGCTCAGTGGTTGTCATCAGAAATGAAGGTCCTAAAGGTGGACCGGGAATGCCTGAAATGTTGAAGCCTACCTCTGCACTCATTGGAGCCGGATTTGGAAACAGCGTGGCATTGATCACAGACGGTCGATTTTCAGGGGGCACTCACGGTTTTGTTGTAGGTCACGTTTGCCCTGAAGCCTTTGAGGGAGGGCCTATCGCACTCATAGAGAATGGTGATGTCATCACGATCGATGCTGTTCACAATACCATCGACATGGCCGTTTCTGAAGAAGAATTGAAAGAAAGAAAGCATAAATGGAAACAACCGGAATTGAAGGTTAAAAGTGGCGTCCTGTACAAATACGCGAAACTGGTAAGTTCAGCATCTGAAGGTTGTATAACCGATAAATAAGAAGAGATGAATATAAGAGGAGCTGAGGCCGTTATGCGCTGCCTGGTGGAAGAAAAGGTGGATACGATATTCGGTTACCCGGGAGGTGCGATCATGCCGATCTATGATGCGTTGTACGATTTCCGTGATACAGTGAACCACATTCTGGTGCGCCACGAACAAGGAGCAATTCATGCCGCTCAGGGATTTGCACGCACTTCGGGAAAGGTGGGTATTTGTTTTGCTACTTCTGGACCGGGCGCAACCAATCTTATTACCGGACTGGCAGATGCGATGATCGATTCAACACCCGTGGTGTGTGTCACGGGACAGGTGGCATCGCACTTGCTGGGAACGGATGCTTTCCAGGAAACGGATGTGATCGGGATCTCAATGCCGGTAACGAAGTGGAATATTCAGGTGACAAGAGCGGAAGATATCGCCCCGGCTATGGCTCGCGCATTCTATATTGCACGCACCGGAAGGCCCGGACCAGTTCTGGTAGACATCACCAAGGATGCACAGTTTGGAATGGTGGATTTCACCTACGAACCGTGTACGAGGATCAGAAGCTATCAGCCGATGCCAATGGTGGATGGTGAAGCATTGAAGGCTGCAGCGGAATTGTTGAATTCGGCCAAGAAACCGTATTTGTTGGTTGGCCAAGGGATCTTCCTTTCAAATGCGGAAAAGGAAGTAATTGCGTTTGCGGAAAAAACCGGGATTCCTGTAGCATCAACCTTGCTGGGATTGGGATCATTCCCGGCGGACCATCCATTGTATGTTGGTTACCTTGGTATGCATGGAAACTATGCACCAAATGTATTGACGAATGAGTGTGACGTCCTATTGGCTGTCGGAATGCGATTCGATGATCGTGTTACAGGAGACGTTTCACGTTATGCAAAACAGGCAAAAGTGATCCACATTGATATCGATAAAGCCGAATTAAACAAGATCGTAAAAGCTAAAGTAGCACTTCAGGCTGATGCGAAAGAGGCACTTACTCTTTTAACGGAGTTGGTGGACAAGAAAGAGCATCCACAGTGGTTGCAACAATTTCGAGATTTGGAGGCCGTTGAGCAGAAAGAAGTAGTTAACGAAGCGATCCATCCGGCAAGCGATCAGCTGAAAATGGCCGAGGTGGTGAACCTGCTTTCAGAAAAGACAGACGGAAAAGCGATCATCGTAACGGATGTCGGACAGCACCAAATGATCACTTCGCGCTACTACAAATACAAAGGTTACAGAAACAATGTTACTTCAGGTGGATTGGGAACGATGGGCTTTGGTCTGCCTGCAGCAATAGGGGCAAAATTAGGTAATCCGAAACAAACAGTTGTCGCGATCATTGGTGACGGTGGATTCCAGATGACGATTCAGGAACTTGGAACGATCCTTCAGTCAAAAGTGGATGTGAAGATCCTCATCCTGAATAACAATTTCCTTGGAATGGTGCGTCAGTGGCAGCAGTTGTTCTTTGACCGCCGTTACTCGTTTACAGAGATCGTTAACCCTGATTTCACTGCCATTGCAAAAGGCTATTCGATCGAAGCGGAGAAGATCAACGATCGAAAAGATGTTGATCAGGCATTGAATGATATGTTGAATTCCAAAGGAGCCTATTTGCTGGAAGTAGTAGTGGAGCAGGAGGAAAATGTTTTCCCGATGATTGAAACCGGTGCTTCGGTATCTGATATACGATTGAATTAATTGAAGAAAATGGAAACAGTTTACAATATATCGGTCTTTACTGAAAATAGCATCGGGATACTAAATCGCATCACGATCATCTTTACGCGAAGACATTTGAACATTGAAAGTATCACGGCTTCTGAATCGGAAGTAAAAGGCGTTTACCGCTACACGATCGTCGTGAAAACAGACTTGGATCAGGTAATGAAAGTGGTAGCTCAGATAGAGAAACAGGTGGAAGTATTGAAAGCCTTTTTTCACACAGATGAACAAGTTGTGTATCAGGAGATCGCATTGTACAAGATTGCTACGGAATCGTTCGTGAATGGAAGTACAGAGAAGATCATCAGGGAACACCATGCACGAATTTTAACGGTCGACAAGGAATTTACGATCATAGAAAAGACGGGTCAACCGGAAGAATTGCAGGAACTGTTCAACGAACTCGATCACTACGGTGTGCTGGAATTCGTTCGCTCGGGAAGAGTGGCGATCTCCAAACCAATGAAAACATTAGAAACTTATTTACAGGAATTAGAAGCATAAAAAATGGAAAATTACTTTAATACGTTACCGTTCAGAAAACAGGTCGAACAACTCTCCATGTGTGAGTTTTTGGACCGTTCACATTTCGAAATGGGTGTTGATGCACTTTTTGGGAAAAAGGTTGTGATCGTTGGATGCGGCGCTCAGGGGCTGAACCAGGGATTGAACATGCGTGATTCAGGATTGGACATCTCCTATGCTTTGCGTCCGGATGCAATAGCTGAACAACGTCAGTCATGGAAGAATGCAACGGAAAACGGCTTTAATCTTGGAACTTATGAAGAATTGATCCCAACCGCTGATCTGGTGTTGAATCTTACACCGGACAAGCAACATACCTCAGTTGTTAATACGATCATGCCGCTGATGAAGAAAGGTGCAACACTTTCGTATTCTCACGGTTTCAATATCGTGGAAGAGGGAATGAAGATTCGGAAGGACATTACGGTTATCATGGTGGCGCCGAAGTGTCCGGGAACAGAGGTGCGTGAAGAATATAAAAGAGGGTTTGGTGTTCCAACGCTTATCGCTGTGCATCCGGAGAACGATCCGGAAGGAAAAGGATTGGAGCAGGCCAAGGCATATGCTGCTGCAACGGGCGGACATCGTGCCGGAGTATTATTATCATCATTTGTAGCTGAAGTCAAATCAGACTTGATGGGTGAGCAGACGATCCTGTGCGGTGTCCTTCAAACGGCATCGATCTTGTGTTTCGAACGAATGGTTGAGAGAGGGATCGATACAGGATATGCATCAAAACTGATCCAGTACGGTTGGGAAGCGATCACTGAAGCGTTGAAGCACGGTGGGATCACCAACATGATGGACCGTCTGAATAATCCGGCGAAATTGAAGGCATTTACCATGGCGGAGGAATTGAAAATCATCATGGCTCCGTTGTTCCGCAAGCACATGGACGATATCATGAGTGGATCCTTTTCATCGCGCATGATGGAAGACTGGAAGAAGGGTGATGTTGAATTGCTGGAGTGGAGAAAAGCGACGGGAGAAACAGCTTTTGAAAAGGCGGTGAATACTTCTCAGACATTGAGCGATCAGGAATTCTTCGATCACGGAACCTTGATGGTGGCGTTCGTAAAAGCAGGAGTTGAACTTGCATACGAAACAATGACAGCGACGGGAATAGTGGCAGAATCTGCGTACTACGAATCTTTGCACGAAGCACCGCTGATTGCGAATACGATCGCCAGGAAGAAACTGTACGAAATGAACCGTATCATCTCCGATACGGCTGAATATGGTTGTTACCTGTTTGATCATGCTTGTAAGCCCCTCTTGGCCGATTTCATGAAAAAGGTTGATGCCAATGTGATCGGTCGACCATTAACCATCAACAATCAGGTGGATAACGTGGAGTTGATCCGGGTGAAT
>JBKCJG010000089.1:0-18001 GCA_046301895.1 Flavobacteriia bacterium
TTCTCCCCCATTGTTTCGCGCTGATATCTCGGACATTTCCCTAATTCATATTTTACGCAATACTTGGTGGTCATGACGCGTGATTTTCCCGGATCCCATTGCAACTCGAATGCCTTTTCGATTTCCTTCACACCATGACGTTGATAGAACTGTTGTGCAAGTTTATTGGACACATTAAATGTGAAATCAAGGTTTTCGACTGGATAAGGGTGGTTGGTTTTCACAATTTGCACTTCTTCTCGCTGATAGTCCTTTACTCTTGCATGCATTAGCTGTTCGAGCGCCTCTCTTCTAATTTCATTCACCTTGGAGATCGGTAAGAACCATGCCGCAGAGAATTCGATCGTAATTTCATCCACAATGAATGGCGTATTTCCGGTTTTAGCAAGATTCTTTCGTATGTTCTCTTCAATTGACTCACCCGTTTTGGTCAATTCTTTTTCAGATTTCAAAATTGAAGCGCTAGTATGGCCATCTTCATCTGTGACCGTTAATCGAAAGCCTTCGTCAATTTCTTGAAAATGCAGCGAAACACCAATCTTTCTAACGGCAGCATCCTCACGCTCCAGAAGACGATTAAAGGCTGCATCATAATTGCGATAAATCTCTGTACCTACTTTCAACTCTCGAAAATTATTCGGGATTACCAAACCATTAATAATAAGGTTCACGCGATCTCCGTCTGCACGCCCTTCTTCATTCACAAAGTACAAACCATCACCATTGTTCAGCAATTCACTGTTCTCAATGAGGTAGCCGTTCACCTCCGTACCCAACAATTTACCAATGTATTCTCCTTGCGACTTAGGTGTTTCCCACGATCCGATCCTGGCAATACGTTGATTTACAAAATAGTCAGTATATCCACGATTAAAACTCTTGTCCATCTGAGGCTCAAAATTGTAGAATGTTCTACCGGATGAAGCCTTTTCGTAATGATCATTTTCTTCCAGAAAGGCATCCAGTTTTTTTCTTAAGTGAGAAACATTGTTCTTAACGTAAACCAAATCCTTCAATCGTCCTTCGATTTTGAAGGATGTTACCCCGGCTTCGATAAGTGCAGGCAATTGATCAGAAAGGTTGAGATCTTTGATTGACAGTAAGTGATATTCTGTAAGCAAAGTAGCTCCATTCCCATCAATGAGATTGTATGGCAATCGACAATTTTGAGCACAGGAACCGCGGTTTGCACTACGTTCACCATTCGCTACACTCATGTAGCAATTACCGCTGAAAGAAACACACAATGCCCCTGAAACAAAGAACTCTAGCTCAATATCTGTTGCATTGTGAATATCCCGGATCTGATCAAGATTCAGCTCACGTGCCAACACAGCGCGCTTCATTCCGCAATCTGACAAGAATTTCACATGATCCGGTGTACGGTTATTGGCTTGTGTACTCGCATGTATTACGATCGGTGGAAGATCCATTTCCATGATGGCCATGTCTTGAACAATCAAAGCATCTACCCCTATTCGATACAAATCATGGATCAGCTTTTCACATTCTTTGAGTTCGTTGTCATACAAGATTGTATTCACTACGACAAATACTTTAGCCTTGAATAAATGCGCGTATTGCACCAGTTCAGCGATATCTTCCAATGAATTGGTAGCATTACTGCGTGCTCCAAACATTTCGGCACCGACATAAACAGCATCTGCCCCGGCATTGATTGCCGCCATCCCCTGAAGAAGATTTTTGGCTGGTGCAAGGATCTCAACTTTCTTTTTCATGGTGTAAAAATACAACTCGACAAGGAATTCCTGCTATAAAGACACATATTGAGTCTTTTCAAATAAGTCATGTGGGCATTCCTGTGAAGTCTTAAAGCGAATATCGTCAATGTAAGCTTTGACAGCGAAGTTCGCACCAGCTTTCAGGAGCGATCGGCTTCGAATAAGATGTTAGTGCGATGCTTCAACGTTCTAAATATCATAGAGATAAGAAGTCCAAAACCAAGAACAATACCATATACCGGCTTAAATTGCACTTCACCCGATGTAAAGGAATCTCTGAGAAAGGCAACAAAAACAAAACCTATAATCGTAGCGGTAACTCCAGAATATTCTCTGCGTAGAATCGTTTTTAATGAAAATGGGATCTCTGTTCTCGAGTAATTCTTCAAATTTGGCCAAAAAGCAGGTACACTAAGGGACCAGTCAACATATTGCTGACCGAACTTGCGTTCGAGGAAACGTTCCTCTGCAAACATGATTCGCTCATAATAAAGCCAAAAGAGCAAAGAAACGATTGTGATGAACCAAATGTTGTAGGTGTACATAACAATTCCGATCCACATGAAATAATTCCCCAAATAAAGTGGATGACGCACCGTAGAATATATCCCCTTGGTGTTCAAAGCCTCAGCAACCTGCTCTTTTGTGTTCCTACCTGAGGTGTGTTTGTTACTCGTACCGATCGCAATCGCCCTTATAACCTGTCCTGAAAATGAAAAAACAGCACAAGTTATCAACAAAAAAAGATCAACACCCTCACACTGATCAAGGAACTGATAATCAGTGAAATAGACAGCTGGAATAGAGAGAAAGAACAGCAACAAAGGAATCTGTCCGCGGTATTTGAACAACACATTCCCGCTATTTTCAAATGAGTGAACTAAAGCCATTAAAAAGATTTGTGTAAATTGCAATTAAAGTTGCGAATTTAATACAAATTGACGACTACTATGACTGATAAAAAGAAATTCGAGCTCGAATACCTGCTCAAAACATCTCCTAAAGTATTGGAAAACATGTTGTGCACACCAAGTGGGTTAAGTGAGTGGTTTGCCAATGACGTAAACATCAAGGACGACGTTCTGACCTTTTTCTGGGATGGTGACGAAGAAAGTGCCCGTCTGTTATCAAAGCGCCAGAATACAAGTGCAAAGTTCCAATGGCTCAGAGATGAAGAAGAGGGCAATGAATATTTCTTTGAAATGGGTTATGACGTAGATCCGGTAACCAAATCGGTCGTGATGACGGTAACTGATTTTGCCGAAGAGAACGAGTTAGAGGAATCCCAGTTATTGTGGGATCAACAAGTCAATGACCTGCGTAGAGTACTCGGAGCCTGATAGCTTGTTTTATAGAATAAATCCATCATTTCTGCGTTAATTGCTTACTTTTGTATGCAATTAATTTCGAGCAGTTGAAGCGCCTGTCCGTATTCAGTATTCGTTCTTTCGTCGGACCATTTCTGGTTACGTTGTCTATATCCATGTTCATTCTCATCATGCAGTTTCTCTGGAAATACATTGATGACCTAATGGGAAAAGGACTAGGGGCTTTTGTTATAGTGGAACTATTGTTTTACGTATCTGCAAGCCTGATTCCATTAGCATTGCCTCTCGCAATCTTGCTGTCATCCATTATGACTTTCGGGAATTTATCTGAGAATAACGAACTTACAGCATTAAAATCCAGCGGCTTATCACTCTACAAGATCATGAAGCCGCTTACGGTAGTGGTACTTGTAATTGCTGGCTTCACCTTTTATTTTGCAAACTACGTCATACCTGTCGCCAATTTGAAATGGCATTCTCTTATTTATGACATTCAGAATACCAAGATCTCAGCAATCATTACACCCGGTGTGTACAGCAAAGAACTTGACGGCTATGCTATTAAAGTGGAAGAAGGAACTGATGATCATTTCAAGGGAATCCTAATACACGATCATACAAATCCAAAAGAGATAAAATCTATTCGTGCTGATGAGGGCAGAATTTACAAATCTGAGAACGGTAAATACCTTTTTTTCGAGTTGAACAATGGCTTTGTAACGGAGGAATTAGCTCCTCAATCACCTACTTTTTCGGCAAATGGTGAACTGCACAGGAACAAAAATAACAATCGCCCGAACCGAAGGTCAAACTTCGAGAAAGCAACCTATAAAATCGACTTGAGCGGGTTTTCACTTCAACGCTCACAGGATGAACTTTTTGCAGACAAACATGAAATGCTGAATGTTTTTCAGATTTCAGAGGCCATTGATTCAGTGAGGATGAATGGTCAAAAGATCCAGGAAAGTTTTGTGAGGAACAGTAAGAACGATCATGCTTTTTTCCAATCGATAAATTACAAACCCGATACATTAAACTATAGTGGCGCAAAACAGTTGCCAGGTCCGTCTGTGCAAACCTTAAGGTATAGTGAACTTTCGGATTTGGATAAATATCTCGCCATAAATGCTGCTCAGTCGAAGCTCAGAAGGAAGAACAGGAATCTAGAAGCACAGATCGAACACCTCAATAGCCTTGATGGTGATACAGATGGGTACTGGATCGAATTCCATAGAAAATTTGCACTCACCTACGCCATTATTGTGCTTTTTTTCATTGGAGCCCCACTTGGTGCAATTGTCAGAAAAGGAGGCTTTGGTGCTCCGGTAGTGATTGCAGCATTATTATTCATGGTCTATTTTGTTCTGATAAGTATAGGAGATAGCTTGGCGACTTCACGTGTTGTATCCCCGTTCATTGGAATGTGGTTTGCCTCAGCCGTGCTAACGCCCATTGCGTTTGTTTTTATGCGGGCAGCAGCTAATGATTCACCCGTATTTGACAAGGATGCATGGAACAGATACTTTAAACGATTTAAGCGGAAAAATGCAGCTACTCTATATCACGAATAAACCCGTATTCCCGCTTGTTGATGGAGGTTGCAAGGCCATGGCGCAGTTCCTGAACTGCTTGTTAGAAATCGGTTTGGATATCGACCATATCTGCGTCTCAACGCACAAACACCCATTTAGTGAAGAAGCATATCCAGAAGCAATTCGGAAGAAAATGTTGGTTGAACATGTAAGGCTAGCGACAGAAGTAAGACCGAAAGAGGTCATTAAACATATTTTCAACCGAAAATCGTACAATATTTCGCGCTTTGATTCTGCTCTTTTACACGATAGGATCAAACAGAAATTAAAAGAAAGACAATATTCACATGTCATTTTAGACAGCCTTTATGCTTGCCCTTACCTCGATACCATCAGAAACAATTCAGAGGCGCGGATTATTGTCCGAACGCACAACGTGGAACATCTTATCTGGAGACAACTGGCAACGAATCAGAATGGAAGCATCAGAAAATGGTACATGAAACGACTTGCTGAGGACCTTAAACGCTTTGAGATCGACGCATTGAACAAGGCCGACCAGATCTTCACGATCACGAAGGATGACGCAGAAAATTTCCGAAAACATGGTGTTCAAAAACCCATACATACTGTACCCGTCGCTGTATCAATCCCCAGTCGTGCTGCTGATACTGTCCAAAACACAATCTGTTTTATTGGCTCGATGAATTGGGGACCAAATATCGAAGCAGTAAACATCCTGCGTACATCTATTTTTCCAAAATTGAAGAAGAACTTCCCGGATCTTCAATTCCATCTGGCAGGATCTTTTATGGATGATCAATTTCCCTCTGACCCTGCCGAGTATTTTGTGAATCATGGCTTTGTTGAAGACAGTAATGCTTTTCTCGGAAAACATGGCATTTTGGTTCTACCGTTACTTTCAGGATCAGGTGTAAAAATAAAGGTCCTGGAAGCTATGGCACTTGGAACTCCTGTAGTGACAACTTCGGTCGGTGCAATGGGTATAGACAGTAAGAATGCCATGTTGATTGCCGATAAAGAAGATTTAATGATTGATATGATCTCCCAATTGATCAATTCGAAGGAAAAAAGAAAAGAACTGGGCGACGCTGCACGCCATATGATTGTGACGAATTACTCCACGAAAACAATTTCTGAGAAGATCCAAAAACTCTTGAATGATCACTAAGGAAAAGATAGCCGTAATCCTTCCGCGCTTTCCATATCCATTGGAAAAGGGCGACAAACTTCGTGCATATTATCAGTTAAGAGAATTATCAAAAAAATATGAAGTTACACTGATTGCCATCTCTGACCGAAAAGTGGATAAGTCGCATATTGCGAAGCTAACTGTCTTTTGTGACTCAATTCATATCATTCGCATAAATTCTATTAGTATATTTTGGAATCTTTTTCTGTGCTTATTTTCGGACAAGCCTTTTCAGGTTGGTTATTTCTATTCTGCAAAAGGGAAGAAAAAAATTAAATATTTACTTAAGGTAAATAGGCCTAAACACATTTACTGCCAACTTGTTAGGACAAGTGAATACATTAAAGACATCTACTCCATCCCAAAGACGATCGACTATATGGATGCCTTATCGATGGGGATCGAAAGACGAATTAATAAAGCTCCGTGGTATAAAAAGTGGTTGTTCAGGGAAGAATCAAGAAGGCTCAAGCAGTATGAAAGAACAATATTCGACTATTTTGAAAACCAAACAATCATAAGCGAACAAGACAGAGATCTCATCCCTCACCCGCAAAGAGCGCAGATCACGTGCATACCAAATGGAATTGATGAACAGTTTTTCGAAAAACCTGAAATTGAGAAAGAATTTGACCTCGTCTTTGTTGGCAATTTAAGTTACCCTCCGAATATAGAGGCCGTCGAGTACATTTCAGAGCAATTACTATCGCGTGATAATTCATTAAGTTGCCTTATTTCAGGAGCCACTCCCCATGCCAGGATAATCAAACTCAGCAAGAGCAATTGTAACATTACGTTAACAGGTTGGGTTGAAGATATTCGAATATCCTATTGCAGGGGAAGGATCTTTTTAGCACCAATGCTCATAGGTACGGGAATGCAAAATAAATTACTTGAAGCAATGGCTTTGGGAATACCCTGCATCACAACATCTCTTGCTAATAATGGGATTAATGGAAAACACAGAGAATCTGTTCTTGTGGCCGATTCTCCCGAAGAATTTATACGTGCCATTCATGAACTTTTGAACGATCCGTTGCTTTACAATTTGTTGGTCAAAAAAGGACGTGAACTTGTCAGAGAAAAATACAGCTGGAATAAGACAACAGATAATCTGATAAGATTGATCGAAAACTCGAACAACCCAAATGATTTAGCTGTTTAAAAGATGATTTTACCCTATTTTTACATATTGAAATAATGAACATGGAGTTTACGCTAAACACAATTGAAGAGGCAATCGAGGAGATCAGGAATGGCAAAGTGATAATTGTTGTTGATGACGAAGACCGCGAAAACGAAGGGGATTTTCTTACCGCTGCACGAAATGTCACTCCTGAGATCGTGAATTTCATGGCTACGCATGGACGGGGACTTATCTGCGCTCCGCTAATTGAGGATCGATGCGATGAACTTGGCCTGGATCTCATGGTGCGATCTAATTCCGCAACTTACGAAACCCCCTTCACAGTATCGGTAGATCTTATTGGAAACGGATGCACAACAGGAATCTCCGCTAGTGACCGATCCATGACGATACAAGCACTGATTGATCCGAACACAAAACCGGAAGAACTGGGAAAACCGGGACATATTTTCCCTTTGAGAGCGAAAAAGGAAGGTGTCCTGAGAAGAGCGGGACATACAGAGGCTGCAACCGATCTTTCGAGATTAGCGGGTTTTGAGCCTGCCGGAGTTATCGTAGAAATTCTAAACGAGGATGGGACAATGGCACGCCTTCCTGAGCTGATTGATATCGCAAAGAAATTTGAGTTGAAGATCGTATCCATTGCTGACTTGATCGAATACCGAATCAAACATGAATCGCTTATAGAACGTCTTGTTGATGTTCAAATGCCTACTACAAATGGTAATTTCCAACTTCATGCATACCGTGAAATAAATTCAGGGATGGAACACTTGGCATTGGTAAAAGGGACATGGGAAAAAGACGAAGCAGTGCTGGTCAGAGTGCATTCCTCCTGCATGACCGGAGATATTTTTGGCTCTTGCAGATGTGATTGTGGTCCTCAGCTGCACAAGGCAATGGAAATGATTGAGAAAGAAGGAAAAGGTGTGATCATTTACCTTAACCAGGAGGGGCGCGGTATAGGACTGACAAATAAACTTAGAGCCTATAAACTCCAGGAAGAGGGTTATGATACGCTTGAAGCAAACATTAAACTTGGTTTCAAAGGCGATGAACGCGAATACGGAATTGGAGCACAGATCATTCGCGACCTCGGCGTAACAAAAATGCGACTCATGTCAAACAATCCAACTAAACGAACTGGACTGGTTGGATATGGCCTTGAGATCCTGGAAAATGTGCCATTGGAGATAGCGAGCAATGTTCACAATGAACTCTATCTCAAAACAAAACGTGATAAAATGGGGCACTCCCTGAAACTCAAATAGACATGCTGAAGGCAAAAGGAATTTTTAAATCATACGATTCGCTTCAGATCCTCAAAGGAATCGATCTGGAGGTAGCACAGGGAGAGGTTGTTTCGATCGTTGGTTCTTCAGGCGCCGGAAAAACAACGCTTTTACAGATATTGGGCACCTTGGACCATCCGGACAGAGGAACTGTTGAGATCGCAGGTATAGAACCGTTTTCGCTTTCATCAAAAAAACTTTCAGCGTTTCGGAACCAATCGATCGGTTTTATCTTTCAGTTTCATCAGCTACTTCCTGAATTCACGGCATTGGAAAATGTGATCCTTCCGGGTTTGATAAAAGGAGACAGCATGGAGGATACGAAAAAAGAAGGCTTGAGATTGCTCGACATGATCGGCCTGAAAGAAAGAGCACAACACAAACCCAATGAACTTTCGGGCGGTGAACAACAACGGGTGGCAGTTTGCCGTTCGCTGATCAATAAACCAAAGGTGATCTTTGCCGACGAACCTTCCGGAAACCTTGATTCTGTCAATTCTCAGGAATTGCATAAACTGTTCTTTCAGTTGAGAGATGAATTCGGTCAAACCTTTGTCATCGTGACACATAACGAGACACTGGCAAACATGGCAGATAGGATGTTGACCATGAAAGATGGCATAATTGTTTGAATATCCTGACATGAACTTTCATGAATTGAAAGAATTCCTTGATTTCAAGGCTGATCAGTATGAAAATCCGGAGTTCCTCGTTTCTGATCCAATTCAGCTTCCCCACCGTTTCTCAAAAAAAGAAGACATTGAAATTATTGCCTTTCTCGTATCGACAATAGCTTGGGGTAATCGGAAAGGAATCATCAAGAGTGGTGAGCGTCTTATTGAGATCATGGAGAACGAACCAACTGACTTTATTCGAAACTATAAATCTTCTGTGATCCTCCAATCAAATTTCGTTCATCGAACTTTTAATAAAGAAGATCTCGATTTTTTCTTCAGAAGCCTTAACAATCTCTACGTCAATCGTGAAGGTTTGGAAAAAGCCTTCAGTACCATACCGGAATATCCCGGATTACTTGGCCGAATTACAAATTTCAGAAGACAATTCCTGGATATCGAGCACCATGAAAGATCAAAAAAGCATGTTAGTGATCCCTTGAAGAATTCAGCAGCAAAGAGGTTAAACATGTACCTGAGATGGATGACACGTGATTCGCGAAAAGGTGTTGATTTCGGTATTTGGAAAAGCATATCACCTTCAGAACTCTATCTCCCGCTGGATGTACACACAAGCAATAACGCAAGAAAACTGGGGATATTAACACGTAAACAAGATGATTGGAAGGCATTGGAAGAATTGATGGGAACATTGATACAGATGGATGCGGCAGACCCGGTAAAATATGATTTCGCACTTTTCGGACTCGGGGCGTTCGAAAAGTTTTAACAACTAACTAACACCCCCAATTTCATGCTGATTTTTCATTAAATTTGATGCATGAATTTTGTCTATCCTGAGTTCCTTTGGGCATTGTTCGCGCTCGCGATTCCGGTCATAATTCATTTATTCAATTTCAGGAAGTACAAAACCCTTTATTTCTCAAGCTTAAAATTTATCAAACACGTTGATCAGCAAACTCGTTCAACACAAAAACTAAAGCACTTACTCGTTCTGGCTTTGCGTCTATTGGCACTCGCTGCTCTGATATTCGCTTTTGCTCAACCATACATACCGGTAGAATCCAATTCCGGTTCTGGCGGAAAGCCTGTACTTGCGATCTATATTGACAACTCCTTTTCCATGACAGCCAAAGGAACGGAAGGTGAACTACTGAGTGAGGCGCGGGAAATGGCAAGGAAAATGATCAACAAAGCTTCATTAGACACTCGTATACTACTGAATACCAATAAAATGAGTGGGCTCGAGCAGCGTTTGATCACAAAAGTAGAAGCCATCGAATTATTGGATAAGATTGAACCTGTTGCACTGGTCAGACAACTGGATGATGTTCTGAACTGGCAACGGGCTTTTATCGACAAACAAAGTCAAACAGATCAGAAGGTAGGAACAAGGCAATATGTGTTTTTCTCTGATTTCCAAACTTCCAGCTCTCGCTTCACTGAATTAGAGCAAGACAACAGTGCATTTTATTATCCTGTTCTGTTGAAGCCGCAGGAAACAGGAAACATTTACATAGACTCTGTATGGTTTTCATCTCCTGTGCAAAAAATTGGACAAAACAACGAACTCAACGTAAGAGTTGTTAATTCCGGTGATCAACAACTCACCAATGTAGAACTACACTGTGAAATAAGTGGCATTAAACGTGATGTATTCCTTGATATTCAGCCTGATGAAAAAACAGTCACGGTGATCAATTACACAGATCAAAAGGGTGGCTATCGAAGCGGGAAGATCTCGATAAATGATAAACAACTTTACTGGGACGATGAATACTTCTTTTCGTATTTTGCCGATGACAGGACAAACGTGCTCGTTATCAATGGTGAATCTGCGGTCAATGCCGTATCGCAGGTTTATCAGCTGGAAAAGTTCTACACCCTTCGAACAATCGATGAAAGTGCATTCACATTAGATGACCTCAAACAAACGGACTTGGTTTTTCTCAATGGAGTGAATGAAATCCCTTCAGGAATGAGTGAGAACCTTGTGAATTATGCACAGACCGGTGGTACATTAGCACTCTTCCCCGGAAACAAATGTGAAACGGGATCCTGGAATCTTCTGTTGGATGAACTGGAATTACCTTCTTTGGGAAGGCTAATGACAAGCGGTACGAAGATCGACAAACTGATCTATGACGATCCTTTCTTCTTCGGAATGTTCGAAAAGAAAAAAGATAATCTGAACCTTCCATCTATTACAAAAGTCTATCAGACTTCATCACAAGGAAAGAACAATACCTACGAATTGATCCGACTACAAAATGGCATGCCGCTCTTTCTCCGAACGGGTGGAAGCATGAATGCTTTTCTTTTCACGAGTTCTTTGGCTTCTGACTTCGGTAGCTTTACATCAGATGCGCTTTTCCCTTCTATTGTTTTGAGAATAGGAGAAATAAGCCAGCGCAAAACTCCGATATCACTGACGATCGGAAAAGAATCCTTCTTCCCATTGTATAAAAGGACGGATAGTGAAACACCCATCCATCTGAAAAACCAAAACATCGATTTCATTCCACAGATACGCAAACAAGGATTGATAAGCTATATAACCCTGGACGGTCCGGAAGCCCTTGAAAATCTTGATGCAGGAACGTATGATCTGATCGACGAAAAGAAGGAAGCGACCCTTTCATTGAATTATGACCGAACTGAATCAGACATGAGTTCATTAGAGAAGAATGAAATAGTATCCCGGTTGGAAAATGAGGGACTGAAAAATGTCTCCTTCAGCGCAATTACAGATGGTCAGAGCCTTACCAGAATAGATATTCAGAAACCATTTGAATATTGGAAATTATTCGTTCTTTTTGCCTTACTCTTTTTCTTATCTGAATTACTGGTCTTAAAATTTTGGAAATAACGATTAAACAATGAACAATGAAAATTCTCATTAAAAAAGCAACGGTTCTGGACCCATCCTCAAGCTACAACGGCAATGTGGTGGATGTGTTGATAAACGAAGGTGTGATCGAAGACATTTCGAATGACCTTTCAGATCCGGAGGCGAAAGAGATTACCGGTGAGAATTTAATAGTTTCCCAAGGCTGGGTAGACCTGAAAGCTCACTTCTGCGATCCAGGTGAAGAGCACAAAGAAACGATGGATAGCGGACTGGATGCTGCTGCATTCGGTGGCTACACACATGTGGCTGTGCTGCCGAGTACACAGCCGGTTGTAGACGGAAAAACTCAAGTAGAATATATTCTGCGGAAAGCAGAAAATCATGTGGTAAGTATTCATCCGATTGGAGCGATTTCGGATAAAATGGCCGGCGAGAATCTTTCTGAAATGTATGATATGTACCAATCCGGTGTGCGGATGTATTCTGATGATCTGGTTCCTGTAAACTCTGGAATTATGTTTCGGGCTCTTTTGTACTCAAAGAATTTCAATGGCAAGATCATCGCTTTCAGCAGAGACAATTCCCTTGCGGGAAAAGGAATGGTAAACGAGGGCCAAGCATCAACGCGCACAGGTCTTAAAGCAGATCCTTCGATCGCTGAGGTAATTCAGCTTGAGCGTAACCTCCGCCTTCTGGAATACACGGAAGGAAATCTTCACCTTACGGGTCTCTCTTGTGCAGAAAGTGTAAAACTAGTGCGAAAAGCAAAAGCAAACGGAATGAAAGTAACTGCTGATGTTCATGTAATGAATCTATTGTTCAATGAATCAGCGGTACTCGGTTTTGACTCAAACTACAAGGTTTTGCCGTCTCTAAGACGTGAGGAAGATCGGATCGAACTATGGAAAGGCCTAAAAGACGGAACGATCGATACTATTGTATCTGATCACAGGCCGCATGACAAAGAGGAGAAAGATGTTGAATTCGATAATGCCTCGTTCGGTTGTATCAATCTGCAAACAGTGATCGGTTCGCTGGCGAATGATCCCTTGTTCGACCCAAAAATAGTCCTGAATGCACTTTCAATCAATGCAAGACATATCGCGGAGATACCTCTAACTCCCATTGAAAAAGGAAACAAGGCAGATTTAACTGTTTACGATCCAATAACAACTTGGAGATTTGACAGAGAATTGATTATTTCCGAAACTGTCAACACAGATTTTGTTGGTAAACAAATGAAAGGTTCGGTTGTAGGTGTGATCAATAACGGTAAATTAGCATTAAGAGAGTGATCAAATGCCTGAAAAGAAATCGTTCATAAAGCAATTTTGGAAGGAAAAGAAAATGGTTGGTGCAATGGCCCCCAGCTCTCGATTCCTCGCTGAAAAAATGCTACAGAACATCGATTTTAAAGAAGCTAGAGTTATCATTGAACTAGGTCCTGGAACCGGCGTTTTTACGGACCGAATCCTCGATAAAATGGATCCGGAAGCAAAACTTCTGGTCTTCGAACTCAACGATAACTTCTGTAATGCTCTCACAAAACGAATCTCGGATACCCGGGCGATTATTATTCATTATTCAGCAGAAAAAATTGAAGAAAACCTTGAGAAATAATCATTAGGAAAGGCGGATGTAGTGGTCTCCTCCCTCCCACTCGCAAATTTTCCGGTAGCGCTGAGACAAACGATTCTCGAAGCATCGCACCGTTCTCTTAAGAGCATTGGAAAATACATTCAATTTCAATATTCCCTGCAATCTAAAAAGCATATCAAAAAAACCTTCGGAAAGGTTGACATCGACTTCACACCGCTGAACTTTCCCCCTGCATTTGTCTATACGTGTCAAAAGAAATAATGAAGCTTCGTTATTTTCTGTTGAATAAACCCTATGGGGTCCTCTGTCAGTTTACCGGGGAAGAGGGCGACCAACTGCTCGGACACTTATTTCCATTTCCGCAGGATGTTTATTCGGTTGGCAGACTTGACAAAGACAGTGAAGGGCTGTTGCTGCTGACAAATGACAATGATTTCAAAAACAAATTATTGGATCCATCCCAGAAAAAGATGAAAGTCTATCTGGTTCAAGTTGAAGGTGTGATAACACCAGAAGCGATATCCAAGTTAGAAAGTGGTACGATTCTGATAAATCATAACGGTAAAAAACACAAAGTAGATAAAGCAACCTGCAAAAAGGTTAGTAGTCCTGACATTTGGGAAAGACTACCGCCAATTCGTTTTCGTTCCTCAATCCCCACATCATGGATGGAATTAGGTATCACCGAAGGGAAGAATAGACAGGTTCGAAAAATGACTGCAGCAGTTGGATATCCGACCTTAAGGCTGATTCGAATACGAATGGGTAATTACACTCTGGGAGACCTCAAGCCTGGTGAGGTTCAGGAGTTTTTCCTAAAAAAGTAAAAAGTTATTCGCGAAGATATTCTATTCTTATTGTCCGGAGCGGTTTTATTTGAACAACAAATGTTACGGTTAGCAAAAAAGTTTCTTGAGATCTATTAGAGCTAAAGTGAAGATAAAGACTAGAAAAATTCAAAGACGTTCTGAATGTACTGACGGTAAAATTAAGGCGATTCATGCAGGATTAACGCCAATTGACATGTCGGTAAGATACCAAATGGATATCAAATAGATCACATTTCAAATCCTCCATCTCCTCCACTCTGCTTTTTGTTAGAGATCTCAAGCTTACCAAACTTGTAGGAGAACGTCACGAAATATCTTCGTGTCAACCATTTGAATTCCACATCCTGCTGAACATTTGGCTGATCTACTTTCAGGTAGAATCCTTGTCTGTTGAATACATCCGAAACTCTCGCTCCAATGGTCCATTTTCCATCTTTAAAAGACTTTTCGAAGGAAATATCCACAGGTCCTCTTCGCTGAGCAGTTCCTTGAATGGTCACTCTTCGGGCATTGTATGCCGCATTGAGCTGCACAGTCGCCGTTTTTTTCCAGAAATCGATGGCAGTAGAATACTTCCCACTCCAATTGACTCCAGAAACATTCCAGTTCTGATTCGGATTATCATCAACAAACCGCGTATAATTTGCATTACCGGAGATCGTATTTCTCCACCATTTAAATGGTTTGTACACGATTACCAACTCAGTCCCAAAGGCATGTGATTCATCTAGATTTTGAAAAGTCACCTCCGAAGTATTGTCATCATAGAATCGTTTTACACGTGTGATCATATCTGTGGTATGACGGTAATAAATACTGGCGGTCATGTTTACTTTTTTGATCTCATTGGCATATCCAAGATCCCAGGAATCAATATATTCAGGTTGAAGGTATGGATTTCCACTACGCAAATTATACGGATCGGAATAATTCGTAAACGGATTCATATCGGGTGCAGAAGATCGGTTTATTCGCTTTGAATAACTGAGACTGATCTCTGATTTATCCGTGAGCGCATAACGAATATGCGCAGATGGATAGTATTTAAAATAATCATTTACGATCCTGATTGTGTCCGACACCAATTCTGGTATCTGATAAGCTTGTTCTAATCGTAAACCGGCCTGATATTTGAATTTTCCGAGTTGCTGACCAAAGATCCCATAGATCCCGTAAACCTGCTCATTATAATTATACATGAAGTTGGCCAGTGTATCTTCTGCATAGACACCTGCGACCTTATCATAAGACTCCGAATAGGTATCCACACCTTGATCCCGCAAAATTACCTTGGCACCTGTTTCAACTCGGGCATTGATTTTCGGATACAATAAGGTGAGGTCCATCTGGACAGTTGTGATATTATTCGACTCGACATTGAACAATTGCTGTTTGGTCGTATCATTCAAAGCAAGTAGAGGATCGATCGCATAATACTGATAATAATAACCCTGAATATCCTCCTTACCAAATGACTGATTCAAATCAATCACCAGATTCCCTTTGTCATCCTTCAAATCGTATTTATAATTGAGATTTAGATCCAGATTCTTCTGCTGTGTTGGATCATCAGCATAGCGCCACCAGCGTGATTCAAGCTGACCACTAGTATCATATCGGTAATTCCACTGGTTACCTGTTCTATTTCGAACTCCCATACTTCCGGTGGCAGAAACTCCAAGAAAATGCCGTGCCTTAAGGTAAAAGTCCGTGCCGAACCTGAAGGTGTTACTCGCATTAAGATCTGTTCCAAATCGTTCCTGATAGATCCCTGAGGTAGTTCCATCCGAAAAAGATTGAGTAAGATCTGAATAATTGTTTCGGTATCCATCCATGTATCGGCCCGAATAACTGCCGTATACATTTACCTTTGAATTTCTGTAACTCAAGGTGATAGTACCGTCTAATACTTCACCGCCACTTACAAGGTCAGACCCTCCATTTCCGGAGATCAATCCATTAAACCCGCGCAATTTATTCTTCTTCAAAACAATATTAATGATCCCTGATGTTCCATCCGGATCATATTTTGCAGATGGATTGGTTACAATTTCTATCCGTTCGATTGAACCCGCCGGAAGTGCATCTAACAATGTTCGTCCATTACCTCCGGAAAGTGAACTTGGGCGCCCGTCGATCAGGATCGTAACTCCCCCTTCTCCTCTCAAGGAAACTTTTCCCTCCTGATCGAGCTCCACTGATGGAATATTTAATAAGACATCATTCGCCGTCCCTCCTTTTACCGACAGATCCTCGGCGACATTATATACCTTTTTATCAATTCCCGCCTTGAGAACATCCAACTGCCCTGTAACTTTTACCTCCTTCAGATCACCTGTTTTTTCGAGATCCAGTTTGAGCGTTCCGAGATTTGCAACTTTCATTATGGAAGACAACTTGACATCATCAACAACTTTTGATACATAGCCTGTGAAACTTACCTTGGCATAGTAAGAGCCATAGGGCAGATTCTCCAATATGAATTTACCTTCCGAATCGGTAAATATTCCGGCGACGATCGATGAATCTTTGATGGAAAACAGTTTTATAGAAACATACTCGATAGGAGTCTCATTGATCTTATCCAGCACTCTCCCCGAAACGATACCATCACCTACGACTGGTTTCACGTTTTGCCCTGAGACGAACAGAATACTAAAAACATAAAATAACACAGTTAAATACCTCATTGTCAATGCTCTGATTTAATGGTCCTAAGGATAAAATAGGAAAGTATGCTTGTACAAATTGCAATGTATCCGATGATCTCAAAATTAAAATATTTTCCGCTACTATCCTGTGTAAGTATCCAACTCCCTAACAATACTGCAATACCGCTTGCCAATTGCTGTAGAGCGTTCCGAATACTCATGAATCCGCCTCGTTCATGAGGCGCTGCAGTGCTTATTACCAGGGCCGTTCCGGGAATATTTCTGCCTCCAGCAAACACAAAAAAACCAGATGTAACGATCAAAACAACAGGCAACGGATTCTCGCCCATTGATGTGATGAATCCAATCGGAATACAGGAAATAAGCATCATCAGTAAAAAAATGCGTAATTGACCAAAACGATCGGAAAGATAACCGATGAAAGGATTGGTAATAAAGGTTAATGCTCCACCGAAAAAATACATCCAGACCAATTCCCTCTTTTCAAAGCCAATATTGTGCTCCACATAATCCGCTAAATAGGGAATTATGGCAAACTGCCCGAATAAGATGATGCACGAGAACAAGAGTGCTTTCAGTTGGTTGACATTATTCGGAATCCTGACAAGTATTTTCCAGGCATGAACCGTCCGCGCTCTTTCAATGTGTCCACTGACCGATGGAAGAATTAAGATGATAAATAACCACGCGAGAACGGATAGACCAACAATAAAAAAGAATGGCAAATGCCAGCTCCAATTGAGCCCCAAATAAAGTCCCATCGGAATCCCCAGAGCTGCTGCAGTTGAAAACCCGGCCATAACCACCCCTGTTGCTTTTCCGCGATGTTCAGGCGGGATGAGATCTCCTACAATTGCGAGAACTACGGCAGAAATCACTCCTCCGAAGAAACCGGCAAAGCATCGTGCAAAGACAAGGAATTCATATGATCTCGCAAGTCCACACAAAAAAGTTCCGAAAATGAATAATGCATACAGCAGTATAAGAAATTTCTTTCTGTCGAATCTGTCAATTAGGAAAATGCTACGGATACCGGAAAAGAAGGCACTGACGAGATAACTTGAAATAACGACCCCCCATTCATTATCACTCATCCATAATTCGATATTAATCGTAGACGCGTGGGGCATCAATATCATCGACTCTATAATATTCGTAAA
>JBKCJG010000090.1:0-11971 GCA_046301895.1 Flavobacteriia bacterium
TAATCTTTAAATTATTAAATTGATAATTATACCGTAAAAGAAGGCAATTAATATATAAATTTAAATAACGACCCCCCATTCATTATCACTAATCCCTAATTCGACCTTAATCGTAGATGCGAGGGGCATCAATATCATCGACTCTATAATATTCGTAAAAATGACAACCGCCAGGATTACCATCCAACCAAGTTGCTTCTTACTCATTCGTCAGTTTAAAATTTACAACTCCATTCAACATTTTCACAACAGGACTCCTACCCCCGATTTCAAGAAGTCGTTGTTTCTGAGCGGGCTACAGCACTCCTGAAAATTGGATATCCAATGCAATAAATGTTTCTTCCTCCAATTGTTCCAACTCAAGATCAACGTGAATCTCTCCCGCATCCCAATTTTGTCGTTGGGCATAACGTCTCAAGGTGGTAAGCACGCAACTTGCTATTGAAGACAAAAGTAACTGAACCGATGTTGGCCCCTCGTTTTGTCCTTGTTCTTCCAAAGGTTCATCACTAACCCAGGAATGGTCCGCGGAAGTATTGATCACCTTGTAATCATACATTATGCTCGCTGAAAGCTTAACGGGTTCCTTCATACTTCTCTCTCACTTTATCTAAAAGGCCGCTAAGCTGATTTGCTTCTTCGTCGGTAAGTTCTGCTTTGATCAAAGTGTTGACATCCATATGGTTATCTATATCACTCAACAGGTCCAAACCATGTCTTGTAATCTTCACATAGACGACTCGACGATCCTCAGCGCATCGTGTTCGTTCGATCAAACCTTTGTCGATCAATTTATCCATCAAACGTGTTGTATTAGGAGATTTTTCTATCATTCGCTCCTTCACTTTGTTCACGTTTATATCCCCTTTCGCTCCGCGCAGGATCCTCAAGATATTGAACTGTGGCATGCTGAGGTCATACTGCATCATAAAGCTATTCTGATAATGGCCAAGAAAATTGGAGGTGTATCGGATATTTACAATGGCCTTTAATTGAGGGGACGAGAACGTTGAGTGGATCGCATCTTCGATTTTCATAATACAAATTTAATTACCATGGTAATATTTTCAAAGTAAAATAAAATAACGCTTCTTACTTTTATAAGTTTTCAGGAAATTACAAGACAAATTCCCGGTTCTAGTAAGAACAGTGTGAACATAATTTTATCACATCCATTTAAAATCCAGATCATCTAATACCGGAATTTCATTGTATTTCATTTCAAAAATGTGCGTTCCCGGAGTAAGATCAACAAAATTCCGGTCAAAGATATTACCTGCCTTCGAGGAATAAAGCCAAAAGTTCTTAAGAAATTTCTCATTCTTTACAATTACTCTAACAGTTTTATTTGCTTTGTCAGGCACACCCAATGAAAGTGATATTTCTGTTTTAATCGCGCGTTGGTAGGTCTTTGGTGTATGCGAAAATGTCCTTGAATGAGCCTTTCCTGCCTGATCTTTCCAATCAAAACGAACGACATAATTGATTCCACCGGCATCCTTTAGAATACAATGATCACAGATCTTTTCGGACTCATTGCCACGAATAAGTTGTGAAACATTATTCCTGAATAGCTCCTTTCCATGAAGATCATACACAGTAAAATGAAGATCACACATGAAAGTGTCCGGCTGGGAGGACAAGAGAAAATACTCACGTTCTCCGGTTTCATTTAGCTTGCTCAGAACTGCAACGTCTTCGTAATCATTTTTTACCCAATAATGTAAAGCTTTCCAGTTTCCATTATAATCAACACTTGACCAGGTTGGCGCTGGCCAGCAATCGTTCACTTGCCAATAAAGCGTTCCCATGCATCTCGGTGCATCCAATCGATGACCGGTAACAGCCATGCTGACAGCTGTTGCTTGTGTAAGTTGAGAATAGTATACAAAATCTTCAAAGGAAGCGGGTTCACCGTATAAATTCTTGGCGTGCTTCAGGATCATTCCATTTCCAACATAACTTTTCTGATGGTGCTTCATTACAGCCGAATTGAGATCCCAATCAACCTTCTGCGAGAATGTCAGCAACGTGCTGTATTCAGGGAAACTCTGAAAACCGTATTCAGCATTGAAACGTCCGATCTTTTTAGCAAAGTTCTCCATGGGATCTTTTCCGTGCCACACACCCCAGTAATGCTGCGTTCCATGGTTATAAAATTCATCTTTTCCCCAATTACTGAGCGGAGAGGTATGGATATAGGGTGAATTCGTAAAGCGTGCCACTTCGTTCGGCAGAAGCTGCCTGAACAATCGATCGTAGGACTCCTCTATCTCTTTCGCTGAAGAACCATAAAGTCCGTATTTGAGCTGAAATCCCCAATTATGCCAAGCCACATCAACTTCATTGTTTCCATTAAAGATCGTCAAACTAGGGTGCGAGGCTATTCTGGGGATCTGATAATCAACTTCCTCTTTTACGCTGGCCAGAAAATCCGGATCTCCGGGATACATCGCACAAGCGAACATAAAATCCTGCCACACCATAATCCCAAGTTCATCGCAGGCATTGAAAAACGCTTCATCCGGATAGTAGCCACCTCCCCAAACACGCACCATATTAAAATTTGCTGCTGACATAGTTTCTACCATTTTTCGTAGATGTGTATCCGTCACTCTTGAAGGAAAGATATCTTGTGGAATGTAGTCTCCCCCCTTACAAAACACCTCTCTTCCATTGACCTTGATCACATAAGCCGTTCCCCATTTATCAGCTTCATTGATCAATTCGGTTGTTCGAATACCGAACCGCACTTTTTTGCTTTCAAGTGCGGTTGAGTTGGCATTGTTGGAAACTCTTAAGCTCCACAGATCTTCATATAATTCAGGTCTACCCTGACCTTTTGGCCACCACAATCGGGGTTCCTTGACTAACTCCCGACGAGTGACTCTGGATTCACCTTTAACGATCTCGATAGCTCCGAACAGTTTACTTTCCCAGATTAGTGGTTTTACAGCAGGATGAGAAAGCTGGATCTCTAACTGTATTTCCGCCTCCTGATCATTGAAAGAAAGGGTAGTAATATTTATCGAACGGATCTTGGTTTCATTGTACGAATTGACCGTTGCGGGTTTCAGAAATCCGATCGTATTCATCCGTAATGCCCAGTCCCAACCAAACTGATACTGCGGCTTTCGCGTGTATGGTGCGATAGCGATACTGTCTACATCATTTGGGGCCGGAAGTTTATACTTGGCGTTCTGGTATGCCGAGCGGTGATAGGAAACGGGAGAAGTAAATACCACTTTCAACCTGTTTTTTCCGGATATAGCCTTCCCTTTAACATCAAAGAAATAGGGCCTAAATGCATTTTGAGCGAACCCGATGAGCGAGTCATTCAGATAGATATCAGCATACGTGTCAATACCCGGAAATTCAATTTCGAGATGATCTTTCTGAATCTCAACTTCAGTCAAGTGAAACTCCGAAACAAATTCCCATGAATGATCCTCTATCCATCCGAAAAGCGCCTCATTCTTCCCATAGAAAGGATCAGGAAGCTCACCCGCTTCAATTAGTTTTTCCTGCACCGAACCACAAGTACCCGCTTGCATCCATTCTTTCTTAACAGGATGATACATGGTCCAATAAAGAGTATCCTGTGCCATTGAATAGGTCGGTAATAATGCCAGTAAAATTAAGATTCGCTTCATGCTTTTACCATTTACGATCAAATGGCGCATCCACCATTTTTTCTTCTTTTTCGCTGCGTAAGGCATAGTTGAAGCCATTGTAAACGGAATAAGAACCGACATTGCCAAACTTGTCGATGGCAAGAAAACAACACTGCAAACCACTCAGATCCTTGTGTTTCGAAATAATACGCTGAACAGCAAGCTTGCATGCTTCCATTGGAGAATGCCCGTGTCTCATCAATTCTACAACCGTATGACTTCCCGCAATACGGATAATGGCTTCTCCCAAACCTGTTGCACAAGCCGCCCCCACTTCATTGTCTACAAACAAACCTGCCCCAATGATAGGTGAATCACCCAATCTGCCATGAAGTTTGTATGCCCAACCACTCGTCGTGCATGAACCAGCCAGATTACCGCTGGAATCCATAGCTAACATTCCAATCGTATCGTGATTTTCATGATTGATCTCTGGCTTTTTGAAGAGGTGCTGATTTTCTTTCTTCCATTTCTTGTACTCGTCTTTCACTTCAGGGATCGGGGTCTTAATTGTTCCGAAGCCTTGCTCAAGAGCAAACTTCTTTGCTCCTGCCCCGACTAACATCACATGCTGTGTTCTTTCCATAACGGCACGAGCAACCGAAATTGGATGATCGATACCTTCAAGAAATCCAACCGCACCGCAACGCGATTCATGGTCCATGATACATGCATCCAACGTCACATGCCCTTCCCTATCTGGCATCCCGCCTATACCTACACTGCGATTGGTTAAGTCTGACTCTGTCACTCGAACCCCTTTTTCAACCGCATCCAGTGCTGAACCACCTTTTGAAAGCACCTCCCACGCAGCAGCATTGGCAGACAAACCATGATTCCATGTAGAGATCACAATCGGACCATCAATTTTTGTTTCAAAAGAACGCATGACCAGCTCTCCTGCTTTTACAGGTTTGACGAGTCCAATAGCAGCTCCAGCAAGTCCAAGCTTTAGAAAATTCCTTCTTTTATTTTCCATGTTACTGGTTTTTAAGTTCGTTAGCCAGCCACTTCTGATAGATACCTGCCAATCGTTCATGATCGGCATACTGAACAGTAAAGTCGTGTCTTCCTGTATAATCAGGCTTGGCCATCATAAAGATGTAGTTGTTGTCGTCGCGGTTCAAAACGGCATCCACCGTTTGAGTTGGCGGTATACAGATGGGTCCTGGAGGCAGTCCCTTGATTTTATAGGTATTGTATGGACAATCTATATCTCGGTGTATGTTCAAAAGACGTTGAACACCTGCTAATTTGTCGCCCCAGCAAAACTTAAATGTGGGATCTGACTGTAAACGAATCCCTTGAGTGATCCGATTTAAATACAATCCGGCAATGATCGGCCATTCCTCTGGGATTCTTCCCTGTTCGGAATAGACAATACTGGCAAGCGTCACTGCTTCTGAAGGATTTTTCAATCCTATTTGAGAAAGTTTCTTCTTTCGATCCGCTGTCCAGAAATTCTTAAACTCTTGGGCCATTCGATCTACAAATGCTTCTTCGTCTGTATCATAGAACATTTTATAGGTGTTCGGCAGGAACATCGCAGGAAATTCCTCTCTTTTAAATCCGTACCTTGACAATGTTTCTTGATCATCCAGAATACGAACGAGTTTTGCACTATCGATCATGATGCTGGCACTCACCTTCCCTGCTATTTGATAAATATCCCTGCAATTATTAAATGTAACGTCGACTTCTACTTCGCCATTACCATTGCCTGCTTCGTTGAGCTTGAAACCGTTTAGGATTGTTCGGTATTGAGAGCCGGGTTCTATTACATACTTGCCCAAAGCAATGTTCTCTTTACTCAAACCCTTATACTCTGCGACACTCAAAAAGGCCGCGGCATCCTCTATAACACCAGCTTCCTCCAGCTCTAATGCAAGAGAATCTGCATCAATCGGAACTTTTACAAAGAATACCACCTTAGACGCATTAACTGTCGTTTTTCTGCTACTCAAGAACAAAGAGATCTTCGGTATTAAAACAATAAGAAGAATAAGAGCCACAGAGGCAACAATGCCAATGATTATTTTTTTTCTAGACATAACTGATAGCAAATTTCGTCAATACGCTGACCTTGATACAAAAACCATTCTTTGCGAATACCTATTCGCGTAAATCCACACTTCTCGAATAATCTGATACTCTCTATATTATCGGCCTGAATGGAACAGTGAAGATTGTGGAGTGCCAAAAGATCACGGGCATATCCTATCAACAACTCAAGTGCCTCGAAAGCATAACCATTTGAACGATGCAACTCCTCACCAATGAGGATGCCTACAGCGGCATTCCCATTTTTAAAATCAACGTCATACAGATCGATTGCGCCAATTGCCTCGTTTGTTTCGTTCAGACAGATCATCAAACGCAACTGCCCGTTTGAACGGATATGTTGCTGTTGCTCAATAAGCTGTAAAATACCTTGCAAAGAAAATGGGACCTCCGTATCTGTCACCTTCCAATGCGCAGGATTATTCTCCCACAACATGAGTTTTGTAGCATCCGAGGGCTCAACGGACCGGACGTGCACTTGCTTTGACCTGAACATTTTCTAACTTTCGTAACCTGTTATGGATATCCTCCAAATCATATTCGGGAATTCCGATATATCCCTCTGTCAAATTTAGCCCAAATACCTTACCCATACTATGCTTTGACTCTAAATATTTTAACAACAACGACAGTTTTTCGATGCCTTGTTTTTCGAGCCCAAACACCTCAATAAGTGGAGACAGACAAGTCGTCATATCAGACTTGGCTGCATCAAATTTCCTGAAGACCTTCTGAACCAACAACTGATCGATGGTTGTATTCACAGATACAACTATGGTGAGAATACCTTTTTTTTCAATGACGGTTTGAACCTTGGCAACATTCACACCCTCATCCTTTCCGCTAACCTTGAGACTGTAGTAATTCCCGTCAATAGAACATCCGACGTGAGGAGGCACCTTGTCCGCGTGTAAAATCCATAAAAAAAAACCTTTTTGAAGTTCATTCTCATCCTCAATGGACCAGATTCTCTTGAAACCAAAATCAGACATGCATCTCCCCTTTGAAAACAAACACTGCTGGACCAATTAACCTCACATGAACAAATGTTCCATCAACCAATTGCTCGAATTCAACACGAAGCTTCCCTCCCTTAACCTGAACATCAACAGAATTCATTCCTGTTAATCCGTGCTTTATTCCAAATATCAATGCACAGGCCGTGGCTCCGGTTCCACAAGAATATGTTTCGTCCTCAACCCCTCTTTCATACGTTAATACCCGAATGGCATGATCTGTTATTTCTTCTGCCAAATTGACATTGATCCCTTCTGCTAGATAAGAATCTGAATACCTGATCTGTTTGCCAAATTCGACTATATTTTCACTTGCTAGATCGGCAACATATCGTACGAAATGAGGAGATCCCGTATTCAGTATAAAATCACTATCTATTTGATTTACAGAATTAACCGGTAACATATCTAAACATATGCTTTCACCTGATGAGGCCGCAGTATGTTCTCCGTCTATTGCCATAAATCGTGTGAATGACACATCCTTTCCGAGTGTGCCTGCATAGGCCACAGCACATCGCGCACCGTTTCCGCAAAAACTCTTGGAACCGTCAGAATTGTAGTAATCCATTTCAAAGTCGAGAGATGAATGCTTGTTTATCTTGATTAATCCATCTGCTCCTATTCCAAAACGGCGATCGCAGAGCTTTACGATCAGATCAACCGGCAGCTTGTCATACCGTCCGTCAAGATTGTTTAGCATAACAAAATCGTTGCCCGTACCTTGGTATTTTTCAAACTGAATGATCATTCAAAACTCATTTGAACAAATGTAAAAGTTTCCATTTATAAAAGCCACAGGGGCTTAACATTCTTTAACAGCATCCTTGTAACAAGATAAGGTACTTGGGCGTTATTATTGCATTCTGTATATCCAAAATTTTTTAAATACTATGAAAAACAACATCAAACTACTTGGGTTGGGTCTTGTGGGTGGTATGCTTCCACTAAGCGCTTATTTAATGTTGAGCGGTTCAGATTTTCGGAATTTATCCGACAAGGTCATCGATGGAAATAGTTCCTACTACGCAAAAACAGTTGGACTGGATGGTTCAGGGCTTATGCCGAATTTCATTGAAGCATCAGAAAATACAATTAATTCCGTCGTTCACGTCACCACGAAAGTTGTCCAAACCTCCTTCCAGCGCGATCCATTTCAGGAGTTTTTTTACGGACCGGGAGCCGGCGGCCGTGAATTCAAGCAATATGGGTCAGGATCTGGATCTGGGGTGATCATCTCGTCGGAAGGTTACATCGTCACAAACAATCATGTTATAGAGAATGCCAGTGAAATCGAAGTGATCTTAAATGATAATTCAAAATATACAGCAAAACTCATCGGAGCGGATCCTTCTACAGACCTTGCGGTCCTGAAGATTGAAGGGGAAGGTTTTAAACCAATCCCCCTTGGCAACAGTGATGACCTGCATATCGGCGAATGGGTATTGGCCGTGGGTAACCCGTTTAATCTGACATCAACAGTTACAGCTGGTATTGTTTCCGCAAAGGCTCGAAACATCAATCTACTGTCGGACCGAAGCAAGCAAGATGTCGTTCCTATCGAATCCTTCATTCAAACGGATGCTGCCGTTAATCCGGGTAATAGCGGTGGCGCCTTGGTAAACACCAGCGGAGAACTAGTGGGCATCAACACAGCAATAGCATCGCAAACAGGCAGTTATTCCGGATACTCTTTCGCAATACCTGTTAATCTTGTTCAGAAAGTCATGCGAGATCTTATCGACTATGGTATCGTTCAGCGTGGATACCTCGGTGTGCAGATCGCAGATATTAACCAGGAGATCAAGGAAACAAACAAACTCCCGAATACAAAAGGAGTATTCATCGCAAAAGTTACCGAAAATGGTAGTGCCGATAAAGCTGGTGTGAAAGACGGAGAAGTTATTTTGAAGATAGGATCAAAAGAGGTGAATTCAGTGGCAGAATTGCAAGAGGAGATCGGGAAAAGACGACCGGGTGATAAAGTGGCTCTGACCATTCGCAAAAAGGATGGTGAGGAAGAAATTACAGAGCTCGTACTGCGCAACAAGGAAGGCGAAACCAAACTGGTGTCAAAAGAAGAGATTTCAAAGAATTATTCACTTGGTGCAACATTTATCGAACTCAGCAGTAAAGAAAAGAAAGAGCTTAATATAAGTTACGGTGTCAAGATCTCATCAATCACTACTGGTAAATTAAAATCCATTGGCCTGCAGCAAGGAATGGTGATCACAAAAGTGAATAATGAACCGATCGAAACTATTGAGCAATTAACAACGAAACTAAATGGTGTAAATAAGGGAGTTTTACTGGAAGTACTTACCGAAAGTGGCAAGAAGGATTATTACGGTTTCGGCTTGTAAAATCAGTAGAAGGGCACGGTTTTTGGTTGCAGGGTACGTTAAAAAATTGTAAAGATTTTTTTTGGAATTCAATACATTTTGGTTGTACCTTTGCATCCATTTTTCCCACATTATTAATCTCAAAAGGAGAATTCACAGAGAATGAGACAACTTAAAATTACGAAGTCGATCACCAATCGCGAGAGCCAGTCACTGGATAAATACTTGCAAGATATTGGTAAAGAGGAGTTGATTACAGCAGAAGAAGAGGTAGAATTAGCGAGAAGGATCAAGCAAGGTGACCAAAAGGCACTGGAAAAATTAACAAGAGCAAACCTTCGATTTGTAGTTTCAGTTGCGAAGCAATACCAAAACCAGGGATTAACCCTTCCCGACCTTATCAACGAAGGAAATCTGGGGTTGATCAAAGCTGCACAAAAATTTGATGAAACGAGAGGGTTCAAATTTATTTCCTATGCGGTATGGTGGATTCGTCAGTCCATCCTTCAGGCTTTGGCTGAACAAGCACGTATTGTGCGTTTGCCACTAAACCAGGTGGGATCACTGAACAAGATCAACAAAGCATTTTCCCGTCTGGAACAAGAATTTGAACGACCTCCTTCAGCGGAAGAGTTAGCGGAAGCATTGGAAGTTCCGGAAGATAAGATCAAGGAGAGCTTGAACGTTTCTGGTCGTCATGTTTCTATGGACGCTCCCCTTTCCACATCTGAAGATGGTGGTACACTAATGGATGTAATGGCCAATTCTGATGCTCCGAAAGCAGATCATGCACTGATGGCCGAGTCACTGCAGAAAGAGATCGAACGTTCTCTTAGCACGTTGACAGATAAAGAACGCGAAATCATTCGTTTATTCTTTGGAATTGGAATGAACCACGGTCTGACACTTGAAGAGATCGGCGCCAAGTTTAACCTGACCCGCGAACGCGTGCGTCAGATCAAAGAAAAGGCGATCAGAAGACTGAGACATACTTCCCGAAATAAACTGCTCAAATCTTATTTGGGATAAGAAAATTGAAAAGGCTACCTACGAATGTGGGTAGCCTTTTTAGCTTTTTACAATTCGTAATTTTTTAACTTAAAACAATAACAAAACAAATGGAAGCTGCCGTAGGTTACGAGAAGGAACTGAAATCGCATGTTGAAAGAGAGCGTGCTGCTGTAAAACTGTCAAGCAAGGTTGGCGAATTATTGTATGACAAAGGGATTGAACTTGTATTGTTCCGCAATCACTTGACAGACATCACAGTATCTGAGATCCTCAACCTTCATGAATATGCCCGCAATGTAGTAAACAAGCCTATCGATGTGTTTACGTCTTCTGAATTGGCAGAAGAGATCTACAAAATGGATCTCGCTCCTTCAAAACTGGATATCGGTAAACTTTCCAGCGAATGGTTGGCAGAACAAGCGAATTATAGTTCAAAAGCTGACTTCCTGAAAAATAAATTGCGCGGTTTTGAAGTATCTTCTGCGAACGGAATTGAACCACGCGATGTTGTGCTCTACGGATTTGGACGTATTGGTAGACTTGCGGCTCGCGAATTGATAAAGCAAGCTGGTAAAGGGCAGCAGCTCCGCCTTCGTGCGATCGTAACGAGAGGCTCTTCTGACGCAGATATCATCAAGCGGGCTTCTCTTTTGAGAAATGATTCGGTTCACGGAGCCTTCAGAGGTTCGGTGATCGAAGATCTTGAGAATAAAGCCTTGATCATTAATGGACAAATTGTTCGAATGATCGATGCAAACAACCCTGAAGACATCGATTATACGTTATACGGTATTGACAATGCCCTGGTGATCGATAATACAGGCGTATTTACAAATCGTGAGGCGCTCTCTAGACACTTGAAAGCGAAAGGTGTATCCAAAGTTCTTTTGACTGCACCGGGCAAAGAGATCCCAAATATCGTCTACGGGATCAATCAGAAAGAGCTCGATGTAGAAAATGAGAATATTTTCTCTGCTGCATCATGCACAACCAACGCCATCTCTCCGATTCTAAAGGTGGTGAATGATAAATTCGGAGTTGTAAAAGGTCACATTGAAACAGTTCATGCTTATACGAATGACCAGAATTTATTGGATAACATGCACAAGAAACCCAGAAGAGGACGGTCCGCAGCAATCAATATGGTTATTACCTCTACAGGCGCCGGAAGTGCTGTAACAAAAGTAATTCCGGACATGAAAGATAAATTAACTGCAAATGCCGTTCGTGTACCTACCCCAAACGGTTCCCTTGCTATTTTGAGTCTTGAATTGAAAGGAAATACAACGATCGAAGATATCAATGCCGTATTGAGAGAGGCTTCTTTGAACGGTGACCTTGTCAACCAGATCTACTACTCATACGACCCTGAATTGGTATCGAGTGATATCATAGGTAACACCTGCTGTTCTGTTTTCGATTCACATGCGACAATCGTATCAAATGATGGTAAGAATGTTGTGCTTTATGCCTGGTATGACAACGAATTTGGATACACAAAACAGGTTATTCGCCTTGCGAAACATATTACGAAAGTGCAGAGATCAATTTATTACTGATCCTGTATTTTCTGAATTAAAAGGGGCTGTATCAGTTTTGAAACAGCCCCTTTTCTATTTAATGCCCGTGACAGTGAACCTCGTACAAGGTATCATTCACCATATACCCACCCGCTTCCAATGACTCGAGTTCATCACCGCATTTTTCTCCGAGCTCGATTTCCACTCCATTCTTATCGTAATGGCATTCTGAACATTGATTCTTTTTACAAGATGCAAGTGAAAGTCCTGCAACCATTGAGGAAAGGACAAAAATAACTGATACTTTTTTCATCTGTTGGATTTTAAATTATTAGACATTGTGTATC
>JBKCJG010000091.1:0-15503 GCA_046301895.1 Flavobacteriia bacterium
AACTCCCTTTACACCCTATTGTGCACAATGGCGCCTGCGGCGCGCCGAAGACGGAGGACGCGGCGACCGCTGGAGAGGCCTCCAATATTCTTTATACTCTTTCGAGTATTCTTTCGATTCAAAAAACTGGTTAAAAACGGAAAAAAATCACTGTATACTTTTATCAAATCTGAGTTACGGAGAGTACACATTAAACGTTCGTATGATCAATCCCTTTGGTCAACTCGTATCAGAACAATCTCTTTATTTAAATGCAACGGTTCCATATTATGAAAGAAGGGAATTCCTTGTATTAATTATTGTATTGGTCATCTCTTTAAGTGCCTTGTTTGTCCTCTTTTTAATTCGTGCCAATCGAATTGAAAACCGAACAAAATCGAAGATTGCAATGGACCTGCACGATGAATCCGGAACGATTCTCACACGTCTTTTGATGCTTAGTAAAAAGGAGAAATTTGAACAAAAAGAAAGAGAACTACTTCAAAATGGTTTGAAAGAAGCAGTGTATAGTTTCAGAACTTATCTTGATTCATTATCTCGGAAAAAGCGCTATTTCCATGATCTCTCGGATGAACTTCAAGAATTTATCAACTCAATTTCTCACGAAACAACACTAAAAATTGCATATAATATGCATTTTGACGCCGATCAAACACTTCGGGCAGAATTGTTCAGAGATATCAAATTATCCGTTTTTGAAGTTGTAACAAATGCAATAAAGCACTCAAAAGCAGCGAATTTATCCATATCCATTGTACAAAAAGAACGCCTTTTAAACATAAAGATAAGTGACGATGGGTTCTGTGATCTCTCCAATTTTTATGCTATGAAGGGGAATGGTATCGGCAACATAAAAAAGCGCATTTCCAGAAACAATGGAACATTCACCTTTTATATTGAAGAAGAGATGACAGGATTAACAGTCGAATTTAATATACCGTTATAATGAAACAAGTAATCATAATAGAAGACGATATTCATTTGGCACATTTGATGCAAGATTCAATAAATCAATCAGATAACTTGGAATGTACGCGAATATATACAAATCCAATAGGCTTTTTGAATGATCCAATACAGGCCGATATCTATTTGCTCGACATCGTGATGCCAGAAATGGATGGGTTAACCGCAATCGACAAGATTCTGAAATTATATCCGGATTCAAACATCATAATGAACACAATTAAAGATGATTCTGAAACCATTTTTAAAGCACTTCAACTAGGTGCAATAGGATATATTGATAAGCAAAGTTTCGATTCAAATTTCAAGGATGTATTTGAATGTATTGAAAACGGAGGTGCTTTTATGACACCAAAAATTGCCCGGATGGTCATCTCATACATCAATAAGCCAAAAGCAATTACTAAACAATTAACAGATCGCGAAAAGGATATAGTCAATGGAATTATTGATGGATTAAGTTATAAATTAATTGCTGACAGATATAATATTGCGCTTGATACCGTCCGAATGAATGTTAAAAGTGTTTATCGAAAACTTAAAATAAATTCAAAAGCTGAATTGTTTAAAATAATGGGGGCAAGATAAATTATCGTTCTAAGTGAAACAGTCGCTTTTTTCTTGTTCTCGTTACCCATCAAGTCGAAAAATCTAACTTTTATACCGATTTGGAAAGGGTTTTGGAGTGGAACGCAAACATCAAGTAGTTGTAAGAAAAGTGTGAGTGTGAGTTTGAGAGCGAAGAGAAACAAAGTGGAGTGAACCGCTCTCGCTTTTCACTCTCACTCTGTTTTTGTGACCCCGGAGGGATTCTAACCCCCAACCGCTGGAGCCGAAATCCAGTGCTCTATACAATTGAGCTACGGAGCCTGCTAAATCATCTTTTTTTGATTTGACCAGTGATACAAAAGTAGTATGAATAAACAAACCGCCAAATACCTGACCAATTTAGTTGCTATTTGAGGTCTTTTCAAATAAATTTGAGCTTTCTGCGTTTCTAGTCACAAATTTCGAACAATGCGCCTATTTTTTCTCCTATTCATTTCTTTCAACGTTTTCGGACAAATTGGAACAGGTCAATGGCGCTTGCACGTGCCATCGCGCAGAGCGATCGACGTACTAGAGGGAAACGGAACCATTTATACTGCTTTTGAAAGTGGGCTCATGGAATATGATCTCGATTCCAAGGAGATCACTGTCATGAATGATGTGAACGGCTTGTCCGATATAAGTCTTACATGCCTTGCTTATGATAATAGCAGGGATGAGCTCTATATCGGATACGATAATGGAAATCTTGATAAGGTCGAGAACAATTCCGTGATCAATATTCCGGCAATAAAACTGGCAGAAATACCGGGTTCGAAAAGAATAAATAAAATCGTTCCTTTTGAAGGATATGTCTATCTCGCAACAGGTTTTTCGATTGTAAAGATCGACCCGGTCAAAAACGAAGTGAAGGACACTTGGTATCCTACAAATGGGAATGATCCCATCCTTGATGTGGCCTTCAGAAACGACAGCATTTACGCGTTATCCTCCTCAACCCTATACAGGGGATCACTCGATAATTTTGCTCTCGCAGATCCGGCACAATGGTCAGTGGATACTCGTCTTCCGGTTCTAACCGTTGATTCCTACAGGGAGATCGAGTCATTCGACGGTGAACTCTACTACATTTACAGCATGGAAGCTTATGGTCAGGATTCCGTGTTCAGAATAGATAACAATGGGAATTTTCTTGTCACCGACCTTCCATTTACTCTCGAGATCAAAGGACTGAAAGGTCAGCCCGATAAACTGCATGTTATGCTGGCAGATGGTGTTTTTACCTATGGCCCGGATCTAACGTTGATTGAGACCCTGAACACGTATTCTTTTGCTTCTGACGTTAGAGCCAATGCCGTACACACCTACAATAACGCGCTATGGATCGCTGATGAAGAGTTTGGGCTGGTTCAATATTCTGATCCAACCAATTCTGTGAAGATCTCTTTCGAGGGACCTCCAAATAAACAAGTATACTCAATGGACTGGCTAAATGGAAAACTTGCGGTAGCAAGCGGCGGTTTATCTGGTATCTCAGCGACATTCAATATTGGCGGAGTCTATCTTTTCGAAGATGAAAAATGGGTGCTCCACGACAAATCCAACATGACTATGTGGAATGGTCAAAATATTTGGGATTTTCTTTCTGTTTCTATTAATCCCACCAACGATGACCAGATCGCTGTTGGTAATTATTCAGAAATTCCCTTGTCCATCCTTACTGCCAGAGCACAGGTTACGGATACATTTACAGCTCTAAATTCTCCCCTTAGCAATGCTCTGGGTGGTTCATGGAGCTTGGTGAGTTCCGTTAAATACGATGAAATGGGAAACCTCTGGTTACTCAACGGGTATGCTGACCAACCACTTGTCGTCTACACAAAAGATCATTCATGGTACACCTTTGACTGCGGAACATCCGCAAAGAACCGTTTTTCAAAAAAAATGGTGATCGACTACAACAATAATAAATGGTTTAGTCTAGATGGGGTTGGATTATTTGGATACAATGACAACGGCACAATAGATAATCCTGCGGATGATCAGTATGTCAACCTGAACACAGGATCCACAACCGGTGCGTTGCCCTCAACAACAGTGAATGCAGTAGCTGTTGATTTTGATAACGAGATCTGGATCGGGACGGATAATGGGTTTGCGGTTCTCTATAACTCGGAAAGTGCTTTCGGTGCCGCCGCAGGAGATTATAATGCACAACGGATCAAGGTGGATTTTGAAGGAAATGTGGAGTATGTTCTGGGAAATACGAATATCACCGATATAGAAGTGGATGGTGGAAACCGAAAGTGGTTCGGAACTGCCAATTCCGGAATCATCCTTTTATCAGCGGACGGTCAGGAGGTGATTGAACAGTACTCAACAGATAATTCACCATTGATCTCCAACACCATTATCGACCTGAAACTGGATCAGTCTACAGGAGAATTATTCATCGTGACTGATAAGGGGTTGGTTTCCTACCGAACAGATGCAACCTACGAAGATCCTGACTATACTGCCGTAAACGTCTTCCCGAATCCTGCCCGACCCGAATTCGAGGGGCCGATAACGATTCAAGGTGTCCGTTATAACTCTGATGTAAAGATCACGGATGTTGCGGGTAACCTGGTATACAAGACTGCTTCAAATGGAGGAACAGCTACCTGGAACGGAAAGAACATAAACGGGGAGAAGGTTTCGACCGGCGTATACCTTATATGGACCGCTGCAAACGAAGGTAAAGGACGTTACGTTGGAAAAGTATTGGTCGTACATTAAATTATTCGGGTGAAACAGAACGACACAGCTATCTTTCTGCATCGTATTCCATACTCTGAAAGTAGTTTGATCACCACGTTCTATACACTTCATTCTGGAACCCAAAAATTCTTATTTCAAGGAGGTAAAAAGAAAAGTGCTGCGCTCTTTCCTGCCTCGATCTGTGAAATTACCTTTTATCGTCGGCCGGACAGTGAGCTTGGTAAATTGACAGAAGCCCAACCGCTCAACTCACTCCGGAACATTCAAGTGGATCCTGTCCGTTCCACCATTACCTTTTTCATTGCGGCAATTTTAAAGAATTGCCTGAAAACCGATCAGTCGGATCCACAATTGTTTCATTTTCTGGAAGAGAAGATTAGTGTCTTGAACACATGCGATCTAAACTTGCTTCCATTATACCCCATCGAGTTCCTTGTAAGTTTCGCAATGCAGATGGGAATAGAACCGCAGGTTCCTTCAAAGATCAGCCGCTATTTCCATCTCGAGGAGGGTGAGTTTTCAGATGTCGACCAGAAAGGTGAATTGGTTGCTGAAGGACCCGGGGTGGAATTGATCCAAATGTTGTTGACCAATGAGCTAAAACATCTGCCGGAAAGATCTGCGCGAAGTGAAGCTTTCGAAACAATGCTTTCCTACTATAAATTACACATACCGGGATTCAATGTCGATCAATCTCTTGAGATCCTGCGAGAAATCCTTTACAAATAAAAGCCACCCACACGGATGGCTTTCAATTGCAAGTAGAGATCCTTAAATATGAAACGTATACCTCGATCACTTGCGAGGTTCCTTTATAAAGATAGCAGAAAAATCGAGATGCTCCATCGAATTTGTCTTGAATTCTCTCAAACGAGCATTGATCATGATCATAAAATCATCAGTGAGAATTGGCATTACAGGAGATTCATCAATAATGATCTGATCACAGGCGGCAAACAGCTCGTTACGCTTCTGCACATCGAGTTCTTTTACGGCTTTGGAAAACATGTTGTCATAGTTCTTACTGCGATACTTGAATGAATTCACCTCTGCTGAATTTTCACGGATATTTCCGCTGTAGAACAAACTAAGAAAGTTTTCGGCATCGGGATAATCTGCAATCCAACCAGACCGCCAGATTTTAGCTTTACCTGAAGCTATCGCTTTTTCTCGCTCTTCGATCGTACACAACTTGATCTTCAGCTCAACGCCCAAATTCTTCTTGATCTGATCTACAATACCAACACACATCTGATGGGGAGCTGATCCTTCCTTGGCATTTACATAGAAATCGATTGCTGGAAATCCTTTTCCATCTTTGTATCCTGCCTCTGCCATCAGCGCTTTCGCTTGCTCTACATTGTAGCTATGCCCTTTGACATTCTGGGTTGGATACCCCTCCATAGATGGAACAAAACCATGTTCAGCAGGCCATCCTTCTCCAAGAAGGTACGTGTTTACGATCTCGTTTCGATCCACTGCAAGGTTGAAGGCTTTGCGCACTGCAGGATCCGCGAACTCCGCACTTTCACAAGCGAATGCAACGTATCCCATGCTAATCGAAGATTTCGACTCAACTCTATGCTTCACATTCTTTCCGGCCTGAGCATCCTGCAGAGATCCCAGAATGTTCTCGATCTCTTCAACAGGGATTTCAAGCACCAGATCGATCTCCTTATTACGAAAAGCTAATAGTTCGCTCTTTTTGTCCTTTGCATAGGTCATGATCACCTTGTCCAAGAAAGGCAAGCGATTCCCTAACTCGTCCTCTCGCCAATAATTCGGATTTCGTTTGAGCGTGATTTCATTGTCATCCATTTTTTCAAGCATAAAAGGTCCCGTACCGACCGGGTGCTTCGCTATTTCATTTCCATATTTTTCGAAGGCCTCTCTTGGGAAAATGGATAGATTGGTGTGCGTCAGGATCTTATCGAATCCCACAAACGATTCAACCAGCGTAACCTGAACGGTATTCGCATCGATTACGTTGATCCCGGATATTCCTCCTTTCGGTAGGGAATTCTTGGACTTCCTGAAAAATTCATTAGCTCCCACGATCCTGTCCACAAGCAAATAGCTCATTTTATTCGTTTTCAGTCCGGAGCAAGCCATTTCAAGAGAATATTTAACATCTGCTGCTGTAAGCTCACGACCGTTTCCACCAAAACAGTCATCAGCATGGAACATGACACCTTTTCTGATCTTGAACGTAAAAGTCTTGGCATCATCTGAGACAGTGTACGATTCTGCAATACACGGAACCACCTTTAGATTTTCCGGATCAAGTTTCAAAAGTGGTTCATAGATCTGTGCATTCAAACGCTGAGCATAGATGTCAGTAGTTGCTATCGGAAACAGATTGTTTACTTTTTCAGAGGACATGAACCTGAACACACCACCGTACATTTTACCTCCTATGGCTGTCAAACGCTTCGACTCTTCTGAACCACAAGATGAAAACATCATCAATGCCGCTAAGGCTAGGAGGTAAATATGGTTTCGCATGACAACTAGTTTTTGAGGATGAGCAAATATAGAAATATAGTTTTAAGAGCTTGTCAATATCCGACTTTACTTCTTACCCGCGAGATGACACTTTGTGCGACTTTGCGCGCCCTATCGGCACCTGTCTTCAGCGCGGCATCGATCTCTTCCTTGTGCTCCATCAAATAATCGTAGCGCTCCCGCTCTGCGGCATACTTCGTCAGTATCAATTCGAACAGCGCCTGTTTGGCATGACCGTAACCGTATCCGCCGGCCCGGTAACTCTTGCGCATTTCATCCTGTTCGCCTGAAGACGCGAGTAGTTTATAAATCGCAAAGATATGGCAGGTGTCCGGGTCTTTAGGGTCTTCCAGCTCCCTGCTATCCGTTAAAATAGACATCACTTGCTTTCTCAACTGTTTTTCAGGAAGGAATACATTGATGAAGTTATCTCGGGATTTACTCATTTTCTGCCCGTCAGTACCCAAAACATACATGGTATTCTCTTCAATCTTCGATTCAGGAAGCACGAAAGTTTCGCCCATTTGATGATTGAAGCGGGAAGCAACGTCACGTGTGATCTCAATATGTTGTAACTGATCTTTTCCAACAGGAACGAATTCGGCATCGTAAAGAAGGATATCGGCAGCCATCAGCATTGGATAGGTAAATAAACCCGCATTCACATCCTCTAAGCGATCTGCTTTATCTTTAAAAGAGTGGGCTAGCGTCAGTCGCTGGTAAGGAAAAAAACAAGACAGGTACCACGAAAGCTCAGCGGTCTCAGGTACATCTGACTGTCGGTAAAATACAACCCGCTCCGTGTCCAGACCGAAAGCAAGCCACGTTGCTGCCGTGCTGTAAGTGTTTTCGCGCAAAATAGCGCCATCCTTGATCTGCGTAAGTGAGTGCATGTCTGCGATGAACAAGAATGAATCGTTTGATGGATCATTCGCCATTTCGATAGCCGGAATGATCGCTCCCAAAAGGTTCCCAAGATGAGGAGTACCGGTACTCTGCACTCCCGTCAGAATTCGCGCCATGTGATTATAGTTTCAGCGAATTTAGTTATTTTCGACCTAAATCAGGCCTCTCCTCCTATACAGCAAGACCTAAACGGCTATTTTTAAACAGTGAAGCTAATATACGGCATACTCTCTTTTTTTTGGAAACTCTATGTGGGGGTTGTTTTCTGCGTTTTTGCGATTTTACTTTACCCCTTTTTCTTTGTGCTTCTCAGTTTTAAAAAGGGGAAGAGACCGAGTTTTAAATTATTTGTTCTCTGGAGCTGGATGATGCGGATTTTCTGCTTGTATCCTGTAAAAAAAGTACTCCACGCTACCTTGCCATCAGGACCGTATGTTATCGTATCGAACCATTCCTCATACCTCGACATATTTTTCATGCACTCTGTCTTACCTCATCATCCCTTCCTTTTTCTGGGAAAAGGCGAGATTCTTGGGTATCCGATCATCCGTACATATTTTAAGGGACTGAATATCCCGGTCCACAGAAAGGACAGGGTAAAAGCAGCAAGATCATTCGTTATGGCTAAAAAAGCGGTTGAAGAGGGCTGGTCGATCGTCATTTTTCCGGAAGGTACCATTCCAGATGACAACAATCCGAAAATGATCCCTTTCAAAGCTGGTGCCTTCAAACTTGCGAAATCCCTGAATGTTCCGATCGTTCCCATCACATTTACGAACAACTACAAATTATTCTCGGACCCTGAACAGTTATTTGGTCCTGCTCGCCCGGGAGTTTCTCGTTTGTATATCCATCCCTATATCAGCAAAGAAGAAATTGCGGACCTGACGGAGTTGGAACTAAGTGAACTTTGCTTCAACCGGATCAATGGCGCTTTGGTAAAGGAGCATCCGTGGATAGGGGGATTGAACATGGAGCATGGAGCCTAGAACATGGTATTCGTTACCACTACGAATCTGAAGATCCTTGAACTGGTTGAGACGAGATATAATTTGGAGAAAAAATCATTAATTTTACCGCATGAAAATTACGGAAGAGATCGTAGACCATATTGCTCACCTTGCCCGCCTGGAGTTTGAAGGAGACAAGAAGGAAGCTATCCGTCAAGACCTGGAGAACATCATTTCATTCATGGATAAATTGAGCGAAGTGGATACTGATGGAATTGAACCCCTGATCTTCATGACGGAAGAATACAATAAACTCCGTGAAGACAACGCTGTGGTTTCAATCTCCCAGGATGACGCGCTGAAGAATGCTCCGAAGAAAGATTCCGATTATTTCAGGATCCCTAAGGTGCTGGATAAATAGATTTGAGACCGCTTCGCTGTGAGAGCGGAGAAGCAAGACTTGGGCAGTGGGTGAAACAAACCCTATGCGCCCTGTCGGGAGTTGCAATCTATTGTAACTATGTGGCCATCCCGCCGAGCGGGACAAGTTGTGGTGAAACACCTTACTTTCTCTTCAGCATTTCCTGTACCGCGCGCTCCAACTGCTGGTCAACACCTTTCGTGAACTTTTCGTATTCGTTCTTCACCTGTATGTCCGGTTGCAACTCGTGATTCTCCACTAAGTAGTCTTCCGAAACACTGCGCATTCCGATTTGCGGAATACCGAACGTTGTTGCACCATCGACCATTGTTTCCCACCAGACAGCTGTTCCTGTGCCGGGAACCGGCATTCCGATCAACGGGCCGATACCAAGTGCCTTATAGGTATATGGAAACAGGTGAGCATCAGAATAATTACCTTCACTCATCAATACACAGGAAGGTTTCTGCCATTTCCAGATCGGTTCGCCTCCCATATTCTTTTGCCCCCGTGGCTCAAACGACATATACATCTTACCGCTCAAGAAGGTCGCCAGGTCATCGTGCAACCAACCGCCTCCGTTGAAGCGTGTATCCACGATCAGTGCTTCCTTCTGGTTGTATTTACCAAGGGCTTTATCGAACAATTTGCGGAAACTTTCAGAATCCATTCCTTCGATGTGAACGTAACCAAGTCTGCCACCGGATAAACTGTCTACTATGCGCTCATTGCGCTTGATCCAACGCTCGTAAGCCAGGTAATTTTCTTCCCAATAGGAGATCGGAATCACGACCTCATCCCAGCGCTCTTTCGTCTTCGGATCAAAACACGATAACAATACTTTCTTTCCTGCCTTTCGATTAAACAAGCTGTAATAGTTCTGATCCTTCAAGATCGCTGTACCATCCACCTTTTCGATGACAATTCCCTTGATGATCTTCTTGGAATGCAGGAGCAAGGGGCTTTTATCCATCACCTCTCCGATTTGCAGGCCGTCTCCTTTGTAGCTATCCTCGTAGTAACATCCCAAAACAGCCGTCTGATCGCCGTTGGGTTCGTACTTGCGATAGCGCGCACCGGTGTGAGAAGCATTCAATTCGCCCAACAGCTCTGAAAGCATTTCGGCGAAGTCCATTCCATTCGTGATCGTCGCTAATTTTGGTTGGTACTCTTTTTTGTACAAATCCCAGTCCACCCCATGCAAATCTTCCACATAGAACTTCTCACGCACCTGTCTCCACGCATGTTCAAACATATAGGCTCTTTCGCCTGCGCCATTAAGAACCATTTCACCTCCTGCGCTCACCGGTTTTGGTGCTGCTGTCGCAATGTCCAGCTTCGTGATCATCCCATTACTGTTGTAGAAGATCGATTTTTCCTCCGCATCAAAGAACATAGAAGACGGATTCATCCCTGCCTTCATCAGCAATTTCGTTTCGCGGGTTTTCAACTTGGTGGTCCAAATATCGAATCCTTTTTCGAAATTCGACTGATAATACATTTCTGTACCCTCCTTGTTGATCAGGACATCTCCCAGCATGGATGAATGGGTCGTCAAACGAACACGGCGATCGTAAAGTCCCTCCGCTTCGATAATGATTTCTTTCACAGAAGGCTGCTCTGACTTGGCTTTAGTAACGTCCTTCTTCTTGTCATCCGCTTTGGCTTCATCCTTTTTCTTCTGAGCCTCGTCTTCCGCTTCTTTCCACGATTTGTAGTCCTCCTCATTCAAGGTAAAGCGATAAAAGGCGTCGCGATTTAGGAATACTGCTTCCACATCCGTTTGAGAACCCCAGCTTCCATGGGATCTCAATCCGTATTTATCCGTGAAGAAATAGACCATTTGTCCGTCCATTGTAAATTTCGGAATGGCACTTCCATAACCACTTTGAGTAAGGTTTAGTGGTTTTTCTTTGCCTGTTGCAGAAACAAGCCCAACATCTGTATTCCAACGGCCAAACTCAAAGAATTGGACCAATAGGTGTTTTGAATCCGGCGACCATGTATAGTACTGATCACCGTCAGAGTAGGAATAATTGTATGTTCCTGCCAGTACTTCTCGGATTGCTTTTGTCTTCAGGTTAAAAACCTTGAGGGTTGTCCTGTTCTCAAGGTATGCGATTTCTTCACCATTCGGTGAGTATTTGGGATCGAACGATTCTTCTGCATCCGTTACAAGTGCCGATTCTTCCAACAGTGTTGAATTGTAGAAGAACTTTTCAGTGTCATTCTTGCGTTTCACTTCATAGATATCCCATGAATTATTTCGCTCTGCTGCATACAGGATCTTTTTTCCATCGGGTGAAAAGGAAACATTGCGCTCCTGTCCGGAAGTCTGAGTGATCTGCTTGGTCGTTCCATATTCAACAGATGCCGCAAACACATCTCCACGGTGAACGAACACCACTTCTTTACCGTCAGCTGATACTGCGAATTCAGAGGCATTCCCTCCGACAGGCAATAAAATTGTCTCATTTGCTACCTCATCCTTATAAACCGCGATCTCAACCTTTTTCGGTTGACCGTTATCCAAAAGATAGATCTCGCCATGGTAACCGAAACAGAGTGTTCCGTTATCAGCCATACTCAAAAAGCGAACAGGGTGTGTTTTAAGGTCCGTGACTTGCTGACTATAAGCCCCGCCATTCACTGAACCTTTCCAAATATTGAAATTTCCGGATTTCTCAGAAAGAAAATAATAGCTGTTATTGTCGATGAAAACGGGATCGCGGTCTTCCCCTTTCCAATCTGTCAACTGTTTAAAAGTCTTTTTTTGAAAATCGTAAAGAACGATATCACGCGCAACGGATGATTCCTGATGTTTTCTCCATGGATCCTCATATCCCTTAATATCCTGGAAGATCAGGTAATTGCCGTCTGGACTGAATTGAAACGCTTCTGCTGCTACGGTTAATTCCATCTTCTCGCGCCCTCCTGTAACAGGTACCGAATACACTTCCCCCAACATTGGATATGGAAATTGCACGGAGGAACGTGTGTCCAATCTTCCCGACATGTAGACAAGCTCCTTATCTCCCGGCTTAAAATCGTAAGGATAATCATTTGAAGAATGATGGGTCAAGCGGGTTGGAACACCACCTTCTCTCGCCACAATAAAAACATCAAAATTCCCATGCCGATTACTGGCAAAAGCAATCGTTTTAGAATCTGATGACCACACCGGCATAAAGTCATGCGCCGCGTGAGATGTAAGCTGTTTCGCATCACCACCTTTCGAGTCCACCAGGAAAAGATCCCCCTGATAAGCGAACGCGATGTACTGACCATCGGGAGAAATGGAAGGATAACGCATCCATACTTCATTGGCAAAAGAAAAAAGGGGCAGCTGCAGGATAAGCAGCAAGATTAGTTTTTTCATGTGTCTAAATTTCAGGCGATGAAAATACTATATAATTACCAATTGAAAGCGCTTGATTAAGTATTCGTCAGTACTTTATAACCCGAACAAAATGACCATTCACTCCAATAAAATAGATTCCCCTGGGCTGTGCAGAAAGGTCTATCTCATTGTCACTGATCGAACAAAAAACAGCTTCTCCTGATATACTTGTAACAGTTACAGTATGAATATCCAGGTTGGAAGACTCAAGTTTGACTTTCCCGGAAGTGGGATTCGGACTAATTATCAAGACATTACCTTGGCCAACGGAAAGACCCGCAGACTGCAGCTCGTATGGTGCACTTTCCAGGGAACATCCTTGAGGAAAGCTAACCACAACTGTATAGGTTCCGCCCTGCAGCGCATTGTATTGTATAGCATTGGCACCGCTTACAGGATTCCCATTTAAATACCATTGATATCCGGAGCCGTTTACAGAACTCGTTAATAACGTTCCGGAGGCATTAATGGACGGTGTAGGATTTTGAGTGCATGTTGTTGAACCCGTAAAACCTGAACCGCCGGAAAGCTGATCCAAAAATAAGGTGAGCGCTGCACAGTCATCTTTGAGCGTATATTCCAGCCAGTGGTCTAAAAGTGAATAGGTTATTGTTTGTTGCTGTGAACGGGAAATTGAAATTCCAAAAGAAGATGTTGACTCACCAAAATCACAATTAAAGTTGGTATTCGCAAAATAACAGTGAGCCCCCCCGGTAATGCTCACGAAAGATTTACATGCTGAACCTATACCATCATATATTGGAATATGATGGTCTTGTGGCGGAGTAACGCCATCTGAAGATCCGGAAAACACCAATGTCGGAACAGTTACCCCTGGAGCCGCATTGATCGCTGAAGGGTTTGTTTCTGCTGGTGCCAAGCCAATAACTGTTTGAATACTCGTGTTCCCATTTGAAGCAAGAATAGCCGCTCCTCCTCCCATTGAGTGACCCATGATCGCTGAGTTGCCATTGATCCGTTGATAAAATGGTGAAGATGCATTGGTGTTCAGTGCTGTCAACTTTTGTTCTACCTGTCGCAGATCGAGACCAAAGTCATTGTGAGAGGGAGCCGGAATAAGGCTGCCTTCAGTTCTTGGGAATGCCAGAATATATCCTTTCGCCGCATAGCGCTGCCAAATATTCGAGTAGGCATCCCATGTCATCGCAAAACCATGTCCGAAAACGATAATTGGATACTCTCCGGTAAGCACCGGGACATTTTCTCCTGCGGTTGCCGCTGGATAATAGATCTCTGTTTGGATCTGACGTCCGCTTCCTCCGCCCGAACCATACCCGCCGGTGCGTGCGGGGTCATTAAAGGTGATCGTGGTATGGCCAATGCTGTATTGCCCATGGCAAAGCAGAAACAAGAGGCAAAATGAGTTCGTAAGTATTAATTTCATGAGCGTAGAACAACTTAATCCACATTATGTTTTGATGATCAGGATGTCAAGACTTTCACTAATATTCTTAATTCCATTCACTATCCGATCGAACCAAATTTATCTAAATTTACCCCAATGTCCAAAAAACACGATCCATTTGCCGCATTGCGGGTGAAAGAATTCAACTTTTACCTGTTATTTCGATTCTTCTTAACACTCGGGATCCAGATGCAAAGCGTGATCGTAGGATGGCAGATCTATGCACTTACGGATGATGTGCTGTTCCTGGGGATGATTGGACTGGCGGAAGCAATACCCTTTATCCTGATCTCTTTCTTGTCGGGTCATATAGCAGATACGTTTAACCGAAAGCGAATCGTTGTGTTCTGCACCTTTTTGTTCATCATACTCACTGGATTCCTGTTATGGCTTTCCGATCAAAGCAACGCAAAGGTCTTCCTGGAATATGGCACCTACCCTGTCTTCATGACTATTGCAGGTGTTGGGGTGATCCGTGGCTTCCTATCAGCGGCAATTCCATCATTTATGGCGCAGATCGTTCCGCGGGAACTTTATGCGAACGCTGCCACATGGAATAGCACCGTTTGGCATGTTGCCTCAATTCTCGGACCTTCTCTTGCCGGATTTATGATCGCTGCAAGTTATACATCTGCCTACACGATGGATCTCTCATTCATTCTGATCGCCTTGCTTTCTTTCATGCTGATCAAAAACAAACCGATGCCTGCGAAGGAAAAAATGGAATCGCTTTTCGAAAGTATCGCAGCCGGAATTCGCTTCGTTTTCAAAGACCAACTGATCCTTGGTGCGCTGTCTCTTGACTTGTTTGCGGTACTCTTCGGAGGCGCAGTCGCATTACTTCCTGCTTTTGCAGATGAAGTCTTGCATGCAGGAGCGATCGAACTTGGGTTTCTTCGGGCAGCACCTGCTCTTGGAGCAGTAATCATGGCGCTTTTAATTGCCTACAAACCGCCAACGCATAATGCGGGCAGAAATCTATTCCTGTCAGTAGGGGCGTTTGGTGTCTCAACGATCCTGTTCGGCCTTTCAACAAACTTTTTTTGGGCATTCTTCTTCCTTTTTCTTACGGGTGCATTTGACAATGTAAGTGTCGTGATCCGACACACCATCCTGCAGCTTTCAACTCCTAACACTATGCGCGGACGTGTATCTGCTGTTAATGGGATCTTTATCGGATCATCTAATGAGATCGGTGCGTTTGAATCGGGAGTAACGGCGAGAGCTTTTGGCTTAAAACCAGCCATTATAATTGGGGGGATCTTGACGGTCCTTGTTGTGATTGCTACCGCACGCATGGCTCCCAAACTCAGGAAACTGAACATTGACAAACTCTAACCGCATGAATCCGCAGACAATAATTCACATTGAGATCATGCCTTGTAATATATTACCGAATCTTCCTTTGCGGTACCCAACGACTTAAAATCTAACCCTGGGAAAGAGATCCCGAAGAGCTTATTGCGGAACCTGTGTTGTGCTGTCTTTAAAAAGTTGGCCCGAGTAGCTCTGAAATTCAACAATTCAATCAAGAAGATCTGATCGGTTGCTCAGAAAGTTGCCGTCATCAAGCATCCTTTTAACCTGCTCCAATTCTGCTTTCGTGATCACAAAGGTCTT
>JBKCJG010000092.1:0-11789 GCA_046301895.1 Flavobacteriia bacterium
ATGTAGTAGATTGAAGTCGAATTTACTTAATTATTTTACTATTTACAATAAGTACTAGGGATTTAATTTATTAATATGTTTTGCCAGATCTATAAGTTTGTGTGAATAGCCCGTTTCATTGTCGTACCAAGCGACTACTTTGACAAGGTCATCTCCCAGCATCAAACCGGCTGTTGCATCAAAAACTGAAGTTCTCTTATCACCATTAAAATCAGCAGAAACAACGGCATCTTCGGTGTATCCAAGTATCCCTGACAGCGCCCTCTCCGATGCTGCTTTCATCGCATGTTTTACTTGCTCATAATCTGTTTTTGTCTCCAAATTTGCAACAAGGTCAACAACCGATACGTTTGCTACCGGAACGCGATATGAAGTACCCGTTAGTTTTCCTTTAAGTTCCGGAATTACTTTGCCGACAGCAGAGGCTGCTCCGGTTGATGAAGGAATAATATTCTGAAAGGCCCCTCTGCCGCCACGCCAATCTTTGTTCGACGGACCATCGACAACTTTTTGGGTCGCAGTAACTGCATGAACCGTGCTCATCAGACCGGAACGTATTCCGAATTGATCATTCAGTACTTTTGCCAAAGGCGCCAAACAATTGGTCGTGCATGATGCGTTAGAGACGATTTTCATTTCTGAGTTGTATTCAGTGTGATTCACTCCCATCACAAAAACAGGTATATCGTCCTTGGGTGGACCGGAAAGAATAACATTTGAAGCACCTGCTTTCTGATGGTCGCTTGCACTGTTGTAGTCAAGGAACAATCCGGTAGACTCAACGACACAAATTTCCCCAAATTCGCCCCAATCAATTGTGCTCACCTCTCTTTTACCGGTTACTCGAACACATTGACCGTTGATGTAAAGATCGGAACCTCTCACCTCAATACTTTCATTCAGTTGGCCATGAGTAGAATCATATTTCAACATATACGCCAGATAATGGGCATCAAACAAGTCATTAATTGCCACGATCTCAATCGCGGGATCAAGCATCGCAGCTCTAAACACCATACGACCTATACGTCCAAAACCGTTTATTCCGATCTTTAACTTATTCATATATTCAATCAATTACCCAACTACCACCGACGGAAATAACATTGTTCAATGCTAAATATTCCTTGTAATTTGTTTCATTTACCCCACCAGTCGGACAAAATTTAACATCTTTAAATACAGAACCGTAGGCTTTCAGCGCATCAACTCCACCAAACAAGTTTGCAGGAAAAAATTTGAAAAATCTCCAGCCAATTTCCATTCCCCGAATGATCTCACTTGGCGTCGCTACACCCGGAATAAAGGGTATTTCGCTGTGTTCAAGATTTTGAACCAACGATGTTGTTAATCCCGGACTTACCATAAAGTCCACTTTCAGATCCTTACATTTTAGTATCTGTTCATTTGAAATTACGGTTCCTACTCCTACCTTGATCTCACAACCATATTTTAATTTAAATTCAGCAATTGCTTCCCACGCATAATCAGTCCGCAAGGTTATCTCAATGCATTTGATATCCTGTTTCATCAATTGATCATAAACAGCATCGATCTGATGGAAATCATGAATGGTGACAACGGGAATAATACTGTTTCTAGATAAGATATCTTCGATATTGTTCTGCATAATTGATTATATTATTCCTGCACCTTTTTCTCCATTTTCAATAAGAGATCTAACTTTTGTAAAGAGGTCTCGCCCATGGCTATTATCATTATATTCTAGCGTTCTTAGATCTCTCAATTCAAGATCAGATTCCAGGCACATCAACTCCCCTGCCTTTGCATCAAGTCTGATCAAGTCACCAGTCCGGATTTTAGCGATAATTCCTCCTTCAGAAGCCTCAGGATACAGATGTATCGCAGAAGGCACCTTGCCGGAAGCACCAGACATCCTACCATCAGTAACCAATCCTACCTTATATCCTCTCTTCTGAAGGATCGTAAGAGAGGGCGTCAGTTTATGCAGCTCGGGCATTCCTTTATGCTTCGGTCCCTGAAATGGGATAACCGCAACAAAGTCCTTGTTCAATTCATTGTTCTTAAATGCTTTAATGAGATCGTCCTGATCATCAAAAACAACTGCCTCAGCCTCAATTACAAGATTTTCCTCATCAACAGCTGATGTTTTGATAACAGCTGTTCCTATGTTTCCTTTAAGAACCTTGATCCCTCCTTCGGGAGAAAATGGAGCAGCCGCACTCCTTAGAATTGACTCATTCAAGGATGAAAGTGACCCTTCTTCAAACTTTAATTCTCCATTCTGTAGCCTCGGTTCAGAAGTGTATTTTTCCAAACCAAATCCCATAACGGTTGAAACATCATTGTGAAGTAATCCGCTCTCAAGTAAAGTTCTGATCAAATAGCCCATTCCTCCTGCAGCATGGAAATGATTTACATCGGCCGCACCATTAGGATAGATTCTACACAGCAAAGGAACAACTGATGAAAGATCTGAGAAGTCGTCCCAGGTCAGCTCTATTCCGGCAGCTCTCGCCATTGCGGGAATGTGCAATGTGTGATTGGTTGATCCGCCAGTTGCAAGCAAACCAATTATTCCATTTACAACGGTCTTTGCATCAACTAAAAAGCCAATTGTTCTTTCAAAACGCTTTTCCTGTATATTTTGAATCAGAACTCGAACCGCCTCCCTGTTCAAGTGGTCTCGCAATTCAGTTCCGGGATTGACAAAACTACTTCCCGGCAACTGCAACCCCATGATCTCCATCAGCATCTGATTACTGTTAGCAGTGCCATAAAAAGTGCAAGTCCCGGGTGAATGATAGGAATCTGATTCTCCTTTTAATAGTTCATTCCGTCCAATTTTTCCCTCTGCGAACAATTGGCGGATTCGTGCCTTTTCTTCATTCGGTATACCGGTTTCCATAGGTCCACCGGGGACAAAAATTGATGGGAGATGTCCAAAGCTCAGATTACCAATTACCAAGCCCGGCACAATTTTATCGCAAATCCCAAGGTTCATTGAACCGTCGAACATGTCATGCGATAGTGCGATAGCTGTTGAAAATGCTATCACGTCCCTACTCAGAAGCGAAAGGTCCATACCTTCTTTTCCTTGAGTAACTCCATCACACATTGCAGGAGTAGCTCCGGCAACTTGTAATGTAGCGTTGAAATCGTTCGCGTATTTTCTGAGTATTTTTGGATAATCCTCATAAGTTTTGTGAGCCGAGAGCATGTCATTGTATGCTGTCACAAGTCCTATATTCGGTTTTACTCCTTCTGAAATCAATGTTTTGTCGTGGTCATTGCATCCGGCGAAACCATGTGCCAAATTGCCGCAGGATAACGATGCCCGATAATCTAACGGTTTGAAATTCGCTTCCACTTTTTTCAAATAAGCATCCCGCGTTTTTTCAGATCTCTTTTGAATCCGATCGGTTACCTCAATGATCTTTTTATTAATCTGCATAGTATATTGAAATGTCTGGTCTTTTACTCATTATATCATGAATCGGTAATTTAAGGCTAAAATCCATTAAAATATCAAGTTTATCTTTTCCGGTAATCACTAAATAGATCTTCTCACTATTACAGATCATTTGCGGACTGCATGTTATCCTTTCTTCGGGATAAAACGGAGCTATGGTATTCTCAATTCCTACTTTATTACTTTCCCTAAGGTCTTCAGAAGCCTTGTCACCCGGGAAAATTGAAGCAGTATGACCATCCTGCCCCATGCCAAGAATTGAAATATTTGTCTTCATAAAAAATTGCCCATACCTCTCTACTGCCTTTTGCCGATTCAACCTGCGGTCCTTTAAATCCGAAACCAATCCTGCAATATCTGCTTTTTCTCCCAAAGTCTCTCTTATCATTCGTTCGTTGCTGTAATCACTTTCGGCACCAACAAATCGATCATCGATCAAGCCCCATTTTATAGCATTCATTGTTTCCAATGATCGTCCTATTCTCTCATAGACAGGGCGTGGAGTGCTCCCTCCGGAGAGTAGGATACTGCACCCCCCATCCTTTTCAACAGTTTTCAGAATATCTCTCTCAACATCCAACGCCATACAATCGAACAGATCGTTTTGGTCATCAAACATCTTCACGTTTATTTCGTTTGCCATTGTACTCCGCTATCAAGTATTTCATCTCCCGGTCCCCAAGAACCAGATTCGTATAAGGTCAATGGAATTTCCTCCTTCCAACAGGTGGTAATAGATTCGATCCACTTCCAGGCTGCCTCTAGCTCATCATAACGCATAAAAAGAGTCTGATCACCTCGCAACACATCTCCCATGAGTCTTTCGTAGGCATCAGGCATTCTTTCGTCAAAAGAGTCAACAAAGTCCAGCTTTAGTGAAATAGGCTTAAATCGATAACCTCCCGGACCTGGTATCTTGCTTAATTGAACCAGCTCTATCCGTTCTTCAGGCTGCAATCTGATGATCAATTTGTTCTTTAAAGGATATTGTGAGTCAGGAAAAATGTTGTGTGGAATTTCCTTAAAGTTTATTACAATATCTGAATACCTTTTCTTCAATCTTTTCCCGGTTCTCAAATAGAAAGGAGTATTTTTCCATCTCCAGTTGTCAATGTATGTTTTGATTGCCACAAACGTCTCTGTTTCAGAAGCATATTCTCCGATATCTTCTAGATAAGAATTCATGTGCTGACCCGAGACAGACCCTCTGGTATATTGACCCCTTACAATATTTCCTGAACATTTTTGAGCATTAAACATTCTAAGGGACTGAAGAACTTTCAGTTTTTCATTTCGTACGGAGTCTGCATCAAGACTAGCCGGTGGCTCCATGGCCACCAAACAAAGCAACTGCAGCAAATGATTTTGCACCATGTCCAACAGTGCGCCTGTGTTATTATAATATCCTGCTCTTTTCTCAACACCGAGACTTTCGGACACGGTTATTTGAATATTCTCTATATGATCACTGTTCCATGCGCGCTCAAACAAGTGATTTGCAAATCTCAAAACCATTAAGTTTTGCACAGTCTCTTTTCCAAGGTAGTGGTCTATCCTGAAGATTTGTCGCTCACTAAAACATGCAGAAATTATTTCATTGATTTCTTTACTTGAATGAAGATCATTACCCAACGGCTTTTCCAGTACAACCTTACTATTCGCATCCAACAATCCAGAATCTTTCAATGCATTACAAAGCTCACTGTAAGCAGATGATGGCACCGAAAAATAAAATACTTTTTGCCAATGAGATTCACCGATTAACGTCCTCAGCTGCCCGAATTTTTCGTTCGTGTTTTCGGGAATAAGAACCAGATTAATGTACTGTAAGAATTCTTTACTTCGATCTTTTTTTACTGAAACATCCAGAAAGGATAGGATCTTTTTCATAACAGCCGCCTGATCACCACTCCTTGAAACACAGATTATTTTGAAATCCTTGCTCAATTGCCCTTGAACGAACCTTTGGTAGAGAGCCGGATAAATCTTTCGAGTTGCGAGATCACCATCGCCACCAAAAATCACTAAATTGAACGGTTTTATCATTGCTTTCCTCTTCTGGTTCAACCCAAAGATACATAGTTATAGTATAATTAACAATAACTAATTAAAAAAGTTCTATCAATCTGATTTTTATGAGTTGACATAACAACAACAGATTACTTGCATCATGCGGAAATACCACTATTTAAATAGGTTTAAATAAAAATCTTGCTTCAAAATTGAAAGTGTATCTTTTATGACCTCATAGTTCGTAAAATCGCACTTTTGAGAGGGTGTTGGATGATTAATTAGTACTAATTTTTTCTTTCGTGTAATAGTATCAAAGACGATCCTTTTATTTATTTTTCGTGTTGTGTATTTGGGTAAATATAGAAGTAATTCAAAATGAATTTTATGGGACACGTTTCTGTTAAATACCTATTGAAAGGTAAAGTTGTATCGAATGAGGAGGCTGAAGAAAACAAACCCTTGTACGATTCAAGATGTTTTCAAAGCCAGCAAAAAAACCGATGCAATTTTGAGGCTTCGTGAACTCCCGAAAGATGTCGTACTCTTTATTGATGAATATTTCAACTTGACGCTCGTGGAGATATGATCGTATTTCCATTTAAACGCTTGAATACTCATTAATTTGATTGATGGATGAATGTAAAAAAAGTCCCAAATCTATATGGAATGGGACTTTTAGCGTGTTTTGTGACCCGGAATATCGAGAAATCCAACTTTTGTACCGATTTGGAAAGGGTTTTGGAGTGGAACGAAAACATCAAGTAGTTGTAAGAAAAGTGTGAGTTTGAGAGCGAAGAGCGAAGAGCGAAGAGAAACAAAGTGGAGTGAACCGCTCTCGCTTTTCATTCTCACTCTGTTTTTGTGACCTCGGAGGTCGAAAAATCTAACTTTTATAGGGATTTGGAACAGATTATAAACTATCAACACAAAGATACCAAATCAGAGTTTAAGCCCAATTCGGATTAGTGACATACAACGAGAAGGACATACAAACATAGGACATAGCTATACAGGGAAAGGCATCTGTAGCCAGTAAAAATACTAGACGTCAACTATAGTGTCCCTTACCTCATCATGACTTTCTTGTCCCTGGAAGGTGAAACGGTATGTTGTCGTGAATTATTTAAAAACTGTATTTCAAAGAGCTGCATTTTTTTTTGTTGCTAGCTTGCAAAAGCGTATACTGAGAAGCCAATTGAGATGATCGATTTCACAAATATGAAAGTGAAATTATAGGGTTCTCGAGCCAATTATTTTTGTTTTATAGGTATTCTTTTTCTTTTTCAATTTATAATAGTAGTGAAATCCAGGAACTCTTCCATTTCCATATCCAACATACAGCCGTACGTAAAAATTATTTCTTTCGTCAATCAAAATTTCAGAAAATTCAACAACAACATTTATATAATTAATCCTATTTTCTTCGGAAATTTCATTGTGTACGGGTATATCAATTTGTTTAGATGCAACGTTCACATAAACCAAAGAATTCTCATATTGACATGCTACCGTTTTCTCCAAAGAATCCCATGGAGATAGTGATTTCCTCTTCAATTTATTCAAATATTTAGGCTGAGCGAAAACCAAGATTTGATCTTTTGATAAACGCGAATGGGTAGTGACAATATGAAATTTATACTGCTCATAATACTCCTGATTTTGAATTGTATCCATCATATTAGCCCTCATTTTATTCATGCCAACTAATATATTTGAATATACCTCGCAAGCTGTTTGCCCATTTGCAGAACAAATTGAAATGAAAAAAGTAAAAAAAACTATAATCCTATTTAACATTACCTTACTTCTAGGGTTTCTAAAATTTTCTCGCCGGACATATTCTTATAAGGAGATGTTGGAATTATTGGTGTTGTGTATACCTTGTTACTCAGCTTTGGGTTTTAGAGATTTATGAAAAAAAATGATATGTAATGGTAAATAGGACACTATTAGGGAGATGATATAACCATTTTTGAGATTGAAAAGAAATGAAACAATAATGGTCAAAATCAAAAGGCTTAAGATTAAAAGAGTAATCCCAGATTTATAACCAACACGAGTCAGATTCCTTTTTATCAATAGCCACATGCAAAGTATAAATACACCAAACTTAAGAGCATGTAAAAAGTAAATTGCTGTTATAAAAAACACCTTTCCTAAACTAGGATCAGAAAAGCCTTTAACATTGCCAATTAACAAGAAAACAATGATACTTGACATTACTAATGATCCTAAAAGTTGAATCAATAACCAATATAAAAATACTTTCATCATTGAAATGAATATTTGGATCCATTTTCAGGATATTGTAATTGCGAGAGAAGTGCTTTTAATTTCCGTTCCTTTTCTGGTTCAAATCTATTTCTTTATCGAAGGGGTCAATCTTTTTCAGACAATTGGTCAGCTTATGATTTTTTTTTCAATAATCCAATATTCATGTGTTTTGGTCCTTATCTTCAAAATGTAAATTCGGAGAAAAAAGGTAAAATTTACATCCTTATCCGGTAATAAAAAACTATTATACTGGCAATTAAAAAAATAAGTCCAGACAACACACCATCATAATATGGTACTATAATCATATCGTTTGTCCATTCCTTTTTTACAAATTTCAAAGTTCTATACAAAATAATTGAAGCTATTAATGCACAAATAATTCATGTTGGGTACGAAATAATCCAACTGTCTATAAATTCTTTCAATTAATCTTTAGGTTTTATTATTAACTCATCCTTTATTTCACATTAAACTCCTAACAAGTTCGACACTACCCTTAATGAAGGAATTTCCAATGTAATAAATGTGTTGTGAAGAAGTCCATTTTAAAATAGCAATTCAAAATTCCTCACAATTACCCATACAACTTTGTAAAACTCCTTCAAAGTAAATTGCTTCAAATTTGATCTCTCCACTTTCATTAAAGCCTTTAAATACCCCGTGATAGAGACCATTCAAATTTACTGCTTGAAACTTGATTTTTCCATTATCATAGTACTCAATATATTCCCCAGACAATTCATTTTTCTTGAAGTTTTCTTCAATTATCAATTGACCATTGTAATTATATGTCAACCATTTACCTTCCTTGCTTCCCTCACTCCAGAATTGAACTTCAGCTAAAAGCCCATTTTCATTGAAAAACTGCCATTCACCATTTTCTTTTCCATTTAAATAATAATTCTTAGAGCGTAAATGGCCATTTTCAAAATATGCTAACCATTCACCTTCATTAATCCCACTTTTATAAAATTCTAAAGTGTTTATTTTTCCATTTTCATAATATTCAACCCATTTACCATTTTTCTTCCCATTTTTATATTTGCCCTTCCCTCTGAGTCGTCCATCTAAAAAATAACTTGTACTTTTTTTAACTTTTCCTTTTGTATATGATTGCTTGATTGTAATTTGTCCTTCTTGAAAAGCAATGAATTTACCGTTCATTTTTCCCTTTTTAAATGACATAATTGCTTTAAGTTCTTTGTCATCACAAATTTTAACCTTACCTGAAAAAAAATCACCTTTGTAATAAACATGCTCAACATAAAGATCACCATCAGTTAATTTCCTTCCCAATTTATCCGTTACTTCATTTAATTCAATGGCCTTAGGATTATCACAATTTGCTTTATCCTGTTTGTCATTTACTTGACATCTCGAGTTTTGAAGAATAAATAAGAATAGAATAACAATTCCTCTCATACTTTTTAGAATTAAATTTTGGTTCGTTTAACTAGTTTTTGCTCTTGTCTTAGTTTATTTTCGGTATATTTTTCATTTTCATATTTTCCTAAACCTACTGTTTTGAGCTCTTCAAATTTTTCACGGAGTTCCTTAAACAATCCTCCTAATACATTCGTACTTAGTTCAGCACAATATTTAGCTCTTTTCTCATGGGGCATACCCCACAAAGGTCGTTGATAATTACTTAAGCTTAAAAAAGCCTCCATCTATAAAACCATCATATTTGATTAATTATACAATTACGCGTTTGCGAACCCTAATTTTAAACGATTCAGCATTTTGGGAAGCTTACCTTCTGCTTATTAAGCTATGTTAGGTTAACAAAATTTGAATCAATAGAAATGTAGTTTTTATTGATTACGATCAAAAAAATATCATCGCGAAATACAGTTGGGAAACACTATTTTTTAAAAAATATCTTCGCTGAAAAATTTCACCTGAAATGGTTGTGTAACTTACTAACCCTAATTGCTTTGACCAGATAAACTCTTGAATGTATGAGTTGGTTTTTGAACTGAAATAGTTGATATTCACTTTTTGTCCATCAATTAATGTATCTCTTTCAGTTTGACTTAGATCTAAATTACCTTCAATTTTCATGTCTATAACTCGAAACCTTTTATAGCAATTTTGTACAGTGTCATCCTGAATATCCTTTGAAAAGAACATGGCAATTCTATTCTTTCTTTTTTTTAAAGAGCTCAATTCCATCATAACTTCGTTATAACTAAAATCACCCTTTTCAATTCGATTACAGAGTGTATACTCATTTAATAATTCTGAACATTCAAAATCATCAGTATTTCCCTTATTTGATACGAATGAAAAGATCTTGCCTTTTCTGAAAGAATCAAACCATATCTTTTCGTCAGACCTAAGATTTATTTTTTTACAGTTATCCTTAAAAAGGCAAGATTGTAATAATGGTAATAAAAGAATAATTACCAATTTATAATTGATTTTCATAGATTGATTTAATATTAATTACCATTCCTAATATCTCAAGAAATCTTGACATACTATGCTTTTGGGTTGCTGAATATCCAGATTTGGATGCTTCTAAATAATAGTTTAAACCATCTGCTCTATATGGTTGATATTTGTTTAATACCTTGTACATGGATTATCAAAGTAAGAACAGTATGATGACCAACCTGGTCATTACTTGTAAGCGGGTCATCAGTTAGCCACTTTCCTAATCTAGGATCAAATTGTCTGAATTCTGTTGTATAACTATTTCGATCTCCTTTTACCTCATGATCACTCTTCTTACCATTAAAGGTGAAACGGTAAATCATCGTGAATTTTTTATATACTTTATTTCAAAGAGCTATTTCAACTTTGTGTTGCTCGTTTGCAAACATTGTAATTAGCGTAATTTGACTATTTATTTTAAAATACTAGGGCAAGGCGATAATCAAAAAACCTGATTCGTCCAATATATGAACTTGGTCTCTTCCTTTTTTGATCATTCTTGAACCTTTTCTATTGTAAAAACCAAATCATCAAAATCGTCATCCGGAGAGCCATCATTACAATAATATCTTTTCCCATTTGGGATTTCTTCAATGTACAATGCAGCACCATTATGACCATATTGCATTGGCTTATTATTTAACCTCCAAATGTTCCAAACTTTAAACTCTCCAGTTGAAGACTTTACAATGAACTCAGTCTCGCTCAATGAAGCTGATTGCCATAAATAAAATCCTGAGCGACATTCATTTTCATTCACGGAAAAAGTATCTTCATTGCTGTGAATCATAATTCCTTGTTCCCATAAACTATTTACTTGTTCAAACTTTATTACAAATTTTGTTTTCCCAATTGGCACATTAAATGTATCTGCGAGCGATACTATTTTACCCTTGTATTCAAAGGGTTTGTATTCGTTTTTTTTAAATAAAACTTCAAACGGCTCTTCCATAGTTATATTTTATTTAAACTGCTTTGTGGGTATACCTTTACATGCTCACTTGGCAACACCTCGCCAAAGTCAAATATATTATTACCATCTCGTCCTTTAGTATGATGCAAATCAGCTGATTCAACTTTTCCTGTTCTCGGTTCATATAACTCTGGTGCTTTATAGTCGAGTTACTGCCTCCCGTTGTTCATCAAAGTCGTATTGAAAGTACTTTTCTGTTAAGGAAAGATAAACATATCCCGGTATGACTTGAATATGCTTAAAAGGAATGTTACTATTGATGAAAATCATACTAGCAGCAGTTTAATCCTAAGATTTTGTTTTGAATTCTTTAAACCGGAAATCTAGAAAATCACAAACAATTTGAAAATTTTCACAGTTATTTTTCACATGGTATATACTAGGTAGATTAGAGCATAGATTATTTTCATAATCGTGAAGGTATTGCCCGTTTTTAAAGTCAAAGTAATGATTCGTAAATTTATATCCAAGTTCATTTACCTCATTACTTGTAAAAACTCCATCCAATTGATTTAAATAAATTGCGATAGAATCTACTTTTTTATCCAGGTAGTCTGTTACTTCTTGAAAATGCTCAGTTTTAAACTCATCACTAATTAAATTATTAATTATTAACCAACCCAAATAAAATCC
>JBKCJG010000093.1:0-28739 GCA_046301895.1 Flavobacteriia bacterium
ATGATCTTCTCTCCGGCTGCATTATAATACTCCTTGAAGGAATCATTTTTTAAATCCTCTTTGGTTGAAAGCACACCCACTTTGAAAAAGGATTCAATGCCCTCTACAAATTCCCCGTAAATATTGAGATCCATTCCGTAAGCATAGGCAACGGCATTGTTGTCGGCATAATAACGTGTTCGGACATTCTCAATCTCGTAAGGATTAACATCCCAAAGGTATTTGTAATAAGCCTCAGCTGTAAACTTGAATGGTACCTCTCTGTTCCACATATTGAAATAGACATCCGTTCCTCCAACTACATGGAATGATTTCTGAGACTTTACATTCAAGTTCAACTGACCGGCAAATGTTCGAAACTCACGATAAAAAGGCGGTTGATAATACATTCCGGATGCCAAACGAACACTCATATCCCTGCGGGTAACTTTGCCCTTGTTCAGCATATACACCCGTGGGTAATAGATCACAGAAACACGCGGAGTGATAAAGAATTCATCGTTCGCAGTGGTAAATCCTGTTCTGGAGCCTGCATTCAACGCCCACCTGGCGTTCGATTCCCTGATGGTATCACTCACCTCCCCGATCACTTTTCTGATCAGAAAGCCTTTTCGCTGTTTGACTGTAACAAGGAGGTCCTTCCTCGTGTTTGACCAAATCGAATTGAATTGAAAGAACGCCGTTGCTCTCTGAGATGTCAGATTAAGCTTTCCTTTGATTGTTTCAAAGAGTTCAACCTGATCCGAAGATCCTTGTGGGATGCTGTATCCGGCAGAGTCGATCATTTTCCACTCACTGAGAACATCGTAAAAATCGTCGTGCTGGAAATTCACACCCCACTGAAAGGCATGATTCTCGAATTTCGTTCGATCATCGTTGGTAAAAGAATTCTTGTACACATGTTTACCATTGTGATACACATTGAAGATCGTTGCATTCAAACGGTTTCGAGCATGGTTCAGGAAGGTACCAATCCCAAGCACCGCGATCGAATCACCATATTCTTCTTTGGAAGGATCTGTTTCCAGTTCGTTTATGTAATACTGTCCCTGGATATCAAAATATTCACGTTCAACGGTATTAAAAACAGTCGCATAAAAATCCAGATTTGTCTTTTTATTGACCTTCCACTTCAAGGATGTTCCACCCATCATGGTCTGGAAGCGCGTTTGTTCCTGTCCGTCGAAGTATACTTTGAACGAATACGCTTCATTGGCAGTTCCGAAATCGGTTTCCTGTGTTTGAGGAGAGAAACGGAAATTATTACTCGAAAAATGTCCGATCACGGACCAAGTTACATTTTCAGTGACCATGTAATTCGTCAGGAACTGCGCATCCCAAAAAACAGGATTGTAAGCTCCTTTTGCCGGCAAGGAATTCAATAAATAGCCATTCGCACGGTAGCGTGCACCAACTAGAAAATTGAAACGTGTTGTCGGATTATGTTCCACATGCGCTTCAACTCCAAGTAAAGAGGCCATCACGGAACCTTTAAGACTAGACGGATCCTTGTATTCGATATCAAGTACCGAACTCAATTTGTCTCCGTATTGTGCATCAAAACCGCCGGCTGAAAAGCGAATCGATCTGACAAGAGCAGAGTTAATAAAACTCATTCCTTCCTGCTGACCGCTGCGCGTAAGGAAAGGTCGGTAAATATTGAACCCGTTCACATAAACAAGATTCTCATCGTAACTTCCACCACGAACATTGTAATTGGTGGTTAACTCATTATTCGAAGTAGCTGCAGTGGTATACACCAGGGATCGCTCAACACTTCCCATCGGAATATTCTGAACGTCGTAGTAGGGCAATTTGGGTAATTCGAACGGATCAACTCTGGTGGCCTGAACGATGACTGTTTCTTCCAGAATAAACGGAAATTTCACATCAGAAAGTCGCTGAATCTTTCGTTCATCCGCTACATAGGTCAATTTTTCAGTGAATTCATTCAATTCATAGGAAAAGTACAACGTATCGTTGGGTGAACAGTTTAACTCGTAAACACCACTTTTATTTGTAAAAATAAAGCTTTGTTCACCGTTCATTACTGTTACCCGAACATTCTCAAGACCCTTACTTCGTTTATCTGTCACACGGCCTATGACCTTCGCACCTTCCTGAGAAAATACCGGAAGGACAACGAACATGAAAAAGAAGATCAATAAACGCATGAAACAAAAGTAATTCTAGAAACGGATAGTTAGCTGATTTATTTTCCTATTCCCGAATGATTACGAGGTCAGGGTCGAACGGATCAATGCATGAATAGATGTGTTCGATCCTCTCACCGATCTGACCATCGGGAGTCATTGAAAAAATATTCAACACCCGCTCCTGCATTCCTCCATGAGGAAAAAGCTTGTCATACACCTGATCGATCGAGCGCATGGCATTCTCGTGCTGCTGTTTTACAGAGCGAATCATTTTATCCTTGATCGCGTCCAGTTGTTTTTTCAATTTAACCACTTCGGCTTCAGCTAATCGGTCCATCCCCGGATCAATACTGATTATTTTATCCGTGAGAGATAGGCACAGATCGTTCATCTGCTTCTCCAAAGCCGAAAAATCAACATCTTCAGAAGCATGTTCCAGCAAATAGTTGTTTTTGACGAAGGTGATATCCTTGAAAAGATCTTCCAGCGCGAGATCAGCTTTTGCTATCTTCCTGGATAAAGTCGGATCGATCCAGATCATGGAAGTTCTCGCCTGTATCAGCGGAAATACTATTCCTGCAGCATCAAATACCCCTTTCAACTGTAGCCAGTAAGAAAGCTCTCCAACCCCGCCAACGTAGCAGAGATTGGGAAGAACTGTTTCCTGGTAAACCGGTCGAAGTATCACATTGGGGGAAAATTTCTCCGGTGTTGCTTTCAGATCACGAAGTATCTCTTCTAGATCCAGATGACCTTTTCCTTCCACAAAAAAGCCTTCATCCATATGGAGAATGCGCTCCCTCATCTGATCTTCGAGGTAAAAAAGGTTAATCTCACGAGGATTCACCTGAACCTTGAATCCTGCGTTTATGATATGGTCGTTGGCAGCGTTAACGGCACTAAAAGAAAAACGCTCTTTCAGTTCCTTTTCAACAATTGGAATGAACATACTTTTCAGCTCATTGTCATCTCCATCAACGATGATCAACCCATACTTTGCGAAAAGGCGGTGTACTAATTTTCTGGTCGCTTCTGCAAGATTCCGACCACTGTAATTTGTGAGTATATCTGCAACATCCGCAGATCCCTGATGAAAAAAGTCGCTCAAGTCTTCGGTGAGGGACCCGAGTCCTTCAATTGAAAATCTACCTACAGCACCCTTTTGTTCAGTTTCCCAGCTCAATGTTTTTCCAAAAACATCTACTGATTTTATTTCTTCGAAATCATGATCTTCTGATGCCATCCAAAACACCGGAACAAAATTATTTTCAGGATATTCTATTTTGAGGCCTTCGCACATTCTGACCACATGAAGGATCTTGTAAATAAAGAATATGGGACCTGTAAACAATGACAACTGGTGACCTGTAGTCACAGTGAATGTGTCGGTCAAACGCAATAATTCAAGATTCGCATTGGTCCTCTCGTTCTCATCCAGTTCATCATAGTTTTTCTTAAGGACATTAACCAAAGTAGAACGGTTCTCAAGAGGATAGTTACCGGATTTCTCAGTGATCTGCTTCCTAAAGTTGTCTTTCGAAAAAACGTGACCAATAAAAGGCAATAACTCTTCCTGGTCGTATGCCAGCAGGTTTTGTTGATCCGTAAACTGACCAGTGATCCTTCTGTCAAATGTGAATTTTTGCATGACACAAATTTAATGAAGCATCTCTTATTCTGAATAATTAATTCTGACAAGCTATCTTTGTATAAAAATTCAAGAATGGAAGCAATTATAAATACAAACAAAGGGAGTATGAAAGTATCCCTTTACACAGAAGATGCACCGAACACAGTTGCAAACTTCGTTAAACTTGCCAAGGAAGGATATTACAATGGGCTGAAGTGGCACCGCGTCATTCCGAATTTCGTTATTCAGGGCGGGTGTCCGAACACCAAAGAAGGCGAAACAGGCATGCCGGGAACAGGTGGGCCAGGTTACAAGATCGACTGTGAATTAAGCGGTGGAAATCAGTACCACGACCGTGGGGTTCTTTCCATGGCACATGCCGGAAGAAATACCGGTGGTTCACAGTTCTTTGTATGTCATTCACGCGACAATACGTCGCATCTTGACGGAAATCACACGTGTTTTGGAAAAGTGACCGAAGGTGTTGATATCGTTGATGACATTCGTCAGGGAGATTCGCTCGACTCTATCGAGATCATTGATTGATGACACTATAGAACAGCAAAAAGCCCGAGGAAATATTCCCCGGGCTTTTTCTTTTTAGTCTAGTGGTTAAACGACTTTCTTTATTTAATTTTCGATTTTTCTATATATTTATCATGAACGGTTTTTAAATCCGGACATTTCTCTTCAATGGATTTACCCATTTGATCATTAAACGGATCAACATCAGTAGCCGCATCCAATGCACAAAGTGAAAAATCAAGATCTGTCATGTCTATGTTCAATCCAAGTGTGTCTGCGGCAGCAGCAGCTGCATTCTCTTTTGACTTTTCAGCCATGCAATCACATATCTTCTGCGCAGCAGCGTCATACTCTTCTTTTCCGGGCCCACCGCAAGAAGCAACAACAACTGCTAATAAGGCCAATGCAATAAATTTTCTTTTCATTCTTTCAATTTAGGTTTCAGCTAAGTTAATCGAATTTTTAACGCGTTATTTATTCACAATAGTCAAAAGAACATTTCTAGGACTTCATTGAGCAAAAGATCAGAAAAAATTATCTTTACCCGAACAACTTAGCATGAATAACATTATTCTCTTCCTATTCGCACTGATCATATATGTCTCCCCAGCATATTCAAAGGTAAACTTCGTTCGAGCGATGTTCAATAAAGATGCATCCAAACAAATTACTGTTGCTTGGAATCAACTATCTGGAGAAAAAGCAGAATTCTATTTTGACACTGTTTTACCAACAGACCTCAATTTTTCATACAAAAAATTGATCGACAAAACTGTACAAGCCAAAGGAATGAAAACGCATTTTGTCCGTTTATCAGATTTAAAACCCAACCAGCGTTACTATTTTTCAATCAAGGATTCGGAGGGTTATTCAATGGTCTATTATGTCAGTACAGTTCCAGATGATCCTAATAAAACGATCGCTTTCATTGCTGGGGGAGATTCAAGAGACCGGAGGGATACCAGAAAAAAGGCAAATATCCTAGTAAGCAAATTAAAGGCCCATGCGGTGCTTTTCAATGGGGATTTCACCGGACTTGACCTTGAAAGGCAATGGGTTGAGTGGTTCGAGGACTGGGAAGCATCTATTTCCAGTGATGGTAGGATAACTCCGCTCGTGGTAACCCGCGGAAACCATGAAATATCGAATAAAGTGCTGGTTGACCTGTTTGATGTGCCATCAAAGAACATTTATTACAATACAACATTCGGAGGAACACTTTTAAACCTCGTTTCACTTAATTCAGAGATCTTGAAATTCGGCAGACAGCGACTATTCCTAAGAAGCACGTTAAAGAACCATGAGAGCTATTCGTGGCAGATCATGCAGTATCACCGACCAGTGCGCCCGCACGTAGGTCACAAAAAGGAAATGGAAACCCAGTACCGAAATTTTGTTCCTTTGTTCGAGCGTTATCCGAATGTAAGACTGGCATTAGAAAACGATTCCCATACCTGTAAAACAACCTGGCCTATCGTTCAAAGCGAAGCCCCGGGTTCGGAAGAGGGATTCATTCGTAACGATGATAAAGGGATCGTTTATGTCGGGGAGGGTTGCTGGGGAGCACCTTTAAGACAGCCTGATGACAACAAATGCTGGACCCGTAATTCTGAAGCCATCAATCAGTTCAACTGGATCTTTGTTTCAAAGGAGAAGATCGAGGTTAGAACGATCAAATACGAAAATGCAGAACTTGTTGAAAGCCTCACGGAAGATACAAGATTCTTGATGCCCGAAAATATCGATGTCTGGAACCCATCAAATGGACCATTGATTGAGATCTACCCGCGTGTCATTCGACCGAGTCACTCAGAATATGAGCAACCCAAGAACTGATTTGAGATTTAGTTTTTAACAATGTTTCGAAAACTGAAACGGATGCATTAAATTTGTTAAATGAGTGAATTCGTTGTTTCAGCCAGAAAATATAGACCTCAAACCTTCGATACCGTTGTAGGCCAAAAGTCTATTACCAATACGCTGAAGAATGCGATTAAGACGGACCATCTCGCACAGGCATTTCTTTTCTGCGGATCGCGTGGGGTAGGTAAAACGACTACTGCACGAATCCTAGCAAAAACGATCAACTGCTTCAACAGAACTGAAGCTATCGAAGCCTGCGATCAGTGTGATTCATGTCAGTCGTTCAATACAGGAAATTCCCTCAATGTCTACGAACTTGATGCTGCATCGAACAACTCGGTGGATGACATCAGAAACCTCATCGATCAGGTTCGTATTGCTCCGCAGCTAGGAAATTACAAGGTATACATCATTGACGAGGTCCATATGTTGTCTCCGTCAGCTTTCAATGCATTTCTTAAGACGCTGGAGGAACCACCTAAGCATGCGATCTTTATTCTTGCAACAACAGAAAAGCACAAAATCATTCCTACGATACTTTCGCGCTGTCAAATTTTTGATTTCAGCAGGATTAAGGTGAAAGATATTGCTGAGCACCTTGGAACGATTGCGGCGAAGGAAGGCATTAGTGCTGATCCGGAAGCTCTTCATCTCATTGCTCAAAAGGCAGATGGAGCGCTTCGCGACGCATTATCGATCTTTGATCAGATCGTAACTTTTACAGGTACGAATCTCACTTACCAGAGTGTGATAGAAAACCTGAACATACTTGACTACGAATATTACTTTAGATTTGTTGAAAGTGCTCAAAAGGAGGACATCCCTTCTTCTTTACTGCTTCTCAATGACATAATCGAAAAAGGCTTTGACGGTCATAATTTCATTGTAGGACTTGCGGATCATTATAGAAACCTGTTGGTTTGTAAAGACGTTCGAACGGCTCCTTTACTTGAAGTAGGAGAAGTTGTTGAGCAACGGTATGTTGAGCAATCAAAGCAGTTGACAGGACCTGTGATCCTGAGATCCCTGGCTGTTCTGAGTAAAACGGACGTTGAATACAAATCATCCAAGAATCAGCGACTGCTAGTCGAGATGGCACTGATGCAACTTTGTTCCCTACAGCAGGAGCAGGAAAAAAAAAATGGCTGACGGATCCCGTTGATATTATTCCCTTCCCGAATCAAAACCTGAGAGATAAAGTAGCGGCAACACCGAAACCGATCGCTCCTTCCGCACGCCAAGTGACGGTGATCGATCAAAAACCGGAACCGAAAGTTGCTGCAGTTCCCACAGGACAGCTCAACACCGCTCACCTTTCCATCAAGAAAATGATGGAAAAAAGCGAGGAGGAAGGTTCTGCTTCAGACCGGTCTATTGAAAACATGCCAAGAGAACCATTCTCCTATGACCATGTAAAAATGCTTTGGAGACGTTTTGCGTTCGAAATGAAGGAGCGCGGAATGGAAACATTTTACAATGCTATGATAAAACGTGAGCCAATCCAAAAAGAGGATACTGAGTTCATGATGGATGTGGACAATCAGATCCAGGTCGACTATATAACACCTCACCTACAAGACCTGTTGGCTTATTTCAGAAAAGAGCTCAAGAACTACTCTTTTGATGTTACTATCCGAATTACAGATAATCCGGATGAGGAGGTCAAATTTTTAACTGGTAAAGACAAGTTTGCTGCTCTAGCGCGAAAGAATCCCAATCTTCATACACTTAAGAATACCTTCAACCTTGATATTGAATTTTAATCCGAACCATTTTTAATCGTTTCTACACAGCCTGATTAAATTCAGAATTTATGATCGCATTAAAGTTTAATGCGCAACTGAAAAGTAAGCTCCGATTTCTTTGACCCCAGTACCTCTTCTGCTCCCGAACCAATGCTGTCGCGATTATTATAGATGAACGTGCCGAAGCGCACCCACAGATCACAGTGCTTAAAGAAAGAGTAACGGACAAGTATATATGCCCTGCTCCCCTGGTAATAATAAGCCGGAACAGCGAAGACATACAAAGCATTGTTCTCATAGGTATAGATCCTCGAGTCGTAACTATCAGTATCGAACAGGGCATAGCGCAAGGACAGATCGAAGGGTAGGTTCTTTGGTTTGAATAAAACATCCTGTGTAATGATCATTCCTTTTTCCGGATCGTTACTTGGGCGATCGATCGTTACATATTCGATACGTGATTTGATCGTAAATACCTCACTGATCGCATAGGAAAGGTTCAAACGGTAATTCCGCTGCAACACATTTTCGATCTCCGTTACAGTGCCATCTGAATCCCGACTGTTCTTTTGTCGCAGCTGCTCACGATAGCGCCCGTAGATCTCCAGCTGTTTATTCGGCTTGAAGGTAGGTTGGATCATGATTTCATGTCCTTCCGAAGGCGCATCCACCTGATATTTCATCCAAGGGAACTTGAACAGATCCACATATGAGTTGAGTGACCAGTCAGAATTAAGCTTTAACTTCATACCGGCATATATCCCACTTTCATTCTGTGTATTGCTTCCTTCAGAGAAACCTGCATTGTAAAATGTTTGATATCCTTTCTGATAATTACGGTATAGGATACTAAATGAGGCCCTTGGATCCATAGAAAAAAGTACGCCGTGCATATTGGCCCAATCCCCCGAAAAGGATGACCTTGCTAATTCCCCGAAAAAATTGAAATTTCGCACTGCCCAATTGTAATCACAACTCAAAGCCATCATCTCTTTTCCCCTGAAATCGAATTGGTTATATGGTTGAATCGTCTTATTGAATTCTTTATCGTACCCCTGATAAACACCGGCCAATCCAACCTGGAAATTCCGTGATCTATAACGGAGGTTCGCACCACCGATCCGCTCTGTCAAAGCGTCTTTTCGAGCGATCTCCGAATTTGTGCGATGAAGTCCTGAAAGATTGATACTCGAGACGAACTCCAAGTCATCGTAGAGGGAATCTGCAAACAGTGTTGCATCAACCTTTTTGACAGATCCGAATAAAGTCATCGAAACATTTTCCAATCCAAGATCCACTGCTGCTCCACGAAGAAAACGAGTTTCATCAACAGAAGTGTAAGCCCTGATCGGTATTGCCGACCGTTTGATATTGGTAACATCGGCTGTTTTTCCAAAAGCATATCCGGACCAAAGGCTCAAGCCCTGACCGATCTGTATCTGGTAGTCACCAACCACAATTGCTTTGAGGTATTTTCCTCCCTTATAAAAGGCGTGAGCGGAATAAAAATCAAAACCGTTTGGCTGTGATCCCGCAAAAAATTCCTCACCTGCGTCTTTTTCTGCAGTCACTCCTAAACTGATGTTCGTACGATAACTGTATCGAAAACGCGTATAATAACGATCCGGGTTACCATAATAGTGATTATTGCTTGATGTGAGAACCGAATCAGGAACCGGAACATATCCCTTTTTTTCTTCCGGTGTTACCTGATAACGCAGAAAGAGTTCATAATTCCCTTGATCGAGTGCTTCTTTTAAGGAAATATGCAGGTTTTCCAATCGATCATCCACCCTTACAAAGGGCAAAACGAGCTGAATGGTCTGCAGGTCCCAGTATTCGAGACTTTGGAGTTCATAAATAGAAATGAATTTCCCATAGGCCTTGCGGTGCAATAACAGATCATTTATCTGAACAGAACTCAGAAGATTCAGTTCTTCCAGTTCCTCAGCTAAAGCACTGTTGAGGTTCAGAGGGTGATCAAAATAATAGTTGAGCTGTTCGATGATGTTCGTAAGGTCGATCTCTTCCGTTTCCAGCTGTTCCGCAATAAATTCGATGCGCTGCTGAACAACCTCGCTTTTTTCCTGTCCGAATGAGATCAATGGAAAAAACGAAAATAGTATCAATGGTATGTTACCGATCGATCTCACTCCTTCTTTTTAGCCTGATAGGTAAGCGAAAAATGCGGCGACCAACCTAACTGCTGATGATAAGCGCTTCCAAGATCGAGTTGAATAACACCAAACTTATAACCAAAGCCAAAGGAGATCTCGACCGGCTGTGTGGCAAAACCCGCTCTGAAAAATAGATTTTCTATCGCCTGATAATCCAATCCACTCTTGAACCGGGCAGCAAAATCGATATTCTTTTCTGCTTCGGCTGTTACGGTAAGCTTTTTTGAGAAGGTGTAGGATGTCCCCAAACGCATGAGTGTTGTGAAGCGATCATCTTCGTAGACTGCCAGTTTCGCTCGTCCCAGATTGAAAACGCTCATACCTACCCTCCAGTTATCCGTGATCTTTCCAAGAATTCCCATTTCTGCGGTAATGGTATTCTTTGAACCATAATTCTCAGACAACCGGATACCTTGATAGTTCATCTGAACCCCTGCAAAGAAGCGTTCACTGAGTTGAAGGCTATATCCCGCTCCGATGCGGTAGGTCCGATAAAATTCGAACCCATAGGTCTGTGCACCAAATGAGAGCACTCCATTTTTTTTTAAAGGTTGGATATATACCAATCCCTGCGACTGTAATTCTCTAAGCAGAAATTTATTTTCATAGCTAACACCGATACAAACCTGTTTTACTTCACCAAGGGCACCTGGATTGTGGTGAAAGGACCAGGCATCTGAAAGAGCAACGGTTGCATTCGCCATTGCGTTGGACCTAGCCCCCATCGGTAGCCATCCCTGTGCTTGTATGATCTGCGGAGCAAAAAGCAAAAGAAAGAGTAGCGGTCTTATCATTTCCTAAAAATAAGAATTCTAATCAACCTTCAGCAACCTTTCAAGTTTTGGAAGAGTTGACTTTTCAACATATTTGGAGTAATCCATGAAAAACCAGGAATGGCCGTCATCATTGCTGATACTTACAAGTTTATGCTTTTCTATTTCCCGATTACCTGTATTTTCATTGTACGCCGTAAGATCATATAGAACGTGGATAGCTTTACCTTTTTTCTCTGTCCGCCGTATAGTGGGATCTTCCAGATAGATCGAATCATTGTTGCAGTTAAAACGTTCCTTGAATACACTATCGCCCTCGGCTCTGTAGTCGGCAACAAGATCCGGATAAGTGAATGCCACATAGCTTATGACCTGACATTCATTTCTCGCGAATATGTAGGCAGAAAGTGATTCATTAAGTCTCTTTTCCTGTTCACCGTTCATATTACAGGCCGCGAGCAATAAGATTATTAGGGGTATTAAATTAAACGTTCTGAACAGCATTATATTCCTCTTTCGTTGACAATTGATAAGGTGGTTCCAATGACAGCATATCACCGATCCTTAATATTTCAGGATATTGTTCCGCTGTGGTATTATAGTGCAACACTCGTGTCCCCATCAGCTGTAGTTCTTCAAAATTCCTTTCATCCTTAATCTTGTAAAAAGTCTTGCCATTCGACAGCTTTCTGTATTGTGGAAAGTCCGTAATTTTATCCATCATGTAACGAAAATAAGGATGTTTGCCAACAAAACACATGCTCAAGCTTTTGAATTATTCCTAAAAAAGTATTTCGAGAATGGATTAGCTCAGTTCAAGAAGCAGCTCCAAAAACATGAAAACGAAAGAAACCTGATGTAATTCCATAAAAAAACGGAAAGCAAAAGACATGAGAAAGAAAGAGAAAGCAACCTATATCATCGAAGAACTTGAAAAATTATATCCTGAAACTCCTGTACCGTTGGACCATAAGGACGAGTATACGCTACTCATTGCTGTATTGCTTTCGGCCCAATGCACAGATGAACGTGTAAACAAGATTAGCCCATTGCTTTTCAAATTCGCTGACAACCCGTTCGACATGGTAAAACTAACTGTTGATGAAATCAGGGGAATCATACGTCCTTGCGGACTTTCACCTCGAAAATCTCAAGCTATTTTTGAACTATCTCAGATACTGATCGATAAGTACAGTGGAGAGGTGCCCGATAATTTTGACAAACTAGAAGAGTTACCAGGTGTTGGACACAAAACAGCTTCCGTTGTAATGGCTCAGGCATTCGGTGTACCGGCCTTTCCGGTAGACACCCACATTCACCGTTTACTTACCCGCTGGGGGATTACATCCGGCAAGAACGTGGTTGAGACAGAAAAAGATGCAAAAAAGGTCTTTCCAAAGGAATTGTGGAACAAATTGCATTTGCAGATCATCTTTTACGGTCGTGAATATTCGCCGGCAAGGAGCCCTAAACAGAATAAAGATTTTATAACAGCAAAGATCGGCACAAAAACAGCTTTAAAAGAACTGGTATGAGCAAGAAATACATCACTGATCAGGAATTCACCAACCTTGATCTCTCCGAAAACGGTTTGGAGTTAGCAGAATACGAGAATTGTACCTTCCTCGGATGTCTTTTTGCCGGAACGAGTCTGAAAGAGATCATTTTCAGTGAGTGTGAGTTCAGTGAATGCGACCTAAGCAATTGTAAGATCGATCATACCTCTTTACGTCAAGTGCAATTTAATGACTGCAAAATGCTGGGCTTGCATTTCGAGCAGTGCAATCCGTTCCTGTTTTCTGTCAATTTCAGCAGATGCACGTTGAATTTCTCATCCTTTTATCAATTAAATATGAAGGCTACAACCTTCGAAGGTTGCAGCCTTCAAGAAGTTGATTTCACTGAAACGAATCTGGAAGGTTCACATTTCTATGAATGTGAACTAAGTGATGCTGTTTTTGACAGAACAAACCTTAGCGCTGCGGATCTTAGAAAAGCCTATCGTTTTAATATTGATCCATCAGGAAACCTTTTGAAAGGTGCAAGGTTTTCAGTTAATAACCTCCAAGGATTACTTATCGGCACCGGTATTCTGATCGATTAATCGGATCACATCTAACCGAACTGTTATTTGAAACGTTCATTTGGTTAATTTTAAAACAGATTTGATCAACGTGACGCACAGATTTGCTTGGCTCCTGGTTCTTTTTTCTCTGTTCATCAGCAGTAAAATGCTTGGACAGGAAGACAGACAGCGTAATTTGTCTTTACGAATGGATTTGCTTTACGGTCTGGTGATTCCGGAATACAAGAATATCTCCTATATCGTCGAGGAATCCGTAAGAGGATTCGAGGTAAGTCTCTTTCGTTCTGCAATTGGGCGAAATGAATGGGAACGAGCATACCGTTATCCGGAAGCCGGATTGACCTTTCAATTCACAACGCTTGGAAATAAGAAGGTATTCGGCGAGGAACTCGCTCTGTTTCCTTATGTACAAACTCCAATCTTACGAAGACCTAATTTCCTTCTGAGCACCCTTTTTGGTTTAGGTGTGGGTTATGCAACGAAAAAATTCGATCTGGAAGATAATTATCAAAACGTTTCCGTGGGATCCCACATAAACATACATTTTAATTTTAAACTGGGCGTGCGGTATAGACTTAACGATAAGATTTCGATAAACAGTGGTTTGTCTTTTACTCACTATTCTAACGCTAACATGGCTGAACCAAATCTGGGTATCAACATTTTAAACGTATACGCAGGATTGAACTATGCCATCAAACCGTTACAGGAATTCATTCAAACAGAGCTTCCTAAACATGCTTCTAAGCATGAATTCGCTTTCATCTATGCGGCAGGTGGAAAACATACACGTGCGCTTCAGTCAACAGTCTATTTCACCTCTTCCTTATCCGCGGAATACAAATATCAATGGAAACGTAAATTCAGATTAGGATGCGGTTTTGACCTTTCTTACGACTCGGCAACGGAGACTGAAATGAGCACTCCCGGAAAGAATGAATACAAACCGATCTACGATTATCGCACAGGCATTCATCTTTCACAGGAATTGGTTTATGACCGTTTTAGTTTCATCTTACAGGAGGGGTTTTATATTGGTCTTATTGACCGGGTTGACAACAGTTTCATGTACAATAGAGCGATGTTAAGATGGAAACTGAACAAAAATTGGTTGATCAATATTTCAATGAGGTCTCATCTCCATATTCTGGATTATCCTGAGTTAGGGATCGGCTATTATTTTACGCGTGAAAAATGAAACAAATCGTCTATACTGTCCTGTTATTTTTGGCTGTATCACTCTTCTCTTGTAAGAAAGCTATGGAAGAAGTGACTATAGAAAAATCACTCAATGAGTTTGATACATTAACAGTGAATAGTGTTTTTGAGATCCAACTTACACAAGGCAGCTCAAATTCTATCCGCATTGAAGGTGCTCAGAAGATCCTGGAGAATGTAGAAATAGCGATTGAAAACAACACACTAACCTTAAGTAATTCATTTAAAGGCAACTGGCTTTATCCTAAAAAGAACAAGGTTAGGGTTTACATCACAACCAATGGCCTTCATCGGATCAATTCCAATGAAACCAGTAATATCCGCACCACTAATAAACTTACAGGAAATGAGATCGGTCTGGTCATGACGAGCAAATTAAATGAAGCAAACCTTGCAATTGACTGCAACTCATTCTATTTCTGGAATAATCATCCATGCGGCGGAAAAGTGGTTCTTACCGGGCAAACGAATGAATTGAAAGTTTGGAGTTATGCACTTATGGCAATTGATGCTTCCGATTTGAATACACCGATAGCAAGTGTAGAAAACAACTCCAAGGGTGACTGCCGAATTTACTGTACTACGAAATTAACTTACAGCATACTAGGCACTGGCAACATTTATCTGTCAGGAGATCCAACAGAGATCATAAAGATCGAAGAAAGTTCCACAGGACAGTTAATCCAGTGATTTACGACTGATTAAGATAATCCAGTAAAGAGATTCTTTCAGGTGTGTTAATTGCAAAGCCCCACCCAACCAAAATCTATGTGCTTGTCATTTATTCATTGAGTTTTTGATTCTTCGCGCGAAGCTCTCAATAAATTAAATGACGATCACCTGTAATCCTCCAGATTCGCCTCTTTGGGTGGCGGTGTAAAGTCATCTTTCCTTTCTCCTCTGTCCAAAATGTCATCAAGTAAGGTTGCCATTCCCAGAGAAAGCATCAATGCCAGAAAGCCGAGGAAAAAGATACCCCAAAATCCTATGGATCCTGAAAGAAAGAATAAACCAACATATGAAAAACCGCCGAAGATCCCGAAGAGGAATCCTGCTCTGTCATCCAACCCGAATAATATGCTCAAGGGAACCATCAGAATAACCCCTGCCTGAAAAGGATAGAGTGCTCCAAAATAAAGGATCGTACCTAGTATTGTGTAAAAGAGAACCAAAAACAGGATGTATATCCAACCGAATTTATCGCTTGATCTGACTTCACTATATGGGTCACTTTCAATCGGTGGCTCCTGCTCATCAACCGTTATTCTTGTAGTATCGTCATTCTCACGATCGAAGTTTACGACTGATACACTTACTTCTTTCGAATATTCAGGTGAGTCGACATTTTTCAAATCGACTAAATCCGTCTGAAAATCATCAACAGAGAACGAATCTGACGTTTCACGGATAGATGAAGGGCTGAACCGTTCCTCATGAATGCTCTTATCGCTGCTATTGTTGTAACTTAGAACGTCTTCATTCGTCTTCTTCTTCCCATCCCTTTTAATCGAATGCCATTGAATCGACATACCTGGTCTGTAAAGCCTTTGCTCAACCGAGCACGAAGAAAGCACGACCGAAATAATAAGCAATAGATTAAATAGATTTTTCATTCCGGAGGACACGAGTGATCAGGAATCTGGATCAGAATCAGGAAACAGAGGTATCTGCACTTTTCTCTGCCAATCCCCTGAACAACAGAATAATTCCGGCAATGATTAATGGGATACTCAAAATCTGACCTGTATTTAAAGCGAGGTATTCATCTCGTGCAGTTTGCCCCAACTTTACAAACTCTACCAAGAACCTAGCACCGAAGATCAGGATCAGAAAAGCACCGAATACAACACCCGGTTTCTTCCAAAGGTCGCGTTTCCAGTAGAGGAACATGAGAACTCCGAATGCTATAAAGTAACATATGGCCTCGTACAATTGAGCAGGATGCCTGACAGGCAAGGCATTCCAAGAACATTCATAGATGAGCTGATCACCAATTCTTCCAGGTGGGCAATCGTGATGAAGGAATCGGAAACCCCAAGGAACAGTTGTCTCATCCCCAACCATTTCATGATTCACAAGATTTCCCAAACGTATGAACGTTCCGCCAATTGCAATGGGTGCAGAGATCCTATCAAGGATCCATAGATATGGCTTATTAACAACTCTTTTCGAAAAGATGTAAAGAGATAAAAGAATGATGACCGCCGCACCGTGACTCGCAAGACCTCCCTCCCACACTTTAATGATATCCTCAGGATGTGACAAATAACCGCGTTCAAGCAACATCCCATTAGCGTCTGTAACGTCCCAATAAGGGCCGTAAAAGAAAACATGACCCAGACGCGCGCCGACAATAGTTGCAATAACCATATATAGGACCAGCTTGTCGAGTACCTGATCGACAATACCTTCCTTTCGGAACATTTTTCGAACTACAAAATAACCGAGAATGAGTCCACTGACGAAAAGTAAACCGTAAAGGTTCGGTGTTTTATATCCATCGATCAGTTCAGAACTGACATCCCAGTTAATTGCTGCTATCACTTGGCCTCCACTTTGATTGTTTCGACTAAAGATAATGGTTTTTCTTTATTTGCCTGAAACGGTAATTTTTCGGATCGTCCTTTTTTGAAAATCAGATTACTTACCGTTTTTCCTTTACGCAGTGCCTTTTGTTCCTGCTCCGATAAATTGATCGTATGCATACAATCCTGGGAACAGGTGTTTTCCATCTTTACCTTACATTCATCACACTGAATGAATAACAAATGACAGGCATCATTTGCACAGTTGGTATGTGTATCTGCTGGTTTTCCGCACTGATGACATACAGCAATGATATCCTCTGAAATGCGTTCACCACGACGTTCATCAAACACAAAGTTCTTACCAATGAACTTGTTCTCAAATCCATTCTGAGAACAATCATTCGCATATTTGATAATTCCACCTTCCAACTGGTGCACATTTTTGAAACCCCGATGCTTAAACCATGCGGATGCCTTTTCACATCGAATACCACCGGTACAATACATGACAAGATTCTTATCTTCATTACCTTTCAAATAGTTTTCTTCTATAAATGGCAATGACTCACGGAATGTATCAACATCCGGCAGAATAGCACCTTTGAAATGACCAACTTCTGATTCATAGTGATTTCGAAAATCTATCAGAATGGTATTGGGATCATCCGTCAACTTATTGAATTCTTCTGCATCAAGATGTTTTCCTTTGTTGGTCACATCAAAAGTCTCATCATTAAGTCCGTCCGCAAGAATCTTATCGCGTACTTTCACTTTGAGTTTGAGGAATGGGAATTCAGCTTCTGAGTCATCAACGGCAATATTCAGTCGGATCCCATTCAAGAATTCGATCTGATATAATTCATCTCTGAAATGATCCAGGTTATGCACGGGCACAGCGATCTGGGCATTGATCCCTTCTCGTGCAACATATGTTCTTCCGACAACATTGAGAGCTGACCAGATCTGAAATAGGTGATCTCTGAATAATCGAGGGTTGGCAACATGCGCATACTGATAGAATGATATGGTTACGAACTTGTAACCGCTTTCGCGCAATTTGACCTCCAACTCCTCTTTACTTAACGTATTCCACAGTTGCATGCTATGTAAGTTTTAAATAAAAAGTATGACAAAGATACGACAGTTTTTTAAATCGAAAATCAGGAAACATCGTTGATTATTTCCTTACATTCGTAGCAATGAAGATTCTGAATTTTCTTTCTCTAATCTCATGCTGTATACTGCTGACTGCTTGTCCAGGTGCAAATTATGAGGATGCTTCTGACAAACTCTTTAAGAATAATATGGACTTGCCTGATCCCGAAAAAAGATACCACGACGGCATTAAATTCAAGATTTCGTCTCTTTTCGAGGACAGTTATAATTCAGATTTCGTATTGAAGGATAATGCAACAACAAAGGTAATATACGACCTAGACCTGAATTTCAGTGTTGAATCATTCACAAAAATTGAAGCAGAGGCATACAAGTTCAATTTTTCTGAAGGAACCGATCTTCTCAATGCTGTTCATGACAACTATATTTATGCCCGGCAAAGATCACTTGATTCCTATTTCACCTCTGTCAAAAAGCCTGTGAATAAGATGGTTGGCTTTAAAGGTGTTTGCCAATCGATCCAAGGAACAGGAATAGAAGAATATGATAACCAAGACCTTTTATACCTTACTGCTACAATAGAAGTTGGTGAAAAGTTCTATGTCTTCCAATTGATTGGTAAAACAAAGAACATGGGATACCTTAAGGATGACTTTGAGGACATTTTAAATTCGATCGAGAAATGATGCAAACGGAGGAATTCCTGAAATTATTCAGGCGTGAACTCATTTTGTCACTTCCAGGTGAAAAAGCCCATGTGAAAATGGCACCAATCGGGCGCCCTGTTTCAAGCATTGCTCTAAAAATGGCTGATAAGGTAAGGGAATCGGCTGTTGCTGTGGTACTCTACAAGAATAATGGTTCCATCGAATGTATTCTTACCCAGCGACCGGAATACGAAGGGAACCACAGTGGCCAGGTCAGTTTTCCCGGAGGAAAGAAAGATCCTTCCGATCTGGACCTCGAAGAAACTGCCAGAAGAGAATGCTTCGAAGAGATTGGTATTCCGACAGATCAGGGTATATTACTGGGTCAATTAACAGACGTGTTTATACCGGTGAGCAGTTTTCTGGTAAAGGCATACGTAATCTATCATGACGTACTTCCCATTCTAAAAAAAGACGAGCGAGAAGTCTCTGAAATTCTCAGCTTTCCGCTTTTCGATCTTAAAAATGAGGAACTTATTTCCACTATGGAAATACATCTGCCAAACGGAACGCTCTACCAAAACATCCCCTACTTTGACCTTGCTGACAAAAAAGTATGGGGAGCTACAGCTCTTATTTTAAGTGAATTACGGGAGATCCTATTAGCGATTAATTAAAATCTTACTCTCGCAAAACCGAAGGCAGCGGAAATACTGTTAGAGTTATCCATAAAAAAGGATAACGCATCATAGGAAGAAATCCCAAACTCATATGCCCCATCCTTTAGTATAAAGTTCAGTCCGACTGGTACGTTATTTTTATAGATTCCACCCCCAAAATAACCGGCACTGATCGCAATCCATTTAAGTGGTCTGATTTCGCCTCCAATCGAATAAACCGGATTTGCAATACTTCCCGGATTATTGCTATCGAAAGGAGCAACAATATCGATTCCTACATTAAGAATCTTTCCGAACTGCATACTCGCTCCGAAACGGAAATCTGCGGAATTCTTTAGAATATATTCTTCTTGTCCTTCATATGAAAGAATTTCGCCTTTACGTAGCAACTGATTAACCGACTGAGTAACGTTGTAATCAGACAACCCGTTCACAGAAACCTGGGTTAAAAGCGTATCGTTAACTTTGTAAACATTGCGTGTATACTTTACCTGGCCAATGTTATTGACCGCAGCTGCCACCTTTAGTTTATTGAATAGAATAGCACTAGCAGAAACATCTAACCCATATCCGTTACCTACAACGCTCGGAATTAATCCGCTTTTTTTGTTAAAAGCAGAGGGATTCTGCGCTACTGCAAGCGCATCATAATCAATATTGAAATTGGAGGTAATCGAAGAGTACATTCGTAGGGAGGTTCCATCAGACTCCATATTAAACATCGCCATGGACTGAATAAATCGACCTCCCACTCCACCATATAGAACGAACAACGAATCTTTTCCGAAGATCTTGCGACCGTATCCAAAACTGTAGTATCTGTTCCAAACAGCTTTTAATTCAGAGCCCTTCGTTATCTGTGCAAGGTTTAGTGGGTTTGATATGGTTCCAAGAATCACTGAACCAAGTGTATCCTGAGACAAATTCGCTGAATTGGCAATTACCGTTGTATCTCCATTCATTGCAATGGTCAGGGAATCAAAATAATTTGACAATTTACCCTTAAAAATAATATCGGTAGTTTCTTCATTTAAACGAGAGTACCACTGATAACTCTCACGAACATTGAAAGCAATTCCACCAAACTTTGGTGTTTGAAAGGAAAAACCACCCCAATTGTAGTTAGCAAACATCGAAATCCCAGCTCTGGAATAATCAGCTGCTGCATCAGCCTGCTCCTGCCAATTTATGGTGTCCGGTTGACTTCCTAAAATTTGAGCCTTCGCAGCTCTGTATAATTTCTTCAGTTTATCAGATGACATAGAATCAGAATAGATCCCTGCTCCGAACTCAGTCATTCCGATGGTGAATCTCTTCTTCTCATAACCGGTGCCCCATCCAAGGGCTGAGGTATTGACACCAAGCGAATGATAATCGGTTACAAATGTGGTTGCCACTCCTTTCCCAACGGCTGTATATGCAATGCTTTGTGTTTGTGAATTCGCAATTAAAGCGATTGAAAAAGTGAATAGAATCACCGAGCACAACGTTCTCATATTCGTTTTTGTCTTACAGTCAGTGTGAATATAAATAAAAAGAAATTGATAGATACAAAAAGAGGAACAAATTCAATTGAAACTTGTTCCTCTTTTCGCTAAACCATGCTAAAACTATAAAACCTAAATGCAAAAAACTACAACTATGAAATTGTGTTTTGAACACTGCAAAGTTAAGCACATTTTTGTGATTACAAAACAAATATCAGTGAATTTTTGTTAAAAAACATGAAATTAAGACTAACCAAGAGCAACATCAAGGATCATCATCACCAAGAAACCACCAATAAAACCTAGAACGGCTACATCCGTGTATTTATCTCGCTGGGTTTCGGGCACAACCTCTTCAACAACTACGAAAATCATTGCTCCTGCAGCAAAAGCAAGAGCAAACGGCAAAATCGGCTGCATATAGATAACTGCTACTGCACCAACTACTCCGGCAATTGGCTCAACTATCGCCGACAATTGTCCATACCAAAAACTTTTCCAGCGACTTGCACCGGCGCGTCGCAATGGCATTGCAACTGCAAATCCTTCAGGGAAGTTCTGAATCCCAATCCCAATTGCAAGCGCAATTGCTCCGGCTATCGTAGCGCCTTCCATACCATTCGCTGCTGCTCCAAACAACACACCAACCGCTAATCCTTCTGGAATGTTATGAAGTGTAATGGCAAGCACCAACAGAACTGTTTTATGCAACTGTGTTTTAACACCTTCCTTTTCTTCTTCACCAAAATTGATGTGCAAATGAGGCAGCTTTTTATCCAGAAAATAAAGGAAAAGTGCACCACCAAGGAAACCAATAGCTGCTGGCATCCAGGGTGCCGATGGATACAAGTTCTCAGACATTTCGATGGCCGGATTCAATAGCGACCAAAAACTTGCAGCGACCATCACTCCTCCTGTAAAACCGAGCATACCGTCTAATAAACCGCGGTGCATGGTTTTAAAAAAGAAGACAAGTGCTGCTCCTGCAGCTGTCAATAACCAAGTGAATGTTGTTGCAATAAGTGCAGCTAATACGGGATCTAATTCCATGAAGAACTGCTCGATCGATCGCATGATGTCTTACAATTTTTGTTAAAGATAGTAAGTTCAACTTAGAAACTCAACGACCATAGAAAACTTCCTGTCCTGATTGCCATTTAAAATGTATATTTGCACCCAAATTTTAGTAATACAATAAAGAAATGGCAACAAACAGAACATTTACAATGTTGAAGCCTGATGCGATCGAAAACGGTCACATGGGTAAGATCCTAGACATGATCATACAGGCAGGTTTCGAGATCAAAGCAATGAAATTGACTCGCTTGACGACAGAACAGGCGCAGAAATTCTATGAAGTACACTCAGAAAGACCATTCTACGGTGAGTTGGTTGAATACATGACATCCGGACCGATCGTTGCTGCCATCCTTGAAAAAGAGAACGCAGTTGCAGATTTTCGTGCATTGATCGGTGCTACTGATCCTTCTGAAGCGGCAGAAGGTACTATCCGCAAATATTATGCTGAGTCCAAAGGACGCAATGCTGTTCACGGTTCAGACTCAGATGAGAATGCTGAGATCGAAGGTAAATTCCATTTCTCGGCAAACGAGATCGTTTAAAGAACCCGGTTCATTGAACCAAAAAAGGCTATCCAAACGGATAGCCTTTTCTGTTTAAAAAGACCGTTACAGCGATTTTTACATCAATGATTTAAAGAACTATATTTTTTGTTCTTCTATTCGCACTTTATTGATTACGCTTAATTCGAAAAGACCATCACAAAATCAAGACAACCACAGCACCCCTACTTTTAATCAAATGGAGAAGTATGATCGCAATTCATGATCGATAGACCGATCGGGATAAGATCCTATTTCATTTGATGGATCTGTTGCGGTAATAATTGTTGAAAACCATTGATGCCAGAATTAAGATTTTCACCGTCGAAACCTTATTTTTGAACTGAAATTCAAATTCTATGTCATACGCATACACTGTTGAAGAACGATTTATAAGATACGTTAAGATCGATACGACTGCCGATCCAAACTCTACGACCTTTCCATCTTCTGCAAAGCAGAAGGACTTGGCCAAGGTATTGAGAGATGAGCTTGAATCTGTTGGAGTTCAGGACGTTGAAATGGACATGTGGGGATATGTTTTCGGAACAATCCCTTCCAACAGCGAAAACAAAGACTTACCAACGATCTGTTTTTGTTCTCACATGGATACGGCTCCTGATTGCAGTGGCACAAATGTAAAACCGATCGTTCACAGGAAATACACTGGCGCACCGATAATTTTACCGGATGACACTTCTCAGATCATCACAACGGATCGTCATCCCTATCTGAATGAAAAGATAGGAGACGATATCATTACTGCAAGCGGCCTAACCCTCCTTGGTGCAGATGACAAAGCTGGAGTCGCCATCATCATGGATCTGGTAAATTACCTTATGGAAAATCCGCAGATCAAACATGGACCTATCAGGATCCTTTTTACGCCGGATGAAGAGGTTGGCCGAGGTGTAGAGCAACTTGACATGAATAAGTTGAAAGCGGACTATGGTTATACCTTGGACGGAGGAAAGCTCGGAGATATTGAAGATGAAACCTTTTCAGCAGACGCCGTCAAGATCATAATTCACGGAATTAGTGCACATCCGGGATATGCAAAGAACAAAATGATCAACGCACTGAAAGTGGCTGCCGAATTCGTCAATGAATTACCGAAAGACAGCTGGTCCCCTGAAACGACGCAGGACCGCGAAGGATTCGTTCATCCCGTATCCTTTGATGGAGGATTAGAGAAAGCTGTGGTGCAGTTCATCATCCGCGATCATGACACGACGAAACTGGCTGAATACGAAGCAAGGCTTGAAAACATCCTGAAATCAGTGATGGATCGTTATAAAAGTATTTCTTATGAATTCACGGTTACTGAACAGTACCGTAATATGAAGGAGGTACTTCGCGCGGTGCCATTCGTAACAGACTATGCTATCGAAGCCATGAAAAGAGCAGGATTAACACCCAAACCAACGATCATAAGAGGTGGAACGGACGGATCAAGACTATCATTCATGGGAATGCCTTGTCCGAACATATTTACGGGAGAAATGGCGATTCATTCGAGACATGAATACGTGAGCGTTCAGGATATGCAAAAGGCGGTCGATACATTAATAGAACTTGTACAGATCTGGGAACAGCATAAGTAATGGATCACAGACTAATCATAAAAGATATCAAATCCGGCAAATTCGAGAAGATCTACTTTCTTCACGGGGAAGAGCCATTGTTCATTGATGAGATCACTGATGCCCTCATAGCTAATGCCATGGAAGTGCATGAAAGAGATTTCAACCAAGTGGTCATTTACGGAAAGGATGCCGAAGCCCTGAGCCTTATCTCAGAATTAAAAGGCTATCCGATGATGGGCGCAAGAAAACTTGTTATTCTCAAAGAAGCTCAGGATTTCAAAGCTATGGACGATCTAGATGCATATTTTGAAGCCCCATCTGATACAACCGTTTTTGTTGTTAATTACAAATACAAGACATACGATTCCCGGAAGAAACTCATTAAATCAGCCGCAAAGAAAGGTTTGGTCTTTAAGTCCGACAAGGTCAAGGACTATCTCTTAGGTGACTGGATCCAGACCTATATAAAAAGTGCCGGATACGGTATCACCTCAAAAGCGGCTATGTTATTGGTGGAATTTCTGGGGAATGACCTTTCGAGGATCGTAAATGAAGTGGAAAAACTGTCCATCTTGCTTGAAAAAGGAACAACCATCAACGATATCCACATTGAGGAAAATATTGGTATCTCAAAAGATTACAACGTCTTTGAGCTAACCAATTCGCTGGGTGTCCGTGATTTCCCAAAGGCAATGAAGATCGTGGACTACTTTGACCACAACCCAAAAGCCACGAGCATAGTGGTTGTTACAGCTACGATCTTTAAATTTTTCTCTCAGCTGATGCGCATTCACTTTCTCTCTAACAAATCCAAAGAGGCAGTGGCAACTGCGTTGAAAGTACATCCTTTCGTTGCCGGTGAATTGCTTAACGCGTCAAAAGTGTTCGATCCCAAAAAGATAGCTGCGAACATCGCGATACTCCATGAGATCGACCTGAGATCCAAGGGGGTTGGAAATACCGGAGCATTCTCAGAAGGCGACCTTATGAAAGAAATGGTTTACAGATTACTGCACTGATGCACAGCTTCTACGACGCATATATTACAGCGGACATAAAGGAATATTTTCTGTCTGAAGATGAATCAAAGCATGCGTGCCGTGTAATGCGCTTGAAAGAAGGTGACGAGATCCTCTTGCTCAACGGAAAAGGCACGTCCTTGACTGCTGTTATATCAGAGGCAAATCAAAAGAAGTGCAGAGTAAGGATCACAAATGTCAAAACGGATACGAAACCGTCTTATTCCGTTCATGTTGCCATTGCACCAACAAAGAACAACGATCGAACCGAATGGTTTCTCGAAAAAGCGACCGAAATCGGGATAACAGAGATCACTTTATTGCTCTGTACCAACAATGAACGCAAGCAAACAAAAGAAGAGCGATTTGAAAAAATCCTTATTTCAGCAATGAAACAGTCAAAAAGGACTTTCCTTCCAATTTTGCATGCATTGACACCTTTTAAAACGTTCATTCAAAACCACCAAAAAGGTTTGATCGCTTATTGTGGGGAGGGTGAAAAACAAACCGTTCTCCATGCATTTAATGCTTTGGATTGTCCTATTCTGATCGGTCCGGAGGGTGACTTCACTCAAGCAGAAGTAGATTTTGCTTTGAAAAACGGATACAAAACCATAACTTTAGGTGAAAATCGACTGAGAACGGAAACGGCAGGATTGGCAGCATGCATGCAGGCGGTTATTTGCTTAAATACGAGAAACTAGATATTGTAATTTGGTGAATTGATGGCTAACAAAAAAAGGATGAGAAAAGTTTTTAGGATTTTACTGGTAGCGATCTTATTCCTTTGCAGTTCAAAAGGTTGGACTCAGGGAACATATCAACTGGCGGTCCTTAAATACAGTGGTGGGGGGGATTATTATGCGAATCCTACCGCATTGCCAAACCTGATCGAATTCTGTAATCAGAATCTGGGTACCAATATGTCTACAGACGTACCCTATATTGAAGTTGGTAGTCAGGATATCTTCCAGTATCCTCTTGTTCACATGACAGGTCACGGAAATGTTGTTTTTTCAGGAGCTGAGGCAGAAAACCTTCGTAACTATATGCTAGCCGGTGGATTCCTTCACATCGATGACAATTATGGAATGGATGAGTTCATTCGTGTTGAGCTGAAAAAAGTTTTCCCCAACAATGCGCTGATCGAGTTACCTTTCAACCACCCTGTTTTCCATCAGAAATATGATTTCAACGGTCTTCCGAAGATCCATGAACATGATGGAAAGCGCCCACAGGCATTCGGAATCATCGAGAACGGACGTTTAGTATGCCTTTATACCTACGAAACCGATCTCAGTGACGGATGGGAGGACCAACCTGTCCATAACGACCCGCAAGAGAAGAGAAAGCAAGCATTGCAAATGGGGGCAAACATTTTGATGTATGCGTTTATGAAATAACGGCCGAACATGAGATCAATTCTTACTTTTCTCTTACTAGTCCTTGCGCAAAATGCTCTTCCCAAGGTAGTGCTTCCCGATGTGCTAAGCGAGAACATGGTACTTCAGCAGAACAGCTACATAAAGCTCTGGGGTATTGCAAAACCGCACAAATGCATTCAGATAAAGGTTTCATGGAGCGACAAGGTCTACAAATATTGCACAAAAAAGGACGGAGCATTTCTAATCACCGTCAAAACACCTGAAGCAAGTTTTACTCCTCAGAAAATAACCTTCACTGAGGGAAAAATAGTAACAGTAGTAAACAACGTTCTCATTGGAGAGGTTTGGTTCTGTTCGGGTCAGTCCAACATGGAAATGACTTTCAAAGGCTTCAATAATCAACCGATAGAAGGTGCAGAGAAGACCATTTCAGAAGCAGATCCTAACAATGGAGTAAGAATGCTTGTAACGAAAAGATATGGAGCGGAACGCCCTACGAGAACTGCTGAAGGAAAATGGATGCTCAGTACTGAGCAGAACGTTCCGAAATTCAGTGCCGTTGCCTATCATTTTGCATTGAAACTAAGATCAGAACTGAATGTTCCTGTGGGTATCATCAATTCAAGCTGGGGAGGATCCAGTGTAGAAGGATGGATGAATAAGGATCTTGTCGATAATTATACGGATCTCGATCTGAAAGCGGAGATCCCGGAAAATGAAAACTGGAAAAAACCGAACATCATGTTCAACGGTATGCTCAAACCGTACACCGACTATGTAATCAAAGGTTTTTGCTGGTACCAGGGAGAATCTAACATCGATCGATATGCAACTTATGCATCCAAATTGAAAGAGATGGTTTCATTGTGGCGCTTCGAGTGGGGATTAGGCACATTACCGTTCTATATCGTCGAGATAGCTCCGTGTGAATTTGAGCATCCAACAAATGCAGCAAAATTGAGGGAAGCTCAGTATAACGCGTCAACGATCATTGAGAACTGTGGTTTTGTGAGTACGAGTGATCTTGTTCGTCCGGAAGAATCAAAAGTTGTGCATCCATCTCAAAAAGCTCCGATCGGTGAGCGCCTTGCCAATCAAGCCTTATTCAACACGTATAAAAAAGATTCTATTTGTGCGAAAAGTCCGAATTATTTCAGTCATCAGTTGAATACACAAAGTATCACCGTTCATTTTGAGAATTGTCAAGATGGACTGCAACCAAGTGGTTTTACAGGCAACACAGTTGGATTGATCGGATTTGAAATAGCAGGTGAAGACAAAGTGTTCTATCCCGCTAATGCCGTTCTTGGGGAAGACCAGAAATCGGTCATCCTACAATCAGATCAAGTTCCATATCCTGCTGCTGCGCGTTATTGCTTTAAAACCTATGCTGTAGGAAACACCCAGAATAGCTGTGGTTTACCACTTATTCCGTTCAGAACAGACGATTGGAACGAATGATAATTTTCAATTATCAATTTAGGCGCGTCTTGCGAAATAAGATGTAACGTCGTACTTTCTAGCGAATATCGGATCTTGAGTATAATTCTCAATGGGCAGCAAAACCAACAAGGCCATAATCTTTCAAATAAACCCCAATTGAAAACTGACAACTGACAATTGATCTTACATTCTCTCCGGAACCTCAATTCCAAGTAAACGCATCGAAAGTCTGATCACTTTGGCAACATTGGTACTAAGCAATAAACGCAGATGCTTCACTTCAGTATCCGGTTCGATGAGGATAGGAACAACCTGATAGAAATGGTTATAAGCCTTTACAAGCTCATAGGTATAGTTCGCGACAAGCGCAGGTGACTGCTCATTTGCTGCTTCTTCAATGATCACAGGGAATTCAGTCAACAATTTAATGATCTCCTTCTCCTCTGCCTGAAGTGACGTACAGTTTGAACTGTTCAATTCTGCAATACCCGATTTTGCCAACAAGGACTTGATCCTTGCGTGAGCATATTGAATAAAGGGACCGGTATTTCCATTCAACTCGATCGATTCTTCCGGATTGAACATCATGCGTTTCTTCGGATCAACCTTGAGCAAATAATACTTTAGACCTCCCATACCGATCAACTCGAACAAGTGTTCTTTATCGCTTTCAGACATTCCGTCCAGATGTCCTCGCTCTCTGGTCATTTCTGCGGCGCTTTCAACTACTTCAGCCATCAGATCGTCAGCATCTACAACGGTGCCTTCGCGGGATTTCATCTTCCCTGTTGGAAGATCGACCATTCCGTATGAGAGGTGAGCACAGTCCTTCGCCCAGTCATACCCCATTTTTTCCAATATGAGGAATAAAACCTTAAAATGGTAATCCTGCTCATTTCCAACTGTGTAAATAATACTGCTCAAATCTGGATAATCCTTAAAACGGTCTACGGCAGTACCGATATCCTGCGTCATGTAGACAGCTGTTCCATCTGAACGCAAAACAAGTTTCTCATCCAGACCTTCCGATGTCAGATCGATCCATACAGAGCC